>CBIHPK010000001.1:0-231049 GCA_966211675.1 uncultured Myxococcaceae bacterium
GACGCTGGCCGCGGCGGCGAAGATCCCGTCCTTCGCGGCGCTGATCGCGGCCATCCCCGAGGAGGCGATGGAGGCCCAGCGGGTGAGGGACGCCGCGATGCAGCGGCAGGTGCTCGTCGACGGGGAGTGGGACGCGTACCTCGCCAACCTGCGGGTGCAGGGCGCGACCTACGCGCAGATGGGGATCGCGTTCCGGGACTGGTTCGCGCTGCTGGGCTCGTACCGGCGGGTGATCCGGCACCAGGCGCTGCCCGACATCGACGCGCGCGCCGAGGGCGTGCTCGTGGGGATGGACCGCTTCACCGACGTGGCGATGGCGGAGCTCGGCACCGCGTACATCGCCATGAAGGAAGACCTCGTGCGCAAGGCCGAGGCGGAGGTCGGGCGCTTCGTCGACCTCTTCCAGAACGCCTCGATGGGCATGGTGATCTGGCACCTCGAAGACCCGGCGGACCTCGGGTCCTTCCGGCTGGTGACCGCCAACCCGGCGGCGGCGCGCTCCGGGGGCGAAGGCTTCATCGACGCGATCGGCCGTCACGTGCGGGACCTCTCGCTCGGCGCCTCGCCCCCCTTCCTCGATCTCTGGGCGGCGACGCTCGCCGACGGCGCCCCGCGCAGCTGGACCGCCACGCAGGGCGACGACCCGCAGAGCCAGCGCCACTTCGACGTCCGGAGCTTCGCCCTGCGGGAGAACTACCTCGGGCTGATCTTCGAGGACGTCACCGAGCGCCTGCGCATGGCCAGCCGGCTCGACCACCACGTGCGAGAGCTGGAGCGCTCCAACCGCGAGCTCGACGACTTCGCGTACGTGACCTCGCACGACCTCAAGTCCCCGCTGCGCGACGTGCGCAACCTGGTGAGCTGGATCATCGAGGACGTCGGCGACTCGCTTCCGCCCGCGTCGGCGCAGCACCTCTCGCTGGTCAACGACCGGGTGCAGCGCATGGAGCGGCTCCTCGATGACCTGCTGGAGTACTCCCGCGTCGGGCGGGTGGTGGACCAGCCGCGCTCCTTCACGCTCGGCGAGGTGCTCGCGAGCGTCCTCGCGCTCTCGCCTCCGAAGCCGGGCTTCGAGGTGGTGCAGCAGGGGGACGACGTGGCCTTCGTCACCCCGCGGATGCCCTTCGAGAAGGTGCTGCGCAACCTGGTGGGCAACGCCCTCAAGCACCACGACCGCAGCGCCGGGCGCGTGGTGGTGAGCGCCGTCCCCGCGGGCGACGTGGTGGAGGTGCGCGTCGCCGACGACGGCCCGGGCATCCCGCACGAGTTCCACGAGCGGGTGTTCCGGATGTTCCAGACGCTGAGGCCGCGCGACGAGGTGGAGGGCAGCGGCGCGGGCCTCGCGATCGTGAAGAAGACCGTGGAGACCTTCGGCGGGCGGGTGCACGTCGAGTCCGACGGGCGGGGCACCTGCATGGTGTTCACGTGGCCCCTCTGCTGGGCCAGAACGGAGCCTGATCCATGACCGGTCGAACCGTGAACGTCCTCCTCGTGGAGGACAACCTCATCGAGCAGGAGGCCGTGCGCCGCGCCTTCGCTCGCGAGCACATCGGCAACCCCATCATCACGGCGGTGGACGGCATCGAGGCCCTCGCGCGGCTGCGCGGCGCCCCCGGGGTCGAGCGCATCCCCCGGCCCTACCTCATCCTCCTCGACCTCAACATGCCCCGGATGAACGGGCTGGAGTTCCTCACCGAGCTGCGCGCCGACCCGGACCTGCGGGACAGCATCGTGTTCGTGCTGACCACCTCGCGCAGCGACGAGGACCGCGTGGCCTCGTACAACCTCAACGTCGCCGGCTACATCGTGAAGAGCGACGTGGGGGCCGGCTTCGTGCGCCTCCTCGGGCTCCTCGACCACTACTGGCGAATCGTCGAATTCCCCTGACCCGACCCCGCCTCCGGGGCGTCGAGCGCGGCCCGCACCGCCCGCCCCAGCCGGTCGAAGCTCAGCGGCTTCTCGATGAGGTTCGCGCCCTCCGGGAGCTGCGCCCGCTCCCTCGCGCCGCGGTCGGTGTAGCCCGACATGTACAGCACCCGCAGCGAGGGGCTCATCTCCAACAGCGCGCTCGCCACCTCCGGACCGGCCTTGCCCGGCATCACCACGTCGGTCAGCACGAGGTCGATCACCCCGTCGTACTCCCGGCAGCGCTCGACCGCGGAGGCGCCGTCGGACGCTTCGAGAACCGTGTAGCCCAGGTCTCGAAGGGCCCTCGCGGCGACCTCGCGCACCGCGTCCTCGTCCTCCACCACCAGCACCGTCTCGCTGCCGCGGGGCGCAGGCAGCGGCGTCGGGCGGGGGCTCTCGGGCATCTCCAGCGCGCGCGGGAGGTACACCCGGAACGTGCTGCCGTGGCCCACCTCCGAGTAGACCGTGACGCTCCCGCCGGCCTGCCGCGCGATGCCGTAGACGGTGCTCAGCCCGAGCCCGGTGCCTCGACCCACCTCCTTGGTGGTGAAGAAGGGATCGAAGACGCGCTCGAGCACGTCCCTCGGGATGCCGTCGCCCTCGTCGGTGACGCAGAGCACCAGGTAGTCGCCCGGGGCGAGCCGGCGATCGCGGGCCTGCACCAGCTCCTCGCGGAGGGTCAGGTGCTGCAGCTCGACCTCGATCCGTCCGCCGTGGGTCATCGCGTCGCGCCCGTTGACCACGAGGTTCACGACCACCTGCTCGAGCGCGTTGGGGTCCACGCGCACCCGCCACGGATCGGCGTCGGGCGTGAAGCGCACGGTGATGTTCTCGCCGACGAGCCGCTGGAGCATCGGCAGGGTGGAGCCGATGACCCCGGCGGCCTCGACGACGCGAGGCGTCCCGGACGAGAGCCGCGAGAAGCTCAGGAGCTGCCGCACCAGCACGGCGGCCCGGTTGGCCGCGCTGATGACCTGACCGAGGTCGTTCTGCATCGGGGCCTCCGGCGACAGGCCCGCCTTCATGAAGCCCGCGAAGCCGAGGATCACCGACAGCAGGTTGTTGAAGTCGTGAGCGATGCCGCCCGCGAGCTGCCCGAGCGCGTCCATCTTCACCGCGTGCCGTAGCTGCCTCTCCAGCTCGCGCGACTCGCTCACGTCGACCGCGAGCCCGATGGTGCCGACGATGGCGCCCTGCGCGTCGCGCAGCGCCCCGATGTGGCACTGATAGGGACGGCCCCCGAAGACCGTGTCGTGCAGCACGGCCTCGCCCGCGAGGGCCGGCGCGTGGGCCTCGACGAACTCCCGGCCCCGCGCGGGGTCGTCGAAGTCGCTCCCGACCAGCTGGCCGATGCGCGACTCCGGGGCTACGCCCATCGCGTCCAGCGCCGCTCCGCCGATGTGCGTGATCTTCAGGTCCATGTCCGTCGTCCAGTGGACGACCGGCAGCTGCCCCAGCACGAAGCGCAGGTGCGCCTCCCTCCGCTGGAGCGCCTCGTTCACCGCCGCGAGCTCGTTGCGCTGCTCTCGCAGCTGGGTCACCGCCTGCTGCAGCTCGCGCTGGTGGCGGTCGAGCTCCTGCCGTAGCCGGCCCTGCTCGATGGCGAGGTCGACGGCCTTCTGGAGCCGGTCGCGGTTGAGGTCGCCCTTCAGGAGGTAGTCCACGGCGCCGTGCTTCAGCGCCTCGACCGCCACCTTCTCGCTGCCCTGCGAGGTCAGCATCACGACCGGCAGCGAGCGCCCCGCCAGCTGCTCCAGCACCCGCACCCCGTCCTGGTCCGGCAGGCGGTAGTCGAGCAGCACGCAGTCCACCGTCCCGGCCTCGACCGCGGTGATGCCCTCGCTCGCCGTCGCCGCCTCGAGCAGATCGTGCCGACCGCCCAGCAGCCGACGGATCTGCTCCCGGTCGACCTTGTCGTCATCGATCACGAGCACGGTCGTCAAATCGCAACCCATCCTGTTCGTGGTCGCGAGCGCGGACGATTCCGCAGCCGGCGCACAGCGGTGTCCACGATGGTAGCCCATGGAGTCACCGCCCATCGAGCCTCAACGAAGCGTCCGCCGCCCGCGTCACCGCCTGAGGTAGATTCGCGCCCATGGATCGCTGGCTGCTCCCTCTCGCGGTGGTCTCCGTTTCCATGCTCGCGTGCGCCGCCGGGGACGGCACGCAGGTCCCCGTGCGAGACGCCGGGAGCGCCGCTCGCGACACGGGCGTCCGCCGCGACGTGCCCGCCGCCGTCGACCGCCCCATCGTGGCGATGGACGTGCCCGAGGTTGCGAAGGACGTCCCCCCGCTCGCGATGGACGTCCCGGTGGTCGCGATGGACGTCCCCCCGCTCGCGGTCGATCGCCCCGTGCCGGTCGACCTCGGCGCGCCCATCGACCTCGGTCGCGACGTGGGCTCGATCACCCTCGGCGACGCCTGGAGCCCGGAGCGCGACGCCGGCGACCCGACCCCTCGCGACGTCGACCGGGTGCTGGGCGGAGCCCCCTCGGACAGCGCGGCCCGCTTCGGCGGCGCCGACGATCCATCGCGAGCGCCCTCCATCGTGTACCCCGAGGACGGCACCCTGCTGCCGCCCAACCTCACGGGCTTCGAGGTGCACTTCCGACCCGGCGCGGGCAACGACCTCTTCGAGGTGTCGCTCCGGGGCGAGCGCGGCGCGCTGCGGGTCTTCACCCGCTGCACCGTGGTGGCCGACGGGTGCGTGCTCAGCCTCGACGAGCCCGCGTACGCCGAGCTCGCCCGCGTGGCGCAGCCCTCCGGAGCGGTCGTGCTCACGGTGCGCGCGACCTCCGCGGGCGGCGGCGGGGTCGGCCGCTCGGCGACGCGCTCCCTCGGCGTGACCAACTTCGACGTCCGCGGCGGCCTCTACTACTGGACCGCCTCCAGCGGCAGCATCAACCGCTACGAGTTCGGCCGCGCGGGGGCGCGCACGGAGCCCTTCCTGCGGGGCGATCCCATCAACTGCATCGGCTGCCACGTGCTCTCCCGCGACGGCTCTCGCATCATGGCGGGGCGCTTCATCCCGGGGCCCGCGGCCACGCGCATCTTCGACGTGACCACCCGAGCGCCGCTCTCCCCGGACTACGGCGCCAACTTCGGGACCTTCTCCCCCGACGTCCGCTGGCTGCTCACCAGCGACGGCAACCGCCTCGCGCTCCGCGACCCGGTCAACGGCAACGAGGTCCCGGGGCTCGCTCCGGGCTCCAGCGGGAGCCACCCCGACTGGGCGCGCGGCGGCCGCTCGGTGGTCTTCGCCCGCGCCCGCACCTCCATCCCCTTCTTCGGCACGCCCGGCCACGACGGCCCCGCGGAGCTGCTCACCATGCCCTGGAGCGGCTCCTCCTTCGGCGCCGCCACCACGCTCGTGCGGCCGGAGGGGACCCGCACCAACAATTACTACCCCTCGTATTCGCCCGACGACGCGTGGGTGCTCTTCAACCGCGCGGCGGGCAACTCCAACCACAACATCGACGCTCAGCTCTGGGTCGTCCCCGCCTCGGGAGGGACCCCGTCGCACCTCGCTCGCGCCGACCTCGCGGACTCGATGGGCAACTCGTGGCCGAAGTGGGCGCCCTTCGTCCAGCGCTTCCAGGGCGAACCGCTGATGTGGTTCACCTTCTCCAGCCGGCGCGACTACGGGCTGCGCCTCCGACAGCAGACGCGCGAGGCCCCGATGCGCACCACGCAGCTCTGGATGGCGGCCTTCCGCCCGGGCCGCGCGGCGAGCGGCGACGCGAGCACCCCGGCCTTCTGGCTGCCCTTCCAGAGCCTCGCGGAGGGCAACCACATCGCCCAGTGGGCCGAGCAGGTGCAGCGCCAGGGCTGCGCTTCCGACCGCGACTGCGTGCAGGCCGAGCGCTGCCTGCCCCTCGCCAACGGGGCCGTCGCGGTCTACCGCTGCGTGGTGCCCTGAGGCCCCTGGGACGCCTCCGGTCGGCACGGCGCGCCCTCAGGCCTCCCGCTCTTCCCGGGCCTCCAGCACCATGCCGATGATCAGCACCGTCGGCAGCACCACCACGGGCACGCCCACCACCAGCAGCAGCACCGCCCACGCGGCGCTCCCGGTGCCCAGGTAGGCCGCGACGCCGAGGCCCACCAGCACGGCCACCGCGATGCTCATGCGCTTCAGCCGCGACTGCGGCTGCGGAGGCAGCATGGTCTTTCGCACCAGCCGCACACCGTGCTGCACCCTAGGGGCCTGGACGACCTGACTGAGGCGCTCGCGGATGGGAAGCTTGGTGTTTGGCATGCAGGGGTTACACCCTCTCCTACGACCGCAAGGGTCGCGCCGCCAGTAGGAGAGGGGCGGGGATCACTCCTCCACGGCCGGGAGCGAGCGCACGGCCTCGCCGTATTCGCGCACGATGTCGTTCACGATCGCGGCGATGGGCTTCACCTCGTGGGCGAGGGCGATGCCCTGCCCGGCGCTCCAGATGTCCTTCCACTTCTTCGCCCCCTCGCGCTGCACCGACTCCTGCGCGGCGCCCCGGTCGGCGGCGGTGTCCGCGCTGTCGGGCAGGGTCCGGCGCAGGAAGTTGGCGTGCACCCCGCTCACGCCGTCGGTGTAGACGACCTCGTCGGGTGAGCCGTTGATCACCATGGACTTGTACCCCTCGTCGGCGCCGCACTCGGTCGAGGCGATGAAGCGAGTGCCCATGTAGACGAGCTCCGCGCCGAGGGCGAGCGAGGCGGCCACCTGGCGGCCCGTGGCGATGCACCCGGCGGCCACGACCGGGACGCGGAGCTTCTCTCGGAGGTAGGGGTAGAGCACGAAGGGCGAGGTGGTCCCGGCGTGGCCGCCGGCGCCCGCGGCGACTCCGATGATCGCGTCGGCGCCGCACTCCTGGGCCTTGAGCGCGTGCTTGAGGTGGATGACGTCGTGCAGCACCACCATCCCGCGGTCGTGCGCGCGGCGGGCGATCTCCGTGGGGTTGCCGTAGCTGGTGATCACCACCGGGACGCCGAACTCGATGCAGGCCTCGAAGTCCCTGGCGAGCCGCTCCGGGTCCGTGAGCTTGATGGTGAGGTTGATGGCGAAGGGCCGGTCGGTGCGCTGCCGGATCCACGCGAGCGCCTCGCGGAAGGCCTCGTGAGAGCGCAGGTTGATCGAGGGCATGGAGCCCAGGATGCCGGCCTCCGCGGCGGCGACGATCATCTCCTTGTTGGAGATGATGAACATCGGCGCGCAGACGATCGGGTACTGAAGGCCCAGGCGCTCGGCGAGGGGGGTGCGGATGCGCGACATGGCGATGGGGGGAACTCCTTCGGGCGACTCTATCGCGCGCCCCGCCCGAGGTGAGCGGGCCGACCGATGGGTTGATCGCGCTTGACGCCCCGCGCGCGCTCCCGAGACGCTTCGGCCATGACCTTCCCCGAGGCCTTCGTCTCGCTCGCGGTGGCGGTGGCCGCGGGCCTGCTGCTCGGCGCCGAGCGCCAGCAGAGCGCGACCGCGGAGGGCAAATCGGACTTCGCCGGCATCCGCACCTTCCCCATGGTGGCGCTCCTCGGGGCCCTCGGGGCGCTGGCCCGGCCGGTCGCGGGGATGTGGCTCCTCGTGGGGCTGCTCGCGGCGGTGACGGCCTTCGTCACGGTCTCGCACATGCGCACCTCCTCGCGCGACGAGATCGGCATCTCCACCGAGGTCGCGTGCGTGCTGGCCTTCGGCCTCGGCGCCCTCGCGGGCATGCGAGAGCTCATGCCCGACCGGGACCGCTTCCTCCTCGTGGGCACCACCTCCGCCGCCGCGCTCGCGCTGCTGGCGCTCAAGGAGCCGCTCCACGGCTTCGTTCGCCGCCTCTCCGCGGACGACGTCTACGCGACGACGAAATTCGTGGTGCTGGCGCTGGTGATCCTCCCGGTGCTGCCGCGCGACGCCTACGGACCCTTCGACGCCATCGTGCCCTTCCAGATCGGCAAGATGATCGTGCTCGTGGCGGGCGTGAGCTTCGCGGGCTACGCGGCCTCTCGCCTCATCGGATCAGCCCGCGGCCTGCTGGTCTCCGGCCTCCTCGGCGGCCTGGTGTCGTCCACGGCGGTGACGCTCACCTACTCCGGCCGCGGGCGCGACGAGCCCTCCCTGGCGAGGCTCTGCGCGGTGGCCATCGTCGCCGCGTGCTCGACCATGTTCGCCCGCCTGGTCGCGGTGGTGGCCCTCGTCGACCGCCCGCTGCTTCGCTCCATCGCCCCGCCGCTCGCGGCGACCGCCGCGGTGGGCTTCGTCGTCGCCGTGGTGCTCTACCGCCGGGCCGACGCGCCCGCCGAGGCCACCTCGCGCGAGGGCGCCGAGCCCGCGCTGCGCAACCCCTTCGAGCTGAAGCAGGCCGTCTCCTTCGGGCTGCTCTACGGGGTGGTGCTGCTCGTGGCGAGGGCCGCTCAGCACTGGGCGGGCTCCGCGGGGCTCTACCTGTCGGCGGTGCTCGCGGGCCTCACGGACGTCGACGCCATCACCCTCTCGGTGGTGGACATGCACCGCGGCGGCCTCGCGAGCGCGACCGCGGCGACCGCCATCATGCTGGCCGCGCTCACCAACACGGTGGTGAAGGCGGGCGTCGCGATCTCCGTCGGGGGCGCGGCGGTGGGACGGCCCGTGGGGCTTACCCTGGGCGCCGCGCTGGCCGCGGGCGGAGCGGTGCTCGCGCTGGTGGCGTAGGTCACCCCCTCGGCCCCACGGTCACCACCCAAGCGCGCTCGTCGCGCCGCTCCCACCCGATGGTCACCGGGAGAAACCTCTCGATCACCGCCGCGTTGGTCGTCGTGTGCAGCGTCGGCTCGCCCGTCACGAAGCGCCCTCCGCCCGCGAGCGCCATCGGCAGCAGCAGCTGATCCGCCAGGTGCTCGCCCACCGGAACGCCCGCCTCCATCCACGCCAGCGCCTCCCTGGCCACGGCCTCGCCCACGGCCTCCGCCGAGCGGCCCTTCTCTCCGCAGAGCGTGAACACCTCCGTCGCGTGCTCGCACGCCACGTCCACCACCACCACGTTGCCCGGGCCCTGCTCCCTCGGCAGCGTCTCCACCCGAAGGCACTCTCGGCCCCAGCCGAGCACCTCGTCCGCGGCGGCCAGCTCCCGCTCCGCGATGCTCCCCGACAGGCCCGCCACGCGCGCCACCGCGCGCCGCGCGAGCACCGCCCCCCGCTCCATGATCTCCACCCGCGCGAGCTCTCGCGACGGCGTCACCTTCAGCGTGAAGCGCCCGCCCCCCGCGGGATAGAACCCCGCCCGCTCGATGGAGCACTGCACCGTCGGCCCCATGCGGTTGATCACCGGCACGAAGGCCCGCTCGATGAAGTCATACGAAGGCGCCATCGGGTTGTGCGTGCCTCCCTCGAAGCTCACCACCGACGGACCCTCCGCGCAGAGCAGCGCCGGCAGCACCGTCTGCATCACCAGCATCGCGCTGCCCGCCGTCCCGACGCGGAAGGTGTACTCCCCCGCGCGCACCGGTCCCGGCGAGAAGGACACCTCTCGCGACCCGAGCTCGGCGCCCTCCACCGTCGCCCCGCTCAGCTCCGCCGCCGCCCGCAGCGCCGTGAGGTGCTGACGGAGCAGCCCCGGCTTCGCCCGCCCCGCGCGGACGTGGACCATCCGCAGAGGGGTTCCGGTCACCAGCGAGAGCGAGAGCGACGAGCGCAGCATCTGCCCGCCGCCCTCTCCCTCGGAGCCGTCCAGCGTCACCGTGTTCGTCTCGTCGCGCATCGCCCGATCACCCCTTCACGCAGACCACCTGGCGCAGCGTGTACACCACGTCCACGAGGTCGCGCTGCGCCTGCATCACGGCCTCGATGTCCTTGTAGGCGCCGGGCGTCTCGTCGATCACCTCGGCGTCCTTGCGGCACTCGATCCCCGCCGTCGCCTTCGCGTGGTCGTCGAGGGTGAACACCTTCCGAGCCTTCGTTCGCGTCATCGCCCGCCCCGCCCCGTGGCTGCACGAGTGGAAGCTCTCGGCGTTTCCCTTCCCCCGCACGATGAACGACCGCGCGCCCATGCTGCCGGGGATGATCCCCAGCTCGCCCTCGCGCGCCCGCACCGCGCCCTTGCGGGTCACCCACACGTTGCGGCCGTAGTGGTGCTCGCGGCTCACGTAGTTGTGGTGGCAGTTCACCGCCTCGAGCGAGGCCTCGAAGGGCGGGAGCAGCCCCGTCGAGCGCACCGCCTCCACCGTCGCGCGCATCATCAGCTCTCGGTTCAGCCGCGCGTACTCCTGCGCCCACCCGACGGCGTGCAGGTAGTCGTCGAAGTGCACGGTCCCCTCCGGCAGGTACGCGAGGTCCTGGTCCGGCAGGTGGATGTGGTAGCGGGCCATGTCCTCACGGGCCTTCTCGATGAAGTGCGACCCGACGCGGTTCCCTACGCCGCGCGACCCGGAGTGCAGCATGAACCACACGCGGTCGCTCTCATCGAGGCACACCTCGATAAAGTGGTTCCCCGTGCCGAGCGTCCCGAGCTGCGAGCGCTCCGGGCCGCGACCGAGCCGCGGGTGCTTCTCCACGATGGCCGCGTAGCCTTCGCTCAGCGAAGCCCACGCCTCGTCCACCGCCGCCGGCACGTCGTGCCACGCGCCGCGGTCGTTGCGCCCGCCGTTGTCCGTGCGCCCGTGCGGGACGGCCCGCTCGATGGCCGAGCGCAGCCCGAAGAGGTGGTCCGGCAGGTCGCTCGCGGTGAGGCTCGTGCGCGCCGCGATCATCCCGCAGCCGATGTCCACGCCCACCGCCGCCGGGATGATCGCCCCGCAGGTCGGCACCACGCTCCCCACGGTCGCGCCCTTGCCCACGTGCACGTCCGGCATCACGGCCACCCACTTGTGGATGAAGGGCAGCCCCGCGAGGCGCGAGAGCTGACCGCGCGCCTGGTCCTCGATGGCGACGCCGCGCGTCCACGCCTTGATGGGCACACCCCCCTCGACCTCGAAGACCTCGTATCCGCGCTCGCTCATGACCGGTGACCTCCTGATCCGGCCTTATCGCAGGGCGCGTGCCACCGCTGGAGCCGCAGAAATCCCGCAGAAGGCGAAGATCGCTACGATACCCTGGTATCAGGTACCTTATCCCCATGGCGAAGAAGAAGCCCACGGTGGTGATCGGGCTGCTCGGTCCGATGCTCGACTCCGGCGCCCGCGAGCAGCGCTGGGAGCGATGGCGTCCGTCCGTGGCCGTGTGCCAGCACCCGGACCTGCTGGTGTCGCGCTTCGAGCTGCTGCACCAGCCCCAGTACGCGAGCCTCGCCAGGGTGATCCGCCAGGACATCGCCTCGGTCTCGCCGGAGACGAAGGTGAATCTCGTCCCCTGCGCCATGGCCGACCCGTGGGACCTCGAGGAGGTCTACGCCGCCCTGCACGACTTCGCGCGGGCCTACCCCTTCGACCCGGAGCGCGAGGACTACCTCGTGCACATCACCACCGGCACGCACGTCGCGCAGATCGTGCTCTTCCTGCTCACCGAGTCGCGGCACCTTCCGGCCACGCTGCTCCAGACCTCGCCGCCCACGCGCGCCGACCGCGACGCGGCCTCTCGCACCGCGGGCACCTGGCGGGCGATCGACCTCGACCTCTCGCGCTACGACCGCCTCGCGTCGCGCTTCGCCGCCGAGGCCCGCGAGCGCACCGGCGGGCTCAAGGCCGGGATCGAGACCCGCAACGCGGCCTTCAACGCGCTCATCGACCGCATCGAGCGCGTGGCCCTCGCGTCGCGCGCCCCGATGCTGCTCACGGGCCCCACCGGCGCGGGCAAGTCGCAGCTCGCGGGGCGCATCTTCGCGCTGAAGAAGTCCAAGCGGCAGGTGGCCGGAGAGCTGGTGGAGGTCAACTGCGCGACGCTGCGAGGCGACGGCGCGATGTCGACGCTCTTCGGCCACGCCAAGGGGGCCTTCACCGGCGCCATGACCGAGCGCGAGGGGCTGCTGCGCAAGGCCGACAAGGGCGCGCTCTTCCTCGACGAGATCGCCGAGCTCGGGCTCGACGAGCAGGCGATGCTGCTGCGGGCCCTGGAGGAGAAGTGCTTCCGCCCGATGGGCAGCGACCGCGAGGTGAAGAGCGACTTCCAGCTCCTGGCGGGCACGCACCGCGACCTCGCCGCGCGCGTCGCCGAGGGCACCTTCCGCGAGGACCTCCTCGCCCGCATCGAGCTCTGGACCTTCGCGCTCCCCGGGCTGCGAGACCGCCCGGAGGACGTCGAGCCCAACCTCGATTTCGAGCTCGCCTCCTGCGAGCGCGCGATGGGCTCGCGCGTCACCATGAGCCGCGAGGCGCGCTCCCGCTTCGTGGCCTTCGCGACCTCCGCGGAGGCCCCCTGGCCGGGCAACTTCCGCGACTTCAGCGCGGCCATCACCCGCATGGCGACGCTCTGCCCGGGCGGCCGCATCGACGTCGCCACGGTGGACGAGGAGGTCTCGCGGCTGCGCGCCCGCTGGCGCCTCTCGGCCGGGGCCCACGTCCCGGTCGAGACCTCCGGCGACGACTCGCTCCTGCGCTCGACGCTCGGCGACGGCGTGGCCGCGCTCGACCGCTTCGACCGGGCGCAGCTCGCGGACGTGCTGCGGGTGTGCCGCGCGTCGCCCACGCTCTCCGCCGCGGGCCGGGAGCTCTTCGCGGTGTCCCGCAGCGGCAAGGCCTCGGTCAACGACGCCGACCGGCTGCGGAAATACCTCGCCCGCTACGGCCTCTCCTGGGAGTCCGCGCGCGGCGGTCGATAGGCGCGGCCCATGGACGCCACCGGCGCAGGGACGCATCGTCTGCAGACGATGGAGACGCCCCCGCTGGACTATCGCCGTCTCTTCGAGGCCTCGCCGGGCCTCTACGCGCTGCTGCGGCCTGACCTCACCATCGCGGCCGCGAGCGACGCCTACCTCCGCGCGACCATGACCCGCCGCGAGGACATCCTCGACCGCCCCTTGTTCGAGGTGTTTCCGGAGAACCCCGAGCAGCCGGGGCCCTCGGCCATGTTCAACGCCTCGACGTCGCTCGAGCGGGTGCTGCGCACCGGCCTCCCGGACGTCCTGCCCACGCAGCGCTACGACATCCGCCGCCCCGACGGCACCTTCGAGCAGCGCTACTGGACCTTCCGAAACGCGCCGGTGCTCGGCGACGACGGGAAGGTCTCGGTCATCCTCCACATCGCCGACGACATCACCGACTCGGTGCGCCGTCGCGAGGCGGAGATCGAGCACGAGCGGCGCAACGAGGAGCTGCGCGTCCGCGCGGGCAAGATGGCCGCGGAGATCTACCTGCGCGCCCAGCAGGTGGAGGACGCCAACCGGCGACTGCGCCAGCTCAACGACGAGCTCACCGCGTCGGCCCAGTCCGAGCGGGAGGCCCACCTCGCGCTGCGCCGCACGCAGAGCTTCCTCGTGCAGAACGAGAAGCTCGCGGGCCTCGGACAGATGGTCGCCGGCGTCGCGCACGAGATCAACAACCCGCTGGCCTTCGTGATCAACAACCTCGCGGTGGCCCAGCGCGACGTCGAGGCGATCGCCGCGCTGGTCACCCTCTACCGCACCGCCGACGCGGACCTGGCCGCGGCGAAGCCCGAGCTCGCGGCCCGCATCGCCGAGCAGGCCGCGCGCATCGACCTCGACTACACCCTCGGCAACCTCACCCCCCTCTTCGCGCGCTCCCGCGACGGCCTGAAGCGCATCCAGCAGATCGTGAAGGACCTGCGCACCTTCGCCCGCCTCGACGAGAGCGACCTGCACGAGGTCGACCTCAACCCGGGCATCGAGTCGACGGCCAACATCATCCGCGGCCGGGCGCGCAAGAAGGACGTGGAGATCGTGCTGGAGCTCACCCCCGTCCCGACCATCGCCTGCTACCCCGGCAAGGTGAACCAGGTGGTGATGAACCTGCTCTCCAACGCCGTCGACGCCTCGGCGCACGGGGCCAAGGTGCTGGTGCGCACCGCGCCCGCCGACGACGGCGGGGCGGTCATCGAGGTGATCGACACCGGCACCGGCGTCGACCCGTCCATCGTCGACCGCATCTTCGACCCCTTCTTCACCACCAAGCCGCAGGGCGAGGGCACCGGCCTCGGGCTCAGCATCAGCTACGGCATCGTGCAGGAGCACGGCGGGTCCATCGAGGTGACGCCCACGCCGGGCGGCGGGTCGACCTTCACCGTGCGCCTGCCCCCTCGGCCTCCGCCGCGTGAGCGCGTGTCCTACGAGCGCATCGCCTGAGGGGGCGTGGACCCGGTCCTCGGCAGGTCGATGCTGAAGGTCATCCCGCCGCGCTCCTGGCGCCGCGCGTCCACCGTGCCGCCGTGCATCTCCACGAAGGCCTTGACCACGCTCAGCCCGAGCCCGAGGCCCCGCGCCCCGAACTCGTAGGTGCCCGACGAGTGGCGCTCCGTGTCGAAGCCCGTGAAGAAGGGCTCGAACAGGTACTCCATGGACGAGTCCGGGACCCCCTCGCCGGAGTCGCGCACCTCGATGCGGGCGCTACCGTCCACGCGCCTCGCGGTCACCGTCACCGTCCCCCCGTCGGGGGTGAACTTGATCGCGTTGAGCAGCAGCTGGTTGAGGCTGTCCTCGATCTTGGGCACGTCGACGTCGACGGTGCCGAGGTCCGACGGGGCATCGACGACCAGCACCTGGTGCCGCTGATCGACGAAGGGCCGCACCTCGTCGGCGGCCTCGCGGACGATCGCCGCGAGCTCGATGGGCTCCTTCTCCATGCCGCGCGCGAAGTGCTCGCCGTGCAGCAGCACCATGAGCTGCTCGGAGCGGCGGTAGAGGCGCTGCGCGGCCCGCTCGATGCGAGCGAGCCAGTCGCGCACCTCCGGCGGCGCGAGCCCCGGGGCGCGCAGCGAGAGCCGGGTGAGCCCGAGCTGGATGGTCAGCGGCGTGCGCAGCTCGTGGCCCACCACCCGGATGAACGCGCTCTTGAGGTCGCTCGCGCGGGCGAGCGTGGCGTTCTTCACCTCCAGCTCCTCCAGCAGCCGACGGCGCTCGATCACCAGCTCGTACCGGCGGCACGCCTCGCGGATCACCAGCTGGAGCTCCTCCGGATCCCACGGCTTGGTGATGTACCGGTAGACGGAGCCGCGGTTGATGGCGTCGATGACCGCGGGGAGGTCGGCGTACCCGGTGAAGAGCAGCCGCACCGCGTCGGGGTACTCGTCGCAGATGCGGTGCAGGAACTCCACCCCGGTCATCTCGGGCATGCGCTGGTCGGTCATGACCACGTGCACCTCGTTCTCCGCGAGCAGGCGCATCGCCTCCGAGGCCCGCGTGGCGCCGAGAACGTTGTATTCGAGGCGCAGCAGGTCCTTGACGCTCTGGATCACGTCCGGCTCATCGTCGACCACCAGCACCGTGTGCCGCTTCGCGTGCTTCATCGGCGGTGTTCACCCTCTCGCGTACTGACCTGCGAGGCCTCTATGGCGCCGCCTCCCCCGGGCGTCGAGCGGTGACCCTGGAAGAGCGCTCAGCCGTGGGGCTGCCCGTCGAGGACGTGGTGCCGGAGCGTGGCCATCAGGTCGTCCGGGTCGAAGGGCTTGGTCAGGAACTCCCGCACCTCGAGCTCCTTCGCCCGCCGCTTCGCGTCGGCCTCCGTGAGCGCGCTCAGGATCACCACCGGCACGTCGTGCGTCGCCTCGTCGGCCCTCAACCGCCGGCACACCTCGAAGCCGTCGATGTCCGGGAGCATCAGGTCGAGCAGCACCAGCGCGGGCCGGTGCGCCCCGAGCTCCCTCATGGCGCTGGCCCCGTCGAGCGCGCGCCGATACCTGAACCCCGCCAGGCGCACGTACGCCCCGAGCATCTCGTTGAGATCCGGATCGTCCTCGACCACCAGCACTTCCGCGGCGTTCACGGCGTCCATTCGCTCCATGGCTTTCGATCTACCACATGCGTCCCAATAGAACGGCGTGGTAGCCTCCCTGGTTCCGAAACGATCGTCCACCGTCGGCCTGAGCGGATTCAGTGTCACTCACCGAACGACCCACCCCCGACGCCGTCACCCACGCGATCGACGAATACCTCCGGTACGCCTACGAGGGCGCTCCCCCGGCCCCGGTCGCGGCGCTGGTCGACGAGGTCCGCCACGCGCCGCCCGACGGGCTCTACGACTGCCCCGCCTTCGAGCGCGACGGCGACACCCGCTTCGCCCTGCGCCTCGGCAACCGGTACTACCCCCACATGAAGCTCGTCATCGAGCACCTGGCCTCCAAGGACGCCTGGTTCTTCCGCGCCGACACGCACGACCAGCACGTCACCGTCGAGCCCTCGGACCCCGACTACCCCGCCTTCCAGGCCCTCACGGCCCACAACCGCTCCATCGCCGCCGCCATCGAGACGGCCTGGACCGAGGAGGGCCTCGACACCTTCCGGGCCTTCCTGCGCCGCGACCTCGACGCCCGCCGCCACTGATCGCCCCTCATCTCTCGACCAGGAAGGTGCGCCCGTGAGCCCACTTCGGGCATCACAGTCTCCGATGGCCGACGGACCCACCCCCCTGCACCCCCCCCAGCGCGTCGTCGTCGTCGGCGCCGGCGTCGGGGCCCTGAGCGCCTCCATCGCCCTGGCCTCCCGCGGGATCGACGTCACGGTGGTCGAGCGAGCGCCCCGGGTGGGCGGCAAGATGCGCGAGCTCGAGGTCGTCGGCCGTCGCATCGACTCGGGCCCCACGGTGCTCACCGTGCGCTCGGTCTTCGACGAGCTCTTCGCCGCCGCGGGCGCCTCGCTCGACGCCTACGTCACCCTCGACCCGGTGGAGGTGCTCGCCCGCCACGCCTGGGCCGACGGGTCGCGCCTCGACCTCTACCGCGACATCGACCGCACCGCGGACGCCATCGGCGCCCTCGCCGGGTCTCGCGAGGCCTCCGGGTACCGGGCCTTCTGCGCCTACGCGAAGCGCATCCACGACCAGGTCGAGGGGCCCTTCATGCGCTCCCAGCGGCCCACCCTCGGGAGCGTGGTGCGCGAGCAGGGCCTGCGCGGGATGCTCTCGCTGGCCCGCATCGACGCGACCCGCACGCTCTGGTCGTCGCTCGGGGACTTCTTCCGAGACCCCCGGCTGCTCCAGCTCTTCGGGCGCTACGCGACCTACTGCGGGTCGTCGCCCTTCCTCGCGCCCGCCACGCTCAACGTGATCGCCCACGTCGAGCGCGAGGGGGTCTGGGTCGTCCGCGGCGGCATGGCCCGGCTCGCGGAGGCCCTCGCGCGCCTCGCCACGGAGCGCGGCGTGACCTTCTCGCTGGGCCACGGAGTGAGCGAGGTGCTCACCCGGGGAGGCCGGGCGACCGGGGTGCGCCTGGACGACGGCCGCGGCATCGAGGCCGACGCGGTGGTGTTCAACGGCGACGTCGGGGCGCTCTCCTCGGGCCTCCTCGGCCGGGAGGCGCAGCGAGCGTGGACCGTCGACCCGGGGGCTGGTCGCTCGCTCTCGGCGGTGACCTTCAGCGCGGTGGCGAAGGCCGACGGCTTCCCCCTGGTGAGGCACAACGTGTTCTTCAGCCGGGACTATCCGCGCGAGTTTCGCGAGATCACCGACGGCGACTCGCTGCCCTCCGACCCGACCGTCTACGTCTGCGCCCAGGACCGCGACGACACCGCCCGCACGCCCGCCACCAGCGACGGGCGGGAGCGGCTGTTCCTGATCGTGAACGCCCCCGCGCGAGGCGACCGGCGCCCCTTCTCCGAGGACGAAATCGAACGATGCGAGACCACGACCCGACGACACCTCGACGCGCTCGGACTGAGCCTGGACTGGGACCCCTCACGGCGCGCGATCACCACGCCGACGGACTTCGAGCGGATGTTCCCTGCGACGGGGGGCTCCCTCTACGGCCCTCCCTCGCACGGGTGGACCTCTCCGCTGGCGAGGGCTCCGTCGCGCTCGAAGCTCCCGGGGCTCTACCTCTGCGGAGGGAGCGCCCACCCGGGGGCCGGGGTCCCGATGGTGGCGAGGAGCGGGCTGCTGGCGGCGGAGAGCGTGCTCTCGGACCTCGCTTCGACCGCGCGCTCACCCGCGGCGGCTACGCGTGGTGGTACGTCGACGCGCTGAGCGACGACGGCCAGCACGGCCTCACCCTCATCGGCATGGTGGGCAACGTGTTCTCGCCCTGGTACGCCCGCTCGCGCGCCGAGGCCTCGGCCCGCGGCGCCAAGGCCGACCCGCTCGAGCACTGCACCATGAACGTCGCCCTCTACGGCCCTCGCTCGGCCACCTGGGCGCTCACCGAGCGGGGCTCGTCCGAGGTCCGCCGCGGCCCGTCGCAGCTCACCATCGGCGCGAGCAGCCTGCGCTGGGAGCGCGGCGAGCTCCTCATCGAGCTCCGCGAGCAGACCTCGCCCTTCCCCTCGCCGATCCGCGGTCGCATCGTCGGTCGGGTGCGGGTGATCCCGATCGTCCACCACGGGGCGCCGCAGGCCCTCGACGCCGCGGGCCGCCACCTCTGGTGGGCCGTGGCGCCGCTCTGCCGCGTCGAGGTCGAGCTGACCGAGCCATCGCTCCGCTGGTCGGGCACCGGCTACCACGACGCCAACGCCGGCGACGCTCCCCTCGAGGACGACTTCCACGGCTGGGACTGGTCCCGCGCGGACGTCGACGGCCGGCCCGTGATCCTCTACGACGCCACGGCGCGCGACGGTCGGCGCACCCGCTCCCGGCTCGCGAGGCGCTACCACGCCGACGGCAGCGCGGAGGTCATCGAGCTCCCCTCCGAGCACCCGCTGGGGCGCACCCGCTGGGGCGTCTCGCGAGGCACCCGCTGCGACCGAGGCGAGCGAGCGAGGGTCGCCCGCACCCTGGAGGACGCGCCCTTCTACGCTCGCAGCGTGCTCTCCACCTCGCTGCTGGGATCGCGCGTCCACGCCATGCACGAGAGCGTCGACCTCGACCGCTTCGCCTCCTCCTGGGTGCGCTTCCTCATCCCCTTCCGGATGCGTCGCGGCGCGTGACCCCCGTCGACGCCGCGCTGCTCTCCTGGGCCACGGTCGTGGCCTCGGTCTACGGCGTGGCGGCCGCACGCTCGCTGCGACGCCCGGTCCCCTCCGGCCTCTCCAGGCCGCCGTCCTCGCTCTCGACCCCGCTCCTCGTGGTGCGCCCCTGCGCGGGCGTCGAGCCCTCCCTCTCGCTCACCCTCTCCAGCCTCGGGGCCCTGGCGGATGACCCCTCGCACCGCGCCCTCGTCCGGCTGCGCTACGCCGTCGCGACGCCCGGCGACCCGGCCGTCCCGGCGATCGCCCTCGCGTGCGAGCGGCTCTCCGCCCTCGGCCTCGACGCCCGACTGGTGGTGACCGGGGCGACCGCTCCCAACCAGAAGAGCGACCAGCTCGCGAGGGTGATCGCCGCCGAGCCCGGGGCCCCCGTGGTGGTCAACGTCGACAGCGACGTCGACCTCTCGACCTTCGACTGGGAGGCCCTGCTCTCGCCCCTCTCCGACGCCTCCGTCGCGGCGGTCTGGGCGCCCCCTCACGAGGCCCCCGGGGAGACCTTCGCCGACCGCGCCTCGGAGGCCCTGCTGGGCGGATCGCTCCACGCCTTCACCCTCCTCTCGGGCATCGACGGCGGGGGCCTGGTGGGCAAGGTGGTCGCCATGCGCCGAAGCGCCCTGGAGGCCATCGGAGGCTTCGGCTCGCTCGGCCATCACCTCGGCGAGGACATGGAGCTCGCTCGCCGCTGGAGGGCCCAGGGAGCCCGCGTGCTGGCCTCCCGTGGCGTCGCCGTGGCGCGCGCCTCCGGGCGACCTGCGGGGGCTGTGGCGGCGCGCTACGGCCGATGGCTGGCGGTCATCCGTGCGCAGCGACCGGCGCTGCTGGCGAGCTACCCCGCGCTCTTCTTCGCGACGCCGCTCCTGGCGCTGGCGGCCACGGTCGCGGTGCTCACGGGCCGGGCGGGAGCCCCGTCGCTCGGGGCGGAAGCCCTGGTGCTGCTGCTCCGGGGAGCGGTCGGCTGGGCGGCGGCGAGGGCGAGCGGTCGGGCGAGGGGGATCGCTCCGGTGCTCACCGACGCCGTGCTGGCCGACGCGCTGCTGGCCTGCGGCTTCGTCCGAGCGCTCCGCACCCGCGAGGTGAGCTGGCGGGGGCGGGCGCTGCGCATCGCCCCGGGCGGCGAGCTGAGCGAGCTCCGTTGAAGGTCGCCGCACCCCCCGCACGTCTGACCTCACCATCTCACCCCAGGTGTGGCGCCGCGCCACGGTCTCCTTGCCCCGGGGCACCCGAAGACGTGGCCCTGTTCTCGCCGCTCGGGAGCGTCGGCATGGTCGGTGCGAACGAGCGTTCGCATGAACACCCAGACCGCGACGGGCTATGCCCACCTGGACTCATCGAACGCCACGGACGCCGCGCGTGAACTGCCGCCTGCCATCGCCGCAGACTCGGGTCACGTGGAGGTGCGGGGCGTCGGAGGCATCGGGTACTACAAGGACGTCTCGGGCGAGGGCCCGGCCGTCGTCCTGATCCACTCGGTCAACGCGGCCGCCTCGGCCTACGAGATGCGGCCCCTCTTCGAGGCGTTCCGCGGTCGCCGCCGGGTGTTCGCGCTCGACCTGCCGGGCTTCGGGCGCTCTCAGCGCGGCGACCGGGACTACGGCCCCGCGCTCTATGCCGAGGCCATCGAGCGCTTCATCGTGGACGTGGCCTCCCCTCAGGGCGACCCCGTCGACGCGGTGGCTCTCTCTCTCTCGTCGGAGTTCCTGGCGCGTGTGGCGGTGAAGTCGCCCGCGCTGTTTCGCTCCCTCACGCTGCTCTCGCCGACGGGCCTCGGCGAGGTCCGGCCCACCGGAGGTCTCCTGCACGCCGCGATCGATCGGGCGCTGCACGTAGGCCCCGTCGCCGAGGGGGTGTTCCGGCTGCTCCGCACCGAAGGCTCGGTCCGGCACTTCCTCAAGAAGTCCTTCGTCGGATCGGTCGACGAGGGCCTCGTGCGCTACGCGCTACAGACCGCCGCGGTGCCCGAGTCCCGCTTCGCTCCGGTGCGCTTCGTCCGGGGGAGGCTGTTCACCCGCGACGCGCTGCGCTCGCTCTATGAGCCGCTCACGGTGCCCACGCGCGTGGTCTACGACCAGGACCCGTACACCCGCTTCGACAAGCTCGACGCGCTCACCCGAAGCAACCCACGGGTGAGCTCGCACCGGGTCGCCCCCTCGCTCGGCATGCCGCAGTTCGAGCGCACCGCGGAGGTCGTCGAGGTGATCGAGCAGGCGCTGCCCCGCGCGGGAGCCGTGACGTGACGGGCTCACCCGGCGCGCCCGCGAACATCCTGGTGGTCGACGACGACCCGGAGCTCGGCGAGATGGTCGCCACCTTCGCCCGTCGCCTCGGCCACGAAGCGGTGTTCACGCAGCAGCCGGGCGATGCGTTCTCGATCCTGACGACGCAGCCCTTCGACCTCGTCATCACCGACCTCAACATGGCCATGATGGACGGGATCACCCTGTGCGGTCGCATCGCGGGCGCCTGGCCCGACGTGCCGGTGATCGTGCTCACGGGTCACGGCAGCATGGAGGCCGCGGTCGGCGCCATGCGGGCCGGGGCGTACGACTTCCTCACCAAGCCGGTGAACACCGAGGTGCTGGCCATGTCCATCGAGCGCGCGCTGGAGCACGGGCACCTGCGCCGCGAGGTGATGCGACTGCGCGACGAGGTGGGCCGGGTGAAGCCCTCCCGCGCGCTGGTGGGATCGAGCCGCGCCATGCGCGAGCTGCACGACCTCACCTCCCGCGTCGCGGCCACCGACGCCACCGTGCTCATCACCGGAGAGAGCGGCACGGGCAAGGAGCTCGTGGCCCGCGCCATCCATGGGATGAGCGCGCGGAGCCACGGTCCCTTCGTGGCGATCAACTGCGCCGCGGTGCCGCATCACCTGCTGGAGAGCGAGCTCTTCGGGCACGTGAAGGGCGCCTTCACCGACGCCCGAAGCGGCCGACCGGGACTCTTCATCGAGGCCAACGGGGGCACGCTGCTGCTCGACGAGATCGGCGAGATGCCCATCGAGATGCAGGCCAAGCTGCTGCGCGCCCTGCAGGAGCGCACGGTGCGCCCGGTGGGCGGCGACCGGGAGGTGCCCTTCGACGCGAGGGTCATCGGCGCGACGCACCAGGACCTCGAAGCCCTCGTGGAGGCCCGTCGCTTCCGCGAGGACCTCTTCTATCGCATCGCGGTGGTGATCGTCCCGGTGCCCACGCTGCGCGAGCGCAGCGACGACGTGCTGGTGCTGGCGCAGCACTTCCTCAACCGCTTCGTCGATCGCTTCGGCAAGCGGGTGGCGGGCTTCCACCCGACGGCGATCGCCCGGATGACGGCCTACAGCTGGCCGGGCAACGTGCGGGAGCTGGAGAACTGCGTCGAGCGCGCGGTGGCCCTGACCCGCTCGGACACGATCACCGTCGACGACCTGCCCGAGCGCATCCGGAACTTCCAGCCCGAGCGCCCGATGGCCGCGCCGGAGGAGGCGACCGAGATGATGACCCTCTCGGAGCTGGAGCGACGGTATCTCCAGCGGGTGCTGTCGCTGGTGGGGGGCAACAAGTCCCGCGCCGCGAGGGTGCTGGGCCTCGACCGCCGCACGCTCTACCGCATGCTCGACCGGGAGCGCGGCGAGGCCGGGGGCGGCGGAAACGGCGACTCGCTCCACGCGGGCGACCGACACGCGCAGCACAGCTGATTCGAGATCCAACGCATCCCCTCCGATGCAGGAGACACGGCCATGACGACCCATCCCGAGCAGCCCGACTGGACGACGCAGGAGGCCAGCGCCTGGGAGCGCGCCAAGGAGGCGCTCCGCCGCGACTGGGACCAGACGAAGCACGACTTCGGGAGCCGGTTCGGGCAGGACCTGAACCAGGAGCTCACGGACACGCTGCGCCAGGCGGTGGGCTCCGAGCCGATCCCGCCGCCGCACGTGGCCAACGCCACGGGCGCGTGGTCCGACGAGGCCGCGGTGCGCTACGGCTATGGAGCGGGCCTCTCTCCCAACTACCGGGACTTCAAGGCATGGAACCATGACCTCGAGTCGCAGCTGAAGAAGGACTGGGAGGCCATGGACTCGCACCGCCCCTGGGAGGAGGTCCGCCTCGCGGTCCGCTACGGCTGGACCCGCTCGCCTCGCCCTGCCGACTGAGGCCTCCGCTCAGACCGCGGCGGCGAGCGCGTCGTCGATACGGGAGTACTTGAACAGGTAACCCTCGGCGAGGAGCGCGGTGGGCAGCGCGCGCTGTCCGCTGACGACGACCTCGGCCATCTGTCCCATCGCGAGGCGCAGCGCGAAGGCGGGCACCGGCAGCCACGACGGCCGATGGAGTCGACGCCCGAGGGCCGCGGAGAAATCCCGAAAGCGCAGGGGCTCCGGCGCGGTCACGTTGACCGGGCCGCGCAGCGTCGGGTGGTCGAGCGCCCAGACGATCGCTCCCACGACGTCGTCGAGGTGCACCCATGGAAACCACTGCCGGCCGTCGCCCACGGGGCCCCCGACGAACATCTTGAAGGGCAGCAGCATCTTCTCGAGCGATCCGCCCGCGTCGCCCAGCACCACGCCCAGCCTCGCGCGCACCTCGCGCACCCCGAAGCCCGAGACCCGCTCCGCCTCGCGCTCCCAGTCGCGGCAGACGCTCGCGAGGAAGTCGTCTCCCGGGGGCGTCGCCTCGGTCACGTCCTCGTCTCCGCGAGGGCCGTAGAAGCCCACCGCGGAGGCGTTGACCAGCACCTGCGGCCGGGGCATGGCCGCGCCGATCGCGTCGACCACCCGCCGCGTCGTGAGCACCCGGCTCTCCCGGATCGCGACCTTGTACGCGTCGTCCCAGCGCTTCGCCCCGACGGACTCCCCGGCGAGGTTCACCACCGCGTCGAGGTCCGAGACGCCCTCCGCGGTGATGGCCTCCAGCGGCCTCGCCTCGGTGACCGTCGGGAGGCTCTTCCGGGCCCTCACCGGGTCGCGAGAGAAGGCCACCACCGCATCGCCTCGCGCCGTGAGCGCCGACACCAGCGCCCTGCCCACGAACCCGGTGGCCCCGACCACTCCCACTCTCATGACCACAGCCCTCCCGATGGTTCAGCGACGAACCATAGGATGCTCCTCCCTAGCGCGGAGGCTGCAACTGGAAGTCCGGCTCCGGGAGCTGCGCGGCCGAGGGCGGCAGGCGTCCGCCCGGCTGGGCCGCCCGTCGCTGGGCCGCGGCGGCCTGCTGCTGGGCCTGCTGCATCTGGCGCATCATCTGGGCCTGCTGCGCCTGGAGGGCGGCGATCTGGTCGCGCACGTTGTTGACGGCCACGACCGGGGCGTCGAGGGAGACCTCGAAGCGGGCGCCCGTGTCGCCGACGCGCGTCGCCTGGAGGGTGCCGTGCACGGCGTCGGTGGTGTTGGCGTCGGTCGAGGGCGGAGCGCCCAGCAGCGAGAGGATCGCCGCCGGGGTGAGGTGCACCACCGCCGCGCGATCGTCGGGCACCGCCGGGGCCAGGTGCTCGCCGGCGGTCATCGCGCGGTAGCGAGCGATCGGGTCGAGCGCGTCGACGAGCACCAGCGTGTCGCCATCGGGGACCAGCAGCACGGTGCGCTGGTACTGGGCGCGCACCTCGGCGGAGACCTGCGGCGGCAGGCGGGCCGGGTCGGGGCCGAGCCTGAGGCGGAGCGATCCAGCGGGCAGGCCGGTGGGCGCCGGGAGGATGGCGAACTGATCGGCCGGGTTGGCGCCGGAAGGCCGCGGGGTGCGCGGGACGGCGGTGGCGGTGGCGCGGAGGGCGGCGATCTGCGCGGCGGCGCCGGGGAGCCGGACGATCTCGACGCGGGAGACGCCGTCGCCCGGGATGAAGCCCATCGCGCGCTGACCATGCCGGCGGAACCCGGTGAGGTCGCGCAGGGCCTCCTGGAAGCGCACCATCTCGGGCCCGAAGGCCGCGGCCATGCGGGGGTCGGGGGCGTCGTCGGAGAGCAGCGGGGCGAGGGCCGAGACGTCGAAGCCCGTCGCGAAGTAGGAGTTGGCGGTGGCGGGCAGGCGGCGCAGCAGGTCGAGCGCGGCGTGCTGGCCGACGGACGATCCCACGAGGGCGCGGGTGCTCGCGCCGCCCGCGTGGGCGAACTCGATCTCCGAGCGGAGGTGGTAGCTGGTCTCGTCGAGCACGAGCGAGGCGTGGGCCCGCGAGAGGTCGTCGAAGAGCTGCCGGGTGTTCTCGGCGCTGCGGTGCACGGCCTCGTACTGGGCGACGAGCGGGCGGTTGGTGCCCGCGTCGTTGCGCCTCGGGTCCTGCGCCTCGAGGGCCGCGAGCTGCAGCGCCAGGACCACCCGCGCCGGCTCCGGGCGCACGACCGCGTCGAGCAGGGCGCCGTTGGGGGGAGCGCTCGCCGCGGCGCGCATCAGCCAGCGAGAGAGCGGGCGCACCTGGTCGCGAGGACCGCAGAGCATGGACCAGTCGCGGGCCGAGCGCCGGGCGATCCAGCAGGGCGGGGCCGCCACGCCGCCGTCGCGGTCCATCAGCACGTCCTGGGCGCTGCCGGTGGGCTCGTAGAGCCCGTCGCCCGCGTCGCGAAACCCGCGGCCCGCCTGGGCGTTCTGTACGATCTCCATGCCCGGGCGCAGCGGCCAGGCGACGGCGACGTTGATCTGCCCGTTGGGGGTGTTGGTGCTGCTCGGCGCGAGGATGGCGGCGAAGGGCGCGTCGGGGTCGATGTCGACGCCGTGCTCACCGAGGCCCGGGGTGATGCCCGGCGCGGCCTGGCCCAGCGCGAGCCGCGTGGGCACGCCCGGGGCGATGAGGTTGAGCACCTTGCGCAGGTTGCTCCCGCGGAGCGCCAGCAGCGCGGTGCTCGGCAGCTCCGGGATCGCCAGGTCGGCGGCGGAGGGCGCCGCGTCGACCGCGCGGGTCGCCGGGACGTCCGCCCTCGGCGGCGTGGGGTGGTTGTTCTTGCAACCGAGGAGGGCCAGGAGCACGAGCGCGTAGCGGGTCTTCATCGCCGCGGCTGCCTAGCACCGGAACGCGGACATTGTCACGCATCCAGCGCGCGGCGGCCCGAGGGCGCGTCGGCTCGAGAGACGTCGGGATCGGGTGCAGGGAGATCGGGAGGAGAGAGGCGGGAGGCGGGAGGCGACTACCAGGCCGCGCGGACGCCGAGGAAGGCTTCCAGGCGGGTCCACGCGATGGGCTGGCCGCGGCCGCCGTCGGTGCCGGTGGTGTTGCCCAGGCGGACGTCGGAGATGTTCGACAGTCCGCGCACGGTGGCGTTGATGCCGAAGACCTCGTTGAAGCGGTACTCGCCGAAGGCGGTCGCGTCGACGCGCACCGAGGTGAAGCGGCCATCGGAGCCGAAGCCCACGCCGGGCACCGTGGGCGCGCCGTTGCGGTCGGAGACATACCCGTACTGGTAGAGCCCGACGCCGCCTTCGAGGGAGAGGATGAAGCGGCCGTTGAACGAGTGCGAGTAGTTGAGGTACCCGCGGTTGCGCACGAAGAAGTTGCTGAAGAAGCTGTTCTGCGAGTCGCGCAGGAAGCCCACCCGGAAGTTCGCCCGGGGGTTGATCAGCCAGCGCAGCTCGGCCTGGCCGATGACCGTGTCGATGTTGTCGCCGCCCTCGAAGAACGAGGCCTGGTAGCCGACGAGGGCGAGCAGCGAGATCTTCTCGGTGAGCAGGCCGTTGATGCCGACCCGGGTGCTGACCGGGAAGGACGAGAACAGGCCCGTCGGGGAGCGCTCGGGATGGATGTAGTTGGTCGGGGTGACCGACCCCTCCCAGAGCAGCGCGGTCTTCGGGAGGAAGCGCCAGCGCATCCGCGCGTACACGGAGTGACCGAGGTAGTCGTAGAAGTTGTAGTTGGTGCTGTCGAACAGGTTGAAGATGAAGCTGTAGCCGAGGCGGAACTCCAGCGTGCCGCGCGGCGGCGCGTAGGCGAGCTCGGCGGTGGCGGTGTTGAAGTTGCGGTTGAAGGTCTGCGCGGGGAGCAGCACGCCGTCGGCGCCGGTGTTGGTCTGGGCGCCGGGCTGGATGGTTCGCAGGAAGTCGTCGGCGATGACGAACTGCCATGTGCGCCCGGGGAAGAACTCGAAGCGCAGGTTGCCGTCGACGCCCAGGTTGCGGAGGTTGCTCGTGGTGTCGGGCGACTGGAGCGAGATGAACTCGTGATAGATGAGCGCGACCCCGCCGCGGAAGTTCACCGTGGGGAGGGCGGTCGCGGGGGCATCGGAGTTGGTGCTGCGCTGCGGGCCGAGGGAGGAAACGTAGAGGCTCGGTGTCACCCGGAGGCGCAGCGCGCTCGTCGGGTTGTTGGCCGCATAGAAGACGTTGGAGTCGTAGCCGACCTCGGCCCCGATACCCGGGTGCAACTCGAAGTTGCCGACGCGGATGCCGCGACCCTGCGTGAGCTGCCGGTCCTGGAGCCAGACCTGCGCCGATGCGGGCGCTGCAATACCAAACACCACGCCCGCCGAGAGCGCCGCTAGCGATCTTCGATTCATCGTTGCCAACCCATTTCCCACCGACACACCAGAGACCCGGCCCGCACGATCACGCGACTCAGTTGACAGGGCTCGTGACAAGCGGCCGCTCCGGCGCGAGCGAAGCAGGCGTCAATTGCGTGGGATCTTCTTCCGGGATGTTCGGGTCGACCCGGACCGTGATCACCGTGCGGGTCGGGTCGAAGGTGCCCGTCTCCTCGCCGATGCACTGCCGCGCCTCGGTCTCGAGGACCTCGGAGCGCGAGCGGAAGATGTTCATCAGCTGGAACTCGTGGTTCCGCTGGCCGTCGTTGTTGAGGCTCACGGAGTTCTGGAGAAGCTCCTGATGCTCGCGAGCCGAGCGCAGCGTGACGTCGACCTGGGTCAGCTTGTCGTTGAGACAGTTGACCTTGATGAGGTCACGATCGGTGCGCGCCCGGTCGAGCAGGTCGCTCACCCGTCGCCGCGTCGCCGTGATGGAGTCCAGGGTCGCGGTCGCTTCGCGCAACTGATCGGCCCCCGAGAGGTTCGCCGTCCGCCGGCTGCCGACCTCAGCATCGGGACGCGTCGTCGGCGTCACCGTCTGCGCGTCGGCGCCCCCTACGGACAGTCCCAGTGCGACCAGCGCACCGAACGCAACCCGCCGTACCGCCAGAATCATCACGCGTCTTCCTTCCTACAGCCCTTCGAATCAGGGCCGATACTCTACCGACCAACCCATGGATGTCAACGCTCGCGGCATTCCGCGGCGGAGCGTCGAGCATCGCCAGCTGAGGGGTTGGGTGTCTGCGCGGCCTCGCTGCATTCATCGACCGACCGCAGCCTCGAACGAGAGTCGCACCACAGGTCATCTGCGGCCAAACATGAAGCCCGCAACCCCTCCACCGATCATCCCCAGCTCCGTCACGGCCATGCGGGCGGCCGGTGGGGAGGAGGACTCGAAGAGCAACAGCCCCAGGCCGAAGCCCAGCAGCCCCCCGCCCAGCGCGCCGAGGTCGAGCCAGCGGGTCTGCGAGGGCGTCGGGCCCAGCGCGCCCGAGGTGATCATCGCCGCGGTGGCGCCCAGCACCGTGCCCGAGAGGGCGAAGATCCCGATGTGCCGGTCGGACTGCGTGGCGATGCCCGTGACCAGTCCGAGGGCCGTGCCCCACATCGATCCGGACACCACGAAGGCCCCCGCTCCGGGCTCCGGGTGCAGAGTGAGCCCCAGGGCCACCCCCAGACCCAGGCCCAGGGTCGCGCCGCCCAGCATCACCGAGGAGGCCATCGGCACCTCGCGCCCGGGTCGACCCGAGGCAAGCTCCGTCGCGAGGCCGGCGCCGATGAGCGTGCCCGCCACGAGGCCGGCGTTCACCGTCGCCCCGAGGCCCGCCCTCACCGGGCGACGGTCGATGGCCCACGCGGTCACCGCCCCCGCCGAGGCGCCCAGCGCGGGCAGCCACGGCGCCGTCAACGGTTCGTCCAGGGTCGCGAGCGCGTCGATCCAGAGGCCCACCGCGGCGCCGTACGCGATGGCGCTGCCGTAGAGGGTGGCCGCCTCCAGACCGCTACGGCGGGGGCTCAGGGTCGGTGGGCCGAGCCTCGTGGCGGGAGATCCGGCCTCGAGGGAGCGGGCCACCCGGAGGAGCACGGCCAGGGTGGAGTAGCCGTTGGGGCTCTCTCCGCGCCGGCGGAGCTCTCCCTCCGCGATGGCGCGGGCGCTGCTCGGCTGCCCGCTGCCGAGGAGCGCGGTGACCTGGTCGAGCAGCGCTCGCTCCCACGCCGCGTCTCCAGGGGGGGTCGGCAGCCCGTCGACGCCGGGCGCCGGGGTCTGTGCCGGACAGGGGCGCGCTCCGACCGTGAGCGCCGCCGCCACCATCGCTCCGGCCGCGCGCCGTCCGACCAGCGACATCAGTGTTCGCGTCGTCGAAGCGCGGCGTCCCACCGCATGGCCACGCGGGCGACCGCGGCCTCGGACTCCTCGCCCAGCAGCTCGAGGGTCGTCTCCGCCCACCAGAGCGCGGTGCGATCGACCGCCACCGTGCGGCCGTCCGCGGAGGCCACGTCCCTCGCCACCCGGGCGAGCGAGTCGACCGCGTGGACCAGCGCCACCAGCGCCGGCGAGGCGCCCGAGGACTCGTCCCGCATCGAGCGGGCGCGGCCGTCGAGCTGATGGACCACCCCGTCGAGCTCCTCGGTGCTCGCGGCGCCGTCGCTCCAGCGGGCCAGAGCCTCGAGCGCCATCTCGGGGGTGTCGTCTTCGAGCAGGCGAGCGCCCTCGACGGCCTCGAGCGCCGCGCGCACGCCCTCGCACAACGCCGACACCTCACGCCGCGCCTCCGCGTCGCGAAGGAGGCCCGAACGGCTGCTCTCAAGGTTCTCGTTCATCGACTCTCCACCGTCAGCGTGTGCGACCCCATCGAGAATTCGCAAGGGACTTCGATGCTCGGGTCCAGGCTGCTTCAGGGTCCTCACGCGGTCACCTTCGGGCTCGTGGCGATAACTTCCACCCCATAAGGGGAGTACACCGATTGCGGGCTCGCGCGACCACCGCCGCGACGTGCGTCATCCTCCGATCGCGTCGTCGCCGGAGGCGATCGACTCAGCGGGTGCGCGACGGGACCGTGCCGGGCACGGCCACCACCGGGGCCACGGCGGTCCACGGCTCGGCGAGCCAGACCCAGCGGCCGCCAGCAAAGGCGATGGGCTCGAAGACCACCGACTCCCCCCCCGCGCCCCGCACCGAGGCCCGGAAGTACCGCACCGTCGGGCGGAGGGCGGTGCGCACCGTCGCGATGCGCGGGTCGAAGCCGTGGGCCGCGCCGTCGGCGAGCTCCTCCCCGGTCGCGCCGAGCACCGTCACCGTCGCGCCGGGCCCGAGCGCCCGGAGCCGCCCGAGCTTCTCCTCGAGGCGCTCGCGGGCGGGCGGGACCACCGCGGCGTGCAGCTGCCGATGACCCTCGAAGGTGAACGCCAGGGCGAAGCGCTCGTCGTCGAGGCGCAGCTGCTCCTCCAGGCGCTCGACCTGCTCGTGGTCACCCGCCGCGGCGGCGCGGGCCAGCTCGGTGAACATCGCCTGCAGACCCGCGGCCGTGTCGGGGTAGGGCGAGACCGCGCGCAGCGGGTTGATCAGCTCGGCGGCCTCGTCCTCGACCGGGGCGGTGATGGCCCGCGAGGCGGCCGGGGCGACGGCGAGCGCCGCGGGCTGGGCCGCCGGGCGGGCGCGGTGGCGGGTGCAGGCGAGTGCCGAGAGCGCCACCAGGGCGAGGAGGACAGGTCGTTGCTTCACGGGCCGCGCACACTACGGGCACTCCAGCGGCGACGCAAAGCCCACTTCGCGGCGCGACGTTGACAAGTCAGCCCGGGCTTTGGTTTGTGCTCCCTCCATGCACGCCGCCCGTGACCTCTGCGCCTTCGTCGACGCCTCGCCGTCGCCCTGGCACGCCGCCTTCACCCTCGCCGATCGGCTCGTCGCCAAGGGCTTTCGCCGCCTCGAGCTCGACGCGCCCGCGTGGGACCTCTCGCCCGGGAGCTGGTACGTCCACCGCAACGGCACCGTCATCGCGTGGCGCCTGCGCGAGGGCGCGCTGCGCCGCTTCGCCGTGGTCGGGGCCCACACCGACTCGCCCAACCTCCGGCTCAAGCCGCGCGCCGCGTACACCAGCGAGGGCTGCCTCCAGCTCGGCGTCGAGGTCTACGGCGGGGCCCTCTGGAACTCCTGGCTCGACCGCGACCTGGGCCTCGCCGGGGTCGTCTTTACCGAGGACGGTAAGGCCCACCCGCTGCGCGTGCACCGCCCCATCGCGCGGGTGTCGCAGCTCGCGATCCACCTCGACCGGTCGGTGAACACCGACGGTCTCAAGCTCAATCCCCAGCTACACCTCGCGCCCACCTGGGGCCTGGCCCGGCCCGGGGTCGACGCCGCCGAGGCGCTCTTCGCCCTGCTCGCCGACGCGGCCGGGGTCGACCCCAAGGCCGTGCGCTCGCACGACGTCTCGCTCTACGACCTCACCCCCTCGACCCTCGGCGGCATGGACGAGTCACTGATCTTCGCCCCGAGGCTCGACAACCTCGCCTGCTCGCACGCGGGCCTCGCGGCCATGGAGGCCGCGGAGGTCGGCCGCGACGACACCTGCGCGGTGCTCGCGTGCTTCGACCACGAGGAGGTCGGCTCGTCGAGCCTCGACGGCGCCGACGGGACCCTGCTCTCGGTGGTGCTCGAGCGCATCGCCGCCGAGCGCGGCCTCACCCGGAGCGCCTGGCACGCCTCCATCGCGTCCAGCCTGATGTTGTCGGCGGACATGGCCCACGCGGCGCACCCCAACTACGGCGACAAGCACGAGCCGAGGCACAAGCCCGTGCTGGGCGGGGGGCCGGTGCTCAAGACGAATTACAACCTCCGGTATGGGTCGAGCGCCAGCACCGCGGCCGCCCTCCGGGGTCTGGCCGCCAGCGTCGGCGTCACCCTCCAGGACTTCGTCACCCGCACCGACATCGGCTGCGGCTCGACCATCGGACCCATCTGCGCCTCGCGCCTCGGCATGCCGGTGGTCGACCTCGGCGACCCCATGCTCTCCATGCACTCGGCCCGGGAGTGCGCGGCGGCGGAGGATCATCCACGTTTGATCGCGCTATTGAATGCGCACCTGACGGTGTAGTCTCCGCGGACAGTGGAGCATGGATGATGAGGTCGAACGACGCGACCCAGCTCGCGAAGCTCTGCGCGGGTCGGGTCGGTTCGCTGATTGACGGGAAATATCGGCTGGACGCCTTCCTCGGGGCGGGCGCGACCGGGGCCGTGTATCGGGCGACCAACGTGTGGGCCGGGCGCGAGTGCGCCGTGAAGGTGTTCCATTACGAGGGGGAGAACCGGGAGACGGCGCTGCAGCGCTTCGTCCGCGAGGCGCAGATCGCCAACCGGGTGCGCGTCGGCAGCAAGATCCACCCCAACGTGGTCGACTGCGTCGACGTGGGGCGCGACCGCGACTCGGGGCGCTTCTTCACCGTGCAGGAGTTTCTGCGCGGCGAGACCCTGGAGGCCTTCCTCGAGAACCTCCCGGAGCACCGGGTCTCCGCCGTCGAGGCCTTCGCGCTGATGATGCCCGTGATCGACGCGGTGGCCTGCGCCCACGAGTCCGGCGTGGTGCACCGCGACCTCAAGCCCGAGAACATCTTCATGGTGGAGGGCGAAGGCCGCCCGGTCGCGAAGGTGCTCGACTTCGGCACCGCGCAGCTCAGCGACGCGAGGCTCACCGGCTCGACGGACATCATGGGGACGCCCGCGTACATGTCCCCGGAGTCCTTCATGAACGCCCGCAACGTCGACGCTCGCACGGACGTCTGGGCGCTCGGGGTGATCCTCTACGAGATGGTCGCGGGCCATCCGCCCTTCGGCCTCGGGGCGCAGACCCTCTACTCCATCATGGTGGAGATCGCCTCGAAGGAGCCCGCCTCGCTCGCCGCCAGCCGGCACATGCGCGCCGGGGCCTGGGCGGTCATCCGCCGCTGCCTGGAGCGCGACCTCAACCTCCGTTACAGCGACGCTCGCGTGCTGCAGGTGGCGCTCGACGAGGTCTTCACCGCGATCTGAGAGGGCGCCCCGAGGAGGGCGTCACTCGGTGCTGAGCTCGTAGCGGTTGGCGCCCACCTCGATGGTGTCGCCGACGCGGAGGCGCGTGGCCTTCACCGTGGCGCCGTTGACCTTCACGCCGGGCCAGAACATGGCGCTCTGGAGGTTCCAGGTGTGGCCGTCCCAGCGAAGGGTGAAGCCGTCGCCGATGAGCAGGAAGCCCCGCAGCGGGAGCTCGGAGCTGTTCTTGGAGACGTGCGTGGGCTCGCTCTCCGAGAGCACCCGCCGACCGCCGCGGCGGTCGGTGCACACGAGCACCGCGCGCTTGGCGTCGCGCACCACCCGCGCCGAGGAGCGCACCTCGACCTCGGTCATCACGCGGGTGCCGGCGGTCTCGTTGAGCATCGAGGCGTCGACGTCGGCGGGAGGCTCCGCGGGCTCGACCGTCGCGGCGCCGCAGCGGGGGCAGGGGGAGTCGTGGCGAAACGCCGAGGCCATGCCCGTCCACCAGCAGCGCTGGCAGACGACCTGCTGGAGCTGCCGGTGATCCATGAGGTGCGACGCGTTCGCCGGGTTGAGCACGAACACGATCATGCAGTCGTTGCCCACGACGACCTCGGCCATGTCGGAGACCGGCGCGGAGGTCGTCACCAGCAGCCCGTCGACCACGATGGGGTTCGACCCGGACACACAGGAGACGTGCCACTGGCGACGCTCGTCCTGCATGAAGGCCGCGTGCTCGCGGGACACGGTGTCGTTGGCGACCACGATGTCGTTCTCCGGGTCGCGGCCCACGCGCACGGGCGGCGTGTCGATGGAGACGCGACGCATCGGCTGGCCCAGGCGGTACACGAGGAAGGCTGGCATTTCGGGTCGATGGGTCTATCAATCGAGCGCGGGCGTCAAGCGCGCCGGGCCGCGGCGTGGGCGCCGCTGGCCGTGCTACCGATGGAGCCACCGATGGAGTACGCGCTGCTGGGGCACACGGGCGTGCGGGTCTCGCGACTCGCGCTGGGGACGATGACCTTCGGGGGGCAGGCCGACGCGGCGGCGTCGCGCGCGCTCTTCGACCGGGCCCGCGCGGCGGGCGTCAACCACTTCGACACCGCCGACGTCTACAACGACGGCACCAGCGAGGCGCTGCTCGGGGCGATGGTGCGCGACTGCCGCGACGAGGTCGTGCTCGCGAGCAAGGCCTACTTCCCCACGGGCTCCGACCGCAACGCGCGCGGCACCTCGCGCTATCACCTCGTGCGCGCCTGCGAGGCGAGCCTGCGCCGGCTCGGCACCGACCGCATCGACCTCTACTACCTGCACCGCTTCGACGACGACGCCGCGCTCGAGGAGACGCTCCGCGGCGTCGAGCTGCTGGTGCAGTCGGGGAAGATCCTCTATCCGGCGGTGAGCAACTTCGCGGCGTGGCAGGCCATGAAGGCGCTCGGCGTGCAGCGGCAGCGCGGATGGGCGCCGGTCGTCGCGATGCAGCCGATGTACAACCTCGCCAAGCGGCAGGCGGAGGTCGAGCTGCTGCCGCTGGCCAGGAGCGAGGGGCTCGCGGTGTTTCCGTACAGCCCCCTGGGCGGGGGACTGCTCAGCGGGAAGTACGGCGAGCGCGACCGCCCCTCGGACGGGCGCATCGCCGCGTGGGCGATGTACCAGGCGCGCTACGGGGCGGAGGATCACTTCGCGCTGGCCGAGCGCTTCCGAGCGCTCGCGGCGGAGGCCGGGTGGCACCCCGCGGCGCTCGCGGTCGCGTGGGTGATGAGCCACCCCGGGGTGACCGCTCCCATCCTCGGCGCGACGAGGGTCGAGCAGCTGGAGCCCGCGCTCGCGGCGGCCGAGCGGGCGCTCTCGCCGGAGCTGCGCGAGCGGGTGTCGGCGCTGTGGCCCGAGCCGCCGCCGGCGACCGATCGCAACGAGGAGGGGAAGGTCCCGGGGCCGGGCGCGAGGTGAATGGCGATGGGCGCGGCGCGGCTGGCGGGGCTGATGACGGAGGCCTGGTGGGAGACGCTGCGGGCGAGGCTGCGTCAGGGGCCGCTGCGCCCGGGATGGTCCTTCGTGTTCGAGCTGGTGATCCGGTTCTTGCGGCGTGACCAGGTGGAGATGTCCACCTGGGCCCCGGCGAGGATGAGGGCCGACCTGGAGGGGCGTCGGTACCCGAGCGCGATGGCGAAGCGGTGCTCGCGCCGGGCGGCGAGCGTGGGGGGCGTCGGGGGCGAGTGGTTCGAGCCGCCGAGCGCGCCCGCCGACGCGGCGCTGGTCTACGTCCACGGGGGGTCCTTCCTCGCGGGCTCGACGCGCACGCACGCGGACGTCATCGCCCGCTACGCTCTGGCGACGGGGCTGCGCACCTTCGCTCCGAACTATCGCCTCGCGCCGGAGCACCCGTACCCCGCGGCGGCCGAGGACGTCCTCGCGGTGCATCGCGCGCTCGTGGCGTCGGGCCTCGCGCCCTCGCGCCTCGCGGTCGCGGGCGAGTCCGCGGGGGCCAATCTCGTGGTGAAGCTGCTGCTCGACCTGCGCGACGCGGACGAGCCGCCCCCCGCCGCCGCGGTCGCCGTCTCCGGGTGGTTCGATCTCACCGGCGCGCAGCCCTCGATGCGCTCGCACGAGGCCTTCGACTTCGGCACGAGGGAGATGCTCCTCACGCAGGCGAGGCACGCCGCCGGATCGCTCCCGCTCGACCACCCCTCCCTCTCGCTGGTGAACGCCGACCTCCGGGCGATCGGTCCGCTGCTGGTGCAGGCCGGCACCGCCGAGATGCTCTTCGACGAGGGCCGGCTCCTCTATGAGCGAGCGAAGGAGGCGGGGGCCGACGTGCGCTTCGACCCGCTGCCCGAGATGCCCCACGCCGCTCCGCTGCTGGCGGTCGTCTCCGAAGAGGGCGTCCGCGCCATCGAGCGGGGCGCGCGCTTCATCCGCGAAGGGATCTAGTAGCCCGTCACATCCCCTGCGACGAGGTACCAGGCGAACGGTCCCTTCGCGGGAGCGCATCGCGTGCGGTCGTTGGTGCGCCGCGCGCACGAGGCGTCACCGTGCGCCCCTCGGTGGTGGGCGGGAGGCCCTGTATTCTTCGTGAATTCTCGTCGGGGCACGCCTGCTGCACACGACGTCGATCTCTCCCAGCGGCATCGGGGATCTCAGGTACGAGCGCGAGGCGTCGGGGGGCGCTTCGTGCTCGTACCCGAGGGCCCCGTCGGGGAGGGGGCCCGTCGTGGGGCTATGGCTCGACGATGGCCTCGGCCATCTGCAGGTCGTCCACCCGGCGCAGCAGCATCACCGGCCGCCCCGCCTCGCGCGAGCGCCGCAGGTCGACCTCCACCTCCAGGAACCAGTCCAGGTCGCCCTCGTCGTCGACCAGGGTCTGCTGGATGTCCCAGACCTCGTCGGTCTCCTTGAGCACCCGGGTGTTCTTCGGGGCGCGGGCCTCGACGTCCACGCGCAGCCTCGGGTGCACCTGGAAGTACCGCCACATCTCCGCCTGCAGCACCGACGACGACCACAGGGGCTCCTCGGCCCCGAGCGGCGCGTCGATGAGCCGCGACGCGTAGGACCAGTCGCCGTTGGCGATCGCGCGCACCAGCGAGAAGAGCGCCTTGCGCACCATGGCCGTGAAGGCCCGGCGGTTGCGCGTGATGTCCGGCGGGGGAGCCGCCACGTCCGACACCGGCGGCGGCGCGAGCACGTCGTCCGGGTCCGGCGCGCGGAGGCGCTCCCACTCGTCGAGCAGGCTCGAGTCCACGTCGCGCACCAGCGCCCGGAGGAACACCAATATCTCCGTGAGCTCCACGGTGCGGTCGGTCACCGGCACGGTCTGCGAGAGCACCTTGTAGACGTCCGAGAGGTAGCGCAGCAGCACGCCCTCGCTGCGCTGCAGCTCATACTCCCGGATGTAATCCGCGAAGGTGCTGTAGTTCTCGAACATCTCGCGCGCGATGGCCTTCGGCCGGATGTTCTCCGTGCCCACCCACGGGTGCGCCGCGGCGAAGGCGTTGAAGGTCTCGTAGATGAACTCCGCGCCGGGCTTCGGGTAGCTGATCTTCTCCAGCTCCTCCATCCGCTTGTCGTACTCCACGCCCTCCGCCTTCATGCGGTTGATGGCCTCGCGCTTGAGGTTGTCCACCTGCTTGAAGAGGATCGCGTCGGGGTTCTCCGCGATGCTCTCGCAGAGCGTGAGCACGTCGAGCGCCCACATCGGCGACTCCGCGTCGAGCTTGGGGAGCGTGTCGATGAGCCAGAGCGACAGGGTGTTGTGGAGGTTGAAGTCCACCTGCAGGTCGGTGCGCACCTCGAAGCGCTCGCCCGCGCCGTCGCCCGCGTCGACCTTGCGCACGATGCCCGCCCCCACCAGCGACTGGAACATCGTCCACGCCATCTGCCCGTGGCGGCGCTTCTCCTTCGGGCCCGCGTGCGCGCTCTTGATGAGCCTGCGCATCGCGCGACACCCGTCGTGCAGCCTCCCCGGCCGCTGGAGCATCGCCAGCACCATCGCGTGCGTCACCCGGAAGCGCGACGTGAGCGGCTCCGGCAGGCTCGTCCGCAGCTTGTCGAAGGTCGCCCGGTCCCAGTGCGCGTAGCCCTTCTCCGGGGGCTTGTGCTTCACCAGCTTGCGCTTCTTCTTCGGGTCGTCGCCGGCCTTCATCTCCGCGCGGAGGTTCTCGATGACGTGCTCCGGGGCCTGGCAGACCACCCAGCCCTCGTCGTCGAAGCCCTTCCTCCCCGCGCGCCCCGCGATCTGGTGGAAGTCGCGCGCCGTCAGGATGCCGGTCTTCTCCCCGTCGTACTTGCAGAGCTTGGTGAAGAGCACCGTTCGGATGGGGATGTTCACCCCGACGCCGAGCGTGTCGGTGCCGCAGATGATCTTCAGCATCCCCTGCTGCGCGAGCTTCTCCACCATCAGCCGGTAGCGCGGGAGCAGCCCCGCGTGGTGCAGCCCGATGCCGTGCCTCAGGAACTTCTGCAGCTCCTTCCCATAGGGGCTCGCGAAGTCCTCGCCGCGCATCGCGTCGACCAGGGCCTTCTTCTCCTCCTTGGTGCAGTAGTCCGAGCTCATCAGGTTCTGCGCCTCCTCGGCGCAGGCCCGCTGGGTGAAGTTCACCAGGTAGATCGGGTGGCGGTTCTTCTCCACGAGGTGCTCGACGGCCTCGTGCATGGGCTCTTCGGAGTAGCTGAAGTTGAGCGGCACCGGACGGAGCATCGAGCGCACGGTCACCGTGGGCCGGCCCGTGGTGCGGGTGATCTCCGTGGCGAAGAAGGTCGTGTCGCCGAGCGTCGCGCTCATCAGCAGGAAGGTGGCGCTCGACAGCGTGAGCAGCGGCACCTGCCAGGCCACGCCCCGCTCCTTGTCGGCGTAGTAGTGGAACTCGTCCATCACCACCACGTCCGCCGACGCCAGGTGCCCCTCGCGCAGGCACATGCTCAGCAGGATCTCCGCGGTGCAGCACAGGATGGGCGCGTCGCGGTTGATGCTCGCGTCGCCGGTGAGCATCCCCACGTTGTCGGGGCCGAAGTCGTCGCAGAGCGCGAAGAACTTCTCGCTCACCAGCGCCTTGATGGGGCAGGTGTAGACCGAGCGCAGCCCGAGGCTCATCGCGCGGAAGATCATCGCCGTCGCGACCAGCGATTTGCCCGACCCGGTGGGCGTGTTGAGGATCACGTTGCGGCCGCCGACGATCTCCAGCAGCGCGTCCTCCTGCGCGGGGTAGAGCGAGAGGCCGCGCTCGCCCACGTAGTCGAGGAAGCGCGCGAAGATGTCGTCGGAGCTCACCTCGCCGGGGGTCTCCGGGAGGTGCCGGCCGAGGGGCGAGCTGTTCACGGCGTCACCGGCGTGCGGGGCACGTCGCCGTGGTCGCGCAGGGCGGCCTCGAGCGCGGCCATCGCGGCCATCGCGACCTCGTCCTGCCACGGGCGCGCCACCAGCTGCACGCCCACCGGGAGACCGGCGCTCTTCGCATCGACCTTCGCCGCGTGGCGCTCGATGAGCCCCTGCGGAGAGGGGCGCTTGGTCTCGTCGGGCCGCACCCTCGTCACCGGGACCACCCCGGCGGGAAACTGCACGGCGTTGTAGAGCAGCGCGGAGGTCGAGGCGGCGGTGAAGTTCTTGGACATCCCGTGCGGCAGCGCCGGGGTCGCGTAGGCCGGGCACAGGATCACGTCGACCCCGACCGCGTCCATCATGTCGAGCAGCCCCACGCGGTACCGGCGGAGCGCGTCGATGTGCCCCCAGAAGGCCCGCACGGACTTCTTGCCCATGGCGTTGAGCATGCGAGAGAGCCCCGCCTGGCCGCCCATCTTCGAGGCCGTGGCCATCCCCCGTCGCAGCGCGTCGGGCAGCTTCGCGAGCGAGAGCAGCGGCGCGATGGTCGGGTCGACCGGGTCTTCGCTCAAGGCCTCCATGAGCCCTTCGCCCCCGTCGGCGCTCATGGCGGCGAGGTAGTCGTCGAAGAGCGAGGCCACGTCCGGGGGCGTGAAGGGAACCGTCTCGCACCCCGACGCCGAGAGGGCCGCGCGGGCCACCTCCACGGCGCGAGCGACGGCCGTCGACACGGGCACCACGCCGTCGTTGGCGTAGTAGCCCACGCGCAGCCCGCGCGCGGGCAGCGAGCCCAGCGGGCGCCACGGGAGCGGCGGCACCTTGGGGTCGAGGGCGCTCATGCGCACCGGGTCCATCGCTCGGAAGAAGAGGTCGAGGTCGGCCACCGTGCGCGCCATCGGACCGCTCTGGCTGCGCACCGCCTCCTGGCCCTTCAAGAGGGTGTTCTGGCCGCGCGAGGGGAGGCGGTCGAGCGTGGGCTTGAAGCCGGTGATCCCGGTGAAGCTGCACGGCGTGCGGATGCTGCCGCCGATGTCGGTGCCGACCCCGAGGGGCGAGAGGCCCGCGGCGATGGCGGCGGCCTCGCCCCCGGACGATCCGCCCGGGGTGTGGTCGAGGCTGAAGGGGTTGGCGGTCTGCCCGTAGATGGGGTTGCGGCTCTCGGCGAAGAGCATCGTCTGCGACAGGTTGGTGCGACCGAGGATCACCGCCCCGGCCTCTCGCAGCATCGTGGCCATCACGGCGTCGCGCGCGGCGCGGTGGTGCAGCAGGCCCCGCACGCCCATGGTGGTGGGCAGGCCCACGAGGTCGAAGCACTCCTTGATGGTGACCGGCAGGCCGTGGAGCAGGCCGCGGGAGACTCCCCGGCGGCGCTCGTCGTCGCGGACGTCGGCCTCGGCGCGGGCCTCCTCGGCGAAGACCTGCGTGAAGGCCCGCAGCGTGTGGTCGTAGGTGCCGATGCGGTCGAGGTGGGCGTCCACGACCTCGCGGGAGGAGACGTCGCCGCGGGCGAGGAGGTCGCGAAGCGTGGTGGCGGGGAGGCTACAGAGGTCGTCGCTCATCGGGCGCGGAGGTTACCCGATCAGGCTGCGCGGCGGGGAGCGGCGAGTGTGTTCGACCGCGGCTCGCACCGAGGGATTACATGGGCACGTATCCGAGGCGGGCGCCGGTGCCGAGGGTGCACGCGGTGCCGGGGGAACACACGGTGACCGCCGCGTTGCCGAGCTGGTTCTCGATGCCGGTGGCGATGTTCTGCCCGGTGGGGGGCGCGGCCATCGTGTCGTAATAGAACTCGATGGTGCCGCTCTCGTTGAGGATCGCCTCGAAGGTGACGTGCCTCGTGCGATCGGCGAGGAAGACCGCGTCGAACCACTCGACCACGAAGCGCCGCGAGGGCGCGACGCCGACGGTCGCCACGCAGACCCCGGTCGCGCTGGTGTAGAGGTCCGTGAGGTAGGGAGCGACGGTCCAGTTGGGGGCCGCGGGGTCGGGGATGAGCCCGAAGTAGCTCTGCAGCGCCACGCCGTTGAGCGAGAGCCAGCCGTTGCTGGTGATGTTCACCTGGGTGTTGATCGGGACGGTGGTGTTCCAGAAGCGCATGCCGAAGGGCAGCGCGAAGCGCACCGAGCTGTCGTCGACGTTGGGCATGAAGCGCTGGCTGCCCGCGGCGCCGCACGCGTCGATGAAGATCGGCGGGGGAAAGCGGTAGAGCACCCGGGTGTACCCGCCGGTCGTCGCGGTCGAGCAGGTGCCGCCCGTGGCGCTGCAGCTCCCGGCGCAGGCGCGCCCGCAGGCGCCGCAGGCCAGGTTGGTGTTGACCGAGGCCTCGCAGCCGTTGGCGACGTTGCCGTCGCAGCTCGCGTAGCCCGGGTTGCACACCGGCGTGCACGCGCTCGCCATGCACGCCACGCTGCCCGTGAACCAGACCGAGGCGGCCGGGCACACGGTGCGGCAGGCGCCGCAGTTGGCGACGTCGTTGGTGGTGTTCACCTCGCAGCCGTTGGCCGCCGCGCCGTCGCAGTTGGCGAAGCCCGCGGCGCAGCTCCCGACGCCGCAGACGCCCGCCACGCAGCTGGCCACCGCGTTGGGGGCCGAGCAGCGGTTGCTGCACGCGCCGCAGTTGGTGACGCTGGTGCGCAGGTCCGTCTCGCAGCCGTTGGCCGCCGCGCCGTCGCAGTTGGCGAAGCCCGCGGCGCAGGCCCCGAGCAGGCACGCGCCCGCGGCGCAGCTCGCCGAGGCGTTGGGGAAGGCGCAGCGCGCGCCGCAGCGGCCGCAGTTGGCGGTGTCCGTGGCGGTGTTCACCTCGCAGCCGGCGACGGTGGTGTCGCAGTCGGCGTAGCCCGCGTTGCAGCTCGCGATGCCGCAGACGCCCGCCGCGCAGCGGGGCGTCCCGTTGGGCGCCGTGCAGGCGCGGGCGCAGGCCCCGCAGTTGGTCACGCTGGTCTGGAGGTCGACGCACGCGCCGCCGCACATCGCGTACGGGCAGATCGTCGTGCAGGCGCCGCGCACGCACGACTGACCGCTCGCGCAGCGGGTGCCGCACGCTCCGCAGTTGGCCCCGTCGGACTGGGTGTTCGCCTCGCAGCCGTTGGCGGCGTTGCCGTCGCAGTTGCCGTAGCCCGCGGTGCAGGTGATGCCGCACGCGCCCGCGGCGCAGGAGGGCGTGCCGTTGGTGTTGGCGCACGCGGTCGGGCAGCTCCCGCAGTGGGCGACGTCGCTCTGGAGGCTGGCCTCGCAGCCGTTGGCGGCGTTGCCGTCGCAGTCGCCGTATCCCGCCGCGCAGGCGATGGCGCACGCGCCCGCGGTGCACGAGGCCGTCCCGTGCGTGGTGTCGCAGCGGGTCATGCACGAGCCGCAGGTGGCCGCGGTGGAGAGGTCGGCCTCGCAGCCGTCGGAGGCGACGCCGTTGCAGTCGGCGTAGCCGGGCTCGCAGGTGAACGAGCACGCCCCCGCCGAGCAGACGCTGGCGGCGTGGGGCGCGGAGCACTGGTTGCCGCAGCGCCCGCAGTGGGCCGCGGTGGTCTCCGTGTCCACGCAGGCGTCGCCGCAGAAGGTCTGCCCCGTGGGGCACGCCATCGCGTCGCCGGTCGCGTCCGTGGCGCCCGCGTCGCTCGCGTCGTCCGAGGCGTCGGCGGCGTCCGTGGCGGCGTCGGTCACGTCGGCGGCGGGGGCGTCGCCCGCGTCGAGGCCGAGGTCCGTGGCCGGCGCGTCGGCGACGGGTACGTCCGCGGCGGGCGCGTCGGGGACCGGGACGTCCGTGGGGGGTGGGGCGTCGGGGACATCCGATGGGGAGGGCCCTCCGCGGAGGCCGAACTCGCTCGTCGGATACGAGCAGCCCGAGAGGGCGATGGACGTCAGGAGCAGAGCGGCCGAGAGCGCGCGGAGCGGGGCGTGGGATGACATCACGTGAGGGACCTCTTCGGCCCCGACACTAACCGAGTCCCCCATGCGGAGACGAGTCCTCTGGGGCCTCGCGGGGAGCGCGCGATGTCAGGCGGTGTCGTCGAGGCCTCGCGCCTCGAGCACCAGCCGGGTGCGCAGCGCGTGGAGCGCCTGCTCCAGCCCGACGGGGTAGCTGTGCGGGTTGTCGAAGCGACGGATGGTGGGGTGCAGCGAGGCCACCTGCGCGCGCGTCCGCTCGCGGGCCTCGTGGATGGAGGGCTCCGCGTAGACCTTGCGGCCGCCGCGGTAGATGGGCGCGAGGAGGTCCTCGTGCGAGAGCCCCTCGGCGAAGGTGCGCCGCCGCGTGGGGTCGAAGGGGTCGATCATGGTGCGCGACGGCTCCGCCCCCTCGCTGGTGTCGTGGATCATGTCCCCCACGAATACCCCGTCCTGTAAGAAGCGCCGCACCTGCTGCACGCCGGGCGTGGAGATCTTGGCGGCCTGCTCGCTCAGCTTGATGCGGTGCTGCCAGGCGCCGCCCGGGTCGCGGATGGCGCCGAGCTTGTACACGCCGCCGAGCGCGGGCTGGTCGAAGGCGGTCACCAGCCTGGTGCCCACGCCCCACACGGTGATGGCCGCTCCCTGGTGCTTCAGGCTCTCGATGAGCCGCTCGTCGAGGTCGTTGCTCGCGACGATGGCGGCGTCGGTGAAGCCGTGCTCGTCGAGGATCTTCCTCGCCTCGATGGACAGGTACGCGAGGTCGCCGGAGTCGAGCCGGATGCCCCCGAGCTTGTGGCCCTGGGACTCGAGCCACGCGCCCACCTCGCAGGCGTGCCGCACCCCCTGGAGCGTGTCGAAGGTGTCCACCAGGAAGATGCAGTTGTTGGGCAGCGTGCGCGCGTACTCGTGGAAGGCCTGGAGCTCGTCGCCGAAGGCCATCACCCAGGCGTGAGCGTGCGTGCCCTTCGCGGGGATGCCATAGCGCCGCCCGGCGAGCACGTTGGAGGTGGCGTGCACGCCGCCGACGTAGGCCGCGTAGCTGGCCGCGAGCGAGCCGTCGATCCCCTGGGCGCGGCGCAGCCCGAACTCCAGCACCGAGTCTCCCTGCGCGGCGGCGCAGACGCGGGCGGCCTTGGTGGCGATGAGCGTGTGGAAGTTGATGAGGTTGAGGAGCGCCGTCTCGACGAGCTGGCACTGGAGCAGCGGCCCCTGCACGCGCACCAGCGGCTCGTGGGCGAAGACGACGGTGCCCTCCGGCGCGGCGTCGACGTCGAGCGAGAGCCGCATCTGCCCGAGCCAGGTCAGGAACTCCTCCGGGAAGAGCGCGCTGCCGTCGTTGCCCTGGAGCGTCCGCAGGTACGCGAGGTCGCCGTCGGTCAAGCGCAGCCGGTCGAGCCACTCGATGGCCGCGTGCAGCCCGCACGCGACGGCGTACCCGCCCTGGAAGGGGTTGTTGCGGAAGTGCAGGTGGAAGACCGCCTCGCGCTCGGCGATGCCGCTGCGCCAGTACCCGCAGGCCATGGTGAGCTGGTAGAGGTCGGTGAGCAGCGCGAGCGAGCCGTCGTCGGTGGGGTTCACAGCGCCCGCGAGCCTAGCGGAAGCCGCGCCACAGCGTCGCGCCTCGAATCGCCGGGGCGACTGGAAAGCGCGGAGCCCGGGGGCTATGCCTTCCAGTGCGATGCGCGCCATGGATGTGATCGAACTTTTTGAGAGCGACCCGGAAGCCCCGCTGGACGAGGTGGCGCTCGCCATCGCGCGCGACGCCATGCCCAACCTCGACCTCGACGCGCAGCGCGCCGGGCTCGACGACATGGCCGCGCCGCTGCGGGCCCGGGCGGCGATGCTCCACCGGCCCATGGACCAGGCCGCGCTGCTGGGCACCTACGTCTATGACGAGCTCGGCTTCGCGGGCGACGAGGAGACCTACGACGACCCGGCCAACAGCTACCTGCCGATGGTGATCGCCCGCCGCCGCGGCATCCCCATCAGCCTCGCGGTGGTGCTGGCGGCGCTGGGCCGACGCGCGGGGATGGACGTCGAGGGCGTCGGGTTTCCAGGGCACTTCCTGGTGCGCCTCGGGGGCCCCGGCGGGGTGTTCATCGACCCGTTCTTCCGCGCGAGGGTGATGTCCCCGAGCGCCATGGAGGCGCTGCTCCAGCGGGTGACCGGTGAGGCCGCGCCGCTGCAGGACGAGCACACCGCGGTGGTGGGCGCGAGGGCGGTGGCGGTGCGGATGCTCGCCAACCTGAAGAACGCCCACGAGCGCCGAGGCGACCACGCGAGGGCGTTGGTGGTGTGCGACCGGCTGGTCGACCTCACCGGGGCGCCGGAGCCGAGGCGCGACCGGGGGATGCACGCGCTGGCGCTGGGAGCCTTGGAGGCCGCGGCGGCCGACCTGCGGGCCTACCTCAACGGTCGTCCCGACGCGAAGGACGCGGAGACGGTGAGCGCCGCGCTGGACGACATCCGGAAGAAGCGCGCGAGCGTCCGTCCGATGATGTCGTAGCGCGGGGGGGCTTTCAGCCCTTCGGCTTCTTGTTGATGGTGCTCTTGAGGGCGCTCGAGGCGCGGAAGCGCACGGCCTTGCGGCCGGGGATGGCGAGCGGCTGCTTCGTGGTCGGGTTGACGCCGGTGCGCGCGGCGCGCTGCCGCACGTCGAAGCTGCCGAAGCCGAGGAGGCGCACGCTGTCGCCTCGCTTCAGCGCGGCGGCGACCGTCGCGAGGAGGTCGTTCACGAACGCGGTGGCCTGCTTGCGGGTGAGCTCCGGGTGGGCGCCGCGGAGGTCGTCGACGAGGTCTCGTTTGCTGACTGGCATACACGCATGGGTAACACCCCGGTCGGGGCCCTTGGAAGGGCCTCGAATACGGCGAGAAGAGGCTTTGACATGCGAGCCATCACGGTGTGAGACTCCCGCGCCACACCGTCGGGCGATTGGGTGACCGACGATGCAAACACCACAGAGGTGAACGTGACGATGAACAGGACTCTGGCGCTCTCTTTGTCGATCCTGGCGAGCCTTCCGGCCGCCGGAGTGATGGGCTGCACGGCGTCGACGCCGGCCGGCACCATGACGGTGCAGCAGCCGCCGCCGCCGCCCCCGCCGCCCCCGCAGCAGATGCAGCAGCCGATGGCGACGGCGCCCGCGATGATGCAGCCGACCGCGTCGGTCGGCAGCGGCAGCGCTGGGTCCATGGTCACCCAGACGTGGACCGCGACGGGTTACAACGTCTCGGACTTCGTCTCCAACCACATGACGCTCCGCGCCCGGCAGTTCGCCAACGGCTTCATCGCCGTGACCGACCTCGTCCGCGGCATCCTGCGCCACGGCGAGCGTCGCACCGTCGTCGCGGCGGTGGTCGGCGGTCACTGCTACCGCATCATCGGCGTCGGCGGCGCCGGCGTGCAGGACCTCGACCTCTACCTCCGCGACCTCACCGGCAACGTGATCGATCAGGACCGCGCGCCGGACAACTTCCCGGTCATCGGCCTCGACCGCCAGCTCTGCCTCCCGCAGGGCATGGGCAACCAGTCCGCCCAGCTCGAGATCCGCATGGCTCGCGGCGAGGGTGAGATCGGCGTCCAGGTCTTCGGCTCGCCCTGATCGCTCGCCCCCGCTCCTCCCTCCCTCTCCTTCACCTCACCAGCAGATCTCTCGCCAGCGCCTGAAGCGCCGAGGCGTCCTCCAGCATCCTCGGCGGCGGACACCGCGAGCCCGGGGTCGCGTCTCGCAGCGCCCGATGGTTGGCCAGCGCGTCGCGCCTCAACCCCTCCCAGTGCGCGTCGGGAAGGCCGACGGCGGCGCGGTTGATCCAGAGCCACGCGAGCGCGGCGGCGTCGCACTGCAGTTCCGTCGAGGGCCGGTCGCTGAACTCGCCGTGGTTGTGGAAGTGCGACCAGTCGTGCAGCGCCCAGTAGAGGCCGTTGGCGTTGTCGGCCGAGAGCCAGAAGGTCTCCGTCGGAGGGCGGCGCTCGCCGTAGAGGAGGTCCGTCGCGTCGTCGATGGCGTAGGGGGCGAGGGCGAGCTCGTCGGTGATCCCGAGCGCGGCGGCGTGCGCTCGGCCGGTGTGCAGCCACGCGAGCTCCGTCGGCAGCGCGGGCCACGGCGCTCGCAGCACGAAGGCCAGGCCCAGCGGCAGCTGGTCGTCGAGAGCGTTGAGCGCGAGCGAGTCCGCGGCGCAGCGCCAGGTGAGCGTGCTGCTCGGGCACCAGTTGAAGCCGTCGAAGGTCTCCGGTGAGACCAGCAGCGGGAGGGGTGGGGTGAGGAGCTCGGCGGCGCGCATCTCTCAGTCTCCGCAGTCGACGCCGGGGCCGACGATCTCGGGTCGCCCTGCGGCGAGGCTCTGGAGGAAGCATCGGTAGAGCCGCTTTGGTTCGGCGGTCTGGAAGGCGGTCTCGTGGCCGTCCTCGAGGGCGTCGCCCGGGAGCTGCGCCACGACGGCGGTCGCGCCGCGGCGGTTGGCCGAGACGGGGAAGGACCGCACGGAGGCGGAGCGCAGCGGCAGCAGGTCGACCAGCGAGGTGAAGGCGCGCAGCTCGGGGGTGCTCTGGTCGAGCGGGGTTCCTGCGAGGTCGAGGCCCATGGAGAGGGTCACCGCGTTGGCGATGGGCGGAAGGATGTAGTGGTCGGTGATGCCCTGCACGACGAAGACGCTGCGGGGCTCGCCGGAGAGCGGCTCGTCGATGATGTGGCGGCCGTAGACCTGCGGGTCGGAGGACTCCAGGGCCCACTGCATCAGCGCGAGGGCGGGGTCGTCCTCGCGGAAGTCCCGGCCCGAGCCGCTGTAGCCGACGAGCACCCGGGCGAGCGGCGCGACCGCGAGCGGGCGCAGCTTGTGGATCACGTTGGCGATGTAGCTCCCGCCCGCCCCGGACAGGATGGCGGCGCGAAAGCGGGGCTCCACCGCGAGGGCGAGCGGCGCGATGGTGGCTCCCATGGAGTGGCCCATCAGCGCCGTCGGCGAGACCTGCACGGTGGTGCTTCCGTCCGCGGCCATGGCGCCGGGGCAGTCGCTCACGTCGATGCGCAGGGCGCTGGCGACGTCGAACATCCGGGCGGTCTCCAGGGCGCTCTGTCTTACGTTGTCCCGTAAAGCCGCCGCGTTCGCGACGTTGAACATCAGGAACTGCTCGTCCCCCATGGACACGTTGCGCGGCCCGCCGTGGGGACCGTCCCACGACACGCCCGCCCAGCCGACGCGGGCGAACTCCATCGCGGGGCCGGTCCCGGGCTGCGTGGGCGAGACGCCCGCCACGGTGCGCACGCCGCGGTCGACGAGCGGCCGGTCGCCTCCGCCGCCGGTGCGCACGAAGAGCACCGCGGGCAGCGCGCCGGGGGCGGTCGCTCGGCGTCGGGGGATGGTCACCACCACGCGGCTCTCCTCGTCGCGCACGAAGCGGGGGTGGCCGTCGGCGGTGAGGGACCAGTCGCCGCCGGTGGTCCCGAAGGGGGGCGCCCCCTGCTGGTACGACGGCATGCGGACCGTGCCCTGATAGACGCAGTAGCCGGGGAATACATCGGTGCGTACGAGCGGCCCTGCGGGCGAGGGCAGCGGCCGGGCGCGGGCGTCGTCGAGGAAGGCGCGCAGCTCGCCCACCGGGTCGCCGGTGCGGAAGACCGCGAGCCCGGCGATGCTGGCGGTGGGGACCAGCGCGCGCTGGAGGGTCTGGAGGGCCGCTCGGTAGCTGGCCGCGGCGGCCGCGGGGAGGCCCGCGTCAGTGCCCGAGGCGAGCGCGGTGACCGTCGGCGAGGGGGAGAAGGTTCCGCCGCGGGCGAGGCGGAGCGAGCGCATGACGACCGCGGCGTAGCGGGTGTTGGCGCGCAGGGGGATGCCCTGCACCGGGACCAGGGTGAGCATCCCCTCGCCGCCGTAGGGGCCGCCGTCGGGCATCCAGCGGGCGGTGACCGGGGCGAGCTCGGCGTGGTCGAGGTCGAACACGAAGATGGACGCGCCGGGCGCCACGCTCGCGGCGGCAGTGGGGAGCTGCGCCGCGTCGGGCTCGTCGGTGAGCGGGAGGTAGATCGTCGACGAGGTGCCGAACCCGCGGACCCGCGAGGCGAGGTCGATCAGGCCCTGGACGTAGCGCTGGTGCGAGGGGTTGGGCCATCGCGAGAGGTCGATGGCGCCGTCACGGGAGAGGTCGTCGCTGGGGAAGGGGGCGGTGAAGAACCCTTCGCGGCGGGAGAAGTCCATGCGCACGGTGGCCTGCGCGGGGGCCTCGACGGGGGCGCCGCAGGCGGCGAGGAGGGCGATGCCGAGAGCGAGGGCGCGGCGCATGGAGCGCGGACGATAGCGCGGGACGGAGGCCCCGCGGCGCCCGCGCGGGTCGAAGCGGATGCTAGTCTCCCGGTCGGTCGTTGATGGCGCGCGCAGAGTCATTGGTGCGGCGGCTCCCGAGGGCGGTGCTCCATGGCGCCCGGCGCGTGGCGTGGGCCTTCATGCGACCGCCGCGGAGGCTGCGCTTCACCCGCGAGGGCAAGGTCTTCATCGGCATCACCTTCGGCGTCGGCTTCGCGGCGGTGAACACCGGCAACAACCTGCTCTACCTGGTGCTGGGGCTGCTGCTGTCGCTGGTGATCCTGAGCGGGGTGCTGTCGGAGATCGCGCTTCGGGGGCTGGAGTTTCGCCGTCGCCTGCCGCGCCGGGCCTACGCCGGGACGCCCGCCCTGGTGGAGATCGAGGTCTTCAACCAGAAGCGCTACGCGCCGAGCTACTCCATCGAGGTCGAAGACCGGCTGGACAGCCGCCGCACGGACAAGCGCTGCTACTTCCTCAAGGTGAGCGCCGGGGCGAGGCAGACGGCGGCCTACCGGCGGGTCGCTCCGGTGCGGGGCACCGAGCGGTACCTCGCGCTGCGGGTGGCGACGCGCTTCCCCTTCGGGCTCTTCGAGAAGTGGCGAGAGATCGAGATGCGAGAGGAGCAGCTGGTCTACCCGTCGCCGCTGCGGTCGCGCTCGGAGCGCACGCCCACGGTGGTCGCGGGCGAGCAGGTCACGCGCGAGGAGCGGGGGCACGGCGAGGTCGACGGCGTGCGAGAGCTGGGGGACGGCGACCCGGTGCGGGACATCCACTGGGCCAAGACCGCCGCGGCGGGCAAGCTGGTGGCGAGGGAGCGACGGCAGGAGGGGGCGCGCGCGGTGCGCATCGAGGTGGCCAACCGGGTGTCCGATGGGAGCGCCGAGGCGTCGCAGCGCAGGGCGTCGCTCTTGCGGGTGGAGGACGAGATCCGGCGCGCGGCGGGGGCGGCGCTGGACGCGCTGAAGGGTGGGGCCTCGGTGCAGCTCGTGGCGCAGGTGGCGCCCATCGAGGGCACGGGCACCCTCTACGCGCGGCCCTCGTCGGGGGCGGCCGACCGGGTGCTGTCCTTCCTGGCGAGGCTGCCGCCGGAGCCGATGCTGCCCGAGGAGCCGGAGGCCGATGCTCGGCGGAAGGTGTAGGCCCGCGTGAGGTTCTCGCAGGTCCATAAGTTCGCGGTGTTCACGCTGGCGGCGCTGGGGCTCGTGGCCCTCGGGGCGGGCGGCGAGATGCCCCTGCTCAGCCTCGGGCTCACCGCCGTGGGCGTGTTCGCCAGCTGGTTCGTCGAGGGCGACCTCCTGCACTCCGAGCGCTATGCCCGCGCCTGGAACATCGCCCTCGTCCTCGCCCTCGCCGTGCAGGCCTCGCGCGCGATCTTCTTCGGCGCCGAGGCGCTGCTGACCATCGTGGAGTTCGCCGCGCTGCTCCAGGTCAACCGCCTCGCCAGCCGGCGCACGGCGCGCGACTACCAGCAGATCACCCTGCTGGCGATCCTGCAGCTCATCGCGGCGACGGTGCTCGGCGGCGGGCTCTCCTACGCGCTCTGCTTCGTGGGCTTCGTCATCGCGACCCCGTGGGCGATGACCCTCGGACACCTCCGCCGCGAGATCGAGGGCAACTACCTCGCCGACGCGCGCGCGGGCCGGGCGGGCGTCCCCATCGACGTGGCGCGCATCCTCCGCTCCCGCCGCGTGGTGGGCGCCGGGCTGCTGGTCGGCTCGTCCGTGCTGGCGGTGCCGATCTTCCTGCTCACGGCCGTGATCTTCGTGCTGTTTCCGCGCATCGGCCTCGGCATCCTGACGGTGCGCTCTCGCGCCGACACCGTGATGGCGGGCTTCGGCAACAGCGTCGACCTGAGCGGCCACGGGACCATCCGCACCGACCAGACCATCGTGCTGCGGGTGCAGCCGCCCGACCTGCCGGAGAACCCTCCGCCGGTGCGCACCTTCCGCCTGCGCGGGACGACCTTCGACACCTACAACAACAACTCCTGGTCGCGCCGTCCCAACGTCGGCGGGGACCATCAGCGCATCGACCGCGAGGGCACGCTCTACTCGCTCACCCGCATGCCCGATCCCGCCCGCGACGTGGCCGTGCGCATCGTCCTCGACCCGCTCGAGCCCCCGGTGGTGCCGGTGCTGGAGGGGACCGTGGGCTTCCGCATCGACGCGCGCTTCGAGGGGGGCTTCCCCCGCTACGCCGACCTCACCATCGACCACGACGACGGCGTCCGGTACAGCAGCAACGACGGCATCGGGCTGGTGTACACGACCTTCCTGGGCCACGGTCCGGCGCGGCCGCCGGGGCACCGCCGCGTCGACGAGCGGCGCGACGGCGTCGCCAGCCGCTACGTGCAGCTCCCAGGCGACATTTCGCCCCGGGTGCGCGAGCTCACCCAGCGGGTGATCGGCTCGGAGACCACCGTCCTCGGGCGGGCTCGCGCCGTCGAGCGCTACCTCTCCCGCTGGCGCTACACCCTGGAGCTGGTGAGCGGCAGCGCGCCGAGGCCCCTCGAGGACTTCCTCTTCCGCACGCACGCGGGGCACTGCGAGTACTTCTCCACGGCCATGGCCGTGATGCTCCGCACGGTGGGCATCCCCACGCGCAACGTCACCGGCTTCCTCGGCGGGACCTTCAACCGCTACGGACGCTTCTACGCGGTGCGCCAGGGCGACGCGCACAGCTGGGTCGAGGTCTGGGACGCGACCGAGGGCTGGGTGACCTTCGACCCGACGCCCCCGGCGGGCGAGGCGCCGGTGGTGCGCACCGGGATCCTCGCGGAGACCGACGCCGCGATCGAGGCCCTGCGGATGCGCTGGCGCTTCTACGTGGTGGACTTCGACCTCGGGATGCAGGCGCAGATCGCCCGCAAGGTGTGGCGCTTCTTCGAGCAGCGACGACGGCACGACACGCTATCCGGTCGGGTGCTCGACCGGGGGCGCACGTCCGTCGCCGCGCCGCCGGTCCCGTGGCGGGGCGTCGCGGGCTTCGTGCTGGGCGCTCTGACCCTCGGGGCCCTCGCGTGGCAGATCAACGCGTGGCGGCGCAGCGGCCGTGGTGCCCATGGACCCGCGGCCACCGCGGCGGTGAAGGCGGCGCAGGAGCTCGCCCGGGCCCTCGACGCGGCGCTGGTGGCGAGGGGCGTCGCGCGTCCGGCCAACCGCACGCCGCTCGCGTGGGCGCAGGAGCTCACCCGCCGCAAGGAGGCGATGGCCCCGCTGGCGACGAGGGTGTCCGAGCGGTACACGGCCGCGCGCTTCGGCGCCGAGCCGATCAGCCGTGAGGAGCTCGATGCCCTGAAGGCGGAGCTCAGGTCGGCGGCGCAGGCTCCGCCGGCTTCAGGGTGACGGGCCCGTCGGCGAGGGCGGCCTCGATGCCGGCGAGGGGCTGGCGGAGCAGCAGCGCGACGATGGTGCCGAGCTGCGGGCGCTCGACGAAGGCTCGCCAGGTGTCCTCCGTGGTGACCACGGCGAGGTAGCCGGAGACGAGGTCGGTGTCGACGCGCACCAGGGTCCCGGCCGTGGCGATGCGCTCGATGGAGGGGGCCTCGCGGGCGGTCGCCTCGCGCCAGTGGCGGGAGGCCTCGGCGATGCGGACGGCGGCGGCCTCCGGGGGCTCCGAGAAGAGCGCGGCGAGCAGCGGGTCGAGGGGCTTCGGTCGCCGGGTCGGGGAGGCGTCGGACTCGGCGGCGAGGTCGGTGGCGAGCTCGATGTCGGCCGCGTCGAGCGCGTCGAGGAGGGCGGGGTCTTCGAGGGGGTCGCGGTTCATGGCAGCGGTGGGGCGGAGATCTAGCACGGAGAGCCGGAACGACGGGATCGCAGCGGGTGCGAGAGCTGCTGCAACGAATCCGCATCGGTGATACACGGGCCTAGCGTGGGCAACGGGAGGCTGGAGCCGGGAAACCTGATCGCCGATGAATTCATCGTCGGCGAGGCGCTGCGCGTCGGGCCGTTCAGCACGGTCTACCGGGCGGTGCGACGGAGCACCGGGCAGCGCTGCGTGGTGGCGGTGCTCTCTCCGGCGCTGGGCGACGTCGCGACGAGGGAGCGCCTCGCCTCGCTGGCCCTCGAGGGCCCGTCCATCGGGAGCGATCACGTGCCGGAGGTGCTCGACGCGGGCGTCGATCCTGGGACAGGCGCGGTGTGGCTGTCGACTGGCGACCTCGAGGGCGAAGGGCTCCCGGCGGTGCTGGCGAAGACCGGTCCGCTGCCCCTCGCGGTGGTCTCGACGCTGATGCGACAGCTCTTCGACGCCGTGGCGAGCGCCCACGAGGTGGGGGTGACGCACGGCGCCCTGTGCCCCGACGACCTCATCGTCGCGCCCGCCTCGAGGGCGAAGGACGAGTGGCGGTTGAGCGTGCTGGGCTTCGGCGTGGGGCGCGGCCAGTCGGAGCTTCGATGGCAGGAGGGCCATCGCGAGGACGACCGCGCGACGCTCCGCTCGGCGGACGTGAGGGCCCTCGGGGTGCTGGCCTTCGCGATGCTGTCGGGCGGCCGTGGTGAGGGGGCCGGGGAGCTCGCTCCGACGGCGCGACTGAAGCAGCTCGGGGTGCCGGAGGCGGGGGCGCTCGGGTGGTTCGACGAGTGGTTCGAGGAGTGCGTCGCCAGCGACCCGGAGGTGCAGTTTCCCTCGGTGGTGGAGGCCGAGTCCGCGTGGGAGCACGGGGTGGCGGTTCCCTCGCGGTCTGGCCGTGGGCGCTGGGCGCTGGGCGCGGCGGCGCTGGTGGCCCTCGGGGCGGCGGCGTCGGTGGTCGTGCACCGCGCGGGTCGACCGCCCGGAGCGGGCGCACACTCGGCGGCGCATCGGCCCGTCGCGACGAGAGCGTGTCCGCCGGGGATGGTGTGGCTGTCGGGGGGGCAGTTCATGATGGGCTCGCGGGACGACCGCGGGGAGTCGGACCAGAGGCCGCGCCACGTCGTGAACATCAGAGGGTTCTGCATGGACCGCACGGAGGTCACGGTCGGCGCCTACGGGCGCTACTGGGCGTTGCGGGGTCATCCCCCGGAGCTGGCGCCGGACGAGGGCTTCAACTGCAACTGGCGTCGGCCCGAGCGGATCGACCACCCGATGAACTGCATCGACTGGCGCTCGGCGCGCGAGTACTGCGAGTGGAGCGGTCACCCCGGCGGCGCTCGGCGGCTGCCGACGGAGGCGCAGTGGGAGTACGCGGCGCACGGGCAGGAGGGCGGGAGGTACCCGTGGGGCAACGGGGTGCCGGGCGAGGGGGTGTGCTGGTCGGGGGTCTCGCCGCGGCTCGGCACCTGTCGCGTGGGCGAGTCGGGCCGCGACGTCACCTCGGCGGGCCTCGTCGACCTGGGCGGCAACGTCGCCGAGTGGACCGCGGACCTCTACGCCCGCTACGTCGTCGCCGACGCGGCGGTGCGCTTCGACCCCACGGGGCCGGAGTCGACCCCGGAGGGCTTGAGGGTCTTTCGCGGCGGGACCTGGGCGATCAGCGTCCCGTCGGGCGTGCGCGCGGCGACGAGGGGACGGCACACGGAGACGATGCGCAGCCGCAGCGTCGGGTGGCGGTGCGCGCGAGGTCCGACCGGCGACGAGCCGTGACACCGGTCGGGCGCGGCGACGTATCATTCCGCCGGAGACCCAACACATGAACCATCCCACGCTCCCTCTCGTGCTCGGCCTCCTCGCGGCGCAGGGCCTCGGGTGCCAGCGCGATCGCCCCTCGGCCCCGGCCACCCCTCCGGTGCAGGCCGGTCCCAACGCCCTCGGCCCCGACGGTCGGCCTCGCACCGGGACGCCCGGCACCCCCGCTCGCCCCGCTCGCGTGGGCCTCGCCGTCGGCCTCGTCGAGGGGCGGATCAAGCCCCCCGACGACAAGCCCAACGACGACGAGGACCGCCACCGGGTGCACCCCGAGTGGTACCCCACGGGCCAGCCGAACAACCCCTACCCCGCAGGCACGGTGATCCCGATCGCTCCGCCTCCGCCGGGGCTCTCCATCACCCCGCTGCCCCCGATGCAGCCCATGGGTCAACCGACCATGCAGCCCATGGGTCAGCCGTCCATGCAGCCCATCGTCGGCAATGGCGTGACGATGGTTCCGATAGGCCCTTCGGGTCCGAGCCCGACGCCGATGGCCGGCAACGGGGTGACCATGGTCCCGATGGCGCCGCCGGGTGGGCGACCCTCCGCCCCGACGCCGTCGCCGATGGGTCAGCCACAGGTCCCAATGGGCACCGGGGCCGTCGCGCAGACCTTCCAGGGGACGCTCGATCCGTCCGCGGAGCGCGACCCGGCCGGGCGCTTCTTCCGGGTGCACCAGGTCTCGCTCCAGCGCGGATCGCGCGTCGCCGTCACCATGCAGAGCCCTCAGTTCGACACGCTGCTGCGGGTCGAGCCGCCCACCGGGGACGCGGTCGAGAACGACGACGTCACCCGCGAGGACACCAACTCCCGCGTCGACTTCACGGCCCCCATCGACGGCCGATACCGCATCGTCGCGACCTCCTACGCCCCGGCCACCGCGGGGGCCTACACCATCCAGGTGAGCGCCGGAGCGCCGGGGCAGGGGCTCATGGTCACCGGCTCCAACAACAACGCCCCCGACGCGCAGACCGGCCCCGGCGGAACCATCGTCCCCGGCACTCCGGTCAACGAGTACCTGACCCCGGGCGATCCCTCCTCGGGCGGGCGCTTCGTGCGCGCCTACCGCCTCGAAGGCCGCCAGGGGGACATGGTCACGCTGCGGCTCAGCTCCACGGGCTTCGACCCCACGCTCGCGCTCATCGCCCCCAACGGACAGCGCTGGAGCAACGACGACACCAGCCCCTCGGACACCAACAGCACCATCGCGATGACGCTCCCCGAGGCCGGGAGCTACCGGGTCGAGGTGTCGTCCTACCGACCCGGCGCGACCGGGCCCTTCAGCCTCACGGCGGCCTCGTCGGCCCGTCCGACGGTGGCCTCCAACGGCGCCCCCGTGGGCAGCGTCGCGGGCCGCGCGGGGCAGGGCAACATGTACGGCGTCTTCGTCGGCATCTCCGACTACGGCAGCCGCGGCAACCTCTACGGCTGCGCCGACGACGCGCGGCAGCTCGCGCAGGCGTACATCAACGCGCACCTCGGAGCACCGCAGAACTTCGTGGTGCTCACCGACGCCGAGGCCACCACCTCCGCGGTGGCCCAGGCCTTCCAGACGATGGGGTCGCGCGTCGGTCCCAACGACGTGTTCATGTTCTTCCACTCGGGGCACGGCAACCGCGCCGAGTCGCACGACACCGCGGCGGACCCTGACGGCTACGTCGAGTCCATCGTGCTGCGCGACGGCGAGATCAACGCGCACCAGATGGCCACGCTCTTCGACGGGGTGCACGCCGACGTCGACATGCTGGCGCTCGACAGCTGCTACTCCGGGGGCTTCGAGCGCTCCTTCGGCGCGTCGCGCAACCGCTTCGGGATGTACAGCTCCGAGGAGGACGTGCTCTCCCAGGTGGCCCAGCGCTTCCAGGCGGGGGGCTACCTCTCGTACTTCCTTCGGCGCGGCGTCTCCGAGGCCGACAACAACCACGACGGCGCCGTGCGAGCGGGCGAGCTCGCGGACTACCTGCACCGCCAGTACGCGCAGAACCTCCAGCAGATGCAGACCCAGGACGGCCAGGACGTCGAGACCTGGCAGCACCTGGTGATCAACCGCTCGGGCGTGGCGCTCAACGATCAGCTCTGGCGCTTCCCCCTCGTCAACGCCGTCGCGCGGTAGCGCCCGAGCGGCGTCGACGCCCCACCAGGGCGAGGCCGAGCAGGCCCGCCCAGGCCGCTGCAGGAGAGGGCGCGACCGCAGCGCCCGCGTCGCACTGGCACCCCCCGCCGTCGCCCGCCGCGTCCGGCGGTGGGGCCTCGTCGGCGTCCGGTCCGCCGTCCCACTCGGCGGTCGATCCGTCGGCCTCGACGGTCGTCGGCACGTCGTCTTCCAGAGCGTCTCCAGGGACGTCGTCCGCCGACGCGTCGACGCCCGCGTCGGGCGCACCCACGTCGGTGATGCCGAGGTCCGCCGCGGTGGTGGCGTCGCGGCCGGCGTCGACGGGGCTGGCGTCGCTCGGGCTCACGTCCACCCGCACCACGTCCACCCGGGGCACGTCCACCCTCGGAACGTCGGCGACGGTCGCGTCGAGTCGAGTCCCGGCGTCGCGCACCACGCCGGCGTCCATCGGGGTCGTGAGGGGCGCGAGGGTGATCGATCCGTCGCTCGCGGTGAGCGGGTCGACGGGCACGTCTCGCATGGCGGCGGAGTGGCCCGCGGCGGTCGCCGTGAGGGTCACCACGTCGCAGGACACGGAGGCGATGGAGAAGGCCCCGGCGGCGTCGGTGCGGTCGGTGCCGCCCCCGGCGATGGAGACCGAGGCGCCGGCGATGGGGCGGCGGGTCACCCGGTCGCGGACGGTTCCGCGCACGGTGCCGGTGCAGCGAGGGTCTCGCCAGACGATGCCGAGGTGGTTGGCCACCACGCGCTCGCTCCCGTCGCTCGGGTGGTTGAGCACGCCGCTCCCGGCGACGTAGAGCGTGGTCGATCCGCCGCCGTCGTGGTTGAGGCCCCGCCACACGCCGAGCCCCCGCATCACGGCGGCCAGCTCCGGGAGCGTCATGCCGGACGAGCCCTTCATGCGCCCGTCGACGGTGACGAGGTAGAGCGTTCGGCCGTCGCGAGAGATGCCCGAGGCGGTGCGAGGGTTGCGCACGCTGCACAGGTCGGCCCCGGCGGGGCACGGGGTGGTGACGCTCACGCCGTCCCAGATGAGCATCGGGTGGCCGCCCACGGCCTGGCGGTACCAGTCGGGCAGGTCGGCGTTGGAGACGGCGTCGCGCGGAGAGCGCTGGTAGTCGACGCGCCCGTCGGCGCCTACGGCGAGGAAGCCTTCGCCCGCCCCGTCGGCGTGCCACGCCGTGCCGTCGGCCATGGAGAGCCCGCTGGGAACATACCCGCTGAAGTTGAAGAACCCGCCGTTGACCGCGACCTGCACCCCGTAGCGCCGAGCGAAGGTGCCGACGGTGATGCCGTGGTCGGCCGCGCGGGTGGCGCGCACGCCGATGTGAGGGTCGCGAAGGTCGACGGCGACGGCCCACCAGTGCTGCGTGGCGGTGTCCGTCTCGCCGATGCGGATGCCGGGCCGGTAGGTGCGCCAGCGGATCTGCGCCTGCGCCGAAGGGGCCGCCAGAGCGCACGCGAGGAGGAGGGACCAGGCCGTGGATCGCATCGGCGCCGATCGTACGACAGCCTTCGCGGGGGCTGTTCCCAGGGGAGGGGAATACAGCCCATGCTCGCGGCCATTCTCCCGGAGGTCGACGCGTGCTGATCCTCACAAGCCTGGTGCTGCTCGTCTGGACGCTCCAGCTCTGGCTGGCGCTGCGCATCCGCCGCGCGGTCCCGGTGCTCTCCGAGGTCCCGGTGCTCTCGCGCGAGGCGTGGCCCCGGCTGTCGATCATCGTGCCCGCGCGCGACGAGGGACTTCACGTGGGCGCGGCGCTCGCGTCGAAGCTCTCGTGCGGATATCCCTCGCTGGAGGTGGTGGCCATCGACGACCGCTCGACCGACGACACGGGCGCCATCATCGATCGCGCGGCCGCGGCCGACCCTCGAGTGGTCGCGGTGCACGTCACGGCGCTCCCGGAGGGATGGCTCGGCAAGGTGCACGCGATGGCCCGCGGGCTGGAGCGGGTCACCGGTGAGTGGGTGCTCTTCAGCGACGCGGACGTGCACGTCGAGCCGGGCGTGCTGGAGCGGCTGGTCGCGTGGGCGGAGGCGGGCCGCATCGACCTGGTCGCGGTGTTCCCGAAGATGCACCCGGTGGGCGTGGTGATCGACGCCGCGCTGGGCTCGATGATCCGGGTGCTCCCGCTGGCGGGCCGCGCGTGGCGAGGCAACGACGACACGAGCTCCATCGGGATGAGCGTCGGCGCCTTCACGCTGGTGCGCCGCTCGACGCTGGTCGAGAGCGACGTCATCAGCCACCTCCGGATGGAGGTCGCCGACGACGTCGCGCTCGGCGCGTACCTGAAGCAGCGTGGAGCGCGGTGCCGGGTGCTCGTCGGGCACGCCGACGTGCACCTGGTGTTCATGCACTCGATCGCGGCGCTGGTGCGCAGCGCCGACAAGGGCGGCGGGATGCTCGGGTTCTCCTGGTGGCGTCCGGTGTTCTTCGGGATCGCTCCGGTGGTCCTCGACGTGGTGATCCCGGTGTGGGCGCTGGCCTCCGGCGGGGCCGCGGCGGTGGTCGGGGGCGCGTCGCTCGCGGTGGCGACGGCCACGCACCTGGTGCTGTCGCGACACTTCGACGGACCGATCCGCGGCGCGCTGCTCTGGCCGCTGGGGGAGGCCTTCATGGGGGCGCTCACCCTCCGAGCGGGCCTGCTCGCCTGGAAGGACCAGGGGGTCTACTGGCGCCGGACCTTCTATCCCCGCGCGGTGCTCGAAGCGGGGCAGAAGCTCGACATGATCTCCATGCGGGTGAAGTCTCCGTAGGCCTTCGGGGCCCCGCTCACCCCCCGACCATCCACGCTCCCAGCGTCGCGTCCGTCGCCTCGCTCGCCGCCACCTCGCCCACGACCTCGCCCTGCCGCAGCACCATCACCCGGTCGCTCAGCGCTCGCAGCTCGTCCAGCTCCGACGACACCAGCACCACCGCCACGCCCTTCGCCCGCAGGCCCCGCAGCGCCTCGCGGATCACCTCCGCCGCCCTCAGGTCGACCCCCCTCGTGGGCTGCGCCACCAGCAGCAGCCGCGTCGCCGTCCGCAGCTCTCTCGCCATCAGCACCTTCTGCTGGTTGCCCCCGGACAGCGACGAGAGCGCCGCGTCCGGGTCCGTCGGCCGCACGTCGAAGCGCGCGATCGCCTCCCTCGCGACCTCCCTCGCCGCCGCCCCGTCGTAGCGGCCTCCCAGGGTCGCCGCCGCCACCTCGCCCAGCGCCAGGTTCTCCGCCACCGTGAGCTCGCCGAAGAGCCCGTGACCCTCGCGGTCCTCCGGGACGAAGCCGACGCCCCGGGCGCGCCGACCGGCCACCGTCTCTCGCGTCACGTCCTCGCCGCCCAGGGCGATCGTGCCCGCCTCGCAAGGGCGCAGCCCGGCGAGCATCTCCAGCAGCGCCCGCTGCCCGTTGCCCTCGACCCCAGCCACCCCCAGCACCTCGCCCGCCCGTAGCGCCAGCGTGAACGGACCCGCTCCCCCGCCTCGCACCTCGCGCATCGCCAGCGCCTCGCCCGCGGTCCCCTCCTTCAGCGCGCCCGTCTTACCCGACGCGGTATGCTGCGCGTCGCCGACCACCGCCGCGACCACCGCCTCTCGGCTCGTCGCCGCCGCCTCCGCGGTCAGCGCCACCTTGCCCCGGCGCAGCACGGTGATCTCGTCCGCCACCGCGAAGACCTCGTCGAGCTTGTGCGTCACCAGCAGCACCGCCGCGCCCTGCGCCGCCATCGCTCGGATCGCCCCCAGCAGCCCCGACACCTCCGCGGGCGAGAGCACCGCCGTGGGCTCGTCGAGCAGCACCACCGTCGCCCCGCGGTGCAGCACCTTCAGGATCTCCACCCGCTGCCGCTCGCCCACGCCCAGCGAGGCCACCGTGGCCGACGGGTCCACGGGCATCCCTCGCGCCTCGGCCAGCGAGCGAACGCGGGCGTCCATCGCGGCCCGGTCGATCAGCCACCCGAAGGGACCGCGCCGGGGCTCGGCGCCCAGCACGACGTTCTCGGCGACGGTGAGCGCCTCGGCCAGCATGAAGTGCTGGTGCACCACGCCGATGCCCGCACCGAGCGCGGCGCGCACGTCCCCGGAGGGGAGCTCGGAGTCGTCGACCAGGACGCTCCCCGCGTCGGCGGCGACCAGGCCGCAGAGGCATCGGATGAGGGTGCTCTTGCCCGCGCCGTTCTCGCCGACGAGCGCGTGCACCCGGCCGGGGGTGAGGGTGAGGGAGACGCCGTCGAGCACGACGCAGTCGCCGTAGGCCTTGCTCAGGCCGAGCGCTCGCAGCGTCGGCATCAGTGCGGGTCGGGGTGCGCGGTGGCGTGCGGGTCGAAGGGCGGCAGGTTGCCCAGCTCACCAGGGGGCAGGTGGATGAGGTCGAGCCGCTCCTCGTGCACCTCCGGGTGCAGCCGGTCGCGCGCCTCCTGGAGCAGCGCCGCGGTGCGCTGCGTGCGACGGTCGCGCACCAGGAAGCCCCGGATCGTCGCCACCACCCCGGGGTCGCTCACGTCGCGCCGCAGCGCCGGGCGCGTGCCGGTGAGCACCCCGACGCCGAAGCGGTTGTTGGCCAGCGCCACGGGCTGCGGCGTGACGTCCATCTCGCGGGCGAGGGTGAACACCGCCGAGGCCAGCGCCGGATCGACCGGCTGACCGTCGCCCGTGGGCGCCCCGCTGCGCTGGAAGTAGAACACGTCTCCCTCGCGGGCCTTGGAGGGCTCGTCGACCGAGCGCTCGCGCACCAGCTCCCGCACCCGGCGCAGGTCGCCGCGGGCGGCGCGCACCTCCGCGATGGTCCTCGCGGCGGTCTCGCGGTCGGCGGTGATGATCACCGTCGCGCGTCGGTACTCGGGCTGCTGGTAGTCCGTGAGATGCGCCTGGTAGTACGCGCTCACCTCGCTCGCGGGGATGGACTCCGGCGTCACGGCCTCGAGCACCGCGCGCTGCTCCAGGCGCTGCGACAGGATGCGCCGCACCGAGGCGGACACCTCGGGGTTGCGGTCGAGCCCCTGCCGCCTCGCCTCGCCGGCCAGGAGGTAGGTGGTCACCAGGTGCTCGAGGTACGCGCGCCGCTCCTCGGGCGCGAGGTAGCGCTGGCGCACGGGGCCGGGGGCCTCGTTGAGCATGTCCTCGAACTCGCCGACGGTGATCGTCTGGTCGCCGACGCGGGCCACCACCTGCGCTCGACGGGCGGCCTCCGCGGGCGTCACCCCGGCGTCGGCGGCGGGCTGGGGCACGGGCTGAGCGCCCGCGGCGACGGGGCACAGCAGGCCGAGGAAGAACAGCGGGAGCAGGCGCGCAACAGGGCTTCGCATCGGTGGCAACCCGGGTCGCACGGCCCCGCCCGCGACGTCAAGCGCGGCCCCGACGTGATAGCGTGCGGGTGCGCCCATGCGATGCCTCCAGTGCCAGAGCCGCGTGACGCCGACGATGCGCCGCTGCCTTCGGTGCGGGGCGGTGCTCCCCAAGCCCGGGGCGCTCACCATCGAGACACTGGCCCGGCCGGCCGCGCCCTACGCCTCGGGCGACCGGGTGGTGGGGCGCTACCGCATCCTCGAAGCGCACGGCTCGGGGCCGCTCGGGACGACGTACCGGGCGCACGATCCGACGGGGCGCACCATGGCCGTGAAGGTGCTGCCCCCGGCGCTCTTCCCGGGGGACACGGAGCGGCGGGAGTTCGTCGAGCGCTACGGAGCGCTCTGCGGCCGGACGCTGCCCGGCGCGGCGCTTCCGCTGGAGGTGGGCGTCGACAACGAGGTGGTCTTCGTGGCCTCGACCTGGGTGTACGGCGCGTCGCTGCGCTCCATCGTGCGAGCCTACCGCGCGGCCGACCGGCGGCTGGAGCGCGACCAGGTGCTGGGCGTATTGCGCGGCGTCTACGAGGGACTGCGCTCGCTGCACGCGATGACCACCCACGGGGCGGTGTACCCGGAGAACGTCTCGGTCACCTCCGACGCGGTGGTGCTTCTCGACCCGGGCCTCGCCGCCGCGCTGCCGCCGCGGAGGTTCGTCGAGCGCGTCGAGCGGGCGCCGGAGGTCTGGCCCTACATCGCCCCGGAGCTTCGCGTGGGCAAGCGCGCCAACGCCGGGGCCGACCTCTTCGCGCTCGGGGCCCTCGCCTCGGAGCTGCTCACCGGCGACCCCGCTCGCTCCTCGTCGCCGGACTTCACCGCCGCCGACCTGGGGACGGCGCTCGAAGGGGCGATGCGCGCCGCGGTCTCGGCGCAGGCCTCGCGGCGGGTGTCCGCGGTGCCCGACCTGCTCGCCGGGCTCGCGCAGATCGCGGGCGAAGCGTCGCTGCCGCCCTACGCGCCGCTGCCGTCGCCGTCGGAGATGGTCGACGCTCGCACCCGCCGGGTGATATTGCGGGGCCCCGCGGGCGCCCGTCCGACGCCGCCGCGGTCACCCCGGCGCGAGCGCAAGGTCGGTTGAGCGATCGGCGCGCGGAGTCTGCTAGTGTCGAGGATTCCTCTCCGAGTGAGCACCTGAGGTTGGTGTGAGCGTCCCCAGCGCGTGTCCGCATTGTCAGAAGCCGCTGCCCGACGGGTACATCGGCAAGGCCTGCCCGCACTGCCGCGGGGCGCTCGCCAACAAGCGCAAGCGCTCGCTGTCGGGCTTCTCCTTCCAGGCGATGCAGCCCTCCATGGCCGGGTCGTCTCGGCCGCCGCACTCGCCCCACTCCAGCGGTCCCCCGCGGGAGGTCGTCGAAGACCGCTGGGACCTCCCCGATCACGGCGTCGAGGCCTCGCGAGAGCGGGGGGCGGTGCCTCCGGCCGCGCCCACGGGCTTTCCCGCGGTGCCGTCGCCCTCTCCCGTCGCCTCGCCGACGCGCGCCTCGGGGCCCGACCCCATCCGCACGACGGCCCTCCTCGACCCCTTCGCCTGGAACCTCGACCACGCCCAGTCCCCCGCCGCCGCTCCCGCGCGCAGCAGCGTGCTCGATGTGCGAACGCTGCGGCAGACCGCGCTCGGGGTGGGCGCCCAGGCCGCTCCCTCGCCGCACCCTCCGGGCCCCTCCGCGGCGGCTGGGCCCTCCATGGCGGCGCTCCGCTCGACCGCGCTGGGCATCGCGCCGATGCCCGCGGCCCCGGCCTCGACGACGGACTTCGAGGACTCCGACGACGTGTTCGAGGCCGACGCCTTCCCGCTGGTTCGCAGCACCCAGCCCTCCGGGACCACGGTCCCGACGAGGCCTCCTCCGTCGCTCGACTCCGCTGGCGAGATGCACGAGGGCATCGAGATCCCCTCGTCTCCGGCCCCCGACTTCGAGCTCGGCTCGCACTACGCCGACCTCGAGGGGGGCGACCCCCGCCCCTCGCAGATGCCGGCCTACTCGCCCCTTCGCGCGCCTCCCTCGCTCCATCCCCCTCCGGCCACTCCGGTCGCGTGGGTCTGGTCCATCGGCGGCGCGGCGCTGGTCCTGTCCGCGGTGGTCGCGCTGCGCTCGGCCCCGCTGGCGGTCGCCCTCCGCGCGGCCGCCGGGGCGGCGTCGCTGCTCATGCTGGCCCGCTTCGGCGGCCTCTCGATGCGGGCGCTGCTGCTCCTGCTGGTGGCCCTCCCGGCGCTGGCGCAGGAGGCGCTCTCCATCGCCTCGCTCTCCCGCGCCGGGGCCGCGGTGCTCACCGGCGCGCTGGTGCTGCTCCCGGCCGGCGCGTGGATCTCCTCCGATCGCGCCCTGGTGCGCCGCGCGCTCCTGCTCGCGGGCGTCGTGCTGACGGTGGCCGCGATGCTGATGCCGGGCGGGGTCGCTCGCCCGTGGGCCTTCGGCGCGATGCCGGCGCTGGTGCTGGCGCTGGTGGCGATGGCGACCCCGGTCCGCCCGGTCTCCGCCGCCCTCACCGTGGCGCTGATGGCGTGGGCCGCGGCGTGCGGCGCGAGCGACGGCGGCCCGACGCTGCCCGCGGTCGCGACGGGCCTGGCGACGGCCGCGCTGGTGCTGCTGTGCGGCCGGGCGCTGGCCGCGGTGGTGGAGAGCGACGAGGGGTAAGGAGGGCTACGCGCCCACGTCCAGGCTCACCCCCGCCAGGAAGGCCCTGCGAGCGTCCATCTCGTCGTCGGCGTAGAGGCCCTCGGCGTCCGTCAGCGTCACCGCGCGCGAGCTCCCTCGCTGCGGGTCGCGCAGCTCCAGCGAGAGCACCCCGTCGCGGCCCACGCGGAGGATCACCTCCACCGGCGCCCCGTCCGCCAGGCCCTCGTCGAGCGCCACCTCGAAGCGCCCCAGCGGCGTCGCCTCGGAGAGCGACGCGCCCTCCAGCACCTCGATGGGCAGCACCCTCGCGCCGCCCCGCTTGCGAAACACCCGCCGCCCCTCGAAGGGAACCCTCGTCAGCGCCGGCACCAGCACCGCCAGCGCCTCGCGCCGCTCTCCCGGCCTCGACGGGTCCGCCTCCCGCGCCCGCACCCCCAGCGCGTCGGGGATCACCCCGTGGTAGTCCGCCCCGGCCTTACTCCCCTCGGTAAGACAGCGCTCGGCATAGAGCGCCGCCCCGGCCGCCACCGCGCACGCCGGGTTGAGCGGGTCGTCCGCGTCGTCGAAGATCCGCACCGCGCTCGCCCCCCGCAGCGCCCTCAGCCGCGCCTGCACGGGGTATAGCCAGCTCGACCCGCCCACCAGCAGCACCTCGTCGAGCCCCGACCAGCCCAGCGCCGCCCGCGAGAGCGCCTCCTCGGCGCAGTCCACCGCGCGCTCGGTGAGCTCCTCGGTCCAGCGGGCGAGCTCCGCGAGGGTCACCCGCACCACCGACGGAGGCAGCGCCGCGCCCCCCTCGGTGCGCAGCGCAATCGTGCGCGACGCCACCCTCGCCATCGGGTTGGCGTCTAGCGTGGCGTGCTGGTTGAGCTGTATCTTCACCCCCTCGGCCACCGAGAGCAGCGCCTCCCGCGAGGCCTCGTCGAGGTCTTCGAGTCCGGTGCCCGAGGCTCCCACCGACGCCACGTAGCGCTCCAGCAGGCGCTCTCGGAGCAGCTCGTCCACGCCGAGCCCCCCGAGCTGCACCCCGTACGAGGCCAGAGCCTCCAGCGTCGGCGAGCCCGCTCCCCCGCCGCGCCGGAGGATCGTCACGTCGAGGGTCCCGCCGCCGAAGTCGAAGACCATGAAGCGCGCGTCGCGAGCCCCGAAGCGCTGACCCATGCCATAGGCCCACGCCGCCGCGTCGGGCTCCGGGAGCATCGCGACGGAGGACAGGCCCGCGAGGGAGACCGACTGCGCCACGGCGCGCCGCTCGCGGTTGCGAAGGCGCTGCGGGTGCGTGACCACCACGCCGTCGATGGGGGGCAGCCCCGGGGTGCGCTCGACCCAGGTGCGAAGCGCCCGCAACACCAGGGCGCCGAGGTCCGTCGAGTGCAGCTCCATCGGGCCGAGCGACCAGGGAGGACCGCCCACGACGGCGTGGGAGACCGCCAGGTGATTCTTGCTGCCGCGCACGAGGGCCATGCGGGGAGGCGCGCAGCCGAGGGCGGCGCAGCGGTCGCGCCAGGCGAGGGCCGCGCGTCGCCCGACGGTCACCGCCGGCCGAGCGGGGTCGGAGCCGTCGAGCAGCACCGTGGAGGCGAGCGTCACTCCGCCCGACTCCAGCGGGATCATCCTCGCGACGCCCCGGTGAGCGAGCGCCACGGACGCGTAGGTGGTGCCGAGGTCGATGCCGTAGAACGCCATGAGGGTGCAGGTATAGGTCGCCGAGGCCTCGGCGCGCGACCCGCTTTCTGGTGCATCCGCCGCGGTGGGCGCCATGATCGCCGCGAAGGTTCCATGGTCTGCGATGCGCTCTGACGACGAGGCCTTCCTGGAGCTGGAGGACGAGGCCCCCGAGGCGCCGTCGACGGACCCCACGCCGCACCTCCCCGAGGCCCGCGACGACGAGGCCTTCCTCGAGCTCGACGAGGTCGCCCAGAGCCCCCTCGCTCGGGCCGTCCGGGTGGTCAGCGACGACGACCTGCGCGCCGTGACCGCCCTCGCCGAGGACGACCGCCCCCTCCTCGACGCGCTCTACCCCGCGCAGCCCGACCTCGCGGCCCGCCCTCCCTCCGCCGCCGCCCTCTCCGAGCGCCTCGCCTTCGTGCGCGCCGCGCTCAACCAGGTCACCCGCCGCGGCGCCGAGTGGCGCGCCCGCGCGGAGGTCGCCGGATCGGCCCTCGCCCGACGCCTCGAAGCCCTCTCCGGCCACGGGGAGCTCAGCGCCGCCGCGCTCGCCGAGCTCATGGCCTGGCACGAGCGGGCCCTCGAAGCCCTCATCACCCGCGAGGCCGGCGACGCCCGGGCGCTGCACCCGCCGGAGCTGCGCCGCCTCGACGAGGAGGCCGCCCGCCGTGGCCTCAGCGCCGACTTCGCCCGCGCCGTCGCCGAGCGCCTCGGGGTCGCTTTACACCGCGATGTATCCCTGGCGTGGTCGCCCTGCGACGCGCTGCCGGGCGCTCCCCGCACCCTCGACGCCGCCGCCGCGGCCATCACGGAGAGCGTCGCCCACGCAGTGGTGGCCCTGCGCGACGGGGCCCTCTCGGCGTGGCTCCGCGCCAACCGCGGTGAGCCCGCCCTCGTCGCGATCGCCCTGGAGTCCGAGGCCCTCGCTCGCGGCCCTGACACCGACGCGGCGCTCATCGGCGCCTGGACCCTGGCCTGGGCCATGGGCCGCGAAGGCGTCGCCGTCGACGGGCTCGCGGTGACCTCGCCGGAGCTGCTCCGCACGCACCTGCGCGCGGGTCGCCTGGATGCGTCGAGGGTGCGCTCGCAGGGCCGGGCGCTGGGCGCGTGGTTTCGCCGCGAGGGCCACGGCGCGGTGGCGGCCGCCTGCGAGGCGCTGGCGAGGGACGAGGCCCACGCGGAGCTGCGGCTCTCCTGGGCGCTGGGCGAGCCGCTGCGGCTGGCGTCCAAGCCCGTCGCCGATCCGACGGCCCTCGCGAGGGAGGTGCTGCGCCGGCCCGAGGCGCGCGCCGAGGCGCTCGATCGCTGGCGCGACGGGACGCTGCTCGCGTGGATGGACTCGCTCCCCCGGGCGAGGCGCGACGCGGCGTGGATCGAGGACCTCTCCTCCCCGCGCGCCCACGACGCCGACGAGGGGGCGTTCTGGCGAGGGGTCTATCGTCGCGCGCCGAGGGCCTCGCTTCGGGTCTTCGTGGAGGTGGGCTCCTCGACCCGGGCGGTGCGCTTCGAGGGCATCGGCGACCTGCGCTCGACGGCCCGCGTCGCGGCCGCCTGGGGCGCACTGAGAGAGGCCCACCTGAGGGCGGAGCTGCACGCGTGGCTGGCCCGCTCGGCGCCGGGGCTGGAGCTCGACGCCCCCCCGAGCGCCGCTGACGACGGGGCGCTGCTTCGGCTGCTCTGGTCGCTCGGAGCGACGGGCCTGGTGCTGGCTCGCGGCGCGTCGGGCTCGGCCATCGACACGCCGGCGGACCTGGTGCTCGCGTGGCGTCGTGCTCCGCTGGTGCTGGAGGCCGCGCTCGCCTCGGGCCTCGTGGGCGAGTGGCTGCGGCGCTTCTTCGCGCAGGACGGGGTCTCCGGGCTGAGCCTCGGCGACGCGATGACCCGCTGGGGCGTCGGCTTCGGCGCGGGGGTGGCGCCCTCTGGCGTGGCGGCGCTGCGGTGCGCGCTGCTCTGCGGGCTCACGGCGATCCCCAGCGACCCGACCGCGAGCGGAGGCCCCGATGGACGGGCGCTGGTGGGCTTCGTCGGCATCGACCCGTCCCGTCGCGACGACGCCGTGTGGTCCGAGCTGCTCGATGCGCCGGGCGATCCGCTGGGGCAGGGGACCGCGCTCCTCTGGGCCGCGAGGCACGCGCCCGCGCTCGGGGTGCTCGCCGCGGCGGGCGACGGAGCCGCTCGCGAGGCGGTGCGGGACGCGCTGCTGGCCGCGGGGCGACCGGTCCCCTCGGCGCCCCTCGCGGAGACCCTCGCGGACCAGGCCGCCCAGGCCGAGCGCCGCGCCCGGCAGAGGGCCCTGCTGGAGGAGAGCGAGCGCATCGCGGCGCAGCGGGAGGCGGCGCGCTCGCAGCTGGAGCGCGAGGCCGCGAGGGTGGCCGCGGAGCGCGAGGCGGCGAGGCGAGAGGCGACCAGGGACGCGCTGCGGCGCGAGGTCGACCGGGAGGTCGCGCGCATCGAGTCGGAGCGCGAGGCGGCGAGGCGCGCCCACGAGCGGGCCCTCGCGGCGCTGCAGGCCGAGCGGGCGCTGGCGGAGGCCGAGCACGCGAGGGCGATGACCGAGCTCTCGCTGGCGAGGTCGCGCTCCTCGGGAGACGGGGCCGAGGTCGTGGACGCCGCGGCGCTCGAGGCGCGCTGGCGCGAGGCGGCGAGGCGGGCGGCCGAGGAGGAGGTCCTTCGGGCCGTGGCGCGCTCGGAGGAGGAGCTGCGCGAGGCGGCGCTTCGGGCGGCGGAGCAGGCCGCGGCGGAGGAGGTGCGCCTCGCGGCGGAGTCCCTGGCGGCGGAGCGGGCGAGGCGGGAGCGCGCCGAGGCGGCGCTGTCCTCGACGCTGGGCGAGCTGCTGGCCCGCGAGGGCGCCCTGCGCGCGGAGGCGGAGCGAGCGGCCGAGGAGGCGACGCGGGTGGCGCTCTCCCTGGCCGAGGGCGAGACGCAACGGGTCGAGGCCGAGCAGCGGGCCGAGGAGGCCACGCGGCGCGCGGAGTCCGCGAAGGCCGAGCGCGTGGCGGCCGAGTGGGCCGCGCAGCAGGCGAGGGCCGAGGAGGAGATCGAGGCCCTGGCGAAGGCCGAGCGGGAGCGCCGAGCGGAGGCGACGCGCCTCGCGCTGGAGGAGACGGGGCCGCGCCCCGCGCTGGCCGAGGAGCCCGCGGTGGACGAGGGCTTCACCGAAGACCCGACCGCCGAGGCCGCGGACGACGTCGGCGAGGAGCTGCTCAGCAGCGACCGCCACGAGGTGGCCTACGACCGCCTCGCGGTGGCCTACGAGGGCGTCGACGACGCGGCGCTCGCGGGCCTGCGAGACGCGGTGGACGCCTGGTCCCGGGGGAGGCCGAGGCACCCGCTGGCCGCGCTCGGGTCGGCGATGGTGGTCGACGCGGTGACGATGATCCCGGCCTTCGAGGCGCACGTGGCGACGCGGCTGGAGTCGCGCTCCATCGAGCGGAGGGTGGTGTCCGGCGACGACGACGAGGAGGCCGTGGAGGTGGGCGCCGAGGCCTCCGCCGGGGGCGACGAGGCCCTCGACGCATGGCTGCTCGACCTCGCGCCCGTCGACACCTGGGACCGCCTCACCGTCGACGCCCCGCTCGCCCTCCGACCCCGCCGCGAGCCCTGCCCCCGGTGCGCCGTCGACGCACCCCCGGGCATTCCCACCGGCCGCTTACGCTGTGAGGTATGCGACGCCCTCGGCACGGTGGTGTGCGTCCGCTGCGGCGGCTTCGGTCGCTCCCGCTGCGGCCGATGCGGCGGCAACGGCCAGGTGCTCGTCCCCGGCGGCGGAACCCGTCGCTGCCCCGCCTGCGACGGCCGCGGCGACGTCGCGTGCGGGTGCTCTCTCGGTCGGGTGGCGTGCGGCGCGTGCGAGGGCGTCGGCCACGGCCCGTGCCCCACCTGCGGCGCCGACGGCGTGGTGGAGACCCGCCCCTGGGTGTCCCAGTCGGCGCTCGGCGTGCGCGCCCGAGCGGTCGTCGCGGTGGGCCTGCCCCCGGAGCTCGCCGCCGAGGTGGGCGTCCCCGGCAGCGAGGCCGACGCGGTGGTGCACATCGAGGCCGACGCGATCGACCCCGCCGCCCTGGCGCGCGAGCTCCCTCACGACCACCTCGGCGCCGCGCTCGCCGACCTGCTCTCCGCGGAGACCGCCCGCGCCTCCGAGGGGCAGCGGGTGACCCGCCAGCAGGTGGTGGTCTGGCGCTACCCCGCGTGGCGAGTACAGGTGCATGTAGACGGCGAGGCCTTCACGCTCTGGGTGCACGGCGCCCGCAGGCGGGTGTGGGCCGAGCGCTCGCCCCTCGACGCCGCCACCGAATCCGCCGTCGCCTCGGTGCGCGCGCTCATCGCCTCCGACGCCCTCGACGCCGCCATCGACCGACTGGTCGCCCTCGCGAGTGAAGACCCTGGCCACGCCGGGGCCCGCGACGCGGCGACGGCGCTCGGCGACGCGGTGCTGGCGATGGCCGAGCGGGGCGAACTCTACGAGGCCCAGCGGCTGGCCGGGCTGGGCGCGGCGGTGCGCTGGCCCGATGCGGTGTCGCGGCTGGTGCAGGCCGAGCGCGTGGCGGGTCGCCGGCTCCACAAGCGCTCCTCCTGGGCGCTGCTGGAGGACGCCCGCTCGGCGCTGCAGCGAGGCCTCGACGCGAGGGCGCTCGACCTGCTGGGCGAGCTCCACGCCGTGGCCCCAGGCGACGCCGAGGCCGAGGCGCTGGCGGGCGAGCTCGGTCGGCGGCTCGACGCACAGGCCGGGGCGCTGGTGTCGCGAGGCGCCCTCGACGACGCGACGGCGCTGCTCTCTCGGGTGGACTCCTCCGGCGCCCCGGCGGTGCGATCGGCGATGGCCACCTCCGCGGCCTCGCTCCAGCGAGCGAGGAGGCGCTCGGCGCTGCGGAGGGCGGCGGTGGTGGCCGCGGCGCTTCTGCTGGTCGCGCTGGCGGTGCTCGCGCTGCTGCGGTGAGAGTGCTTCCCTCGCGCTGGGGCGGGGGTATAGGCTGCGCGCCCGTGAGGTTCCGAGGACTCTTCGCGACGCTGGGGCTCCTGGGGACTCTTCTGGGCGGGGCCTCCTGCCTCGGGGAGATCGACGACTACACGCAGCAGCCGCTGGCCACGCACGTCACCGACTGGCGCGACGAGGTGATCTACCAGCTCCTGGTCGATCGCTTCGCCGACGGCGACACGGGCAACGACGTGCGCGTCGACCGCGGCTCGCTCGGTCGCTACCAGGGCGGCGACTGGCTCGGGGTCATCCAGCAGCTCGACTACCTCCAGCGCCTCGGGGTCACCACCCTCTGGATCTCCCCCGTCGTGCGCAACGTCGACACCGACGCGGGCTTCGACGGCTACCACGGCTACTGGGCCTCCGACCTCACGGTGCTCAACCCCCACTTCGGCGACCTCGCGATGCTCCGCCGGATGGTGCGCGAGTGCCACGCCCGTCAGATCAAGGTCATCGTCGACATCGTGACCAACCACATGGGTCAGATGTTCTTCTATGACATCAACAACAACGGCCGACCCGACGAGTTCCTCGGCGGCAGCGGCGTCGTGGTGCCCTTCCAGAACCCGGGCGGCGTGCCGAGCGCCATCTCTCGCGTCACCGAGTACGACCCCGACTTCAACCTCCGCGGCCCGGTGCAGGCCTTCACCTCCCTCGGCCCCGCTGGCGACGCGCCGGTCATCTTCCTCGACATGCCGGAGATCTTCCGGGTGCCGCCGCGCTCGGACATCCTCCCCTCGCAGGCCATCCTCGCCCGACCGGAGGGCTACCACCGCCGCGGTCGCATCACGAGCTACGAGAACGTCGACAGCCAGCCCGGAGAGCAGACCCTCCTCGGTGACTTCCCGGGTGGCCTGAAGGACGTCAACACCGAAGACCCCCGGGTGCGCCTCGCGATGGTCGAGGCCTACTGGCGCTGGGTCCAGCTCACGGACATCGACGGCTTCCGCATCGACACGCTCAAGCACGTGGAGCACGGGTTCTGGCAATACTTCGGGGCCCAGATCCGGCAGCGCGCGATGAGCGCGGGCAAGCAGCGCTTCTTCCTCTTCGGTGAGGCCTTCGACGGCGACGACCGCCTCGTGGGCTCGTACACCAACCCCAACGAGATGGACTCGGTCTTCTACTTCCCGCAGAAGTACCGGGTCTTCGACAACATCTTCCAGTGCGGCGTGGGCAACACCCGGGACGTCGAGGCGCTCTACACCGAGCGCCTGCGCGACTTCTCGGCGACGCCGCAGCCCCTCGGCATCGGCGTCGCGCCCACGCAGGCGCTGGTCAACTTCATGGACAACCATGACGTGTCGCGCTTCCTCTATGGAATGAACCCGACCGTGGTGGACAACATCCGGGGCGTCGACCGGAGAGGGCCCGACTGCTCCTCCGGGCTGGTCAATGGCAACAACCCCGCGGACGTGGAGCGCTTCCGCCCCCGGCTGCTGGCGGCGCTCACGTACCTGCTCACGGAAGACGGCATTCCCTGCATCTATTACGGCACCGAGCAGGACTTCCGCGGCGGCAATGACCCCTCCAACCGGGAGCGCCTCTGGGATACCGGATATCCCACCAGCGAGACCCGCCGCGACGGCTCCGTGAGCACCTTCGGATGGACCCGCCGGCTGATCGCCGCGCGCCGCACCTACCCCGCGCTGCGCCGCGGGAGCTTCTCGGTGCGCTGGACCACGGAGCACACGGGCGCCGAGCAGGACGCGGGGATGCTCGCGTTCGAGCGGGTGGACGGGGCGAATTTCGCGCTGGTGGTGATCCACGCAAAGGACGGCACGGCGGAGACGAGCACGGCCCGGGCGGGGGGCAGCGCGATGACCGTGAGCCAGCCCGAGGGCACGGAGCTGGTGAACATCCTGGGCACCGAGCCTCGGACGGCGACCGTCGGCAATGGCGGACAGGTGACGGTGTCATTGGGACCATGGCAGAGCGCGGTGTTTGTTCCTCGATCGCAGGTGCGCTGACCCTGGCGGCGCTGGTGGGGTGCGGGGCCGCGCGGTTCCGCCCGCCGCCTCGCGTCGCCTGCGCCGTCGGCACGCAGCAGGGTCTCCCCACCCCCCACCTGGCCTGGAACGGCCACGGCTGGAGCGCCCTCGTCCTCGACGGCCGCACCCTCTACCTCCGCGGTCTGCGCCCCGACGGCGCGGTCTCCGGCGAGCCCCTGGCGTTGTCCCATGACGCCGACGGCCTCGACCGCGCGGCGATGACCGTCGTCCACGGCACCCACCGCATCGCCTTCGCCACCCGCGAGGACGCCACGGTGCAGGTAGTCAGGGTGGCCGAGGGGAGCGACCCCACGGTGGCCTCGCTCGACGCCGCGCTCACCGGCAAGGTCGCGGTGGTGGCGAGGCCGGAGAGCAGCTCGGTCCCGGCGGCGGTCTTCCTGGAGACGGTGCGGGGCACCGAGCGGGCGATGATCGAGGAGGACGGCGACCTCGGGGCGACCGCTCGCTGCCCCGCCGGGGTGGTGCCCGACGCGGTGATGGCCGCGGGCGACGGCTTCGTGGCGCTGGTGGCGGGCGAGCGATCGGGGCTCACCGCGGTGTGGCTCGACGACGCCTGCCAGGAGCGCTCCCGCGCGGTGCTCTCGCAGGACGCGGGTGCCGTCCACTGGCGCGAGCTCAGCCCCGGTCCGATGGGTCCCTGGGTGGCCTTCACCGATGGCAACCGCGCGGCCTGGTTCGCGGCGCTGGGCGCCCGCGGCGGGCTGCGGGTGCCCCCTCGTCGGCTGGAGGGCGCCATCGAGCGCCCGTCGATCCTGGTGGGCTTGGACGACGCGGGCGCCATGCGCTCGCTGACCGTACTGGGCATCCGGCGCACGGAGATCGACGCGCGGCTGGTGACCCTCCAATACGACCAGGAGGCCCGCTTCGTGGACCTCCGCACGCTCCTCAACGACCCGGTGCGCACGCTCGACGTGGTGGCGCCAACCCCCTGGGGCGGAGCGCTCATCGGATATCAGCGCAACGCCGTCGCGGGCTCCATGGGCTATTCGTTCCTGCTTCGGATGTGCCCATGAACCCGCTTCGTGGAGTGCGGGTGCTCGACCTGACCCGGATGCTCGCGGGCCCCTATGGCACCATGCTCCTGGCCGACCTCGGGGCCGAGGTGTTGAAGGTCGAGCGCCCCGGCTCGGGCGACGAGATCCGCGCGGTGGGCCCTCACTTCCTCCATGGGGAGAGCGTCTATTTCCTCTCGGTCAACCGCGGCAAGCGCTCGGTGGCGCTCGACCTCTCCCGTCCGGAGGGTCGCTCCCTGCTGCGCCGCCTCGCGGCTCGCTGCGACGTCGTGGTGGAGAACTTCCGCGCCGGGGTGGCCGAGCGCCTCGGCTGCGACGCCGCGACGCTCATGGCCGACAACCCCCGGCTGATCGTCTGTGGCATCACGGCCTTCGGTCGCACCGGCCCGGACCGCGACCTGCCCGCCTTCGACCTCACCCTTCAAGCGCGCGGGGGAATGATGGGATTGACCGGCGAGCCCGACGGCGAGCCGGTGCGCTGCGGCGTCCCCATGGGCGACCTCGCGGGAGGCCTCTTCTCGGCGCTGGCGGTGAGCGCGGCCCTCTACGAGCGCGAGCGCACCGGCGTCGGTCGCTTCATCGACCTGTCGCTGCTCGACTGCCAGGTAGGGCTCTTGACCTACGCCGCGGGCAATTGGCTGATGGCGGGCGACGACATGGGCCGCCAGGGATCGGGCCACGCCCACGCGATCCCCTATCAGCGCTTCGCGACGAGCGACGGGCACCTGGTGGTGGCGGTGTTCACCGACGCGTTCTGGCCCGGGTTCTGCCGGGCGCTGGGCTGTCCGGAGTGGGCCTCCGATCGACGCTATGCCACCCACGCGGCGCGCCGTGAGCGCATGGGCGAGGTGCAGTCGCTCATCGGACAACGATTGTCCGAAGAGGGCACTGCGCACTGGCTCTCTCGCCTCTACGAAGAGGGCGTTCCCGCCGCGCCGGTGCAGCGGGTGTCCGAGGTGTGCGCCGACCCGCAGGTGCTGGCCCGGGGGATGGTGGCGACGATGGAGCACCCCACCGCGGGGACCGTGCGCACCGCGGGCGACCCGCTGCGCGCGGGGGAGGAGCGCCGGGAGGGCTTCCTCGCGGCGCCGGTGCTGGGGGCGGACACGGACGCGGTGCTGGGGGGATTGCTGGGACTCGATCCCTCCGAGCTGGCCGGGCTGAGGGCGAGTGGGGTTGTCGGGTGAGAGGGGTAGTCGGATGACCATCGTGCTGCATCGATTTCCGCTGAGTCACTTCTCCGAGAAGGCGCGGGTGATGCTCGACTTCAAGGGCCTCGACTACCGCGTGGTGGAGCACAGCCCCGGGCCCGACCAGCTCGCCATCATGAAGCTCTCCGGGCAGCGCAAGGTGCCGGTGCTGGAGCACGACGGGAGCGTGATCCACGACTCGACGGCGATCGCGCTCTACCTGGAGCACGCCTTCCCCGGCACCCGCCCGATGCTCCCTTCGGACTTCGTCCAGCGCCGCGCGGTGCTCGACCTGGAGGAGCGCCTCGACGCCGTGCTGGGCCCTCGCGTGCCGGGCATCGCGGCGGACGAGGCCTTGCGCGACGGAGACCTCTGGGCCGACGTGGGGACGGCCTCGCTGGGCAAGCCGAGGGTCCCCCGGCTGCTGGTGCGGGCGGTGGGCTGGGTGGCCCGCCCGGCGACCTTCGTCCCCGGGGTGCGACGGCAGCTGGACGAGGCGCGCACGACGGTCCGAGCGATGCTGGTCGAGCTCTGCGAGCGCATCGCGGAGAAGGGCTACCTGTGCGGGCCGGAGCCCACGATGGCCGACCTCACGGCGGCCGGCCTGACGATGCTGTTGAAGATCCCGGACTCGAAGCACAACGCCCTCCCCGAGCGGGTGGGCCAAGGCGTGCGGGAGTTCATCAACGACCCGGTGCTGGGGAGGTTCTTCGACTGGCGAGACCGGCTCTACGCCGATCTGTTGAAGTAGGGACGACGTAGACGGTCTACAGCGGCTTGCGCCACCCACGAACAGCGACGCGCCCGGTCTACTTCCCGTTGGTGGCCTTGAAGGACAGGTAGGTCTGCTCCTTCAGGCCGCGCTCGTAGTCCGCGAGGAGGCGCATGCCCTCCTGCGGGCGCAGCCGGTCGGCCTTGATGGCCTGATCGATCTGCGACTTCATCTTCTGCGCGAGGTTGTTGGGGAAATACTGGGTCATCGCCAGCACCTCCGCGACGGTGTTACCCGGCAGGGTCTCTTCGATGTAGTAGCCCCGCTCGTCGTCCTCATCGAGGAAGACGTGCACCTCGTTCACGCGGCCGAAGAGGTTGTGCAGGTCGCCCATGATGTCCTGATAGGCGCCCGTCAGGAAGATGCCGAGGTAGTACGGGGAGTTCGTCACCTCGTGCAGGCGCAGCGTGTCGCGCGTGTCGCTGAGGTCGATGAACTTCGACACCTTCCCGTCGGAGTCGCAGGTGATGTCCACCAGCGTGGTCTCCAGCGTGGGCTCCTCGTTCAGGCGATGAATGGGGACGATCGGGAAGAGCTGCCCCAGCGCCCAGTGGTCCAGCAGCGACTGGAACACCGAGAAGTTGCAGATGTGCTGGTCCGCGAGCTGGTTGTCGAGGTCGCCGAGCTCGTCCGGGCGCTCCTCCGGGTCGAGGGTCTTCGCGCGGTTCTGGATGGCCTCGGCGATCTCCCAGTAGAGCGACTCGACGCGGGCCTTCACCGTGAGGTCGAGCATCCCCAGCTCGAACATCTTCTGCGAAGACTCCTTGATGTCCGTGAGGTCATGCCAGCTCTCCATCAGGTTGCGGTCCGTGAGGTGTCGCTGGATGTAGAGCAGGTCGCGGATGAGCTTGTGGTCCACCGGCGGCGACTGCGCGGGCTCGCTCGGGGTCTTCTCGATGGAGCCGAAGGCCTCCACCACCAGCACCGAGTGGTGCGCCACCACGGCGCGGCCGGACTCGCTCACGATGGTCGGGTGCGCCACCTTCTCTTCATCACAGATGTCCATGATGTTGTAGACGATGTTGTCGGCATACTCCTGCACCGTGTAGTTCATTGAACTATGGAAGGTGCTGGCGCTCCCGTCGTAGTCGACGGCCAGTCCGCCGCCCACGTCGATGTACTCCACCTCGTGGCCCATCTGGCGGAGCTTGGCGTAGTACCGCGCGGCCTCGCGCACCGCGCGCTTCATGATCAGGATGTCGGGCACCTGCGACCCGATGTGGAAGTGCAGCAGCTTGAAGGCCCCGGGCATCCCGGCCTCGCGCAGCATCAGGCACGCGTCGAGGATCTCCGCCGTGCTCAGACCGAACTTCGCGTGCTCTCCGCCCGACGTGGCCCACTTGCCCGCGCCCTTGGCCAGCAGCCGGACGCGCAGCCCCACCATCGGCTCGACGCTCATCTCCTTGGCGACGCGGATGATCGCCGCGACCTCGGCGAGCTTCTCCGCCACCAGGATCACCCGCTTGCCCAGCTTGCGCCCCACCAGCGCGGTGCGGATGAAGGTGTCGTCCTTGTAGCCGTTGCAGACGATGAGCGACTCCGGGTCGCTGTGCTGCGAGAGCCCGGCGAACACCTCGGGCTTCGAGCCCACCTCGATGCCGTAGTGGAAGGGCTCGCCCGCCACCAGGATCTCCTCCAGCACCTCGCGGAGCTGGTTGACCTTGATGGGGTACACGCCGCGATACACGCCCTGGTATCGGTTCTCCGCGATGGCGCGGATGAAGGCGCCGTTGATCGCCCGCACCCGGTGGTGGAGGATGTCCTGGAAGCGGATGAGCAGGGGGGTCTGGAAGCCCTCCTCTCGCGCCTCCTTCACCACCTCCAGCAGCGGAATCGAGGCGCCCTGCTCCTGGAGCGGCCGGGCCGCCATGTTGCCATCGGCGTTGACGGTGAAGTACCCCGATCCCCACCGGTCGATGAGGTAGAGGGCCAGGGCGTCATCGACGGTCCAGGGCGTGGGCTCGGTGGAGTCGGCGGCGGGGGCGGGAGCGGGCGTAGCGTCCAATGAATCAAGACCCTTCTTGCTGCGAAATGGAGCGGCCCCGGTGGTCGGGGCCTTCGCAAGCGGCGCGATTGTGGGCAAGCGCACCCTTGCGTCAAGGCCCACCAACGACTGTCACGCGATCTCCGTCAGAACAGCGCCCGCCGCGCTACGCTCGCGCGGTGCTGCGACCCGGTACCGCCCTCTGCCTCACCGCCCTGATCGCCGCCTGCGACGCGCCCGCCACCCCATCGGACGCCGGCCGCGACGCGGCGCTTACAGACCTCGGTAAGCCCACCGACCGCCCCGCCCCGCTCGACGCCCCCGCGGTCGATGTCCCCGCGGATGTCGGCAACGATGTCCCCTCGGTCGATGTCCCGCCCGACGTGCCCTCGGTGGACTCCGGTCCGCCGGGCTGCTTCAGCGTGCGCGGTGCTGCGCTGCTCCCGGCGGCGGGTCGAGAGCTCGGCCCCCACGCGGCGCAGTCCCTCGTCTACGACGCCGCCCGCGGGGCCCTGGTCCTCGCGCCTTCGACTCGCCCCGGTCCCTTCGTCGAGGACCGCCCCCTGCCGCGCGGCGCCCTCGACTCCGACGGCTTCGTGATGGACGGCTGGTGGTACCTGCTCGGCGGCCAGACCGACGCGACGCACACCTCCACCGAGCTCCTCGCCGCCCCGGTGCAGGCCGACGGCACCCTCGGCGCGTGGAGCGCCCGCACCCCGTATCCGCTGCCGTTGCTCGATCACATCGTGCTCGCTCACGCGGGCCGCGCCTACCTCACCGGCGGCGCCCAGGACCTCGGCGGCGACAACGTCCGCCAGCTCACCGCCGCGCGCTGGGCCGCCCCCTCCGCGGGCGACATCCCCCTCTGGAACACCGCCCCGGACAACCCCGTCCGCCGCTTCGGCCACGAGGCCGTCCTCGCCGCGGGCTTCCTCTACACCCTCGGCGGCGACGACGGCGACCTCGCCACGGACGACGTCTCCGTGGCCCCGATCCTCCCCGACGGCTCCCTCGGACCGTGGCGCCGCACCACTCCTTTACCCGATGGGGTAAACCAGTTCCTCGCCGGGGCGGGCACCTCGCGACACCTCTGGGCCTTCGGAGGCTGCCGCCGCAAGGACTGCGAGACCGTCTCCAACATCGAGCGCCGGATGTTCGTCGCCGACATCCAGACCGACGGGACCCTCTCCGCGTGGCGCCTCGCGGGTCAGCTCCCGGTCGCCAACTACGACCAGAAGGTGGTGGTCACCGGCGGCCGCGTGGTGATGGCGGGCGGTCGCGCGGGCGGTCGCTCCCGCTGCGGCGACGCGGGCGGCGACAACTACGACGGCGTCTGGTGGGCCGAGCTGCGCCCCGACGGAACCCTCGGCCCATGGGAGTCCGGCGCCCCGCTCGGCGTCGCGCTGCCGCGCGTGCGCAGCGACCAGGTGATGCGCGTCGACCACCTCGGCCAGCTCTGGGTGCTGGGCGGCCGCACCTCCTGCATCGGCGCCGAGACCGCCGACCGCAACAACACCTTCCCCCGCGAGGTGTGGCGCTCCGCGTCGGTGACCACCTCCGGCCGGGCCCGCGTGGGCTCCTGGCTCTCGGGCCCGCTCACCGTGGCCTCGGGCCGGGCGACCTCGCTCCGCTGGGACGCCGACGGCGAGGTCACCGTGCAGGTCCGCTTCGAGCGCGACGCCGCCCCGGACACCTGGAACGCCTGGACCATCGCCCCCACCTCCGCCCGCTCGATGCCCCTCGGCGACGGCGTGCGCCGGGTGCAGGTGCTCGCCACCTTCGTAGGCGACGGCGTCGTGACCCCGGCGCTGCGCTCGGTCACCCTCGACTGCGCCCCGTGAAGACCCTCCTGCCCATCCCTGCGCCGCCCTCCGCCGGCGAGGTCTTACTGTGCTGTGTAAACATCCCCCGGCGCCTCCCGGCGGAGGTCACCGAACGGCTGCGCCTCGCGCTGCCGGACGAAGAATGTGCGCGCCACGCACGGTTCGGCGACGAGGGTGCGGCGGGGGAGTTCCTGTGCGGCCGGGCGCTGCTGAGGGCGGTGCTCTCGACCTGGGCGCCGGTCGACCGTCGCGAGTGGCGCTTCTCGCTCAACGCCCACGGCCGACCGGGCATCGCCGCGCCCTCGTCTCCGCTGCACTTCAACCTCTCGCACACCCGGGGGATGGTCGTGCTGGCGCTCGGTCCCGACCCCTCCGTCGGGGTCGACGTCGAGCGCCTCGACCGCTCGGTGCGGCCCATGGAGGTCGCCGACCGCTTCTTCTCTCCCCTCGAGGTCGAAGGGCTCCGCGCGCTCCCGACCGAGCGCCACCGCGACCGCTTCCTCGCCCTCTGGACCTTGAAGGAGGCCTACATCAAGGCCCGCGGGATGGGCCTCGCGCTGCCGCTGCGGGACTTCTCCTTCTCGCCCGACGAGGCACCTCCGCGGGTGCGCTTCGAGCCCTCCCTCCACGACGACGAGGACCGCTGGCGCTTCGAGCGCGTCGACCTGGACTCCGGGCATCGCGTCGCCGTGGCGGCCCGCGTCCCACGCCTGACCGTCCAGCTCTCACGGGTTGACCTGGAGGCCCTGGCGAGCCACGTCGGGTTGCCCCACACCGCAGCCGCGGTGTAGAACCTGAACCTCGATCCCCGAGAAGGAGCATTCCGCCATGTTGGGTCTTGGACCGTCTGAGCTCGTCGTGATCCTGCTGTTGGTGGTGCTCATCTTCGGGGCCACGAAGATTCCGCAGCTCGGTCGCGGGCTGGGCGAGGGCATCAGCAATTTCAAGCGCGGCCTGCGCGAGGGCAACGACTCCTCCGCCGAGACGCCGCCTCCGCCCTCTGGCAAGTCCGTCTGAGATCCCCTTCGCCCACGCCGTCCAACCCTCCCTACGTCCAACCTGTAGAGATTGATGTTCCGTCTCCTCGTCGCGCTCGACTTCAGCGACTGCCCCCCGCCCACCCTCCACCCCGCCCTGGCGGCCGCCGCGCGGGCGGCGCCCGCCGAGCTCCATGTGATGACGGTGATCGCGCCGGACCACGACGACCTCGCCTCCATGAGCTCGTCCGAGCACGCTTGCGATGAGCTGCGCCGGCTGGTGGAGGGAGAGCGGGTCCGCCACGCGCCCTCCAACGCCGTGCGGCTGCAGTTCTCCGCGCAGCCCGGAACCTCCCCCGCGGAGACCATCGTCGCCCACGCCTACGCCATCCACGCCGACGTGGTGGTGGTCGGCACCCACGGCCGCCGCGGCCTCGACCGGCTCCTGCTGGGCAGCGTCGCCGAGGCGGTCGTGCGCCACGCCCCCTGCTCGGTGCTCACGGTGAAGCCCCGGCTGCACCGCCCCGCCGAGGGCTGAACCCGCTCCCTCCCGGACGCCCAGGGGGGGGGTGGCGTCTCGGGTGGCCGGTGTGGCGGACGCGAGAGCCACCGCGATCGACCGCTCCCTCTCTTGAAACGCGGGCCCCTCCGGGCGGAACATCCATTGCTGAGGCTGCCGCCCATGCCCTGTCCCGCCCGCATCGGAGTCGCGCTGACCGCCCTGGTCGCGTCGTCGCTCGCGTCCGCTCCGGCGTTCGCTCAGAGCGGCGCCGACTCGCTGGCGACGGGGCTCTACGCGAGGGCGGGCTTCGTGCTGAGCAGCTTCGACCCGAGCCAGATGCTCTTCCTCCCGCAGCGGGTGCACGGCGGCATTGGCCCGGCGGGCCTCACGGGCAAGCAGCTCGGCTTCGGCGAGATGGCGCTCGCGGGCTTCACCGCGGGCATCGGCTTCGACGCGCGCTGGTTCTATGTGCGGGTGGGCGCGGACATCTATGAGTTCCCGGAGATCCGCGGCGAACACGAGCACGACTTCCGGGCGCGCTTCACCACGCTGGCGTGGGTGAGCGCGGGGCCCCGGCTGCGGCTCGGGCCGGTGGTGCTCAACGCCGGCGTGCGCGCGGGCGCCCTGCTCATGAACGTCACCGAGGTGGGCCCCACCCGAGAGGGCCGCGAGTACAGCGCCGTCGACGGGGTGTTTGCGCTCGACCTGGGCGCGCAGTGGCGGCCGCTGCGGTGGTTCGAGCTCGACGCCAGCGTGGGGCAGGACTTCTTCACGCGCACCGGAGCGACGACCTTCTCCGTCGCCGCCAGCTTCGGCTGGAGCCGCGGCCCGACGCTCACACGCCGATGAAGAGCCGGTGCCCGAAGTTGCGCTCGAGGCGCGCGTCGAAGATCTTCTGCGCGGCGCCCTCGATGTCGTACTCCACGCGCTTGAACTCGAACTTCTTCGCGTCCGAGTCGTAGACCACGTAGCTGGCGCGGTTGTCGTAGTCGCGGGGCTGGCCGACGCTGCCGACGGAGACGATGTACTTGCGGTCGGGGCGCAGCGTGAAGGTCTTGGGCGGGCCCTGGAGCTCGATCACGTCGTCGGCGGAGAGCTCGAAGGCCTTGCAGAGGTGCGAGTGCCCGATGAGCGTGAGGTGCCCGAGCTCGGGGAAGATGGAGAGGCAGTCGCGCGCCTGCTCGGGGGCGAAGATGTAGTCGAACTCCTCGATGCGCACCGGCGAGCCGTGGCAGAGGTGCACCCCCGTGTCGCCGACGACGTGCTTGTAGGGGAGCGCCCGGAGCCAGGCGAGGTTCTCCGGGGTGAGCAGCGAGGCGTGGAGGTCGAGCGCCCGGCGCGCGGCCTCGTAGTAGTAGCTGTAGTCCATGCGGCCCGCGACGGCGGCGTCGTGGTTGCCGAGGATGGTGACCTTGGCGACGCTGCGTACCAGGTCGGAGCACTCGTTGGGCGAGGCGCCGTAGCCCACCACGTCGCCGAGGCAATACATCACGTCGGGAGACTCACGCCGGAGCGCCTCTACGACCGCGGAGAGCGCCTCGATGTTGGCGTGGACGTCGCTGAAGATGCCTATGCGCATGAAGGGGAGGAGGGGCATCCTAGGGAGCCGCGGGGCGCGTGTCCACCGCCGTCTTCGCCCGAACGTCGCGACGCTACCGGCCGGCGATCTCCCCGGCGCGGCGCAGCAGCGGGCCAATGGCCCGCTCGATCTCCGTGTCCCCTCGGCCTTCGCGCAGCGCCGCGGTCCAGCGCTGCACCTCGTCCTGAAGCGCCAGCGCCCGGGTCGCGCCCTGAGCGAAGAGGGCTTCGGCGCCCTGACGGGCTCGCTCCATCTCCTTGGCCCCGCCCTGCGCGACCGCGTGCGCGAGGACCCACGCGAGCCGATCGACCGGGGCCCCCTCCGGGCTCCGCACCGCGCGCACCAGCGCCGGGCCGAAGCTCCCCGCGGCCCAGCCCATCAGTCGCCACGCCTCCTCCTGGGGGGAGAGCGCGCGCTGCACCAGCGGGGTGAGGGCGCGTCGCAGCTTGAGCAGCCCCGCCACCGTCGCGCCGAGGCCCACCAGCGCCGGGCGCGGCGAGGAGAGCAGCTCGACCCAGAGGTCCGTGAGCGCGTCGCCGTGCGCCAGCAGCTCCGCCGCGAGCCGCACGCACTCCGCGGCGGGCAGGCGGTGCAGCGCGAGGCGCAGCGCGGGGATGTGCGAGGGCGCCTCGCTCCCCGCGAGCGAGCGGGCGACGTCCCAGCGAACCGCGGGGTGGGTGATCCAGCCCAGGCGCTCGCCGAGGTCCATCGAGGCGATGGACGAAGGGGCGGCGCGATCGTCCGGGGGCGCGATGGAGCTGGGGTCGTCCGGGTCCCACACCGCGGCGACCGCGGCGCGCACGGTGCCGTCGATGGGAAGCTCCAGCCGCCGCGCGGCCTCCAGCAGGGGGCCCCACGCCACCGAGGCGTCGGCGCGGCTGCGTCCGATGGTGGCGATGCCCGCGTCGACCGAGCGGCGGTAGGCCTGCATCCCCCGCGTGACCAGCGTGGCCTCGTCGGGCACCACGCCCGCGCGTATCGCCCGCTCCACATAGCTCCGCGGCAGCGCCGCCCCCACCCGCAGCGCCGCCAGGATGAGCCGCTTCGCCGCGGCCTCGATCTGCGCGACCGGCACCCCCGTGGTGAGCGACGCGCGCGCCACCCGCTCGGCCTCGAGGAGCGGCTCGTACGCGGCCAGCGCTCGGGTCACGCCCGCCGCCGTCGACAGGTCGCGCTCGTCGTCCGGCAGCGCCGCGCTCGCGTCGACCTCGCTCGCCACGCCCTCTCGCAGCAGCTTCGAGGACTCGGCGGTGATCGCCTCGTCGACGGCCGCCCGCTCGCCGAGCACCTCCAGCGCGCGCTGCGCCACGGGCTCGCACGGAGCGCCCAGCACGTGGCTCGCGATCGAGCGGCCGGTCACGCTCACCACCTCCACCCGCACGCGGAAGACCCGCGCCAGGGACTCGAGCACCGCGCGGTCCTCGGGGCTGCGCAGGTCGAGCACCACGCGCGCGATGGTCTCCGAGTCTCCGCGGAGCAGCGCCAGCAGCGCCAGCGGCTGCGTCCCGTCGGCCGCGACCTGCACCCGCACGGAGACGTCGTCGCCGCTCACGACGATGGCCGTCTCGCTCGTGCCGGGGCACCAGAGGCGCACCGTGCCGTCGACCACCGCGGCCCACGGCGTGGTGCTGCGCGGCGACGGGCGCATGAGCTCCTCCGGGGGCGGCGCGGAGAGCATCTCCTCGACCGGCGACACCTCCTCGGCGGCGAGCTCGTCGGGCTCGGGCTCGATCTCCGCCTCGTCGGCCGCGGGCTCGGAGCGCGGCAGCGAGAGCCGGCCGGTGAGCTCGTCGGGCTCCAGCTCCATGCTGTCGTCGCTCGCGTGCGAGGCGGCGGTCGGGACGGCGACCTCCGGCTCGATCACCATCGAGGGCTCGGCCTCGGGCGCCTCGCGCTCCGCGGCGGCGGCCTCTTCGCGCACCCGCAGCTTGGCCTCTCGGGCGGAGAGCGCGGCCATGTTGGCGCGCATCGCGAGCTCCTCCTGCGCGACGGACTCCTCGCGGGCGGTGAGCGCGTCCTCGCGAACGAGGGCGTCGCTCTCGCGGCGGGTGACCTCCTCCGCGCGGCGGCGGACGCGCTCCTCGCGGGCGGCGAGGTCGTCGCGGGCGGCGCGCTCGTCCGGCTCCTCCATCCAGCGGCGCAGGCCCGCGGCGCCGAGGACGGTGCGCGCCTCGCGGACATACGCCGGGAGCGGCTCGGTGGTGTCGGCGGCGAGGCCCGTGAGCATCTCGGCGCGAAGGGTGAGCTCGCGGTGCGCGAGGCCCGCGGGGATCACCAGCGCGAAGCGCCGCGCCCCCGGGTCATGGAACACGAAGGGCACCGCGAGGTCGTGGTCGCCATGCCGGTGGAGGGTGCCCTCCAGGGCCTGTCGCGCGAGGACCGGGTCGGTGACCGCGTTGACGCCTCGCACGATCTCGACGCGACGGGCGCCGCCCTCGGGCGTCGGGACGAACACCACCTCGCGGCGGGTCGATCCCAGGGTTCCTGTGTAGGGCGGGTCGGTGAGGGAAAAGCTGCGTGCGGCCATCTGCACCCTTCAGCCTCAGGTGCGTATCACGACGCCGGGGCCCTTGGCGATCGGCCTTCGCGCGTCGTATGCCGACGGCCCAATGGACTTCAGGGACTTCCAGCCCGAGGGCACCCCCGAGCACGTTCGCGACCTTGCGGTGGCCTGCGTGCAGTTCGTCGAGCGCGCGACCGGCGTGCTGCTCGACTTCACCAGCGACACGCTCCCGCTGCTCGACCACTACCTCCGCTCGGTGGGCACGAGCCAGCCGGAGATCCGCGGCCTCGTCGCCCCCGCGGCGGGAGCGTACTTCGGCGAGGTGGTGCGCCGGGTCTATCCCGCGCGCTGGCACGCGCCGCAGGACGACCACGCGGCGTGGCGCATCGAGTTCGAGACCTGCTTCCTGTTCTTCAACCCGGTGGCCTTCGCGCTCGAGGCGATCGACGGGCACGAGGCGGTGGAGGGCGGCGCGGGCTTCGGGGTGAGCAACGAGGAGCGCGGCCACCTCGTGCTGGCGCTGGAGGTGCTCGGGACGCTCCCGGAGGACGAGTACTACCTGCTCTCGACGCGCTTCGACGTGCTGGAGAGCGTGGTCGATCGGCTGATGGGCGGGGCGGACAAGGAGTTTCCGGGGCAGGTGAGGCTGAGCGCCCAGGCCTATCGGGCGGCGCTCGATCCGCCCGGCGATCGGAGCAACTGAGGCCTTACTCCTCGGGCAGCGACGCGCCCATCCGGCGGAGCAGTCCGCCGAGAGTGGGGTCGCTGCCGAGCAGGTCGCGCATCCGAGACTCGATCTGCGGGCGCATGGTCGGGGGGACGCCCGCGCGCTGCATGGCGAGGGTGGTGAGCTGACGGACGGCCTCGTCGGGGGTGATCCGCCCCTCGCGGAGCGCGGTGACGACGGCCTCCGAGGGGGCGGTGGCGGCGGTGCTGGGGGCGGTGCCCGTGGCGGGCGCCGTGGGCGCTGCGGGCGAGGCGTCGCCGAGCGCATCGACGGGGCTGGTGGCGTTAGTGCCAGTGGGTTTGATGTTGCTCACGACGACGTAGGGTCCCTCTCTGCGCTCCGCCGACACGCTACGACCCGGGGAACCATCCCCGCAACCGCCGGCACCAGCGCGTGGTCGGCGTGTCGTGCGACCGCGAGAGGGAGGTTGCGGCGGCGGGGCGTTTGCGGCATCCACCCTGACGGTCAAACTCCCCAATGGGCGACACGAGCGACGAGGCGGCGGAGGCGCTGCGGGCATTCCTTCGGGCGCTGGGGCTTCCGGTCGACACCGACCCGGAGCTCTGCGGTACGCCCGAGCGGGCCTCGCGCGCCTGGCGAGAGGAGCTTCTCGACGGCTACCAGCGCACGGCCGCGGAGGTGCTGGCCGAGGCGCTCCCGTCGAGCGAGCGCTCGATGGTGGTGCTCGCCCACGTCACCTTCGCGTCGATGTGCCCGCACCACCTGCTGCCGAGCGCGGGGCGAGCGACGCTGGGCTACCTGCCCGGGGGGCGCATCGTCGGCCTCGGCGCGCTGGTGCAGCTGATCGAGTGCTTCGCCCACCGGCTGGTGCTCCAGGAGACCCTCGGTCGGCAGGTGGCCGAGGCGCTGGTCGAGCACCTCGGGGCGCGCGCCGCGGGCGTCGTGCTGGAGGGACGGCACGCGTGCCTCTCGCTGCGAGGAGAGCGGCAGTCCGAGGGGGTGGTGGTGACGCAGTCCTTCGCGGGCCTGTGGGCGGACGACATGACGGCGCGGCGGGAGTTCCTCGACGCGGCGGGCGGGGCGGCGCGGTGAGCCCGATGGAGGCGGTGCCGGTGTTCCCGCTGCCCGGGGCGGTGCTGCTGCCCGAGCAGCGAATGCCGCTGCACATCTTCGAGCCGCGCTACCGGGCGATGGTGCGCGACTCGCTCTCCTCGCACGGCTGGCTGGTGGTGTGCCCCATCGTGGGCGACCCGGAGGCCGAGCCCCCAGCCTTCGCGACCATCGCGACGGCGGGGCGCATCGTGGCGCACCAGGCGCTGCCCGACGGGCGCTTCCACATCCTGGTCGAGGGGATGGTGCGGGTGCGTCTGGAGGAGCTTCCCTTCGTGCCGCCGTACCGTCGGGCGAGGGCGACGGCGATCGCCGAGCCCGACGACGTGGAGGTCGCTCCCGTGGAGCGGGCGGCGATGCTCTCGACGCTGGCGTCGGTGATGCGCGTGGCGAAGGAGACGAGGCCGCAGTTCGAGTACGCGGTGCCGACGGAGCTTCCCTCGTCGCGGCTGGCGCTGCGGCTGGTCGACCGCTTCGTCCTCGACGCGGCGACGCGGCAGCGGGTGCTGGAGGCCGAGCGGGGCATCGACCGTGTCACGCTCGCCACGGAGGCCCTGGCCGACCTCTGGACCGCGGGAGAAACCTTGCGCGCGGTGGGCTCCGCGTAGAAGAAGAGGGCGCCGCGAGGGCGGCGTCGAGGAGGAGAGTAGGGATGCCGTCGTTTGATGTCGTGTCGAAGATCAATCAGCCCGAGGTCGACAACGCGCTGCTGCAATCGCAGAAGGAGATCGCGACGCGCTACGACTTCAAGGACACGGGCACGTCCATCGAGCGCCACGCCGAGGGGATCGTGATCGTCGCGAACAGCGAGGGGCGCGTCGAGGCGGCCTACGAGGTGCTGTTCGGCAAGATGGTGAAGCGAGGCGTGTCGCCCAAGCAGCTCGACCCGCAGGAGGCGAAGCCCGCGGGGCAGCGCACCTTCCGTCAGCTCGTGAAGTTCAAGGAGGGCATCGACCGCGAGAACGCCAAGAAGGTCATCGAGCTGGTGAAGGAGTCCAAGCTCAAGGTGCAGGCATCGATCCACGAGGACACGGTGCGCATCACCGGCAAGAACCGCGACGACCTGCAGAGCGCGATGAAGATGCTCAAGGCCGCCGACCTGGCCTTCGAGGCGCAGTACAACAACTTCCGCGAGTAGGCTCTCTCCCCCCCACCGATGCGGTGACGATCAGGCGCGCTCCTCGGCGGTGAAGCGATCGCCGAGCCGCGACCGCAGCGACTGCACGAGCCGGTTGTACTCGCTCGACGGGACGGCCTTCGTCCCGAGGGCGTGCTCGGTGAGCATGCGCTCGCCGGGGAAGTGCAGGACCGACGAGTGGATCCACCCTCCGCGCTCGCTCGGCGTGCGGGTGGTGATCTCCTGCACGGCGGTGAGCTCGGCCAGCGGAAGCTCCCAGAGGAGCTTCGTCTCGCGGCGGGATCCGAAGGCGACGTCCTGCTCGGTGAGGCGGACGTGGCCGCCGTCGATCACGAGCCGCACCTCGGTCACGAAGAACGCATAGAACGCCGCGGCCAGTGCGACCACGAGCAGCACGCCGACGGTCGTGGGCAGGGTGCCGAGCGAGTCGCGCAGCAGCGAGCCGACGCCCATCACGGGGAAGACGCACAGCAGCACGAGGACCGAATAGAAGGCGCCCGAGCGAGTGCGGTGCACAAACGCTTCGACTGAGCTCATGGCGCGCGAGGATCGCATGGGCGCGCGTCATCGTCGCTCCGCTCGGTCCGTGACGAGGCTCCGGGGGTCGGGGTAGCGTCGCTCCAGACGCTGGGCCCAGCAGAGGGCGCCCGGCAACCTCCAGAGCGGGAACACGAGCATGACGACGACATCGACAGGACCTCGCGCGACCCGTCGGATCGCCCTCCTGGTGGCCGCGGGCGCGCTGCTGGTCGGGTGCCCGACGGCCCCGGTCCCGCTGCCTCCCTCGGGCTGCGTGCCGGGCGCTTCCAGCGCGTGCGTCTGCGTCGGAGGAGGAGCCGGCGCCCAGCTCTGCCTGGCCGATCGGACCTTCGGGGCGTGCCTGTGCGGCGACGCCAGCGCGCTGGACGTCTCCTCGGGCGATGCGCTGGAGGCCGATGCTGGGACGGCCGATGCTGGGACGGCCGAGGCGGGCACGGCCGATCTCGGCGCTACAGACGTCGGCCTGCCCGCCCTCGACGCGGGCGCCCCGGACACGGGCCCTGCCGACGTGGCCACGACGGAGGTCGGCGTGGTCGACGCCGGGGCCCCGGACGCCGGGGTCGTAGATGTCGGGACGGTCGACAGCGGGACCTCGGGGACCGACGTGCTCCCGGCGGGCTGCGCGTCGACGACGACGGGCAACTGCTGCGGGGTGGCCTGCCCGACGCCCCCTCACGCCACCGCGGCCTGCGGGGGCGGCGCGTGCGGGGTCGGCGTGTGCCTCGATGGCTACGCGGACTGCGATGGCAACGCGGCCAACGGCTGCGAGTGCCGGCCCGCCAACGGCACCGGGACCTGCGCCGCGGGAGCCTGCGCCGTCCGCGCGTGCTTCGCGGGCTACGGCGACTGCGACCACGCGGCGGGCAACGGGTGCGAGTCGCTGCTCGCCTCCGACGCCGCGAACTGCGGGGCCTGCGGAGCGCCCTGCGCCTCGGGGCGCGCTTGCGTCTCGGGGGCCTGCGTCCTCTGCGCGAGCGGGCAGACGGTGTGCCCCGGCGCGTGCGTCGACACGCAGACCAACGCCGCCAACTGCGGGGCGTGCGGCCACGCGTGCGCCGCGGGGCAGGTCTGCACCGCCGGAGCCTGCGTCACCCCCTGCACGCTCGCCCACCTCGCGCGCTGCACCCGCGGCGCGGCGGCTCCGGCCTGCTGCCCGAGCGGCAACATCTGCGAGATGACCGCGTACAGCTCCGCGGCGTGCTGCGTCCTCGCGCAGAGCGCGTGCACGTCGCTCGCGGACTGCTGCTACGGCGTCCCGTGCAACGACGGCCGCTGCTGCGTGCGCCCGGGCGGGTGGTCGCCCAACGACGAGACGTGCTGCAGCCGGACCCGCACCGGCACCACCTGCCGGTAGGGGCGACGGCGCGCACCGATCCGCCGGAAACACCCGCTCTCCGCGGCGTCGGTGGTAGCCCATCGCCCGATGATGCCCATGGCCCACGAGCGCGCCCTCACCGTCTCCCCCACCGCCGATCCGACCCGCGTGCGCACCCCCGAGGGCGTCGTGCTCGCGGCGCCGCCCGGCTGGGCGCTGCTGCCGCCGGGAGACGCCGGTCTTACCCGCCGCGTAAAGGCCGCCGGCCCCGCGTGGACCGTCGTCGAGCGCAAGGGCAACAAGAACTTCTCACGCGGCGTGTGGGCCCCCGCGGCGCACATCGAGGCCGCCCGCGGCGACCTGGGCGTCGAGCGCGCGAAGCCCTCCTACGCCCGCCGCCTCGCCGCCGACGCGAAGCGCCGCGAGGTCGCCCAGGGCGAGTACGTCGCGACCTTCGAGGCCGAGGTGCTGGCCTTCCTTCGCTTCGCGCCCGCCTGGGCGGAGAAGGGCCGCGCGCTCGCCCGCGCGGTCACCGCCCACGCCACCCCGGTGGGCAGCGGAACCGTCGCCCGCACCGAGCGCATCCCCGTCGCCCAGCGCGCCGAGAGCGCGGTCATCGCGTGGATGCGCCACCAGACCACCGCCTACGACTCGATGACCATCGCCCGCGTGAAGGGCGAGCGCCGCGCCGTGCGCCGCCAGCTCGCGGAGATCGCCCGCGCCGTGCTCGACCTGCACCGCCGTGACGTCCCCCATGGCCCGACCTGCCCGCTCTGCCGCGCGCTCTGACGCCGCGGCGCTCGCGCGCCTGTCGGACCCCGCCGCCCCGCTGGGGTTGGTCCTCGACACCAACGTGGTGCTGGCCTTCTGGCACTACCGGCACCCGCGGCTGATCGCGCTGTGGCGCTGGCTCGACGCGCGCGGCGCGCGGTTCTTCACGCGCCCCGACTGCCTCGACGAGCTGCGACGCGTGCTCGGCTTTACCTGCTTCGGTATCGATCCGGCGCGCCAGGACGCGATCGTCGACGACTACCGGGCGCGCTGCCGGGTGCTCGACGCGACCGAGGCGCTGCCGGCGCTGCCGCGCTGCGACGACCCCGACGACCAGCGCTTCGTCGAGCTCGCGGCGCAGTCCGGGGCGCACCTGCTGCTCACGCGCGACCGGCTGCTGCTGGCGATGGACGGTCGCGTCGCGGCCCGCGTCGTCACGCCCGAGCGGCTGATGAAGTGGCTCGGCGACGATCCCGGCGGTGATACGCTGCGCCCCTCGCCGCGGCGAACCGGCGGCGTGGGAGCCATCGCCATGAACCTTCGCATCGATCACGTCGTGCTGTGGGTCGAGGACCCGTTGAAGTCCGTGGAGTTCTACGAGCGGGTGCTCGGGGTCGAGGGCGTGCGGGTGGAGGAGTTTCGCGCCGGCAAGGTGCTCTTCCCCAGCCTGCGGCTCTGCGCCGAGTCGCTCATCGACCTGATGCCGCTGCGCGCCGCGCCGAAGCTCAACGCCTTCCCCGGCGCCGAAGGGTCCGCGGGCAACAAGGTCAACCACGTGTGCCTCGCGCTCGGCCGCGAGGACTACGCCGCGCTGCGGGCCCGCGTCGACGCCCTCGGCCTCGCGGCGCCCGTCACCATGACCAACAGCTTCGGGGCCCGGGGCAGCGCCCCGGAGGCGTTCTACTTCCGCGACCCGGACGGCAACGTGATCGAGGCCCGGTACTACGACTGAGGTGGGCCCCGCCGCCCGACGGGGCTTGAATGCGGGCGCCATCACGGGCCACGGTGCGTGTCATATGGGCAGCACTGCACGGCGACGCCATCGACCGCGGGCGACGGGCTGCGCTCTCCTCGGATGGGCCGCGCTCGGGCACATCGCCGGGTGCGGGGAGCACGCTGGCGGTGCGGACGCCTCGATCGACTCGCGCTCCGGTGTCGCGGACGCCTCGATCGACTCGCGCCCCGGCGTCGCGGACGCCTCGATCGACTCGCGCTCCGTCGTCGCGGACGCCTCGATCGACTCGCGCCCTGGCGTCGCGGACGCATCGGTCGACTCGCGCTCCGTCCCCGACGTCCGCGCCCTGAGCAGCGACTCGAGCTTCTTCAGCTCCCGGGACTCCGACACTTGCGGTCCGGTCGGGGTGGAGTGCGTCCGCAGCAATTCGAGGATGCGGTCGCGCTGCGAGGCGGGGCGTTGCATCTACATGTGCACGGGGGCGTCAGGGCAGTGCAGCCCCTTCGACCCGTGCACGCTCGACCTGCAAAACGACAATCAGAACTGCGGCGCGTGCGGCGTCACCTGCGCTCCCGAGGCACGGTGCGAGCTCGGTCGGTGCAACCCGTGTCCCGATGGGCGAGCGAGGTGCACCACGGGTGACACGCTGTTTTGCCTCACCCACCTCGCCAGCGACCAGGAGCACTGCGGCGCTTGCGGGCACCGCTGCGGGAGCGACGAGTGGTGCGACGGCGGGGCCTGCCGTCGGTGCGAGGCCCCGCGCACGGCCTGCGGATATGCGTGCGCGGATCTACGAGGCGATCCGCGAAACTGCGGCAGATGTGGTCGGTGGTGCTCGACGGTCCAGCGCTGCGTCGAGGGGACATGCGTCGAGGACCGGTGTCCGGCGGGCACGATGACGTGTGGCGTTCGCGAGACGTGTGACACTCCCGTACTGGACGATCCGATGAACTGCGGCTCGTGCCGCGTGACGTGCGAGAGCGATGACGCCGCCGAGCGGGACTGCCACGGCGGCGCCTGCCGGGAGACCTGCCGCCCCGGCCTGACGAGCTGTTCGGTCGCCTCCGTCTGTCGCATCGAACTGGCCTTCGACGACGACCACTGCGGCGCGTGCGGCGTCGCGTGCGGAGCCGCCGGACGCTGCGTCGCCGGGAGGTGCGCCTCGGTCGACGCTCGTCCGATCGCGCCGCTGTCGACCGCGCGCCTCGGGGGGCAGCGACCGCGCTTCCGCTGGCAGCGGGCCGCCGGGGTGGACGGGGTACGGCTCCAGGTCTGCGCGGACCGCGGGTGTGGGCGGGTCGAACGGGTGGAGGACATCGTCGGCGACGTCTTTCGCCTGCCCGTCGCGCTGTCGCCGGGGCCCCACTTCTGGCGACTCTTCGCCCGTCGGGGGACCGCCCTCTCCACGGTGTCTTCCCCGGTGTGGGAGTTCATCGTCCCGAACGAGGATGGGACCCGAGACGTCATCGGATACACCTTGGATCTCGACGGCGATGGGCTGCCGGACAGCGTGACGCGCTCCACCGAGCCGAGTGACTGGAGCACGCGGACGGTGATCACGGTCCGGCTCTCCACTCAGTCTTCTGAAGTGACCCGCCACGGCCCCGCCGCGTCGACTTCGAACGAACAAGACCCGGTATTCGGAGGCCCTGTCTCCAGGCAAGCCACCAGGATGGACCACAGCTACGCGGCTGACGTGGATGGCGACGGGTTCGGCGACCTGATCGGCTGGCGCCTCACCACCGTCGTCTTGCGGGGCAGCTACGATCACAGTGAGAATGCGCTGGATCTGCTCCGCGGAGGCGATCGACAGATCGCGACGTTCTTCACCGTTGTCGAGTCGGCCTCCGCAATCCCCAGGTGGACCTCCATGGGGGTCACTCCGGTCGGAGACATCGATGGCGACGGCTACGCCGACCTGCTGTACTCAGGCTCCTACGACTCCAGCGTGATGGTGGGCAGCTCGCCGCGCGTGCGATTCGGTGGGCCGTCGACGCTGAGCGCTCCCTCCCCGGAAGCCAGGCTCGGAGACGGGGGCCATGGCAATGCCTTCCTTCCGGGAGACTTCAACGGCGATGGCATTGTCGACCTCGCAGCCCAGTCGTTAGCGCTATCGAGCACCGAACCCATGCCGGTGAGGACGTACAGTTTCATCGGGGTCGACCGTTCGAATCCGATCGTCCGGGTGCTCAACCGCTGTCCCGCGGCCGAAGCGGTGGCCGAAGCGGCAGGATTGTACCTCCCACAGCTGGCCACCATCCGTGAAGTGACGGACGTGAACGGCGATGGCTTCGACGATCTCCGGGCCACTCCCTACTGGCTGAATGCCGTCCATGCCGAGGTCACATGGTTTGGAGGCCCCGATGGACTTTCGTCGGACCGCTGCGCGATCGCGTTTGGAGTGCGGTGACGCCTGGAGATGCTCCGAGGTGGGCCCCGCCCCGCCTCACTCCCGCTCCGCCGCGTCGTAGGCACATCGAAACCCGTTGTTGGAGAACGCCGCCCTCGCCTCGGTGTGCCCGCGGTACCAGAGCCCGTAGCCCTCGCAGGTACACGCGGCGCACCACCACGAGCCGCCGCGCAGAACCCGCTCCGTCCCAGGGCCCGCGTCGCCCGTGACGTAGGCCGTCGCGGTCCACTGCCAGACGTTGCCCGCCGGGTCGTAGAGGCCCCACCCGTTGGGCGCGAAGGCCCGCACCGGCGAGACGTACACGTACCCGTCGCCGCGGTCGTTGCGCGCGTGCGAGGCGCCCTCCCAGCGGTTGATCCGAGCGCGGCCGCGCTCGTCGGTGAGCCGGTCGCCCCACGGGAAGCGGGTGCCCTGCGAGCCAGCGCGCATGGCGTACTCCCACTCGTCCTCCGTCGGCAGGCGGCCGCGACGCCAGGCGCAGAAGGCCGAGGCGTCGTTCCAGGAGACCATCACCACGGGCGCGTCGTCGCGCAGGAAGGCGCGAGTGTCGGCGTCCTCCGTCGTGAAGGGTCGGCGCCAGCTCGCGTGCGGCGCGCGACGCCACTCCCAGTCGAGCATCCCCTCGACGGACTCGACGCCGTAGCCCCGGCGCTCGGCGTCCGTGACGTGGCCCGTCGCCGCGACGAAGCGGGCGAATTCCGCGCGCGTCACCAGCGTGCGGTCGATGCAGAACGCCCCCACCGCGACCGCGTGCGGACCGCGCTCGTCACGCCGCCTCCGGCCCGCGGCGCCCCGCACGAAGGTCCCCGCGGAAAGGCAGGCCCGGCCGGTCGTCGCGGCGCCCGCATCGGAGTAGGAGGGAGCACGCGCGACGGGGGCGCGGCGCTCGGTGCAGCCCGCGAGGAGGGTGGCGAGCGCGAGGGCCGCGCGGCGGGTCACGGCGAGGCGTCGACGCCCGCGTCGAGCTCCTCCTCGTCGAGGCCGTAGGAGCGACCGTCCCAGGCGCAGTGCTCGCGCTCCTCGGCAGTGCACGCGTGATCGCGAGTCAGGCAGCGCATGAGGCACCGCCGGTGGTTCTCGTCCTCCTCCGGGCACGCGTCGCCGCAGCGGGCGCACGACGCGAGGCACGGGCCGTTTCGGAAATGGGACACCGACCGCCGGTAGCAGGCCTCGTAGCGCGCCGAGCACCCGGCGGTGAGGCAGCGGTCCTTCTCCGTGAGGCACCCCTGGAGGCACTGGCCGCAGGAGGCGGCGCACGCTCGCACGCAGGCCTCGTCGTGGCAGGACGCGCGGCACCGACCGCACGCGCCGCGGCAGCGGGTGTCGCAGCTCGAACACGAGCGGCCGCACACGCGGCGGCAGGGCAGGTCGACGTTCTCGTGGCAGGGGTCGTAGCTGCACGACTGCTGCTCGATGTCGGTGGCGCAGAGGAGGGGACTGGGCTCCTCGTTCTCCGGGTCGAGCGCCGGGCGGAAGTTGCAGTCGGCGGCGAGGCGGGCGACCGCGGCCGGATCGGTCCAGGCCGAGGCCCAGGGGCCGGGGGCGGCGGGCGGTGGGACCGCGACGGCGGGAGCGCCCGAGTCGACGACCATGGTCGGCGGGGGAGCGACCGCGAGGGGCGCGGCGACGGGCTCGGGGGCGAGCCGCGGAGCCCGGGGAGGAGACTTCGTGCAGGCGGCCAGGAGGCAGAGGGCGAGGGCGAGACGGCGCATCGCCGTCACGGAACACCCTCGCGCCGACGGGCGTCAATGGGCGACGCCGGACCGCGCTACCCTCGCCGTCGCGATGGACGACGACGGCTCGGTGCGCTCCCCTGGTGAGTTCGTGCGGCGCCTGCCGCTCTCGTGGTGGCTGCCGCTCCCCGCGGTGCTCGCCCACGCGCTGCTGCTGCTGTTCTCCCACCGGGTCTGGACCACGCTGGTCGAGACCAGCAGCCGCAGCGGGCGCTCGGGGACGGCCGTCGACGCGCACCGGTACCTGCTGCTCCTCGCCGTCGCGCTCGGCGGCTATGTGGCCGTCGGCCTCACGGGCGAGGGGACCTGGAACGGCGGGCGCGGGATGCGACCCCCCACCACCGGCGAGACGGCCGTGGCGCGGGCGGTGATGCGCGGGCTCTGCCTGGTGGTGCTGTACCTCAGCGCCTTCTCGCTGGTGCGAAGCTACGTGTTCGGTTGAAGCCGCCGGGTGCACCGACCTCGGCGACGCGTCGGGCCGGTGGTGTAGCGTCGACGGCGATGTGGCCATCGGTCGAGACGCCCGCGGAGTGGGAGGCGGTGCGCCTCGATGATGCGGCGCTGTTCGCCGGGGTGCGCGCGATCTGCGCCCGGCACGGCCTCGCCTCCGAGCCGGTCACCCGCTGCCCGGGCGGATCGATGCCGGTCTACCTGGTCGGCGAGCGCCACGCGCTCAAGCTCTTCCCGCCGCGGGACGGCGCGTTCGCGAGGGTCGAGGCGCTCGCCCTCGCCGCGGTCGGCGGACGCCTCCCCCTTCCGACGCCGGAGCTTCTCGCGACGGGCACCCTCGACGGCTGGAGCTACGTGCTCATGTCGCGCCTGCACGGCCGACTGCTCGCGGAGGCCTGGACCGAGCTGACGGCGACCGACCGCGACCGCCTCTCGGAGGAGCTCGGCCACGCCGTCGCGGCCCTGCACGCGATCGACGTCGCGCCCCTTGGCGAGCTCACGCCCGACTGGGGCGCGTTCGTCGCGGCGCAGCGCGAGGGCGCCGTGGCGCAGCAGCGGGCGAGGGGCCTGGGCGCGAGCTGGGTCGAGCAGATCCCCGGGTTTCTCGACGCGTGGGCGCCGCCGGTCGATGGGCCGCGCGCGCTGCTGCACACCGAGCTGATGCGCGAGCACCTCCTGGTGTCTCCGGGCCCTCGGGGCTGGACGTGGACGGGGCTCTTCGACTTCGAGCCCGCGATGGTGGGCGACCCGGAGTACGACTTCGCCTCATTCGGGGTCTTCGTGTCGTGCGGCGACCCGCGCTTCCTGCGGCGCGCGCTGAGGGCCTACGGCTATGGCGACGACGCCCTCGACGAGGCGCTCCCGCGACGCCTGCTCGCGCACGCGATCCTGCACCGGTACAGCAACCTGCGGTGGTACCTGGAGCGCGTGCCTGCCCCGGGCGCGACGACGCTCGACGCGCTCGCGGCGCGCTGGTGGTCGCTCGGCGAGCCTACGGGATGAAGCGCAGCGCCGTGCCCGCGGCGACCGCGCCCGCGCGGCGGAAGGCGTACGACACCGCGCGCGGCACCACGTCGCCCTGGAGCCCGATGGAGGCGCTGGCCCCGGACGCCGCGTCGCCGGACGTCGCCGCGCAGTAGTGGAACTCGATGCTGTCGTCCGCGTAGAGCTGGGCCTGGAAGGTGATGCTGTTGCGCGCCGGGGACGATCCGCCGACGATCGCGTCGGTCCACTGGACGGTGAGGTGGCGGCGGGGGGAGTCGATGGTGCGCGCCACCACGAAGGGCATCGCCGTGGAGGACATCGGGCTCCAGAAGGGCGCGACGACGCGCAGCTCGCCGCCGGAAGGCAGCGCCACCGGGTCGGCCGAGGGGCGGGTCGACCCGCGCTCGGGCCAGAGCTCGAGGTAGCCGTAGTTGGAGGCGCTCCAGGCGGCCACCGGCTCGCCGAAGAAGCGCAAGGGGAAGGGCAGCGGCTGCGACGGAGCCGCGAGGTAGCCGCAGCAGGGAAGCTGGACGGCGGTCGCGTCGCGCATGTCGTCGCAGGCCGCGGCGATGGGGCGCAGTGAGTAGCCGGGCGGAGCGACGCGGGCGCGGAGGTCGAAGGTGGCCACCTCCCCGGGCGAGGCGCTCGCTTCGAGGAGGACGTCGCGCGCCACGGAGCCCTCGTTGCGATAGCGCACCCACGGCCCAGGGAGCACGCGAGGATCGTCCGGCGCGAGGCACGAGGCCGCGGCGAAGCCGTCGACGAGGCGGAGCGAGACGCCCCGCGCGTTGCCCGCGGTGGTGGTCGCGGTGGCGGAGAGCTCCTCGCCCGCGCCGAGGTGCGCGGCGTAGTAGCGACCGGGCCCCGGCGTCGGCTCGGAGGCGCAGGACCGCGGGGCGTCGCCGCCGGCGCCCACCAGCTCGGCGCGGAGGAGGGTCGTCGACGTGAGCGTCCGAGGTGAGGCGCAGCGCTGGTGTGGCGCGGGCTCGGCGAGCGCCGCGGCGACGTCGAGGGTGCCGCGCGTGGTGACGTGATCCTTCGCGACGGCGACGATGACCTCGCGGGGCGAGTCGCCCGGGTTCTCCCAACTCGTGGAGGAACCGGTCGGCGTGGGCGCGGCCCAGGTCAGGCACGTCGCGACGCCGCACGCGGGCAGCACCGCGAGGTAGCCGTAGGTCGTCATGGAGACGGTGAGCACGCGCCTCGCGGGCACGGTGATCCGATAGTACAGGGGGCGTAGCGACGGCACGTGCATGCCCTCGCAGGGGGTGAGGGCGTCGCGCGCGAAGCCCGGGTCCTCGCCGCGCAGGGGGACGCCGTCGGAGAGCGGGGTGGCGCGCTCGCAGGCGACGTTGATCGGTGGCGAGGAGAGCGTGACGGTGACGTCGGTGGGGAGGTCCTCGGTGGGGATGCCCGAGGAGAGCGCGAGGAGGACGTCGGCGTCGGGGCCGGGGTTGGTCCATCGCAGCGACGGGGTGTCGTCGCCGACGATGTCTCCGCCGAAGGCGCAGGGGCCGCCGCAGCCGAGGAAGGCCCGCAGCGCCACGTCGGTGTGGCTGTCCGGTGGGCGGCGCACGGTCACCGCGAGGTGCTGCCCCGAGGGCACGCGCAGCCGGTACCAGAGCGACGCGATCGGGGCGAAGCCGTCGCCCTCGCAGACGCGTGGGACCTCGACGCCGCGAGAGAGCTGCTGCGCGGGCAGCGTGACGCCGGGGGTGACGGAGAGCGCGGCGGAGCAGGTCGCGTTGGGAGCGGCGGGGACATCGCGGCCGCCGGAGGTGTCGCGCGGGACGTCCGGTAGGGGCGCGGGGAGGTCGGGCCCGAAGGCATCGAGGACGGCGACGTCGGGAGCGACGTCGGAGGGCGCATCGACGGGGACCTCGCGCGGCGCCGGGGCGTCGCAGCCGACCAGCGCGAGGGCGATCACGACGCGTCGCATCCCACCAGCATTCGCCCGGGCTCGTCCGGGGCGCAAGAGCGCGGCGCGAGGGGCGAGTCGGTCAGAAGCGGAAGCCGACGTTGATGTCCACCGTCGGCGAGAGGCGCGCGAAGCCCGGAAACGCCGCCGATCCGTCGAAGGTGGCGGTGTGGTACTGCGCCCCGAGGCCGAGCCCGAGGAGCCAGCGCTCGCCGAGGCGCCAGGTCCATCCCACGCTCAGCCCGGCCGCTGCGGCGAGGCCGCTCAGGGCGACGCCGCCGCGGGTCGCGACGACGGGCCCCGCCTGCACGAAGGGCGACACCCAGAGCCCGCCCGGCGCCGTGCCGAAGGGGTGCACGAAGGCCCTGCCCCGCAGCACGAAGCCGAGGACGTCCCCGGCCGGGTCGTGGTCGGCGCCGGCGAGGCCCAGCACGTTGGAGTTCACCGTCCAGGGGCTGTAGAGGCCCGCGCTCGCCTGCACGCTGACGTAGCAGCCGAGCGTGCGCTGGTAGCCGAGGTTGATCACGTGCAGGCCGAGGTCGGCGACGACGGCGTTGGGCCGAGCGCCGCAGTCCTGTGCCGAAGCGACGCGGGGGACGAAGACGGAGGCCAGTGCGGCGAGGACGGTGGGGCGCATCATGGGCGCGACGATACCAGGGCCGCACGGCGGGCTCGCGGCTTGACGGACCTCGCAGTGGGCCCGACGCACGGTGGCGGCCGCGCGCCCGGTGCGCGCCACCGGCCGGGAGGAGAGCCCACTGATGACGACGAAGACGAAGCCCAGCAGCAAGCCCGTCGAGACGACTGCGCAGAGCAAGGACGAGGACCTCCAGCCCGACCGCCGCGACGACGCCGGGCAGCACCTCTCGACGGACCACGGGGTGCTCATCCCGCACACCGACGACTCGCTGCGGGCCGACCCGCGGGGCCCGACGCTGCTCGAGGACTTCCACCTCCGCGAGAAGATCACCCGCTTCGACCACGAGCGCATCCCCGAGCGCGTGGTGCACGCCCGCGGCTCGGCGGCGCACGGCTACTTCGAGCTCTTCAAGCCCATCCCCGAGCTCACCAAAGCAGCCTTCCTCAACGACACCTCCCGGCGCACTCCGGTCTTCGTGCGCTTCTCCACCGTGGCGGGCTCGCGGGGCTCGGCGGACACCGCGCGCGACGTGCGCGGCTTCGCGACGAAGTTCTATACGACCGAAGGCAACTTCGACCTCGTGGGCAACAACATCCCCGTCTTCTTCATCCAGGACGGGATCAAGTTTCCCGACCTCGTGCACTCGGTGAAGCCCGAAGCCCACCACGAGATGCCCCAGGCGGCCTCGGCGCACGACACCTTCTACGACTTCACCTCGCTCGTTCCGGAGACCACCCACATGCTGATGTGGGTGATGTCCGACCGGGCCATCCCGCGCAGCTTCTCGCGCATGGAGGGCTTCGGCGTGCACACCTTCCGGCTGGTCGACGCGGCCGGGAAGTCGGTCTTCGTGAAGTGGCACTGGAAGCCCCTGCTGGGCACCCACTCGCTCGTCTGGGACGAGGCCCAGCAGATCTCCGGGCGCGACCCGGACTTCCACCGCCGCGACCTCTGGGAGTCCATCGAGCGGGGCGACTTCCCGCAGTGGGAGCTCGGCGTCCAGGTGGTGCCCGAGGCCGACGAGATGGCCTTCGACTTCGACCTGCTCGACCCGACCAAGATCATCCCCGAGGAGCTCGTCCCGGTGCAGCGCATCGGCCGCATGACCCTCGACCGCAACCCCGACAACTTCTTCGCGGAGACCGAGCAGGTGGCCTTCCTGCCCAGCAACGTCGTGCCGGGCATCGACGTCTCCAACGACCCGCTGCTCCAGGCCCGGCTCTTCTCCTATCAGGACACGCAGCTCACCCGGCTCGGGGGGCCCAACTTCGCGCAGATCCCGATCAACCGCCCGGTGGCGCCGGTGCACAACCACCAGCAGGACGGGTTCATGCAGCAGTCGGTGCCGACCACCCGCGCCAACTACCACCCCAACTCCATCGGCGGCGGGTGCCCCATGCTCGCGCCCGAGAAGATGGGCGGCTACGCGCACTTCCCGGCGAGGGTGGAGGGCCGGAAGATCCGAGAGCGCAGCGAGAGCTTCGCCGACCACTACTCGCAGGCCACCCTCTTCTGGAACAGCCTGAGCGAGCCCGAGAAGAAGCACCTGGTGAAGGCCGTGCGCTTCGAGCTGAGCAAGGTCGAGCGCCGGGAGATCCGCCAGCGGCAGGTGAACAACTACGCCAACGTCGACCCGGACTTCGCGCGGCGCATCTGCGAGGGCATCGACGTCGACCCGCCGACGCCGTCGCCGCGCAAGGACGCGAAGGGCCTCGGACGGCGCTCGGTGAAGGCTTCGCCCGCGCTCAGCATGGCCGGCACGGTGATGAGCCCGAAGGGTCGGCAGGTGGCCGCGCTCGTGGACGACGGCTACAGCCACGCGGAGTTCAGCGCCGTGGCGGCGGCGCTCGAGGCCGAGGGGGCGCGCGTCGTGGTGGTGGGCAAGAAGCTGGGGCCCGTGAAGAGCGGCGACGGCGGAGAGGTCGACGCGACGAAGAACCGCCTCACGACCAGCTCGGTGCTCTTCGACGCGGTGTACGTCCCCGGCGGCGCCTCGGCCGCGAAGCTCGCGGCGGAGCACGACGTGCGGCGCTTCCTCGAGGAGGCCTGGCGCCACTGCAAGCCCATCGGCGCCAGCGGCGACGGGGTCGACGTGATCGCGCGCTGCGAGCTCGACGGCGCCCACACTGCCTCCAAGGGCGCGAAGACCACCGTCGACCGAGGGCTCGTCACCAGCCGGGCGAGCGACCTCGCGGACTTCTCCCGCAGCCTCGTCGACGCCATCGCCAGGCACCGCCACTGGGAGCGCGAGCCGTAGCCAGCGCGCCCCCTTCGCTACGCCGCCCACACCCCGGCGCGCAGCGCGGCCACCATCGCCCGCGACTGCTCCGGCCGGGGCCAGCCCAGCGCTCGCTCGGTCGACGCGCCGGGCTGGTCGATCGCGACCCCTTCGCAGAGCGCCTCGACCGCCTCGCGCCGGGCCTCCTCGACGCGCGCCCTCGCCGCCGGGCTGAGCCGGCCTTCGGCCCACCGCGCCACGCGCCACGCCAGCGCGGCGTGCTCGGTCTCCTCTCGGGCCACTCGGATCATCACGACGCGCACCCTCGGGTCCTCGGCGTGGCGCGCCTGCCAGCTCGCCACGACGGCGCCCCACGCCTCGCGCACGCAGCCCTCGATGGCGTTCTCTCTCGCGACGGCCTCGAGCTCGCGCACGCCGCGGGCCGTTCGACCGGCCGCCGTCGGAAGCGCCCCGTAGCGCTGCGCCAGCGAGGACATCGCCCGCGCGTGCCGGCGCTCGTCGCGCATCGCCCGGCGAGCGGCGCCCTGCAGCGGAGCGGGCGCCCGGTGCGCGCGCAGCTCGCGGGCGAGGTGAGCGAAGGCCCCGACGGAGCCGGCCTCCATCCGGGCGATGGCCGCCAGCAGAGCGCCCGCGGAGGCGTCGGCCGGAGCGACCGGTGAGTCCCCCTCGGCGGCGCGGCCACCCGGGCAGGGGACCGAGTAGCGGCACGAGACGCGAGGACCGACGGACGCGTCGGCCGGGGCGCAGCTGGCCAGGTAGGCCTCGCCACCGGTGGACGAGGGAACGGTCGCGGGACAGTGCACGCCGCAGGTCTCCGTGGAGACCGACCCGTCGGCCGGCGGGGCCGCGGCGTCTCCAGCGCTCGCCCCGGCGTCGCCCGAGAAGAGCGGAAACTCCCGAGTGAGGTCGGGGCACCCGGGGCCGGGGGTGAGGTGCGTGCCGTCGCCGCAACCCGCCGCCATCAGCGCGGCCGCGATCGCCGCCTGCAACTGCCTGCGAGAGAGGGTTCGTGTCATCGCCTGGGATGCTCGCATGATCGCCGGGGCGGCCCGCGGGTCGAGCGCACCTGAGAAGGCGCCGGACCCGACGCTCGTCATCGTGTGAGGACTTTCCCGAATCTTCCCCTGGTGGCTTCTCTCGTTCGCGCAGTAGCGTCCCGCGCCGCTTGGGGCTGGTCGATTGGGAATAGGGGTGCCGTGTTGGGACAGAAAATCCTCCTGGTGTGGGTCGCTTGTTGGTTCACCGCGGCCGTCGCCGGGTGCAGTCCGGCCGCGCCGACGGCGCCCCCGCCGACGACCGACGCCGCCGTCGATGCGGTGACGGACCTCGGAGCGGACGCTCCTGCCTCGCCCTGCGACGCGGCCCTGGGATGCTCCGACGCGCTTTCGGACACCGCCCTCGTCGACGCCCCGCCCGCCACGTGCCGCTCGGACGCCGAGTGCATGGCCTCGGGCCAGGTGTGCGACCGCAACCGCAGCGCGTGCGTCGGGTGCCTCACCCGCACCGACTGCCCCGGCACCAACCAGGCCTGCATCGGTCAGCGCTGCGTCGGCGCCACGGCCTGCACCTCCTCGCGGCAGTGCCCCGGGCAGGTCTGCGACACCACCCTCGGCCTGTGCGTGGAGTGCAACGCGGACGTCGACTGCCGGGCCGATCAGCAGTGCCGGGCCGGCAGCTGCGTGACCCGCCCCCGGAGCTGCGCCTCGTCGCGGCAGTGCAGCGACCTCGGGCTCGTGTGCAGCCCCACGGCGATGGTCTGCGTCGAGTGCGCCGCCGACAACGACTGCGAGGCCGGCACGCAGTTCTGCGGCGACGACAGCCGCTGCGCGGCGCGAGTGTGCATGCCCGGCAGCGCCCGGTGCACGGCGGCCGGGGTGCGCGAGACCTGCAACGCGCACGGCAGCGCCTACGCTCCGACGCCCTGCGCGGAGAGCCAGAGCTGCCGCGAGGGCGCGTGCCTCGAGCGGGTCTGCGCTCCGGGCTCCGCGCGCTGCCCGGCGGGGAGCTTCACCCGCCGCGAGGTCTGTGACGCCGACGGCCTCGGGTACACCTCGATGGCGTGCGCCGACGGACAGAGCTGCAGCGCGGGGCTCTGCGTGCTCCGGGTCTGCAACCCCGGGGCGATGAGCTGCGTGGGAGGCAGCGCGATCCGTCGCTGCGACGACGACGGGCTGCACCACGGGGCGACCACGGCCTGTCCCTCGATGAGCACCTGCGACCCGAGCACGAACATGTGCTCCAGCTGGGTGTGCACGCCCGGCACCCGGACCTGCGAGGGCAACAGCACCCGCACCTGCAACGCCGACGGCCTCGGGTACACCACGGCCGCGTGCGCATCGATGCAGACCTGCGCGGCGGGCGCCTGCGTGGCGTGGTCGTGCACGCCGGGCAGCTACTCCTGCGCGGGCATCGGGGTGCGCCGCCAGTGCAACGGCGACGGCCTCGGGTACACGCCCACGGCCTGCGCGGCGATGACGGCGTGCCTGGCGGCGACGGCGGTCTGCACCCCGTGGAGCTGCAGCCCGGGCAGCGCCGTGTGCGCCTCGAGCCTCGCGCGAAGGGTCTGCAACGCCGACGGCCAGGGCACCTCGGACATCCCCTGCGGCACCACCGAGAGCTGCCGCGACGGCCTCTGCCGACCTCGCGTCTGCACGCCGGGCTCGACCCGCTGCCAGAGCGGCAGCCTCACCACCGTGGAGACCTGCGCGGCCGACGGCCTCGCCTGGGAGCCTTCGAGCTGCGCGGCGGCGCAGTCGTGCAGCGGCGGCGCGTGCCGCGCGTGGCTATGCACCCCGGGCACTCCGGCCTGCGTGGGCACCGCGGGCTCGCGCATCTGCAGCGCCGACGGGCTCTCCTACGGCCCGACGACCGCGTGCGGCAGCGGAGCGAGCTGCAGCGGCACGACCGGGCTCTGCGCGGGGTGGATCTGCACCCCCGGCGCGACGGTGTGCAGCGGCAACACGCGGCGGGTCTGCAACAGCGACGGCTTCGGCTACACCAGCACGGCCTGCGGCGCGACGGAGACGTGCCAGGCCGGGGTGTGTCTCCCGTGGGTCTGCACGCCGGGGAGCTACTCCTGCGCGGACCTCAACACGAGGCGCCAGTGCAACACCGACGGCCTAGGGTACAGCGCGGCCTCGTGCCCGGCGTCCAACGCCTGCCTCGGCGCCGGCACCTGCGCGGCGTGGACCTGCACGCCCGGTCCGACGGCGGTGTGTGGGAGCGGCACCGAGCGCCAGGTGTGCACCCCCGACGGCCAGGGCTTCGTGAGCGTCGCGTGCGCCTCCGCCGCCAACGCCTCCGGCGCCTGCACCAGCGGGATGTGCGGGCTCGCCTGCAACGCCGGCTACGGCAACTGCGACGGCAGCGCGAGCAACGGCTGCGAGACCAACGTCGCGACGAGCAGCGCCCACTGCGGCGCCTGCGGCGCGACCTGCGCCCTCCCCAACGCCAACGCGACCTGCTCGGCCGGGGTGTGCTCGTTCAGCGCGTGCCTGCCCAACTTCGGCGACTGCGACGGCAACCCCGGCAACGGCTGCGAGGTGGACCTCCGGACCTCGGCGGCCCACTGCGGCCGATGCGGCAACGCCTGCGCGACCGGGTCCACCTGCGGGTCGGGCGTGTGCGGCGGCGGCGGGCTGACGGACCTCGCCGCGGGCGGCGCCCACGTCTGCGCGCTGCGCACCTCGGGCTCGGTCGCCTGCTGGGGGAGCAACTACTACGGGCAGCTCGGCAACGGATCCGCCACGACGTCCTCGACGCCGGTGAACACCTCCGGGCTGACCGACGCCACGCAGATCTCCACGGGGTACTACCACTCGTGCGCTCGGCGCTCGTCGGGCGCCGTGGTCTGCTGGGGGCGCAACGCGTACGGGACGCTGGGCAACGGATCGCTCGTCGACTCGACGGTGCCGGTGACCGTCATGGGACTGACCGACGCGGTCCAGGTCGGCGCGGGCGGCGAGTACAGCTGCGCGCTTCGCTCGTCCGGCGCGGTGGTGTGCTGGGGCTACAACAACAGCGGACAGCTCGGGAACAACTCGACCACGAACTCCTCCGTCCCGGTCACGGTGGGGGGCCTGGTCGACGCGACGCAGATCGCGGTCGGCTACCGTCACGTCTGCGCGCGCCGCGCGAGCGGAGCGGTCGTCTGCTGGGGCTACAACAACTACGGCGGGCTCGGGAACGGCTCGACGCTCCAGTCCGCGGTGCCCGTGCCCGTGACCGGCCTCTCGGACGCGACGCAGATCGCGGCCTCGGTCTATTCCACCTGCGCGGTTCGCACGAGCGGCGCGGTGGTCTGCTGGGGCTACAACGCCTACGGACAGCTCGGCAACGGCACGACGACGAATGCCAGCGTGCCCGTCAACGTCGCGACCCTGGCGGACGTCACGCAGCTCGCCCCCGGGAACTATCACTTCTGCGCGCGGCGCAGCGCCGGCGCGGTGGCCTGCTGGGGCTACAACTCCACCGGCGCGCTCGGGAACAACTCCACCACCAACGCGAGCACCCCCGTGAACGTCGCGATCGGCGACGCGCTGCAGGTCGCGGCGGGCGGCTATGAGTCGTGCGCCCGCCGCGCCACCGGGGCGGTGCTCTGCTGGGGCAGCAACGACGTCGGCCAGATCGGCGACGGCACCCTCACCAATCGCCCCACGCCGACCACCGTCATCGGGCTCCCGTAGGGGACGCTCGTCCGCGGCGGCGCGGCTACATATCGATCAGTGATCGTCCGGGAGGGCTCGCGGTGTAGAACGGCTGCCTGCGCTCCCTGCGGCGATGCCGCAACGCGAGCGCGCCTCGAACAGAAAGGCGGGCGACGCGTGGGACGAATGGAACGAAGGTCGATCAGTGCGATCGGGGTCGGGCGGCTTCTCTGCGCGGCGAGCGGGGCGCTCGCGCTGACGATCGCGGGCTGCTCCTCGGGCTCCTCCACGGCGGGGCTCCCCCAGGGGGACGCGAGCGTGGACGCCCCCGTCGACCTGGGCGCTCCCGACACCGGCCCGACGGACGCGGGCTCGATCGACGCGGGCTCGATCGACGCGGGCCCCGGAGACACCGGTCCGACGGACACCGGTCCGATGGACACCGGGCCGACGGACACGGGAGCGATGGACACCGGTCCGATGGACACCGGTCCGATGGACACCGGTCCCTTCGCCTGCTCTGCGAGCGCCGACTGCGTAGGCCACGCCGAGGGTCCCTCCTGCGACCCGGTGAGCCACCGTTGCGTGGCCTGCACCGCGGTCGACGACCGATGCGCCGCCGGCCAGCGATGCGACGACGGGAGCCACCTCTGCGTGGCGGGATGCCGCAACGACGAGGCCTGCGCCACGACGGGCGACGGGGGCACCTCGACGGCGCGCTGCGAGCCGGTCTCGCACCTCTGCGTCCAGTGCGTCGTCGACGACCACTGCACCCTCGGTCAGCGGTGCATGGGCAACCGATGCGTGCCCGGGTGCAGCGCCACGCGGGCCTGTCCGGCGGCGCAGACCTGCTGCGGCGGCGGGTGCGTCGACCTCTCCGCCGACGCCGCCCACTGCGGAGCGTGCGGAGCGACGTGCTCGGCGACCGGGGCCGTGGCGGCGTGCCGGTCCGGCGCCTGCGCCGTGGTGTCGTGCACGGCAAACCTCGGCGACTGCGACGGCGCGTACGCGAACGGCTGCGAGACGGACACCCGCACCGCGCTCGCCCACTGCGGAGCGTGCGGGAGGGCGTGCCCGACGCCGGCCCACGCGACGCCGACCTGCGCCGCGGGCGCCTGCGGCTTCACCTGCGCGGAGGGCTTCGCCAACTGCGACGGCGACGCGGCCAACGGCTGCGAGGCGGACACCCGCGTGAGCGCCGCGCACTGCGGGGCCTGCGGGGTCTCGTGCCCGTCGGGCACCTGCCGGTCGGGCGCCTGCGTGGCGCCGCTGGGCTCCATGGACAACCCCGCGACGTCGTGTCGGGCCGTGCGCGACGCGGTCCCGGGAAGCGTCGATGGGGACAAGTACCTCCTGGTGAACGGCGCGCCGCAGGCCGTGCGCTGCGAGCAGTCCATCGAGGGAGGCGGGTGGACCGTCGTCGCGAGGGCGCTCGACGAAACCTACGCGACGCCGCCGCCGGCGATCGGTCCCGCGGGCGCGGGCTCCTCGACGGCGTGGAGGGCGCATACGTGGCGCAGCGGCGAGAGCTACTACCTCAGCCTCGACACCTTCGACGCGCTCACGACCGGCGCCACGGAGGTGATGCTGTACTCCCGCGACGCCTCCGGGGCGGTGGTGTCACGAGTGATCCTGAGCGGGGTCGACTACGACGCCACGGTCAACCGCATGACGATCACCGGCGGCTGCCGCAACGTCGTGGGCACCGCCTGTGGAGCGACCTGGGGGTGGATCACCTCGCCGCCGGGCTTCAACATGGCGGGCCGCTCGGACTACTGCAACAGCGCCTACCCCGACCGCATCTGGAACTACCACAACGAGGTGGGCTGCGCGTCGGACTGGGGGCTCTTCGCATGGCCCGGCTACGCCCCCGCCCCGGCCACGGCGAGGCCCGGGCTCATCGGCCGGTACCAGACCCCTGCGCAGGAGACGGTGATCCTCGTGCGCTGACGCGCAGCGGGCCCCCTAATCCCCCGCGACGGCCCCCGAGCAGGGCGTGCTATCAGCACGGTCCCTCATGGCACTCCCCTTCACGGTCTCCTCGACGGATCCGGGCTCTCGCGCGAGGCGGGGCTCGATGACCACCGCGCACGGACGCGTGGAGACGCCGGTGTTCATGGACGTCGGCACGCGCGCCACGGTCGCTCACTGCACCCCGGCGGACCTCGCCGAGGTCGGCGCGCAGGTGGTGCTCGGCAACACCTATCACCTGATGCTGCGCCCGGGCCCGGAGGCCTTTCGCCAGCTCGGGGGCATCCACAAGTTCATGGGATGGTCGGGGCCCGTGCTCACCGACTCCGGCGGCTATCAGATCTTCTCGCTGCCTGGCGCGCGGACCATCACGGAGAAGGGCGCCCGCTTCAAAGGCTACGTCGACCAGCAGATGCACATGCTGTCACCGGAGCGATCCATCGAGGTCCAGACGGCCATCGGCTCGGACATCATGATGGTGCTGGACGTGTGCATCGCGTCGACCTCCGACGAGGCGACCACCCGCGCCGCGATGGAGCGCACGCACCGCTGGGCGCTGCGCAGCCTCGCCGCGCGCACCAACCCCTCGCAGGCCCTCTTCGCCATCGTGCAGGGCGGCGTCGTCTCGGCGCTGCGGCGCGAGTCCGCGGCCTTCCTCACGCAGCAGCCCTTCGACGGCTTCGCCATCGGCGGCCTCGCGGTCGGCGACACGCGCTCCGAGCGAGAGGACGTCACGGCGCTCTCGGCGGAGCTGCTCCCGGCCGACCGCCCGCGCTACCTCATGGGCGTCGGGACGCCGCCCGACCTGATCGAGGCGATGCTCGCGGGCGTCGACATGTTCGACTGCATCATCCCCACGCAGCTCGCGTCGCAGGGCACCGCGTTCACCTCCACCGGCCGCGTGCGCCTCACGCGCGGCACCAACGTGCTCGCCGACGAGCGCCTCGACGCGGAGTGCTCCTGCTCGACCTGCTCGACCTTCAGCCGCGCCTACCTGCACCACCTGTTCAAGTGCAGGGAGCCGCTCGGCACGCGCCTCGTCTCCATCCACAACCTGCACTACTACCACTCGCTCATGGCCGACTCGCGGCGCGCCATCGAGGCCGGGACCTTCGCCCAGTACGCTCGCAGCACCCTCGACGCCATCGATCGCCACGAGCACAGCGCCACCCGCCTCGGTCGGAGCGGCACCGCATGAGCGAGCCCACCCGACGCGAGAGCGGCTGCGAGGTCGTCACGCTCCCCAACGGGGTCCGCGCCATCCGGGAGCGGGCGTGCGGCGAGGTGATGCACCCGGGCTCCGGTCCGCTGGTCGAGGCCGAGTCGGTCTACGTCACCCCGTCGCGCCTCGACGAGAGGCTTCGAGAGGGAGGCCGCCCCCTCGTGCTCTTCGACGTCGGCCTCGGCGCCGCGACCAACGCGATCACCGCGTGGCAGGTGTCCGAGGCCCAGAGCCGTGACGCGCGACGCCTCGAGATCGTGAGCTTCGAGCACGACCTGGACGCGCTGCGACTGGCGCTGGAGCCGGAGAACGCCGACGACCTCGGGCTCACCACCACCGGCGCCAACGCCCACGCCGCCGCGAGCGCGCTGCTCGAACACGGACGCCACGAGACCCCGCGCACGCTCTGGCGGCTCTGCCTCGGAGACTTCCGCGAGGCCCTGGCGGAGGTGCCCGACGGGTACGCCGACATCGTGTACTGGGACCTCTTCTCCCCGCGCACGGCCCCGGCGCTGTGGACCGTATCGATGTTCAGGGCGCTGCGGCGGGCGTGCCGGGAGGGCGCGACGCTGCACACGTACAGCGCCTCCACCTCGACGCGCTCGGGCCTGCTGCTCGGGGGCTTCGCCGTAGGGGTCGGCGCTCGCACGGGCGACCGCGACGAGACCACCATCGCCGCGACGCGCGTCGAGGACCTCGCGAGGCCGCTCGGCGAGAGCTGGCTGGGGCGCCTCTCCCGCTCCTCGGTGCCCTTTCCCAACGATGTTCCGAACGAAGCCCTCGCGCGGGAGGACGCGCTGGCGAGGGTGCGAGCGTGCCCGCAGTTTCGCGATCCCTGATTCGGGGCCTGCGGGGCGCGGGTCAGCGCGGCGCGGCGGGCGCGACGGTGCACTCGGGCGAGTTGCGGTCGACCCACGGCCAGACGGTGCGGTGCGTGAGCGCCAGGGGCGTGTGGACCGGGATGACGCTCGCGACCGCGCTCGCGCCGCGCTGGACGACGCGCGTGGGGACCGCGCCGCCGACCATCCAGGCGCCGTGGTTGGAGAGCGCGGCGCGGGCGAGGTGAGGGGCAAAGAGGACCGGGGCGAGCAGCACGACGAGGCTCCACGGGAGCACCCAGGACACGCGCGGACGGCGGAGCAGGGGGTCGGTCGCGCGCCAGCGTCGTCGGGCGTTGCGCTCCCACCAGAGGGGCAGGGCGACCACGAGCACGAGGCCGACGGCGCCCGCGAGCAGCCGCGAGAAGAGGACCGAGGAGCGAAGGACGAGGCCGGACCCGGCGAGCTGGAGCACGATCGCGCCCACCAGCGCGATGGCGAGCGTCGCCGTGAGGACCATCAGCACGCTCGGCACGACGGATCTCGCGGCGGAGGATCGGGCGGGGAGCGGTTCAGCCAGCAAGGGTCGGGAGGGTGTCAGTGTTTGGCTCATGCATTCAGTGTGGCCACCGCCCCGGGGGGGCGGCAACGCACGGCGCCGCTCGCATCCATTGGGTCAGTGCCCTCGGCCGCGCCCTCCGCCGTGACCTTCTCCTCCGCCGTGACCTTCTCCGTGGCCTCCGCCGTGGCCTCGGCCGTCGTCGCCGTGGCCGAGGTGGAGTCCGTTGTCCTCGTGCTCGCGCTCGCCGTGGCCTCGGCGCCCCCACTCGTTGGGCTGGAGCACCAGCACGGGCGGCGGCGGCGCAGGCTGGGCGATCACCACCGTGGGCGGCGGCGCGGGCTGCGCGACCAGCACCACGGGCGCCACGGGGTGAGCGACGGGCCTCGCCACGAAGACCGCGCCGGGGATGCTCGACACCACCACCACGTGCGGGGCCTCGGCGCCGAAGTACACCGCGCCGCCGATGGAGACGCTCGGCAGCCCGACGTCGACCTGCGCGTGGGCGCCGAGCTCGAAGTGCCCGACGAGCGCCTCGCCGGAGGGGTGGAGCGCCACGGGGTGGTCCTGGCCGCCGACCTTCATCACCAGCGAGGGGGCCTCGATCTGGCCGGGGGCGATGGGCGCTCCGTCCAGGTCGGTCCAGAAGGCGGCGACGTCGCCGGAGCGAGCGACCGCGACCTCGACGGCCCGATCGCCGACCACGGTCACCTGTCCGCCGTGCCTCGGCGCCGGGGGCTGCACCGTCGACGCGAAGGTCACCGGAGCGGTGAGCATCTGCACCGGCGCGGCCGTCGCGGTCGGCTGCACCGAGACCTGCACCGGGTACGGTCCCGGCGGGACCCCCGCGGCGCGGCCGACGTAGGCCCGCAGGGTGGGGTCGTAGGTGACGGGCATCGCCTGCACCTGGCCGTCGGGCTTGCGCAGCGCGACGTGCATCGTCCTCGGCTGCATCGGCGCGCCCTGCGGGGTCGTGACGTAGGTGAGCACCCGGCCGTCGGGCTGCGAGACCACCTCGGCCCGCAGGTTGGCAGCGAAGGCCATGACGCCGCCGTGCTCGGGGAGGGCGCCCCGCGAGGCGTCGGCGGAGACCACCGCGCTGGCGTCATCAGGGGCATCGACGGTGCGACGCCGACAGGCCGGCAGCGCGAACAAGACCGAACACAGGAACAAGACCGGTCGCTTCATGAGCCTCCACGCGAAGGGCGCGACGGCGGTGAGCCGAGGCGCCGATGGGTCGTACCGGTGTGGAGCAACGGAGCCCTCGTGGCCATGGTGATCGCGCGCAACCCGCGGTGATCCATGCAGTTTGGGGCGGCGGTGTGGGAGCGCGACCGACCCCCCTCGGCCGGTCGGGGGGCCGCTTCGGGGCGTGACGCGCGCCGCAGGGGGGCGCTCGGTGAGCGGGGTCCCGGCTTGCTCCGCCTATAGGCTCCGCGTAGAGAGTGCCCCCACTCCGATGGCCACCGAGCGCAAGCGCATCCATTTCATCTCCCTGGGCTGCCCGAAGAACCGCGTCGACACGGAGGTGATGCTCGGCGTCGCCAACGGCGCGGGCTGCGACCTCGCGGCCTCTCCCGAGGAGGCCGAGTACATCGTGGTGAACACCTGCGGGTTCATCGGTCCGGCCAAGGAGGAGAGCGTCGACACCATCCTGGCGATGGGGCGCATGAAGGAGGAGGGCCGCTGCGAGAAGCTCGTGGTCGCGGGCTGCCTCTCGCAGCGCTACCCCGAGGAGCTCGCCAAGGAGATGCCCGAGGTCGACCACTTCCTCGGATCGAGCGACATGCTCAAGCTGGGCAGCGTCCTCGCGGGCGGCGCCGAGCGCATGCTCGTGGGCAACCCCGCCGACTACGTGCTGCGCGCGAGCGACCCTCGGGTGCTCTCGCAGGGGCGGCACAGCGCCTACCTGAAGATCGCCGAGGGCTGCAACCGCACCTGCTCGTTCTGCGCGATCCCGATGATCCGCGGCAAGCAGCGCTCGCGAGGCATCGACGACCTGGTCGAGGAGGCCGCGCGCCTCGCCTCGCAGGGAGTGCTGGAGCTCAACCTCGTGTCGCAGGACACCATCGCCTACGGCCGCGACCGTGAGGAGAAGCCCAACCTCGCGGGCCTCGTGCGCCGCCTCGGCGAGGTCGACGGGCTGCGCTGGATCCGCCTGCACTACCTCTACCCCGAGACGCTGACCGACGAGCTCGTGGAGCTGATCGCGTCGCACCCGAAGGTGGTGAAGTACGTCGACATGCCGCTGCAGCACGCGAGCGACGCGATGCTCCGGCGGATGAAGCGCGGCCACGGCGGAGCGAGGCTTCGGCGCGTGGTGGAGACGGTGCGCAACAAGATCCCCGGGGTGACCTTCCGCACGGCCTTCATCGTGGGCCACCCGGGCGAGTCGGAGGAGGACTTCACCGAGCTCGTCGACTTCGTGAAGTGGGCGGAGTTCGATCGCGTGGGGGTGTTCCGCTACTCGGACGAGGAGGGCACCGGGGCCGAGACGCAGGACGCCAAGGTGAAGCCCAAGGACAGCGCCGCGCGGCACCGCAAGCTGATGGCCGTGCAGCGCCCCATCGCCCGCAAGCGCAACCGGGCGCTCATCGGCACGCGGGTCGAGGTGCTGGTCGACGGCGCCAGCGAGGAGCACGAGTTCGTGCTGCAGGGCCGCCACGCGGGGCAGGCGCCGGACATCGACGGCGTGGTGTACCTCTCGGGCGCCGAGGTGAGCGCCGGGTCCATGGTGATGGCGGACATCTCGCAGAGCGCCGACTACGACCTCGTGGGCGAGGTGGTGATGGACGAGGACGCGCTGATGCCCGTGAAGCCGAAGGCGAAGAAGCGGGTCTCGCTGCGCGTCACCGCCGACTGAGCGCGACCGGCGCTCCCGCTTACTTGTCATCGCCGAGCTGATCCCTTCAGACTCGCGCCTCCCGCGCTGAGGGTCGGCGCGGGGTCGAGGAGCGCGGTCGAAGCGTGGAGCAGGGTCAGCCCGTCGTGCGCGAGGCCGCACGGGTGTACGTGGTCGGCGGAGGGCTCGCGGGGATCAGCGCGGCGCTGCGCCTGGCCGAGCGTGGCTGCCGCGTGACGCTGCTCGAGGGCTCGGACCGGCTCGGCGGCAAGGCGGGCTCGCGCCGCAGCACCCACCAGGGCCGCGACCACTACGACGACCACGGCTACCACATCTTCCCGGGCTGGTACCTCAACCTCTGGCAGCTCGTGCGCGAGCTCGGCCTCGAGGACCGCTTCGAGGCGCGCCCGGACTTCCTCCAGCTTCGGGCCGGTCGCTTCCCGCAGGTCCACGGCTTTCACGACCTGACCTCGCTCCGCCCGGGGGACGTCTGGCGCAACCTCACCTGCGGGCTGATGCCCGTCGGGGAGATGCTGCTCTTCGTCTTCAGCGCGCTCGACCTCGCGACGCAGGCCTACGAGTACTCCGGCCTCCTCGACATGACGACCATCGCGGGCTTCGTGCGCTCGCGCCTCTACGGCACCGAGTCCGTCGCCCGCACCTACCAGTCCTTCATGCTCATCGGCACCGCGTGCCCCTCCTACGAGGTCTCCGCGATGACCATGCGCAACGTGCTCCGCTACTGGGCCCGCCACCCGAAGCCCATGTACCGGGTGCTCCGAGGCAACCTGCACGAGCACCTCATCGCCCCGCTCCAGCGGCGCCTGGAGGCGCTCGGCTGCGAGCTGGTCCTGGGCTGCTCGCTGGAGGGCCTCGTCGCGAGCGATGGGCGCGTCACGGCGCTCCGCCTCCGGGACGCCGGGGGAGGGGACGTCCGTGAGGTTCCCCTCGACGAGCGGGCGCAGGTGGTGCTCGCGGTCCCCGCGGAGAGGGCCGCGCGGCTGCTGGACGACGAGCTGCACTCGCAGGCCCCCGCGCTGGCGGCGCTGCGCTACCTGCACACTCGCCCGATGGCCGCGCTGCACCTCTACTTCCGGGGGCGCGTCGAGGGCGTCCCCCGAGAGCACGTGAACCTCGTCGACTCGCCCTACGGCCTCACCTTCATCGACGTGTCGCAGAGCTGGGAGGGCTACGAGGGCACGGCGCTCAACCTGGTCGCCTCGGACATCACCCGCCTCGCGTCGCTGAGCCCCGAGCGCGCCGTGGCGGTGCTGTTTCGCGACCTCCAGCGCTACCTGCCCCACCTGCGCTGGGAGGACGTCGATGAGGCGCGCACCTGCTACCAGCCCCACCTCGACGAGCCCCTCTGCGTCAACGACGCGGGCTCCTGGCAGTTTCGCCCCGACGTCGAGGCGACCGGAGCGGACAGCGTGCGGGGACAGCTGCGCAACCTCTTCGTGGCCGGCGACTACTGCCGCTCCCCGGTCGACCTGGTGTGCATGGAGGGCGCCGTCTCCACGGGACTGCGGGCCGCCGAGGCGCTGCGCCGCGAGCTCGGGATCACCCCGCCGGTGCCCATCGCGGAGGTGGCGGTGCCCCGCGGCTGGCTCGTCGCGCTGACCGGCCTCAAGTACCTGCTGCTGCCCTTCGTGGTGCTGCTCCACTGGGGGCGGCGGCTCGTCGCGCCCAGGCCCGACGCCGTGGCGACGTCGCAGCGGGAGGGCGAGGAGCAGGCACGCGCCGCTCGCGCTGGTTGACTGCCCGGTCGCGCTTGACTAGAAAACCCCGCGCCCGCGCCCTACATGAACCTGCGCGGCCTATAACCTGCGCGACGGAGAACCGATGGCCACGTACATCACGACGGACTGCATCAACTGCGGCGCCTGCGAGCCCGAGTGTCCCAACGACGCGATCAGCGAGGGCGATGAGATCTATGTGATCGACCCGGAGTTGTGCACCGAGTGCGTGGGCTTCTATGACCACGAGGCGTGTCAGGCGGTGTGCCCCGTGGAGTGCTGCCTCCCCGACCCCAAGCACCCGGAGAACGAGAACGTCCTCATCTCCCGCGCGCTCCAGCTGCACCCCGACGACGCGGCGCTGAAGACCAAGTCGTCCGCGAACAACTATCCCTCCCGCTTCCGCAAGTGACCTGGCGACGCCGCGCCGCCCTGGCGGCCTTCGGGCTGACCGCGGGCTGCGCGACCGCATCCCCCATCCTCGCCCCGGCCCGGGTGCTCCCTGCGGAGAAGGTCGAGCTCGACCTCGGCACCGCCATGGTCGCGCCCGTGGGCACCGGCACCCTCGACGACGCCCGGCAGCGCACGGCGACCAACGACCAGATCCTGCGTTCGGCGGTGGCCTACGCCATGACGCCGCCGGGGGTGGTCCCCTACTTCAACGGGCGCGCGGGCCTCGGCCACGGCGCCGAGGGGAGCCTCGCGCTCATCGGCCGCACGGTGCGCATCGGGGCTCGGCGCGAGCTCGTCCGCGACGGGGATTTCACCCTGAGCGCGGGCCTCGCCGGGCGCTTCGCCTTCATCGCGGGAGCGCTCGACGGGCTGATGCCGGACTTCGTCGTGCAGCGCTCCAGCGTCTACGGCGGCGAGCTCTCGCTGGTCGCGGGCATCACCCGCAGCCGCATCTACGACGTCTGGCTCGGGCTCCGCGGGGGCTATCTCCACAGCGACGCCACGGTGCAGGCCACGGCGATCCAGCCGCTCTCCTTCGATCTCTCGGCGCACCGGGTGGAGGCGGCCGCGGCGCTCGGGCTGCGCGTGGGCTTCGGCCGGCTGTCGGCCGCGATCGAGCTCGACCTGCGCATGGCGTGGTCCGTCGGAGGGAGGTCGGGCGAGTCGGTGGACGCGCTGACCTGGGCGCTGGTCCCGGCGGGGGCGCTCAGCTGGCGGCTGTAGATCAGCCGCGCGCGGCGGCGACGATGCGCTCCAGGCGCACGAGAGCGGTGTGCAGCACCGACTCCTCGGGGCCGAAGGAGAAGCGCACGTGGTCGCGGAAGCGCGACGAGCGCCCGATGCGTCGCTTGCCGGGGTTCACGTCGAAGAACTCCCCGGGCACGGTGATGATCTTCTCGGCGAGCGCGGCGCGGAAGAAGCCCATGCCGGTGTTGAGCGGCGCCGGGAGGTTGGCCACGGAGCCCCACACGTAGAAGCCGCCCTCGGGATCGCTGTCGACGGTGACCCCGAGGGCGCGCAGCCCGTCGAGCAGGAGGTGCCGCTTGCGGCCGAAGGCGTTGGAGATGGCCGCCGTCTCGGCGCGGGCGTGCTCGGCGGTCACGATGGCGCACGCGGCCCGCTGCATCGGCTTCGAGCCGCCGCCGTCGAGGAAGGACCCCGCGCTCGCGACGCCTTCGATGATGGCGCGCGGCGCGACGGTCCAGGTGATGCGCCAGCCCGGGTAGCGCCAGTTCTTGGTGAGGCCGTCGAAGATGACCACCGGGTCGCGGTCGACGTCCTCGACGTAGCGCGCGGCGCTCTCCATCGGGGTCGGGTCGTTCGGGCGGTTCCAGATGTAGTGGGAGTAGAACTCGTCGACCAGCATGGCGCAGTCGTTCTCGCGGCAGAGCGCCACCCAGCGCGCGAGGTCGTCGCCGCCGATGAGCTTGCCCGTCGGGTTGCACGGGTTGCTCAGCAGGATCGCCCCGAGGCCGCGGCCGACGATCTCGCGCTCCAGCGCCTCTGGAGGGAAGGCGTAGCCCTTCTCGCCCTCCAGCAGGATGGGGATGGGGGAGAAGAGCCGGAAGACGTCCAGCAGCTCCTCGTAGGCGGTGTAGTCCGGCAGGAAGTGCCCGAGGTTGATGCGCCCGAGGGCCGCCGCCGCGCGCAGCAGCGACACGCGGCCGCCGCCCGAGATGGAGACGTTCTCCGCGGTGTACTGCGAGGGCAGGCCCTTGCGGTAGAGCTCGTTGTACATGCCCGCGACGGCCTCGCGGAGCTCCCACAGGCCCGGCACCGGGGCGTACTCCTGGTCGTCGAGCGCGATGGGCAGCGACTCGATGCGCGGCGGCGCCCCCGGCAGCGGACCGGTCTCCGGCTGCCCCTGGCCGAGGTTGCACCACCCCTCGGCGCCGAAGCGGAAGCCCATCTTCTGGGCCTCGGTGGTCACGTAGATCACCCCGGTGCGGGGCACGGCTCGAAAGGCGCTGAAGGTGTGCTCGCTCACCGCCCCACCATGCCTCAGGAGCGCGCCGGCGCGCTAGCGTGGCGCAGCCGTCTGGTGCGTGTGGTTTGACGCCGCCGATATCGTCCGCCTAGGGTCTCGCCCGAGCGATGCACTCTTGGTGAAATCACGACGCTCGCACATGCCGCTGGAGACCGCCGATCGCCTGCGCGATACGGAGCCCAACCTCCCGCTCAACCGCACCCCCGCCCCGCCCGCCGTGCCCCGGCTGGGCTCGCTGGTGATCGTCCACTCCAACGACCTGCGCGAGGTCTGCCGCCGCTACGAGCTCGACCCGCTCGTGGGCCGCTACACCATCGGGCGCGGCGAGGGGTGCGCGGTGATGCTCGACCACCCGCGCGTGTCCCGAGCGCACGCGCACCTCGAGTTCCGCGAGGGCGAGTGGTGGCTGGTGGACGACCACAGCACCAACGGCACCGTCGTCAACGACGTCCCCACGGAGGTGCGGCGGCTGTCGAGCGGCGACTGCATCCAGATCGTCGGGACGGTGTTCAAGTACATCGCCGGGAGCGACATCGAGGGGCAGTACTTCGCGACCATCCGCACCGCGATGATCACCGACGGGCTCACCCGCGCGCTCACCCACGCGGCCTTCCGCGAGCGGCTGGACAGCGAGTTCCGCCGCGCCCGGCGCTACCACCGGCCGCTCTCGCTGGTGCTCATCGACCTCGACTACTTCAAGCAGGTCAACGACCTGCACGGGCACCTCACCGGCGACACGGTGCTGCGCGACTTCGCGGGGATGATCCTCTCGCGGGTGCGACGCGAGGAGTCGCTGGGTCGCCTCGGCGGGGAGGAGTTCGCCATCCTGCTGCCGGAGACCGAGCTCTCGGGCGCCCAGGTGCTCGCTCGCGACCTGCAAGAGCGCGTGCGCGCCGCGCGCTGGGAGGCCGCCGGGGCGACGGTGCAGATCACCGCGTCCTTCGGGGTGGTGTCGCTCACCGCGGCGATGGGCGCGCCGGAGGCCCTGCTGGAGCGGGCGGACGCGCTGCTCTACGCGGCCAAGGGCGCGGGGCGAAACCGCATGGTGGCCGACGAGCCCGAGGCCTCCGCGGGGTAGAGGGTCACCCGCCGACCGGGATCGCCACCCGGAAGAGGGTCCCCGACGGCGCCACCGCGTGCACCGTGACGTCGCCGCCGTGCGCCCGCGCGATGTGCTTCACCAGCGAGAGCCCGATGCCCGTCCCTCGCGGCCCGCCGGAGCGCACCGCACGCCCGCGGTAGAAGCGCTCGAAGATCTTCCGCGCGTCCTCCGGGTCGATGCCGGGGCCGTGGTCCTCGACCTCGATGATCGCGCGGGCGCCCTCCTGGCGGGCGCGCACCACCACCGCGTCCGTGTCCCCAGCGTACTTGAACGCGTTGTCGAGGAGGTTGAAGAGCAGCACCTGCATCGCCCTCGCGTCGAGCCGCACCGGCGCGATGCCCTCCGCGATCTCCGTCACCAGCGCCGGGCGCTCGCGGTGCGTCCGGAAGCGGAAGGCCTCCACGTCGCGCAGCACCGTCGCCCCGAGGTCCGCCGCGGTGAACTCGTACGCGGCCCGGCCCTGCTCCAGTCGCGCGAAATCCAGCACGTTCTCGATGAGCGCGCTCAGCCGCTCGCTCTCTCGCACGATGATGTCGAGGTACTGCGCCCGCTTCTCCGGCGTCGGCGCGCGCTCCCCGGCGAGCATCTCGCCGAACATCCGGATGAGCGACAGCGGGGTCTTCAGCTCGTGCGACACGGTGGCGATGAAGTCGCTCTTGAGGGTGTTGAGCTGCTCCTCCTGCCGCGCCGCGAAGAGCAGGAACGACACGCCCGCCAGGATCACCAGCAGCGACGCGCCCACGTAGGAGCCCTCGACCACGCCGCGGCGGCGGGCGCTGGCCTCCAGCTCCGGCGCCTGCCGCGGGGCGATCGCGAGGCGCCACTTGTAGAGCGTCGTCGGAAACCGCGTCGACACCAGGAACTCCCCCGCCGCGGTGAGCGAGCGCCCGATCACGATGCGGTTGTTCTCGTCGGTGATGTTGAAGCGGCCGCGCGCCAGCGGGTCGTCGAAGAGCTTCGGCAGCAGCTCGCGGCGGATGTAGTCGAGGTCCGCCTCGAGCACGACGTAGTAGCGCCTCCCCGCGGTCTCGCGCGCGCTGTACGAGAGCAGCACGCTGCGGCCGTCGATGGCGCCGTGCCAGTGGCGGTGCGCGCCCGGGGCCTCCGTCGCGAGGTGCATCTCCGCCCGCAGCCGGCCGGTGACCCAGGCCACGAGCTCCGAGCGGTCGTCGTCCTCGCGGTGCGCCACCACCCGCAGCGGGCGCAGCGCCTCGTCGAGCACGAGCACCGAGCGCACCGTCGGCGAGATGCGCTCCGCGAGGTCGGGCCAGCGCTGCGCCAGCGTGTCCAGGTCGTCCGGGTTCACCAGGTGGAGCACCGCGTTGTCGCCGGCGATCACCGTGGCCTCGACGCGGTCGATCTTCTCGCGCACGAGCAGCAGCGTGCTCTCGATGACCGAGTGTTTGTCCAGCGCCGCGAGCGCCGACGAGGTGCGCCACGACCACCACGACAGGAAGCCCGACGCCACCACCACCGCGGCCAGCAGCAGGGCCCGAAGCAGAACCCTCGCGCGGACCGTCAACACGCCGGCGATCCTATACCCGCCGCCGCTCTTGCGCGCGCGCCCCGCTTGGGGTTGTAGTGCCCCGCAGTCGCCCGGGTGGTCCCGTTCCGTCCTCTCCTTACGCTCCGGGTAAAGGTGCTCCGGTCATGCTGATGCTTCGTCGTTCGTGGTGGATCTTCGCGCTGCTCGGCGCGCTCGCGCCGGCCTGCAAGAGCAAGCAGCCGGTCAACGGCCAGTGCGTGTTCAACTCCGACTGCGACGAGACCCAGAGCCTCATCTGCGCGGGCCGCTACTGCCGCCAGCAGTGCAACCTCGCGGCGCCGGTGGCCACCCGCAGCCGCGACTGCCCCTCCGGCACGCTCTGCCAGCCCGCGGCGCAGCTCAACAACATCGGCGCCTGCCTCCCCATCGGCGACAACGGCTACTGCGTCTACCACTCCGAGTGCGCCCCGCCCTTCGTGTGCAACATCGACGGCCGCTGCTCGTCGCAGTGCCGCGAGGCCCGCGACTGCGTCGCCATCTCCCTCGACCCGGCCGCCGTGTGCCTCGTCACCGACGACGTCGGCACCTGCTCCTTCCGCGACGGCGGCGCGGCTCCCATGCCCGGCGATCAGGACTCCGGTCGCGCCGACGCGGGCCCCGTCACCGACACGGGCTCCGTCACCGACACGGGCTCCGTCACCGACACGGGCTCCGTCGCCGACGCGGGCTCCGGCCTCGACGCCGGGCTCTGACCCGCGGCCCTCCGGGCCTGCGGTTGCCCGCGACACGACCGCGCCCCTTCCGCTAGGCTCCCCCCCGATGATGCCCGCCAACGCCGCGAACGAACGCCCGCTCGGTGTCGCGCCGGGCGACGTCATCGGCGGGCGGTACGAGATCATCCGCGTGCTCGGCGTGGGCGGCACCGGCGCGGTCTTCGAGGCGCGCCACCGAACGATCCAGCGCACCGTCGCGGTGAAGCTGCTGCTGCCGGAGATCGCGCTCTCCAACCCGGCGGTGCCTCAGCGCTTCCTGCAGGAGGCCCGCACCTCCAACGAGGTGCGCCACAAGAACATCGTGGAGGTGCTCGACTTCGGCAACGACCAGGGCCGGCTCTTCATGGTGATGGAGTTCCTCGAGGGGGAGAACCTCGGGGTGCTGCTCAAGCGCGAGGCGCCGCTCAGCCCCGGGGCGATCATCCGGCTGCTCGACCCGATCATGTCGGCGCTCGCCCTCGCGCACAGCCGCGGCATCGTGCACCGCGACGTGAAGCCGCAGAACATCTTCCTCGCGCGCACCCCGGGCGAGGACGAGGTCACCCCGAAGCTCATCGACTTCGGCATCGCCAAGCGCGTCGTGACCGATGACGTCGGCCTCACCGCCACCGGGATGATCCTCGGCACGCCCGCGTACATGCCCCCGGAGCAGGCCACCGGCGGCTCCAAGAACGTCACGCCCGCGGCCGACCAGTACGCCCTCGGCGCGATCCTCTACGAGGCGCTCACGGGCTCGGTGCCGCACCAGGCCGACTCGTACCCCGCGATGCTGGTGGCCATCGTGACCGGGCCCGCCCCGGACATCCGCCGCCTCCGGCCGGACCTCGACCCGGCGCTCGCCGCGGTCATCATGCGAGCCCTCGCGTACGAGCCCTCGCAGCGCTTCTCGTCGCTCTACGAGATGCGCGACGCGCTCGCCCCCTTCCGCGACAGCCAGGCCCGCGGCCCCGTGTCCCGCCCCGGCGCGCCGGCCTCGGTGCTCCACCAGCAGACCCGCCCCGACGGCACCCCGGGGCCCGACGAGGCCCGCCGCGCCGCGCTCGCCCGCTCGCCCGGTGCGCTCCCTCCGCTGGTCATCTCCCCGACCGCGCCCCCGGGGCCGCTCGGCCCCGGCAACACCCTCCCTTGGATCGCCGCCGTCATCGGCCTGGTCGCCGTCGGGATGGTCGTGCTGGCGGGCTCCCTCGCCCTCCACCGCCGCGCTCGGCCCGCGGGTCCGGCGGCCGCGCCGGTGGCCGCCGCGAGGGCGCCGCGCGTGGGCGTCGACGGCGACAACATCACCTTCCGCATCGACGTCGACCCTCCCACCGCCACCATCGCCCTCGACGGAACCGTCGTCGGCCAGGGGCACGCCGAGCTGCTGCGCCCTCGCGACGGCCGCCGCTACCAGCTCCGGCTGAGCGCGCCCGGGCACGCCAACGTGAGCGACGTCCTCGTGGCCGGCGCCGACGCTCGCATCTCCCGGGTGCTCGCGCCGCTCACCGCGCCCGCCGCGGAGCCTGCGCCGCCGCCGGTGGTCTTCGTCCGCACGCCGTCGCCGCCCCCGCCCACGCCCTTCCCCTCGGTGACCGCGAACCCGGCGCGCACGCCCGACCGACGTCACCCGATGATCGACCGCAACAACCCTTTCGAGTAGATCACGGGCCCCGTTACACCCATGCGACTCCATCGAACCGCCCTCGCCCTCTGCCTCGCCCTCGGCCCCGCCACCGCGCTCGCGCAGCAGCCGTCGCCCCCGCCGGCCGCCATCGCCGAGGCGCGCGAGCGCTACCAGCGCGGCATCGACCTCTTCGAGGAGCGCAACTACGACGCCGCGATGGCGGAGTTCCAGCGGGCGTACGAGCTCACGCGCAACCCCGCGGTGCTCTTCAACATCAGCGCGACGCACGAGCTCACGGGGCACTTCGTCGAGGCCCTCGACGCCATGCTCGACTACGAGCGCCGCGCCCCCGCCGCCTCCGTGCAGCAGCGCCGCGCCGACATCGACGCCGCGCTCGCCCGGCTGCGCTCTCGCATCGGCACCATCGTGATCCGCTTCGAGGCCGCCGGGCTCGACGTGCGCGTCGACGGCCTGCAGCGCCCGCCCTCCTCGGGCAACCTGGAGCTTCGCGTCGCCGCCGGTCGCCATCGGGTGTCGCTCTCCGCGCCGCACTACCAGCCCCGCGAGGCGGAGTTCGACGTCGCGGGCGGCAGCACCATCGTCATCTCCGAGCCGCTGTCGCCGGAGCGCGCGTTCATGGCCGTGGAGTGCAACGTCCACGGCGCCGAGGTGCTCGTCGACGGCCACCCCCTCGCGACCACGCCCGTCACCTCGCCGCTGCCCGTCCCGGAGGGCAGCCACCACGTGGTGGTCCGCCGCGCCGGGTACACCACCTACGAGACGGACGTGAACTCCGTCGGCGCCGGAGCGCGCGTGCGCGCGGACCTCGCGTGGGCCGACCCGATGCCGCGCGACGTCGGCGCCCGGGTGACGGTGCAGGCCAACGAGCCGGACATCGTCGCGATGATCGACGGCCGCCGCATCGCCGCCGACGGGACCGCGCTGGTCCCCCCCGGGCGCCACACGCTGCGGGTCGAGCGCACGGACTTCCTCCCGGACGAGCGCGACGTCGACCTCGCCCCGGGGCGCGACAACTCCCTCTCGGTCTTCCTGCTGCCCACGCCCGCCTTCCAGCAGTCGTACTCCGCGGGCCGCCGCCGGGCGCTCATCGCGGGCGGCGTGGTGCTCGGCCTCGGCGTGGCGGTGCTCGGCGGCGGCGCCGCGCTCTTCTTCATCAACGAGGGGACGCTCAGCGACGCGACCGCCAGCCGCGACGCCAGCCAGTCCGAGCTCACGGCCTGCGCGCGCATGGCGGTCTGCGCGAGCGGCCGCACCCCGGTGCAGGTCGAGCAGGCGCGCAACGACGCGGGCGTCGACGTGGACAACGCCACCACGCTGCGCTGGGCGTCCGTGGGCATCATGGGGGCGGGGCTCGTCACCTCCATCGTGGGCACCGTGCTCCTCGCGGGCGCCCCGTCGGGCTCGCGCTTCGAGCGCCACGCCGCGCTGGTGCCGCGCGTCGGCTTCACCGCGCGCAACCTCCAGCTGGCGTGGAGCTTCTAGAGCCTGATCGAAGGGGTAGGGGAGCGAGCGGGCGCGGGTCAGAGCGGGGAGATCTCGAGCACGCGATCGTCGACCGAGTCGACGACGTAGAGCCGGCCCTCGGCGTCGAGGGTGATGCCCTGCAGGCCGCCGGCGCGCACGGTGGCCGAGAGGTCGACCCAGTCGATGACCTGGCCCTCGAGGCTGATGGCGTAGATGCGCGAGGTGGCGTTGTCGGTGACGAAGAGCCGAGCGCCGTCGAGGGCGAGGCCCGACGGGGCCATCATGCCCACGGTGGCGCCGTCGAAGAGGGTCGTCGTGCTGGCGCCCATCATCCGCATCTGCGAGCTCGGCGCGCCGTCGTAGTTGGGGCTGATGCGCACGGTGCTCATGCCCTTGGAGGGGTCGAGCGAGCCGATGCGGTGGTTGCCCGGGTCGGCGAAGTAGAGCCGGTTGCGGTCGTGGTCGTACTCCGCGTGGCCGGAGACGCCCTCGACGTACCCGATCTCGCCCTCGACGAAGCGGCGCACGAGCGCGCCGGAGTGGTCGACGCCGCCCGGCTGGTGGGGCATGCGGAAGTCGTAGCGGGTGAGCGAGTGGTGGTAGCCGTCCACGACCCAGTAGGCGTTGCCGGTCTCCCAGGCGATGCCCATGGCGTTGGGGCTGTTGTGCAGCATGTCGATGTGCGAGGCGTGGCCGCCGTCGAACTCGTCGTACCCGGAGAGGAAGAGCGTCGGACCCATGAAGTCCGCCGGGCTGCCGCCCGCCGAGACGGGCCCTTGCGTGGGCTGGTCCTCTTCGTGGCAGGTCGCGAGCGTGCCCGTGTCGCCGAAGGCGAGGGCCGACGGGTGGATCATGAAGTGCGTGTGCTGCGGCCCCGCGCGGTTGTCGAAGTCCTGATCGGCCGCGCCGGTGTTGCGGAGGATGGTCATGGAGCTGTCGCCGAAGTTGGCGACCCACAGCTCGCGAGGCGACGCCGGGTTGAAGGCCAGGTCGCGCGGCGTGGCGAGCGTCTGCTCCCCCGTCGCGATGACGCGCACCTGCACGGAGTCCCCGCGGTGCGTGCCGCGGCCGAGCACCGGAAGCCCGGCGGGGCCGGCGTCGACGGGGCCCGAGGCGTCCGCCGTGACGGCCGCGTCGCCGGCGACCTGCGGGCCCGCCGCGCCGTCGCTGCAGCCCGCGGCGAGGCCTCCCATCAATCCAAGCATCCAGGCGATATGTGATGAACGGTGCATCCGGCGATCTCCTCAGGGCTGATGTGATTAGTCCAACTCCCGAGGGCCCGCAAAGAGCGGCGACGCGACCGCACGACCGTCGGCGCGCGGGCCCTCAGCGACGCCCGGCTCGGCCGTGGCTGCGCGCCTCCGCGAGGGCGAGGAGCGCCTCGAAGTCCATCCCGGGCCGGGAGAGCGCGCCGCCGATGCGGACCCCGAGCGCCCGCGGGGTCCCGGAGGTCTCGTTGAAGGCCTCGACGGCCCGCTCCACGCGGTCGGCCACCCCGAAGGCCTCGGTCTCGTCGGCGTACGGCGCCAGCACCACGCAGAACTCGCCCTCGCCCACCCTCGCCACGAGGTCGCTCGCGCGGACGTTGTCCTCGAGCAGGCGGGCGAGCTCGCGCAGCGCGAAGTCGTCGTCCTCGCCGCCGGGGCGCTCGTCGTGGGCCCCGGGGTCGTCGCGGCAGACGTAGAGCAGCGCCGAGCCCTCGCTGGCAGAGCGCGAGACGTCGATCATCTCGGCGCCCAGGGTCAGGAGCCCCGCGCGGTTGGTGAGGCCGGTCAGCGGGTCGAAGCTCGCGGCCTCGAAGCTCTCGAGCTCCCGCTGGAGCGTGAGCCCGAGGTCGAGGAGCGCGCTGAGGTCGGCCGGGTCCGCGGGCCGCTCGTTGTCATTGGTCACGGGCACGGGGACCGACGGGTCCGTGCCTCGCGCGGTGCCGCGGTGGACGCCTCGGCGCTCGGTCGCTCCCTTCGGACAGCTGGGATCGGTCATGGTCACGGCTCCTGTGGATGCTATCGGTCATCCGGCGCGGCGGTAGAGGTCCTCGCGGGCGATTGTCGCCCGTGGAGATCAACGCCTGGGCGGCACATCGTCCATCCCCGGTACGCTCTCCTTTTCGATGACGTAGAGCTCGACCGCGTTGCGCAACGCGAGCGGCGGCACCTGGAACTCGAACCCCATCGCCGCCCGTTGGGACGACGGCGCAATGCGCACCCAGCGTAGCACCGCGCTGCTCTGGACCATCACCCCGGTGCCCGGGAGGGCGAAGGTCAGCTGCACGACGGCGCCGACCTCCAGGGTGTGCGCGGCGATCACCAGCACGCCGCGGGTGGAGATGTCCTCGACGCGGCCCTCCATCACCCCGTGGTGCCCGACCACGCGGACCGGCGTGGTGTACGCGGCCCGCGCGATCCTCCGCCGCGAGAGCCCGGTGGGCTGCTCCGGGGCGATGGCCGGCGAGGCGCCCGGGCTGCCGAGCGGCGGCGTCGGCGGACGGAGCGCGCTGCTCCGGAGCGGCGGGTCGAGCAGCGGGGTGATGGCGCGCAGCCCGTGCTGCGAGCTGCCCGAGAGGAAGCGGGTCGTGGCGCGGGCGATGTGCGTCGCCTCGAGGCTGCCGACGAGGTCGCGGGCGCAGGAGAAGCGCTCGGCGGTGGCGGTCCTCAGGCAGCGCTCCACGGCGAAGGTGAGCGCCCCCGGGAGCTCCGGCCGCAGCACCCGGAGCGACGGAACCTCCCCGTCGCTCCGCTCGCTCGCGAGCCCCTGCGGCGGTCGGCCGAGGAGGCACTCGAACATGAGCACCCCGAGGCTGTAGAGGTCCGAGCGGGGGTCGATGGCTCGCCCGCTCTGCGACTCCGGCGAGAGGTACGCGAAGGAGCCCGACCGCCGCCGCGGCCCCTCGAGCTGCATCGGCTTGCGGGGCTCGTAGGTCATCTGGAGGTTGCGCAGCACGACCTGCTCGTCGCCGAGGGGCGAGCGCACGATCCACACGTTGCCCGGGCTCACGTCGCCGTGCAGCAGCCCGTTGCGGTGCAGCGCCTCGAGCGCGAGCGCGATCTGCCGCCCGACCGTCGCGGTCTCGTCCGGCGTGAGGACGCCGCGCGCGGCGAGCAGCCCCTCGAGCGAGCGCCCCTCGAGCAGCGCCGTGACCACGTACGGGACCGAGTGCGAGACCCCGGCGTCGAGCACCTCGACGAGGTAGGGGTGCCGGATGCGCCCGAGCGCGAAGGTGTCGCGGAGGAGCACGGCCTCCGGCTCCTCGGGGCCGTCGCTGCACCGCAGCAGCTTCAGCACCACGCGGCGGTTGGTGTAGCGGTGCACGGCCTCGAACAGGACGCAGGTCTCGTTCTCGCCGAGCTGGCGGCGCAGCTCGTACCGGTCATCGATGTGGTCGCCGACCTTCGGGTTCTTCATGGTGCTCCCGTGGTACGGGCGAAACGGGTCGGCGGGTTGATCGCGGGGGCTACCTCGGTGCGTTTTCCTTGGAGTCCCCTCGGGAGGGCAGCCGACCCTCCGGGAGCGTCCGCGGGAGTTCCTGCGGCTCCGCGGGGCTGCGCGCCTCGACCTGCGGCGCCGCGTACGCCACCGCCGAGCGGGCGAGCCCGGCGTCGAAGGCGCCCTGCGGCGGCCGCTGTACCCAGTGCATCACGCCGACCGCGAGGACGGCCCCGCAGAGGAGGGTGAGGGCCAGGCTCACCGCGGACACGAGCCGCCGCGACCGGCCGGCACCCCAGTTGGGGCGCCGCAGGGTGTCGAACTCCACCCGCTGCCGCCGCTGGCTCACATGGCTCGGCGGGAGGTCCACGGAGGCCCAGGCGGGGATCCGGGGGGCGAGCGACAGCTCGGTGCCGATCTCCGCGTCGCTGCACACCGCGCGGGGGGCCGGGCGCCCGACGGCGCCCTGAGGGATCGGGCGCGTCGGGATGCGCTCCTCGTCGAGCGAGCGCTCCGGGGCGAGGCCCTTCGGCTCGGCGAGGCCCTTCGGCGCCGCGGCGACGGGCTCGGGCGGCACGGTGAACACCACCGGGACCGGGTTGAAGAGGTCCGAGCTCTGCCGCCGCCGGACCGCCGCTCCGGGGCGCGAGGGCTGGCGCGAGCGCATGCGCTCGGCCGGGTCGTCCATGAACTCCGCCGGCAGCAGGTCGCTGATGCCCTCGAAGGAGCTCGGCCGCGGGAGGAAGCTCTCGGCGATCTCCGGGGTGACGTCGCGCCAGAGGCTGCACGCCACGAGCGCGTCGCGGAACGCGGCCATCGTGGCGAAGCGCTTGTCGAGGTCGCGCTCGAGGGCCTTGTGGATCACCTCCTGGAGGTCCGCGGGGACGTCCGGCCAGTGCTGCTGCAGCGGCGTCGGACGGCCGAAGATGATCTGCGCCATCACGGCGTTGGGGTTCGTGCCGCCGAAGGGCAGCGTCCCGCAGACCATCTCGTAGATCATCGCTCCGACGCTCCAGACGTCCGTGCGCGCGTCGATGGCGCTGTCGCCGAGGGCCTGCTCGGGCGACATGTACCAGGGCGTCCCGAACACCATGCCCGTCGCGGTGCGCTCCATCCGGTCGAGCACGTCGATCACCTTGGCGATCCCGAAGTCGATGACCTTCGGCACGATGCGCCCGTCGTCCATCTCATGCAGGAACACGTTCTCCGGCTTGATGTCCCGATGGACGATGCCCGCCTCGTGGGCGGCGATGAGGGCGTCCATGACGGGCAATGCGAGCGCGATGGCCGAGAGCGGCGAGAGGCTCCCGAGCTCGTTGAGGCACCCCGCCACGTCCGTGCCCCGCAGCGCCTCCTGCACGATGAACCGGGTGCGCAGCGCGTGGTCGCAGCCGAGCGCGTGGACGCCGACGATGTTCGGGTGGCCGATGCGCGCCGCGGCGCGGGCCTCGCGCTCGAAGCGCTTCACGAGGTCCTCCCGGTCATAGAGGTCGACCCGGAGCGTCTTGAGGGCGACCTTCGTCGAGGTGTGGGTGTCCTCGGCCTGATAGACCGCCCCCATGCCGCCCTTACCGAGCACCTTACGGATCTCGTATCGATTGGCCACCATGGTTCCAGTCGCCAACATCTTGAACTCTTCCATGATCGCCTACACCTCCACTCTATTGCTCGTGATCACCCGATATCTCACTGATGCGCGCAGCTGGTGCGCCGGACTTCGTATTCGATCAACGGCTCACCCGGCACCGTCACCCTCACCCGATAGACGCTCGCCCCCGTCGTGGAGGGAACCTCCCAGCTGATGGTGTCGTCGCCCGCCCCGCTGCGTCGCACGGTCATGCTCACCGGCAGCGCCACGCCGTCGCGGAGCACCTGCACCTGCGTGCCCGGCGCCCCGATGCCCGGCTTCGAGAGCGACCAGATCGTGCCCATCACCGCGCTCGGGACCCAGCCCGGCGGCGGCCACGCGACCCACCGCGGCGCCCGCGCGTCGCGCGCCCCGAGCCCCAGGGTCATGCACGCGAAGCTCGCGGTCTGCCCATACGACATCGAGTGCAGCTCCGGGCTGAGGATCCACCGTCGATGGCCGAGGGTGTCGGAGAGGTCCCGGCCCTCGTCGATCCAGCCGCGCACCGCGTACCAGGGGCTCATCGGGAAGCCCGGGTTGCCCGACAGGTTGCTGCGCGCCGCGGCGTCCCGGCTCATCAGGTCGGCGCAGGCCCAGCTCGACGGCGGCGTGTGCGAGAGCTGTCCGTTGCGCTCGAGCAGCACCGCGCACGCCTGCGCCGGGGCGCGGTCGCTGGACGCCTCGGTCACCGGAGCGAGCCCCACGAGTCCGCGGTAGTAGTTCACCCACTCGATCGACGCCGCCCGCGTCGGCTCCGGGAGCGAGCCCCGGTCGCACTGCGCGGCGCCCGCGGTCCACGTCGCGGTCTGCGTCTGGCGGTCATGCACCGACTGCCACGCCGCGCAGGCCGCGGCCTCGCCCTGCGAGACCACCGGCAGGACGCCCGCGTCGGTCGACGAGATGGGCGCCGCCTGGCTCGTCGTCGAGCAGCGCGGACACACGCCGCTCTCGACGGCCTCGAGTGCACATCCCTGCAGCGCCATGACTGCGCCCGCTCCCAGCAGCTGGATGATTCGTGGGTTCATGATCTTCCCAGTTATCGGCCAACGGTGAGACGGGATGAGTGCCAATCCCAGAGCCCTTGTCGTTTCTACATGGTGGTATCTGTAGGATATCGGATGAGCAATGTGGGTTGATGGGATGCGGTGGGCGACGCGCACTCAGGTCTCCGTAGGGCCTGGACCTCCCCCTCCAGTAGAACGACCGCCGTCAGGAACCCGACATCTCTTGGCCGCATGCGATCGACCGATGTGCTGGACAACCATCCAGAGTACGTCGAGGTGGCTTAGCCTCGATCGACCACCCCCGACGCAGGCCCGTCCATGAACCACCCGCTCAGCCGTCCCTTCTCGGATGTCATCAGTGAGTTCCCGACGCGGGGACCGACGGCGGCCCCTCCCGCCGACGCTCGGGGCATCGACGCGATGGCGATGGGCCTCTGGCGCTCGCTCGCGTTGCGCGACGAGGCGACCGCGCTGCACTCGCTGCGCGTCGCGCAGTGGGTGGTGCTGCTCGCCGACGAGTGCGGGCTGTCCAGCGAGGAGCGCTGGTCCCTCCGGCGCGGCGCCCTGCTCCACGACATCGGCAAGCTGGGCGTCCCGGACGCGGTGCTCCACAAGCCCGGCGCGCTCGACGCGGCGGAGCGCACGCTGGTCAACGGCCACCCGGAGAGCGGCTACGCGCTGCTGCGCGCCGTCGAGCCCCTGCGCGGCATCGCTCACCTGGTGCGTCACCACCACGAGCGCTGGGACGGCAGGGGCTATCCGGACGGCCTCGCGGGCGAGGCGATCCCGCATGGCGCGCGGCTGCTCGCGGTCTGCGACACCTTCGACGCGATGACCTCCGACCGGCCGTACCGCCGGGGCATGGCGCGCGAGCTCGCGCTGGAGGAGATCGGCCGCGCCGCGGGGAGCCAGCTCGACCCGGAGGCCAGCCGCGCCTTCCTGAGCATCGCGCGCTGGCCCTCGCACGACAAGCACCAACACATCAACGCGCTCCGCATCGCCGCGAGCCGGTAGCGTTCGCGGGACGGAGCGCGGTCGCCGTCCGAGGCGATCGCACGGAGGAGGGGGTTCGGCGCTTCAGCCGGCTTCGTAGAAGAGCGGGTCGCGCTTGCGGGAGAAGCGCTCGATGACGCGACGGGCGTCCGCGGCGAGTCCGATGAACTGCACCCCGATTCCCTGCGGGGTATCGCTCGCAGGATTGTGGGCGCGAATCCATCGCACCACGACCGTGGCTTCGATGGGGCAGAGCGTCCCTGGCAGGGTGAAGCGCACCGTGAGCTGGTCGCCGAGATGGTAGGGAGCGTAGGTCTCGAAGAAGAGACCGCCTACGGAGATGTTCTCCGAGAGCCCACGGTAGAAGTTGTTCTCGCTCTGCGCCGTGATCTCGAACTCCGCGTCGACGCGGTCGTCGGCGCGTCGTCGCTCGGGTCGGGAGCCCGGCGTTGAGGACAGCTTGCCATTGCCGATCATCGTGCCTCCTTCAGGGCAACAGGGAATGATCTGGATATCGGCATCGACCCCCGCAGTCTTGAGTCGGGAGTGACACTTTCCTGGCGGGGAGCGTCGGGCGCCGCGGCGGAGGCTCCCCTCCCGGTGAAAGGCTCAGAGCAGGACGTCGTCGTCGATGGCGGCGTCGACCGGCTCGACGTGACCGTCGGCCGCGTCCTGGCTGGGGCCCGCATCGGTGTTCACCGTTCGAGGCACCGCGGTCGCCGGGATGCGATCGCAGACGGTCATCCCGGCGTCGCGCGCTCCCTCGTAGCAGAGCACGAACTCCGGAGTCGGGGTGCGCACGCCGTCGCCGCCGAGGAAGAACACCGTGGCCATGCGCGATCGCAGCAGCAGGTCGCCCTTCAGCCCGACGCGCTCGCTGCGCGCGATGACGTCTTCGGAGACGGCCTGCGCGGCGAGCTGCACCGAGTAGGTGGGCGGAAGGTCCGCGGCGCCTCGCCAGGCGGTGTCGCAGTCGAAGCCCGCGCCGCCCACGGGGGCCGTCTGGCCATAGGGGATGTTGCTCGCGAAGAGCACGTTGACGAAGGGCAGCGGGCTGGACGGCGGCAGGCTGTAGTTGATCGAGAGGTTGATGCGCTCGCCGGACGATCCGAGCGAGGCGTGCACCGCGCGGATGTCGAGCGTGTTGGCGGGGCAGGTGGTGCAGGCCTGGTCGCTGAGCAGGCCGAGCAGCCCGAACACTCGGCCGTCGCCGCCGAACTCGCTGGTGAAGAGCAGCGTCGACTGGCTCTGCGGGCCGATGTTCACCGTCAGCGACGCGATGGCGCCGCCGAGCGTGGAGGCGGTGGCGCAGTCCGCTCCGTGGGGCACGAGCGCGAACTGCCAGCGGTCGTTGGTGGTGACCACCTGGCTGTTGAGCGCGAAGTGCTGGGAGACCATGGCGTACCCGACGCCGCCCGCGGGCCACTCGTTGAAGGGCACCGGCGCGTAGGGGCCGTCGCTGTTCTGGCGTCGCATGCACACGTCGACGGCGCCCAGGTTGGTGGCCATGTGCGCGAGGCGGACCATCGCGTTGCCCGGCGGAGCGCAGCGGGGATCGCCCTGATCGACGGAGGGAGGCTGATCGACGGCGGTGACGTCCGGGGTGGTCGAGGGCTTGTCGATGGGGGCGGCGCCCGCGTCGAGGTCGGCGTCGAAGCTGGCATCGATGGTCAGGCCGCTGTCGGCCGCGCCCGGGGGGAGGCGGAAGTCGTTGAAGTCGAGGACGCAGCCGCCGCACGCGAGCGCCGCGAGCAGCCCGCCGAGCCGCGGGCTCACAGCGTCCCCCCGACGCGCAGGGTCGCGCCGCCTGCGTTGAGGCCGACGTCGACCTGCACCGGGGGGGGCGGGGCGTCGGAGGCCGTTCGCCCGCTGAGCCAGAAGAGCAGCAGGCCGCCGAGGGCGATGGCCGATCCGCTCGCGAGCAGCACGTTGGCGAGGTCGCGGTGGAACTCGCCCCGGGTGACCAGCGCCTGGTCGCGCTCCTGCTGCGGCCGAGGCAGCAGGGTCTCGTACTCGGACCAGGCCAGCGTGCCGAAGACCACCCCGGTGACCACCGTGGCCACGCCCGCGGAGAGCGCGGTGACGCCGAGGACGCGCGTCGTCGACCACGGTCGCGAGGGCTCTGCGCGTCGCACCGGGACCTGCGAGAGCACCGCCGGCCGGGCCGCTCCACCGGACTCCGCCACGGCTTCGATGGCGGGCGCGGAGCGGTCGGCGCGGGGCGTGAGATCGACGAGCTCGTTGCCGCCGGGCGCGAGGATGAGGATCTCCCTCGCCGGGGCATAGCCGGGAGCGTCGAACTCGACGATGACCTCGCCCGGGGCGAAGGGGAGGGGAAAGCCGATGGCGGTGGCGGGCACCTCCGCCCCGGCCACCCGGATGGACGCGCCCGACGGAAGGTGCGGGAGCCGGACGGTGAGGAGCGCGATGTCCCCGCGGATCTCGTCGGCCTCGGCGCGGGCGCTCTCCCGGGTGGCCGCGTAGCGGGGCTCGGTCACGGCCCGTCGCTCGGCGTCGCTCGCCGCGCGCTCGAGGGTCGCGAAGGCCTCCGGCAGGCGGCCGAGACGGCGCAGCGCGCGGCCGAGGTACATGCGGGTGTTGGGGCTGTCGACGAGGTCGAGCGAGCGGCGGAAGTCATCCAGCGCGCCGGGGAAGTCCTTGGCGCGGAAGCGGTCTCGCCCGGACACGTAGAGGTCCTGCGCGCGCGTCTCCACGGAGAGCGTCGGCGCGTCCGCATGGGGCGTCTGGGCAACCGCGCTCAGCGGAGCCAATGACGCTGCCAGCAGGATGGGACACAGCAGACGCATGGTCAGACCAGTTCATCTATACGCTGAACCAGCCGTCCTGACACGTAAACAGGCCGCTACTCAGATGCCGTCGGGGTCGTACAGCCCCGAGCCGGGGCTCGTCGTGCGGTGACCCGAGCGGGGGTCCGGCTCGGCGCTATGGCGGTGCTGATGCCGCCCCCCCCGGGTGCGGCTGCGTCGAAGCGAGGCGGAGGGCTCAGGGCTCTCGGGCTGCAGCGGAAGCGCGGCGTCGGGCGTGTCGGCGAAGGGGGCCGGCGGGGGGGCCGCCACCGGCGCGGCGACGACGGGCGAAGGGGGCTCGAGGTGGGCCATCGCGGCGGTGGGAGGCGCGGTCGCGACCGAGGTGGAGACAGGGTGGCGGCTGACGGCGATCAGCCCGAGGGCGGCGGCGACGGCGATGGGGAGCACGGCCCACCAGGAGGCCGTCCATCGGGATCCGCCCTCCGGCGCGGGGAGCGACGCGAGGCCGCGGTGCGGGGTCTCGTCGACGGGGTGACCGGCGAGCGAGGCGGCGGGGAGCACGTCGAGGTTGGGAGGCGTCGGGTCGCTTCGATCGCGCCGGACGCGCAGGGTGCCGCGGCCATCGCGGGACGCGCTGCGGGGCGGCGCGGAGGCGTCGGTCCAGGTGTCGAGGGTGCTCTCTCCGAGGGCCGTGGCGAAGGCGTCGGCGAGCGCGTGGCCGCTGGCGAAGCGGTCGGCGCGGTTGCGCGCGAGGGCCCGGGCGCACCAGCCGTCGACGGCGACGGGCAGCGCCGGGCGGAGCGCCGTGGGCGGCGAGATGGGGTGCGTGAGGATCGCCACCAGGAGCTCTGCGATCGCCTCGCCCTCGAAGGGGTGGCGGCCGGTGAGCATCTCGTACGCGAGGACCCCGAGGGCCCAGAGGTCGCTGCGACCGTCGAGCGTGCGCGACGCGCGGGCCTGCTCGGGGGACATGTAGCGCGGCGTGCCCACGAGGGTGTTGCTCGCGGTGGCGCCCCCGCCGGCGGCGAGCGCGTCGGTGAACTTGGCCACGCCGAAGTCGAGGACCTTGAGCTTCGGCGCCTCGGAGGGGCCACAGAGGAAGATGTTCTCGGGCTTGAGGTCGCGGTGCACGATGCCCGCGGCGTGCGCGGCGTCGAGGGCCTCGGCGATCTGTTGCACCAGCGCGAGGACGGCGCCGGGGTGCAGCCGCGGGGTGCGCGCGAGGCGGCGGGCGAGGGACTCTCCGCGGAGGAGTTCCATCACCAGGTAGGGGCGGCCGTCGTGCGAGAGGCCGTAGTCCTCGACGCGCACCACGTTGGGGTGCCGGAGCTTCGCGGCGATGCGCGCCTCGCGGAGGAATCGGTCGATCGCCCCCTGGTCGCGGGTCATCTCCGGCAGCAGGACCTTCACCGCCACGGAGTGACCGAGCACCTGATGTTCCGCGCGAAATACCTCGCCCATGGCGCCTGCATCGATCTTCTCGAGCAGCACCCAGCGGTCACCCAGGATGTCACCGGGCTGTGTCATGACGGAACCCACAGACTGTATCGGCCGCGGCACTCCGCCGCAAATCGCATCCTGCGACGCGACTCGCGACGGCCGGTGACATCGGGTAGGAAAGTCCTCCCCGTGCCCGATGCCTGACGATCGACCAGCGCCGCAGAAGGTCAGGTTCCGCCCGCGGTTCCGGTGGTTCTCGGCGCTCGCTCTCGCGGTGCTCGTCGTCGGGGTGCTCGTCGTGCGCAGCGACCGCTTCGCCCGCCGCGTCGCGAAGGAGATACACGACCAGGTATTCGCCGCCACCGGGCTCGACCTCACCTACGGGAGCGTCCGCTTCTCGCCGACCGCCGTCGCCGTGGAGATCCGCGACATCCGGGTGCGCCGCCCGCTCGCCGGGTGCGCCCCGCTCGTCACGCTGGAGTCGCTGGAGGTGATCCCCTCGCTCGGCGACCTGCTGCGCGGCAACGCCCGGCTCTCCCGCGTGGTCGTCGACGGCGGCTCGGTGGACCTCGCCTTCGAGCGCCTCGCGGGCGGCGCGGTGGAGCTGCGCTGCGGTCCCGTCCTGCGCCCGAGCGGCGGCGGCGGAAGCGGGGACGTGCCCCTCTACGACGTGGCCATGAGCGACGTGCGCGTGCGGGTGCGCCACCCCGACGCGGGGGACTTCACGCTCGGCTCCGTCGACCTCGACCTGCTCAACCTCGGGCGCCAGCGCTGGTCCGTCGGGCTGCTCGCGGTGGACTCGGTCGGGCACTCGCGCTTCTTCGACGGGCCCATCCCCAGGGTGGAGGCGCGGCTCACCGCCGACCTGCGCACGGGCGTGATCTACGTGGCCTCGGCGCAGCTCCTCGCGGGCCGCACCGCGCTGCGGGTGCGCCAGGCGCGGCTCGACCCGTCGACGCGGCAGCTCAGCGTCGACGCCCGCGTCGAGGCGCACCTGGAGGACATCCTCGAGCGCATCCCGAGCGCGCCGCAGCTGGAGGGCGCGGTCACCGTCGACCTCGCCGGCGAGGTGGCCGACCTCGCGGACCCGCGCCGCAGCTTCCACGCGACCGTCGCGCTCACGGCCCTGGGGCTCGCGCTCCACGCGCCGGACCAGTCCACCGGGGAGATGCTGCGGTACAACCTCGGCGACCGCGTGTCGGCGAGAGTGACCGCCGACCCGGCGCGCGTGGTGGTCACCGACCTCTCCGGAGGCTACGCGGGCGCCACGCTGCGCTCCGATCGCATCACCCTCGGGCTGACGGCGCCGATGCCCATCGAGGGGACGCTCGCGATCCGCGGCCTCGACTTCACGCAGCTGATGAGGGACGTCACGGTGACGCCGCGCACCAAGGTGCTCTGGACGCTCTCCGGCGACGCGCACCTGAGCGGCGGCCTCGCGCCCATGCACCTCGTGGCGGACTTCCGCGACATGGAGACGAGGGAGTTCTCGATCCTGCGGGACTACTTCATCGTGATGCCGCAGCGGCCCATCGTGCACGTGCCGAGGGCCCGCATCAGCCTGCGCATGGAGGTCGACGACGTCTCCGTCTCCTGGAACGACTGCGTCGTCGCCTTCGGCCAGTCGCGCGCCTCGGTGCGGCGCATCCGCGTGCGGACCTCGCACGACACGGACGACTCGGACGGCCACGACACGGACCTCAAGATCGAGGGCCTCGACGTGCAGCGCCTCCACCTCGCGGACCTCGGGAGCATCGCGGACATCCCCATCGCGGGCGAAGGCTCGGCGACGGTGGCGCTCAGCGACGACTTCGAGCACCCGAGGGTGCACGGCGTCGCGCGCATCCAGGGCTTCACGTTCAACACCTTCCCCTTCGGCGACCTCGCGACGGCGCCCGGCACCGAGTGGGTGCTCCTCGACGACCGCGTCGACGCCGCGCGGATGGAGGGCAGCCACCGTCGCTCGCGGTACACCATCCGCGACGCCTACCTCGACTTCCGCCGGTACTCGATGCGCGCCGGGGCCCGCCTGCACGCCGACCCGATGGAGCTCGCGGACTTCTACGACATGTTCCACTTCGACGGCGACCCGACCTTCACGCCCTACGACGGGCGCGGGGTGGTCGACGCCAACGTGGACTACGTGCTCGGCCGCCCCGGCGACGACCGCGACGGGGTGATGACCGCGGACGTGACGATCCAGCGCGCGCAGGCCACGGCCTTCGGCGAGGGCATCTCGGACGTCGACGCGAGGCTCTCCTACGTGTGGCTGCGGCGGCGCGACGGCGTCCGCGGCGCGAGGGTCAACCTCGACCATTTCACCGGCACCAAGGGCGGCGCCCCGCTCCGCGCGAGCGGCGCGATGGACCTCGGCGCCCGCATGCACTTCGTCGCCGAGGTGCGCGACGTGCCCGTCTCCGCCTTCGACCTCGCGCGGGCGAGCCACGTCCCGGCGAGCGGCCGCGTCTCGGCGCTGGTCACCGTCGAGGGGACGCCGGACGCGCCGCGCTACATCGGCGACGCGCGCTTCCGCGACCTCGTGCTGCTCGACCGCCCGCTCGGCGACCTCGACGTGCACGTCTCGCAGCTCCCCGAGGGGCCGATCGCCACGCGGCCCGACGAGCGCCCGCCCATCGGCCGCATCGACCTCTCCTTCGGGGCGCTGTCGGACCAGCTCCGGCTCGACCTCACGCTGCGCGTGCCGTGGGAGCCGACCCGCTGGCGCGACGCCCTCGGCGAGACGCACCCCACCTGGGAGCGCTCCTGGGGTCGCTCGTCGGTGCACACGCACGTCGCGACGCGCGGGCCGGTGGACCTGCTCCCGTGGCTCCCGCCGTCGATGCTCGCCCGCCTCGGCGCCGACGCGCGCGTGGTCGCGGGCTTCGACCTCGCGGTGGACGAAGGACGCCTCGACCAGATGGCCCTCGCCACGGGCCGGGCCACGCTCTCGGCGCTCGACGTCCAGGCGCAGGGGCTGCCGGTGCGGCTGGGCGCCGGGTCCGTGCTGGCGCTCTGCTTCCACCAGGGCGTGGTGTGGGTCGCGCCGCCGGAGTCCATGGGCTGCGGCGCTCCCCCGGCGGGCGGGGCCGCGCCGGCCTTCGACCTCGCGCGCCCGCTCCTCGTCGGGCCCGACGGCACCCGGCTGTGGGTCGAAGGCTCGGCCAACGTCGCGCAGGACTTCTCCATCTCCGGCTTCGACGTGCGGGCGCGCGGCGACGCGGACCTCTCCCGGGTCGCCGCCCGCGTGCCGCAGCTCACCTTCGGCCGCGGGGTCGGCGTGTTCAACCTCCGGGCGCGAGGCACCCCGGAGCGGCCGTCGGTGTCCGGGAGCGTGGAGCTGCACGACGCGAGCCTCGGCGTGTCGGGCCTCGCGTCGCCCCTGCGCGAGATCGAGCTCGACCTGCGCGTCGAGGGGACCGAGGCGATCCTGCGTCGGGCGAGCGCGCGCTACGGCCAGGGGCAGATCGCCTTCACGCACCCGGACTCGCCCGCGATGGTGCGCTTCGACGGCACGCGCCTCGACCGGCTCGACGTGCCCATCCTCGTGCGCGACCTCTCGCTCGCGCCCGGCGACGGGATCGAGCTCGCGGCCAACGTCGACGCTCGCCTGCGCTGGCAGGGCGGCGAGGAGCTCCCGCTGCTCCAGGGGGTGGTCGACCTCACCCGGGCCCGGTACACGCGCCCGATCCCCCTCTCCGCGGACGTCGCGGGGCGACTGCAGGGCCGGGCTGCGGAGCCGCCCGCCGCCTACGACCCGGCGAGGGACTTCGTGCGGCTCGACGTGCAGTTCCGCACGCCGACGCCGATGCGCATCGCCAACAACCTCGCGGATGCCGAGCTGCGGCTCGACGAGACCCGGCCCTTTCGCGTGGTCGGCACCCTCCAGCGCCCCGGCATCGTCGGCAGCATGCACATCACCCGCGGGGTGCTGCGCGTCTACGAGAACGAGTTCGAGGTGCGCCGCGGCGTCGTGGACTTCGACAGCCCCGACCGCGTCGCCGCGCGCTTCGACATCTCCGCGCAGACGGAGGTGCGCCGCACCGGGGACAGCGCGCGCAGCCAGTGGCGCGTCGGGCTGCACGCGCACGGCACGCCGGAGCAGTTCTCCGTCGACCTCTCCGCGGAGCCGTCGCTCTCGCGAGAGGACATCGTGCTGATGCTCCTCTTCCGCCTCACGCGCGTGGAGCTCGAGCGCATCGGCGCCATCAACGCCGCGCAGACCCTCGCGGTGGAGGCGCTCTCCCGAGGCCTCGGGCTCGACCGGCTCCTCGGGCGCGTGCTCCCGGTCTTCGACGACGTGCGCATCGGCAGCGCGTACAACCCGCGCACCAACCGCACGGAGCCGCAGGTGTTCCTGGGGAGGCAGGTCTTCGACTGGCTGCGGCTCGGCGGCTCCACCACCGCCAGCGAGAACCCCATCGCGCGCTTCACCGCCGACCTGCGGCTGCGCGGCGGCCTCGGCATCCAGGCCCTGGTCGAGAGCGCCAACAACCAGCTCGGCACCGTCAACGCCAACGCCGGCGCCGACCTGCGCTGGCGGATGGAGTTCCAGTGAGGGGGCTGCGCGCTCGACTCCTGCTGTGCCTCGCGCTCGCCGGCGCCCCGGCCGCCGCCCAGACCGTGACCGACGAGGAGGCCACGCCCGAGGCGCCCTCCGCCGCGCCCCTGAGCGAGGCGAGCGAGCTGTCGGGGCCCATCGTGTCGGTGCGCGTCGAGCCCGCGCTGCCCGGGGAGAACCCGTGGGTGCGCACGGGCCTGGCCCCCGGGGCGGTGTTCAGCGCGTCGCGGGCCCGGGAGGCGCTGCGCATCGCCCTCGCCAGCGGGACCTTCGCGGAGGCCCGAGTGAGCGCCCACGAGGCGCCCGGAGGGGTCGAGCTCGTCGTGCGCGGCGAGCGTCGCTACCGGCTGCAGTCGTACTCGATCCGCGGCGTCGGGGCGCGCTCGCTGGACGACGTCGACGAGGAGCTGGGGCTGCGCGCCGGGGCGGCGGTGACCGCGTCGAGGGTGCAGGCCGCGCTCGTGCGCGTCGAGGCGGGCTATCGCGACGCGGGCTTCCCGGAGCCGAGGGTGACGAGCCGCTGGCGGGAGACCGACGACCCGAGCGTGCGCGTGCTGGTCGTCGAGGTGGAGGAGGGCGCTCCGCAGCGGGTGGCGGAGGTGCGCTGGCCGGGCGCTCCGCCGGACGCGATCGAGGCGCTGCGCGAGGCCTTCGACCTGCCCGAGGGGACCATCGCGGCGCCGTCGCGGCTGCGCACCGGCCTCACCGCGGCGCGCCGGGCGCTGCGGACCGCGGGCTACCTCGCGGGCTCGCTCGCGACGCCGCTGGTGCGCGCGGAGGGGGCGCGCGTGGTGGTCGAGGTCGCGGTCACCTCGGGGCCTCGCTACCGGCTGGCCTGGCAGGGCGTGCGGGTGCTCCCGGTGGAGGACCTGGGCGAGGCGCTCGACCTCGCGGAGGAGGGCCTGGACGGCGCCGGCATCGACGCGATCGTCGCGCGGGTGCGGACCTTCTACGTGCGCCGCGGCTACGCGGAGGCGGAGGTCAGCGCGGTGGTGGCGGACGACGGACCGGGCGCGAAGGTGCTGCGGGTGACGGTGCGCGAGGGCGTCCCGGCGCTGCTGGGCACGCTGCGCTTCGTGGGCGCGAGGGCGCTCTCCGAGGCGACCCTGCGCGCGGCCTTCGTCGCGGCGGTGGTCGAGGCCGTGCCCTCGGAGCCGAGGCCCTACGCGGGCCCGCGCGACCGCGAGCGGACCTACGTCGAGGCCCTGGTCGACGGCGCCGCGCGAGAGCGCCTGGTGCAGCGGCTGCGAGACCTCGGGTACCTCGACGCGACCGTGTCGACGCCGGAGCGGGTGTGGCATCGCAGCGCGCAGCGGGGCCCGGCGGGCTACCGCCACCCGGACGTGGTCGACCTGCGCTTCACGGTGGTGGAGGGGCCTCGCACCTACCTGGAGGAGCTTCGCCTGGAGGGCAACGTCGAGCGCGCCACGGCGGACCTCGCGGAGGCCCTGGACCTGCGCGTGGGCGTGCCGCTCTCGTACCTCGCCATCGAGGAGGCGCGCATCCGGCTCACGGCCTGGTACCGCGAGGAGGGCTACGCCTTCGTGCGCGCGGAGCCCGCGATCGAGCGCTCGCCGGACCACACCCGGGCGCGGCTGCGGGTGGTCGTGCACGAGGGTCCGAGGGTGCGCCTCGGGGCGGTGGTGATCGAAGGCAACCGTCGCACGCCGGAGCACGTGATCCGGCCGCGCATGACGCTCGCGGAGGGCGACTGGTACCGCGCCTCGGAGGTGCAGGCGACGCAGCAGCGGCTCGGCGAGCTCGGCCTCTTCGGCGGCGTCAACGTCGGCCTCGAGGACCCGGACCTGGAGGCGCCGCTGAAGGTGCTTCGCGTGCAGCTGGTCGAGCGCCGACCGCAGTCGCTGGAGCTGCGCGGCGGCTACTCGCTGGGCGAGGGCGTGCGCTTCGGCTTCGAGTACACCCACCTCAACGTCTTCAGCCGCGCGGTGTCCTTCACGCTGCAGGCGCGCGCGGGCTACCTGCTGCAGATCCCCAACGTCACGCCGACCTTCCCCCCGGAGATCAACCCGAGCTTCTCGGACCTGCTCAACTGGCGCGTCGCGGCCTCGATGGGCTTCCCCTTCGTGCCGCTGCTCGGCCCCTCCTGGGGCGCCACGGTGGACCTCTCCACGGTGCGCCAGCTCCAGCCGCCCTTCTACGCGCTCGCCTCGCACAGCGTCGGCGCCTCGCTGCTCTTCTCGGCGCTGCGGCACTTCACGGTCACCTTCACGGGTGAGCTCCAGTACGTGATCACGCAGCCCTTCGGCGCGGAGACCATCGAGGCGCTGGTGCGCGACTACCCCATGCGCTGCCTCGCCAACAACAACACCCCGGAGGCGTGCACGGCCTTTCAGCAGGTGCTGATCCAGCAGCTGCTTCGCTACTCCGACGGCGAGTCGGTGCTGGGGGCCTTCCGCGTGGGGCTCCAGTACGACCGGCGCAACAGCGCGCTCTCGCCCACGCGGGGCTTCGTGGCCTCGGTGACCGCCGAGTCGCTGCAGGTGATCTCCGCGTCGAACCCCAACCTCTCGCCCTTCACCTTCCACCTGACGGCGCGCGTGACGGGCTACGTGCCCATCCCCATCGGTCGCATGGTGCTGCTGCTGAGCGGCCGCGCGGGGCGCAACTTCGGCGGCGGCGACGCGCAGAGCACGCACCCCTCGCGGCGCTTCTGGCTCGGCGGCGCGGACGCCATGCGCGGCTGGCAGCAGAACCAGCTCATCCCGCAGGACCTCATCGACGCGGCGCTCACGGACCCGTCGTCGTCCAACCCGCTGGTGCGGGGCTCGTCGGGCGGAGAGTTCTTCATGGTGGCCGTGGCCGACCTGCGCATCCCGACGCCGCTCTGCACGCCCTTCGGGTGCGTGCAGCTCGGGGCCTTCGTGGACGTGGGCAACCTATGGGCGCGCCCGCCGGCGCTCGACCAGCTCTACCGACTGCGCGTCTCGCCCGGCTTCGGCGTGCGTCTCGACTCTCCCTTCGGGCTCATCTCCATCGACTTCGGCTTCAACCCGTGGCGCGTCCCCGAGGTGGGGGAGCGCACCTGGAACTTCCAGTTCTCGCTGGGCTCGGTGACCTGAGGGCCCTGCGTCGGAGAGTCTTGACGCTCGCTCGGCACCTCGCGCACCGTCGCGCCATGGCCCGCACCAAGCCCCCCGCCGCGAAGAAGCCCGCTCCCGCGAAGAAGCCCTCCGTCACCAGGAAACCCGCTCCCGCGCAGAGCCCCGACGCGATGACGACCACCGGGAAGGGGAGCCTCGCCGACGCGGCGCGGGCCGCGCTCGAGGCGGCGCGCGGGGCCTACCGGGACACGTCGCGGGGGATGTACGAGCTCGGCCAGGCGCTCGCGGTGCTGCAGCGCCCGGGCATGAGCGAGGCCGCGGGGCACGCGGGCTTCGAGGCGCTGTGCGCGGCGGAGTTCGAGCTGCACCCGCAGACCGTCGACCGGCTGGTGCGCGCGGTGGCCCACGTCTCCGAGGAGCTCTTCACCACGCTCGGGCCCAAGCGGGTCAACGCCCTGCTCGACCTCGCGACGGTGACCGAGGCAGACGACGCGGCAGCGATCCTGACCGGCGAGGTGGTGCGGCTCTGGAGCGGCGGGCCGAAGGTGGACCTGGCGAAGGTCCCGACGGCGAAGATCATCGAGCACACGAAGATCGTGCGGGCGAGGGCGCTCGCGCTGGGCGAGTCGACCCCGGAGCCGCGCACCGCGACGACGGCCGAGCTCGAGGCGGCGGAGGCGGCCACGAAGCGGCTGCACCACATGGGCATCGCGGCGACGGTGACGGTGCGCGCGACGAAGCCCGGGTCGCCGCCGGAGTTCGACATCCTCGGGCTCGATCGGTCCGAGCTCGAGCGCGTCACCAAGGCCTGAGGGACCTCACCGCGCGCGGCGGGTCACTCGGCCTTGCGGTAGTTCGGGGCCTCCTCGGTGATGATCACGTCGTGCACGTGGCTCTCCCGGAGCCCGAGCGCCGTGGCCTTCACGAAGCGGGCGCGGGTCTGCATCTCCGCGACGGTGCGGCACCCGGTGTAGCCCATGGAGGAGCGCAGGCCCCCGATGAGCTGGTACACGTTGGACGACAGGCTCCCGCGGTAGGGCACGCGGCCCTCGATGCCCTCCGGGACCAGCTTCTCGTCCGCCGCGCCGGCCTGGCCGTAGCGGTCCTTGGAGCCCTTTCGCATGGCGCCCATGGAGCCCATGCCCCGGTACATCTTGTACGAGCGGCCCTGGTAGAGGACGAGGTCGCCGGGGGCCTCGTCGGTGCCCGCGAAGAGCCCGCCGATCATCACCACGTCGGCGCCCGCCGCGACCGCCTTGGCGAGGTCGCCGGAATACTTCACCCCGCCGTCGGCGATCACCGGGATGCCCCGACGCCGCGCCACGCGGGCGCAGTCCGAGATGGCCGTGATCTGCGGGACGCCCACCCCCGCCACCATCCGCGTGGTGCAGATCGAGCCCGGCCCGATGCCGACCTTGATGGCGTCGGCGCCGGCGTCCATCAGCGCCTCGGCGGCCTCCGGGGTCGCGATGTTCCCGGCCAGCACCGGCAGCTCCGGGTACTGGCTCTTGATCGCCCGCACGGCGTCGAGCACGCCCTTGGAGTGGCCGTGCGCGGTGTCCACCACGATGACGTCGACGCCCGCGTCGACGAGGCGCCGCACCCGCTCGTCGCGGTCGCCGCCGGGGCCCACCGCGGCGGCCACGCGGAGCCTGCCGCGGGAGTCCTTCGCGGCGCCGGGGAAGCGCTCTGCCTGGAAGAGGTCGCGCACGGTGATGAGCCCGGCGAGGGTGCCCCGCTCCGGGTCGACCACCAGCAGCTTCTCGATGCGGTGCTTGTGCAGCAGCGCCCGCGCCTCGTCGGCGGTCACCGTCGCCGGGACCGTCACCAGCCGCTCCCTCGGGGTCATGGCCTGCGAGACGGCCTGGTCGAGGTTGGTCTCGAAGCGGATGTCCCTCGACGTGAGGATGCCCACCGGGAGGCCGCCCTCCACCACCGGGAGGCCGGAGATGTTGTGGCGCTTCATCAGCGCGACCGCGTCGCGGAGGCTGTCGCGAGGGCCCACCGTGAGCGGGTCGACCACGATGCCCGACTCGGCGCGCTTCACCTGCTCGACCTCGCGGGCCTGATCCTCCGGGGTGAGGTTCTTGTGGATGACGCCGAGGCCGCCCTCGCGCGCCATGGTGATGGCGGTGCGCGCCTCGGTGACCGAGTCCATCGCCGACGAGATCAACGGGATGCCCAGCTCGATGCCGCGACAAAGCCGGGTGCGGGTGTCGACGTCCTTGGGCAGCACCTCGCTGTACGCGGGCACCAGGAGCACGTCGTCGAAGGTCAGGGCCTCGCGCAGCGGTTCTTCCAGCATGGATTCTCCTTCGGGTTCCCCCTCTCGAAGGGGGGGCATCAGGTAGCGCGCCTGAGAGAGCGGCGCGAGGCAGGGCATGCATTCCGCGGCGTGTCGTTCATGACGGGCCGCAGCCGAGCCGTTGGAAAAGTTACGCCGTCCTGATAGTAGGCCGTGAGTTTCGTGCGATAGTTCGCCCGGTCGCTCAACCCCCCCCACTTTCCGCCCTCAGGGTGCCGACACCATGCAACGTTCCAGCTTCCTCCGTGCGCTCTCCCTCTGTCTCGGTGTGCTCGTCGGCTGTGGCGCCGACGACCCCTCCATGGCGTTTCCGGAAGATGACGCGGCGGTTGGCGACGATGGGGCGGTCGTCGAGATGGACGCGGGCGAGCTCCCGTCCTTCGACGTTCCGGGCATCGACCGCGGCAACCCCTCCTTCGACGTGGGCGTCGATCGCGGCGGCCCGGTCGACACCGGCAGCAGCACCGACCGCGGCACCACCCCCGTCGACAACGGCGTGGTCTCCACCGACCATGGCTCTCCCGTCGCGTGCCCCTCCTCGTGCGGCAGCGACGTCGACTGCAACCCCTGTCGCACCTCCAGCGATCCGGACTCGGTGCGCTACTGCTGCCTGAGCGGCCTCTGCATCTCCATGACGGGCGTGTGCCCCTCCGGTATGCCGATGGGCGGCCCTGACGGCGGCGGCAGCGCGGGCGGCGACGGCGGCGCGGACGGCGGCCTCCCCGGCGCGGACGCGGGCGGCGGCACCGACGCCAGCGGCGGCGGCCCGGGCTGATCCGCCGATCAGAGCGGCGGGGGCACCCGTAGCTCCGTCGGCATTCGCGACATCGTCACCCGCAGCATCCTCCCTCCCAACAACACCCACCACGCATAGGCGTCGACGTCGGCCGTCAGGTCGAGGCGAAGCTCCGTGGGGTAGCCCTGTCGCGTCCCGGTCACCGTGAGCGTCATCGCCGGGGTGACCACCCGGTCGCCCACGGACATCGGCGACGCCCGGTAGGCCGTGAGCGCGAGCGGCTCGACGAGCGCTCCCCCGTCCGTTCGGAGCAGCAGCGTGCGGGCGTCGACGCGCACCAGCGCGAAGGGGTGACCCGTCGCGGTGAGCACCCGGAGACAACCGGAGGGCCGAGCGCCGGCCTCGCGCCAGATCATCGGAGGGTAGTGGAGCGCCTCCAGGTCGATGGCCCCGAGGAGCACGTCGCAGCGCGAGGAGGGGGTGACCTCCGGGGCCGCGCGGGTGATGGCGTCGCGGGTGCGGGCGAAGAGCGCCGAGAGCGAGCGCACGTCCGCGTGGGTCTTCCAGGGGAGCAGCGCGAGGTGGACGATCAGCAGCGGGAGCGAGAGCGCGACGGCGGCGGGCGTGGCGGGCGCGGGCATACCCCATCGGGTAAAGGGCGCGGCGCAGAGCACGGCCAGCAGGGCGGCGACGCCGGGAGCGCTGGGCAGCAGGAGCCTCGGGAGCGGCGGCGCGGCGAGCACCGGGAGCAGGGCGAGGGCGGCGCCGAGGGGCCAGGCGAGGGCGGGCGAGCGGAGGGCGGCGGGCCAGCGGCGGAGCGTGAGGGCGAGGGCGAGGGCGAGCAGCGAGGCCCCGAGGAGCGTGGCGGCGGCGGAGGCGGGGAGGATGGCGCCGTGGTGGTCGGGGCCGGTGGACTGTCCGAAGAGGGCGGCGCCGGCGAGCGCGAGGGCGCGGCCTGGGGACTGCGAGAGCCACTGCGCGGGAGCTCTCAGCGGGTCGAGGTACTGGGAGTTGGCGGCGCCGTAGTGGAGAGCGCGGGCGACGAGCATCGGGGAGAGCGCGGCGAGGGAGAGGGTCGCGACGAGCCGGGCGGGCGCCGGGCGGCGGAGGGCGAAGACGACGGCGTAGCCCAGCATCGGGAGCGCGTACTCGCCGGAGAGGGCGGCGAGCAGGAGGGCGGCGTGGGCGAGCGCGACGCGGCCGCGCAGGAGCGCGGAGAGCGAGAGCAGGCCGAGGAGGACGGCGAGCAGGGCGTTCTGGTTGGCGACCCAGAGGAGGGGGAGCGTGGCCGCGGGGCTGAGCGCGAGCAGGGCCGTGGCGAGCCAGGCGGCGGGGCGGGGGAGCGTGGCGCGGAAGAGGTCTGCGGCCACGAGGACGAGGGCGGCGAAGAGGAGGGCGGAGACGGCGTGCGCGAGGCGGTGGCCGCCGAAGGTGAGCTGCGCGGCGAGCGCGAGGCTGGAGAGCGGGCGGAACATCGCGATGGCGAAGCGGTCGTCGGTCCACCAGGGGAGCAGGCCGTCGGCGCGCAGGGCGGGGGCCTCGCCGAGGCGGACGAAGGCGAAGAGGTCCCACGGGGCGCGGTGCAGGGGGAAGGTCCCGCGGAGCATGGCGAGCTGCGCGTGGTCGTCCTGGACGGGCGGAGAGCGCAGGGCGTCGAGGCGGATCGCGAGGCCGAGGATCGCGAGCGCGAGGGCGCGGCCGTGGTCGCGCCAGGGCGACGACGGGGCCGCGTCGGTCACGGGTGCGGCGCCCAGCGGAGCAGCGCGAGGAGCGCGAGCCAGGTGAGGCCGAAGAGGGCGCGGAGGCGGTCCCAGGAGGCGTTGGCGCGCTCCGGGTCGAAGGGGACGAGGGCCCCGAGCGCGAGCGCCGCCCCGACCGGGTGCAGCAGCACGGCGGCGTACACGGCGGCCGCGACGATGAGCGATCGGGCGATGACCGCGGTGGCGCGCGGCCCGAGGACCACGGCGGTCGTGCGGACGTGCGCGGCGCGGTCCGAGGGCTCGTCGCGCAGCACCTGCACGGCCTCGGTGACCATGGAGAGCAGCCCGAGCAGCCCGGCGTAGCGCCAGCCCACCGCGCTCCCGACGGGGAAGCCCACCATCGCCATGGAGAGCCCCCACGCGGCCATGGCCACGAGGTCGAGGCCGGGCTGGTGCTTGAGCACGCGGGAGTAGACGACGATCACGACGATGTTGACGAGCGCCGTGAGCAGCAGGCCCGTGGAGTGGAGCGCCCCCCACGCGACGAGCCCGAGGGCGAGGGCGCCGACGGTGGCCCAGGCGGCGGCGATGTGCTCGGCGAGGAAGCGGGTGCGCTCGCTGTCGCGGCCGGGCGCGCGGAGGTCGATGCCGACGTCGAAGCAGTCGTTGACCAGGTAGACGAAGAGGTTGAGCAGGGCGCCGAAGCCGGCCCGGGAGGCGAGGTCCGTGGGCCCGAGCCCGAGGGCGACGGCGAGCGTGAGGCTGGTGACGAGGTTGCCCATCTCGCGCTTGCGGAGGCGGTAGATCGCGACATCCGCGGCGATTCGCCAGGCGACGCGGACGGCAGCGATGACCTCGTTCACGGCGCCGCGGAGGCTCGCACGACGCGGGGGGCGATGACCAGACATCGGCGCCCGGCGGGGGTGCGAGCCCGCGCTTTCCAAACGCCCGCGCTCGCGCCACGATGTCGCACCGACCCGATGAACATGGCCCTGCCGATGTACCGTGAGCCGACCTCTGCCGTGACGGTGGAGCGCGCCTCGGCGCGGCTCGTCCGCATCTCGCTCACCGACCGCTGCGACATGGCCTGCGTGTACTGCCGCCCCGCCGGGCGAGGCGCCTACCTGCCGGCGGAGGAGCGGCTCTCGGTCGCCGAGTGGGAGTCGGTGCTGCGGGGCCTGCGCGCGGAGGGCGTGCGCCGGGTGCGCATCACCGGGGGCGAGCCGCTGATGCACCGCGACGTGGTCGAGGTGGTCCGGCGCGTGGCGGCGCTCGACATGGACGACCTCGCCATGACCACCAACGCGTCGCGGCTGGAGGCGCTGGCGGGCCCGCTTCGGGCGGCGGGGTTGCAGCGGGTGACCGTGTCCATCGACTCGCTCGACCCCGCGCGCTTCGCGGCCATCACGCGCGGGGGGGAGCTCGGGGCGGTGCTGGCGGGCCTCGACGCGGCGCTGGCGCAGGGCTTCGACGAGGTGAAGACCAACACCGTGGTGCTGCGGGGCCTCAACGACGACGAGCTCCCGGCGCTGGTGCGCTGGGCGTGGTCGCTGGGGGTGACGCCGCGCTTCATCGAGGTGATGGGCGTGGGCGAGGGCGGCAACATCTGGCGCGAGCGACTGGTGTCCCGCGACGAGATGATCGAGCGGCTCGGCGGGCTGGTGGCGGCGGGCGACGGGGCGCGCGACGACGACCGCGGCCCGGCGAGGTACCTGAGCGCGGCGGACGGGAGCGGGCGTCGCGTGGGCTTCATCACCGGCTCGACGGACACGTACTGCGCGGGCTGCGACCGGCTGCGGGTGACGAGCGAGGGCACCGTGCGGCCCTGCCTCGCGACCAACGACGGGGTGGAGCTTACCGAGGAGGGTAAGGCCGGGGTCCCCGGCGCGGTGGCGGCGACGCTGCGCGAGGCGTGGGCGCAGAAGCCCGACGCGAGCTGGAAGGGCTGCACGGAGGTCACGGCCCGCGCGGTGTCGATGCTCAAGACGGGCGGTTGAGCGACGGTGGAGGCGGTCGACGAGGCGCTCGCGGTGCCCGTGGGCATGGGCGTGGCGGGGGTGCTACGGCGCGTGGCCGAGGCGGCGGAGCAGGGCCGCGCGGTGGCGCTGGCGACGGTGATCGGGCGGCACGGGAGCACGCCGTCGACGCCGGGGCAGAAGCTGGCGCGCGCGGCCGAGGGGTGCTTCGGGACCGTGGGCGGAGGGGCGGTGGAGGCCGCGGTGCTGCGCTCGCTGGAGGAGGCCTTCGCGAGGGCGCAGCGGGGTGAGGGCCAGGCGAGGGTGGAGACCTTCCGGCTGGGTGCGGGGCTGGGGATGTGCTGCGGCGGGAGCGTGGACGTGCTGATCGAGGCGATGGCGGCGCAGTGGCCGGTGGGGGTGGTGGGCGCGGGGCACGTGGCGGGGGCGCTGGTTCCGCTGCTGGTGGGCCTCGGGTTCGCGGTGACGGTGGTGGACTCGCGCGAGGCCTACGCCGTGGAGGAGCGCTTCCCGGGGGCGAGGGTGCTCTGGGGCGATCCGGGGGAGCTGGCGGAGGCGCTCCCGAGGAGGGGCGCGGTGCTGGCGATGACGCACGACCACCAGCGGGACCAGGACGCCGTCGAGTGGGCGCTGCGCGAGGGCTACGCGTACGTCGGGGCCGTGGGGAGCCGCGCGAAGGCGGCGCGCACGGCGGCGAGGCTGGAGGCGAGGGGCTTCAGCGAGGCCGACCGGGCGAGGGTGAACATACCGCTCGGGGTAAAGATCGGGGCGCGCTCCCCGGCGGAGATCGCGGTGTCGATCGCGGCGGCGCTGGTGGCGTGGAGGACGGGCGCGGAGGGCTGAGGCGGTCAGTCGCGGCCGCGACCGTGGCCGTTGCCATTGCCGTGACCCCGTTCGCCCGTCTGGCCGGGGGGGCCTCCGTGGGGATGGCCGCGGTAGTACCCGTTGCCGTTGCCCTGGCCCTGGTAGTACCCGCGGTCGCTCCGCACCAGGCAGCCCGAGAGGGCGAGCGACGAGGCGAGCACCGAGAGAAGCAGGGCGAGTCGGAGGAGTACGGTCATGCCGTCACCTTACGGAGCGAGCACGCGACGGTCCATCGCACAGGCACCGCGCGTCACCTACGCCGTGCTAGAAGAGGAGTCCTGGCGCCGTCGAGGGACGGCGCGCCACAGCGTGTAGTTCAGCAGTAGAACGCCAGGCTTGAGACCTGGAGGGAGCAGGGGCGGCACCTGCCACGCTGGCTGATCGCGACCCCGTCGCGACGGAGGGACCCGATGAGCGACGACACCACCCGGCTCACGCCGAACCCCGGCTACGTGTCGGGGCTGCTCGCCCGAGCGCTGACCACCGCCCGCGCTCACGAGGACGCCAGCACCCGCGCCCGCGCCGAGCAGAAGCTCCGCCGCTTCTCCGCCGTGCTCGACGGGATGCTCGACGGCAGCCTCGCGATCGGCTCGCGCACCCCCGTCGCCGCGCCCCCCTGGGCGACGCTGGAGGTCGTGACCGGCGGCTTCGCCACCGGCGCCCTGCTCGCCAACGGACCGCTCCTCGAGCACGAGCGCTCGCTGCTCCGCACGCTGGGCCTGCCAGAGGGCCCGGACGCCCGGGCTCGGCTCAACGCATGGCACCTCGGCGAGGACGGGCTCGCCACCCTGCGAGCGCGACTGGCCGACGGACGCTACCGCGTCGAGGTGCCCGAGGAGGGAGCGCTGCTCGTCGTCGCGTGGCTGCTCGACCACGACCGCCGCGCCGAGGCGCACGAGCTGCTCGACCAGATCGCCCCCTTCTTCGATCGGCTGCGGTTCTATCCCGTTCCGCACGAGCGGGCGCAGAGCGGGAGCGCGGTGGTGCGGCTGCAGCCGGTGAGCGCGACGGTCGCCTCGCTGAAGGCCGTGAAGCCGTCCGCCCAGGTGCTCCAGATGCACGAGGCCCTCGCGGTCTGGTCGCCCTATGAAGACCGCCTCGTGGCGCTGCTGCGCGAGACCTTCGAGGGCGACGCGCCGTGCCGCCGATTCCCCGTGGGGTGGGCCGCGAGGGCCTCCGCGGCGCTCGACGAGTTCCCCCGGCTGCGCGCCGAGCACCCGCTCTGCCGTCGGCCGGACAAGCCCGGCGAGACCCTGACGATCCTCCGTCGCTCGCTGGGGCGCTGCGTGTCCGCTCCCTCGTCGCTCACCGCTCGCGAGCTCCACGCGCTCGCCGAGCTGCTCGCCTCCATCGCCCGCAAGCGCGGCGCCCCGGGCTCCGCCGCCCACTCGGCCCTGCGAGCGACGCAGGCCGCCGCGGCGGCCGTGCCCACGCACGACACCTACGCCCGCGTGCTCGTCGACCGCCTCGGATCGCTTCCCCCCGACGGGGGCATCGCGTCGCTCGACGCCGTCGCCGCGCCGCTGTCGTCCGCCGAGGCCGCGCGCGTCGGGGCCGTCGAGGGAGCCGCCCCCCCGGAGCGCTTCGTCGCCAAGCTCGCCCGCTCGTTGGAGGCGCCCATCGAGGAGCTCGTCGAGCGGGGGGTGATCCCGTCGAGCGAGGTGCTGGCGGTGGTGGCTCCGCAGATCACCTCGCAGGTGCGCGCCGTGGGCCTCGACGACCCCTCGCTGCGCCAGCTTTACGGAGCGGTGTATTCGGCCTTCCGCCGTCGGCGCTCGCTGCTGCTGCTCGACCTGGCCCACCAGGTGCGCCTGGAGGAGCTGCCGTGGGTGCGGGCCATCGAGGGGTTGCGCCGGGCTGGAGCCGACGCGACCACGGCCTCGCGCGTCACCCTGGAGCAGCTCTCCACGCTGGCGATCACGTCGTTTCCGGAGGTGATCCTGCCCAACAAGCTGCTGCAGGAGCTCGGGTCGCTGGCGAAGGGGGCCGGGCTCGACCTGCCGCTCGTCGAGGAGCTCGCCGCCGACATCTTCATGGGGACCTTCTCCCCGAAGTTCGTCCGCGCCGCGAAGCGCGCGGCCTCGATGCTCCAGGGGACGCTCTACGAGCGCTACTACGACGTCCCCACGGAGCGGGTGCTCTCGCTGAAGGAGGTCGTCACCCCGAAGCACGCCCGCCCCGGGACCACCGCGCCGTCTCCGGCCTTCGCCGCGCTCTGCACCGAGCTGGCGGGCGCCTCCGCCGCCGCCGGCTGGTCCGTCGCCCGCAATGGGACCATCGTCGAGCAGGAGCAGATCCTGACGACGCACAACCTCGCGGTGCTCTTCGAGACCTTCGCCCTCTCCGAGCGCCTGGCCGATCGACTGCCGGAGCTCGCCCGCACCTGCTTCACGCGCATCTGCCGCGACCAGTCGCAGCGCGTGACGGCGTGGCACTCGCAGCTCAAGCGGGTGAAGAACAGCGCCTACGCGTGGCGCCAGATGGTGTTCTTCCTCTCCGTGGCTCCGCCCGGATCGGTGGACGACTTCCTCCTCTGGGCGGAGGAGCACCTCGCCGAGCAGCGCGACGAGCTGCGAGCGCGCTTCACGCCGGTGCTTCGGGGGCTGCTGGCCGTCGCGGTGGGGCAGGCGCCCACGCCGGAGATGCCGCGCTTCCTGGGATGGAGCGTCGGCCGTCACTGGCTGCTCCCGCAGAGCGCTCGACCGGGCGCGTGAGCGGCACGGCGTTCGCTACCTCGGGGCGATGCCATGCACAACCTCACTCGATCCTGGTGGCGTCCGCGGCGTGTCGGGCGGGGCGTTCTGATGGCGCTGGCGCTCTCGGTGGCGGGGTGCGGCGAGGACACGCCGGACCGACCGCTGCCGCTGACGGACATCGGCGCATCGCTCGGCGAGGGCTTCGCCACGGACAGCAACGCGGTGCTGGAGGGCGGCGGGTCCGTCGTCGATGCGGTGGTCCCGAGGGACCGCGCGTCGCCCAATGGGGACAACGACATCGGGCCTGGCGGCATCGACGGCGGAGCGGTCGATGCGGACGTCGGCGAGGTGGCCTTCAACGACCTGGGAGGTCAGCCGACGGACGATGGGGCGATGGAGGTACCAACGGATGGCGGGGTGATCAGCCTCCCGGACACCGGGCCCACGGGCGCGGCGGACACGGGACCGACGGGCGCGGCGGACACCGGGCCTACGGGTGCGGCGGACACCGGGCCTACGGGTGCGGCGGACACCGGGCCTACGGGTGTGGCGGACACGGGACCTACGGGTGTGGCGGACACGGGGCCCACGGGCCCAGCGGATACGGGGCCGACGGGTGCGGCGGACACCGGGCCCACGGGACCAGCGGACACGGGGCCTACGGGGCCCGCGGACACCGGGCCTACGGGGCCCGCGGACACCGGGCCTACGGGACCGGCGGACACCGGGTTCTAGTCGATGCGCAGATGTACAGAGCTGCGACAGGTGACGGTGCCCTGAGGCAGCCGTGCACCGGTCGAGGGGATGAGGAGGGAGCGCCCTAGCGGCCGCCGAAGGGCGTGAACTGCGCGCCGAAACCCGTGGGGGCCTGCGCGGGCATCGCAGCGGGAGCGTGAGCGCCGCCGAGACCGAGCGCGCTGGCGGCGCTGCCGAGGGCGCCCGCGAGACCACCGGCGCCGGCGCCCTGGCCGAGGTTCATGCCCTGGATCTTGTCCCAGAGGAAGTCGATCATCAGCGGGGTGACGATGGCGCCGAGGACGCCGGCGACGCGCTCGGGGAGGCCGCAGCGCGTGGCGATCACCTGCGCGACGTGGCCGCCGACGACGCTCTGCAGTCCGTCGATGGCCGCGCCCTTCATGCCCTCGCCCCGCACGAGGCCGCTGACGGCGCCGGTGAGGAAGTTCATCGCGTAGTTGCTGTTCTTGATGTCGAGGAGCCCGAGCTGGCCGTTGTTCGACTGCATCGCGCTCTGCATCGCGGACACCGCCGCGGGAAACGCCGTCGTCAGGATGCCGGCCGACTGGGTAGGCGAGTAGCCCTGCGCCTGGAGGGCGGAGTACGCCTGCTGGCCCTGCGGGGACTGACCGAAGAGGTTGAGGAGCTGGTCGAACATCGTGGGGTACCTCGCCGACGGTGAAGGGTCGCGACGCTCGCGACGACGGGGCGAAGGTTCTCGCGGGGGGTCGCGTTGTCAAGCAACGCCCGAGCGCCGGTAGCGCGCCGCGATTTCACCTACCATCGCGCTCTCCATGGCCGCCCACTCCCCACTCCGCCACGCCGCCGTTTTCGCCCTCGGCCTCGCCGCGCTCCCCTCGCTGGCCGCGGCGCAGACGCCCATCGTGCTCGACGCCCCGATCCCCGATGGGACGGCCCGCTACTTCGCGGTGCCCTTCACGGTCCCCGAAGGGATCCGCGAGATCGAGGTCCGCCACGACGACCGCTCGGAGATGAACATCCTCGACTGGGGCCTCGCCGACCCGATGCGCTTCCGCGGCTGGGGCGGCGGCAACACCGAGGCCGCCGTGGTCTCCGTCGAGGCGGCCTCGCGGAGCTACGTGCCCGGCCCGATCCCCGCGGGCCAGTGGTCGCTGCTCATCGGCCAGGCGAAGGTGATCGAGCGGCCCGCTCGCTACCACGTCGAGATCTTCCTCCGCGCGACCCCGACGCTCGCGCCGCAGCCCGAGCGCCGCCCCTACGCCGACGCGCCCGCGCTCTCCGCTGGGCCCCGCTGGTACGCGGGCGACTTCCACGTCCACTCCCGCGAGAGCGGCGACGCGAGCCCGACGCTCGACGAGGTGGCCACCTTCGCACGCGGCCGCGGCCTCGATTTCGTCGAGCTCTCCGAGCACAACACCGTCTCCGAGCTCGACCTCGTCGGCGCGGCGCAGGCCCGCCACCCGGCGCTGCTCTTCGTCCCGGGCATCGAGGTCACCACGTACTCGGGCCACGCCAACGCGATCGGCGCCACGCGCTGGGTCGACTTCCGCGTCGGGTCCGCCGACCCCGTGGTCACCATCGACGCCATCACCGCCGCGGTCGCGGCGCAGAGCGCGGTCTTCTCCATCAACCACCCGGTGCTCAACCTGGGCGACGTGTGCATCGGCTGCTCGTGGTCGCTCTCCGAGCCCGCAGGGCGCGTCGGCGCTGTGGAGCTGCAGAACGGCCAGTACTCGGTCACCGGCTCGCTCTTCTACGCGCGCTCGGTGCGCTTCTGGGAGGCCTACCTCGCCCGCGGAGAGCACGTCGCCCCGCTCGGAGGCAGCGACGACCACAGCGCCGGCCGCGACCACGGATCGCTCTCGAGCCCCATCGGCGGTCCCACCACCATGGTCTACGCGACGGAGCTGAGCGTCCCGGCGATCCTCGCGGGCGTCCGAGCGGGGCGCACGGTGGTGAAGCTCCAGGGGCCCGACGACCCGATGGTGGAGCTTCGCGCGGGCGACTCCGCGATGATCGGCGACACGGTGCGAGCGCGGCACGCGACGCTGCGGGCGACGGTCACCCACGGCATGGGCTCGACGCTCTCCTTCGTGCACAACGGCGCCGCGTCCGACCCGGTGACGGTGAGCGCCGACCCCTTCACCGCGACGCTGGAAGTCGACGCCCCGCCCGGCGCCGCGGACGACCGCTGGCGCTGCGAGCTCGCGGTGGGCGACCGTCCTCGCGTGGTCACCGGGCACATCTGGGTCGCCGCGACGGGCGAGGCCCCGCCCCCGGACGCGGGCACTCCTCCGGCGGCGGTCGATGCGGGGATGGACGCGGGCGCGGCCGTCACGCCGACGCCGAACGACGGCTGCGGCTGCCGTAGCGCCCCGGCGTCGCGAGGAGCGGGCCTGGGGTGGATGCTCGCGGCCCTCGGTCTGGTGATCCGTCGACGGGGCGCTCGCCGAATCACGGGGTCGGCCCGATAGGCCATCGACGCGGCGCCCGAAAGCAGCATCTATTCGGTCCGTCATGGAGCCCTCGACCGCACCCTTCGTCTCCCCCGTCGTGCGCCCCGCGCACTTCGACGACCGCGCCCGCTGGAACGGCTACGTCGAGCGCCATCCCCACGCCTCGGTCTATCACCGCTGGGAGTGGGGCGAGCTCTTCCGCGACGTCTACGGCACCCGCTGGCGGCCGCTCATCGCCATGCGCGGCGCGCGCGTCTGCGGCGTGCTCCCGCTGGTGCGCCTCTCCTCGCTGCCCTTCGGCACGCAGCTGGTGTCGCTCCCGTACTTCGGTCACGGCGGCGCCCTCGCCGACGACGACGAGGCCTACCGCGCCCTCTTCGCCGCCGCGCGAGAGCTGCTCCCCGCGGAGGGCGCCGCCCGAGTCGAGCTGCGCCATGCCCACGCGGTCCCGAGCGATGGGCTCGCGTCGCGAGGAGACAAGGTGCTGATGCAGCTCGCGCTCCCCGACGACCCGGAGGCGCTGCTCAAGGCCCTCGGCCCGAAGAACCGGGCGGACATCCGACGCCCCGAGAAGGAGGGCCTCACCGCGCACCTCGGCGGCGAGGAGCTGATCCCCGAATACCACTCGGTGTATTCGTCCGTGATGCGCGACCTGGGCAGCCCCGGCCACGGCGCGAGGCTCTTCCGCGAGGCGCTCCAGCGGATGCCCGACCGCTGCTGGGTCGCGGTGGTGCGCTACCAGGGTCGCCCGGTGGGCGGAGGTTTCCTCGCGGGCATGGGCGACACGCTGGAGATCCCCTGCGCGGGCTCGCTGCACGCCTTCACCCGCCTCCGCGGCAACATGCTCCTCTACTGGACCATCCTGTCCGAGGCGATCCGCCGCGGCTACAAGACCTTCTCCTTCGGCCGCTCCTCGCTCGACTCGGGCACCTACGCCTTCAAGAAGAACTGGGGCGCCGTCCCCGCGCCGCTCGCCTACCACTACCTCCTCCCGCCGGGCGGAGCGCTCCCCGAGCTGCGGCCCGACAACCCGAAGTTCGCCCGGGTCATCGCCGCCTGGCAGCGCCTCCCGGTGCCCGTCGCCACGCTCGCGGGTCCGCGGGTCGTCCGGTGGATCCCGTGACGGCGGTTCGCACGTCCGCGGGGCTGTACTAGTCTGCTCATCGCCATGACCACCAACGCGCTCACCGTAGACGTCGAGGAGTACTTCCAGGTCGAGGCCCTCGCCCGCCTCGTCGACCGCGACGAGTGGGACCGGCTGGAGTCCCGCGTCGTCTGGGAGACCTCCCGGCTCCTCGAACTCTTCGCGAGGGAAGGGGTCCACGCGACCTTCTTCTCCCTGGGGTGGGTCGCTCGCCGCCACCCCGCGCTCATCCGCCGCATCGTCTCCGAGGGCCACGAGCTGGCCTGCCACGGCGACGGCCACCGCATGATCACCCAGATGTCCCCGGCGGAGTTTCGCGCCGACGTCCGCGCCGCCAAGGCGACCCTCGAAGACATCGGCGGGGTGCGCGTCGACGGCTACCGCGCGCCGACCTTCTCCGTCGTCGAGGGCACCCGCTGGGCGCTCGACGTGCTGCGCGACGAGGGCTTCACCTACGACGCCAGCATCTTCCCCATCCGCCACGACCGCTACGGCATCCCCACGGCGCCCCGCGCCCCGCACCGCATCGACTCCGGTCCGGGCGCCGGGATGGTGGAGTTTCCTAGCAGCACCATCCGCGTCGCCGGGCGCAACATCCCCGTCGGCGGCGGCGGCTACCTCCGGCTCCTCCCGATGGCCTACACCCGCTGGGCGCTCGACCGCATCGCCGCCGAGGGGTCGCCCTTCATGGTCTACCTGCACCCCTGGGAGATCGACGCGCAGCAGCCCCGCTTCCCCCTCGGCCGCCTCGCCACGCTGCGCGGCTACCACAACGTCGACCAGATCATCCCCCGGCTCACCGAGCTCCTTCGGGCGTACCGCTTCGGGCCCGCGCGCTCGGTGCTCCAGTCCCTCGACCTGCTCCCCCGGGCTGAGACCTCACCCGCCGTCGCGGTCACGGCGTAGCATCCCCCGCTCATGGCCGAGCCGTCGTTCATCGTCTTCGGCGACGACTGGGGCGCGCACCCCTCCAGCGTGCAGCACCTCTTCAAGCGCATCGCCCGCACCCACCGCACGCTCTGGGTCAACACCCTCGGCCTGCGACCGCCGCGCCTCGACCGCCGCGACGCCGCCCGCGTGGTCCGCAAGCTGCGCTCGATGCTCGCGCCCACCACCGGCTCTCCCGCCGCCGGCCCGTCGCGGGACGCGGGCCTCGACCTGCACGTCGTCGCCCCCCCGATGCTCCCGTGGATGCGCCCCGCGCCGCTGCGCCTCGTCAACCGAGAGAGCGTGCGCCTGCTCGTCGGCCGCGAGGCCGCTCGCCTCGGGATGCGCGACCCGATCGTGGTCACCACCGTCCCCAACGGCGTCGACGGGAGAGGGATCGCGGGCTCCCGCTGCCTCGTCTACTACTGCGTCGACGACTTCACCAACTGGCCCGGCGTCGACCGCGTCGCGGCTTCGGAGCTCGAGCGCGAGCTGCTCTCCGTCTGCGACGCCGTGCTCGCCACCAGCCAGAACCTCGCGGACACCCGCCGCCCCCTCCACGGCGAGGCCGCGCTGCTTCCGCACGGCGTCGACGTCGAGCACCTCGCCACGGCCTGCGACCCGGGCACCCCGACGCTCCCCGGGGTGCGCCGCGGCCGACCCGTGCTGGGCTACCTCGGCCTCGTGGACGCGCGCCTCGACGTCGACCTGGTGATGGGCGTCGCGCGCGCCCGGCCCGACTGGGACCTCGTCTTCGTGGGCCCCACGGACACGGCGCCGGATCCGCGGCTGCGAGGCGACAACGTGCGCTTCGTCGGGGCGGTCCCGTATGAGCGGCTGCCCGAGGCGATGGCCTCCTTCGACGTGGCGCTGCTGCCGTACGTCCGCTCCGAGCTCACCCGCTCGATCAACCCGCTCAAGCTCCGCGAGTACCTCGCCTCGGGTCGGCCCATCGTGGCCACCTCGCTCCCGGAGGTCGCCCGCTACGCCCCGGAGGTGCGCCTCGCGGACACGGTCGACGAGGCCGTCGCCGCCATCGACGCCGCCCTCGCGGGGCCCTCCGACCGCCGCGCCGCCCGCGCCGCCCTCCTCGCCGGCGAGACCTGGGACGACCGGGCCCGCGCCTTCCTCGACCGCTGCCTCGCCGCCCGCGACGCCAGCCCCCACCGCTTACGAGACCCCGTATGAGCCCTCCCTGGTTCGCCCGCGCGCTGGAGCGCGTCGACCGCCGCAACGCCCACCTCTGGGCCCCCGACCTGGCCGCCTCGGCCCTGCGCCGCGAGGCGCCCGTCGAGGGCCACCCCGTGCACCTCTACGTCTGCGTGGCGGACCACTTCGAGCCCCGCTGGCGCAAGCCCTCGCTCGACGAGGAGCGCCGCCGGGTGCGCCTCTGGGCCGACGGCTTCCCGGCGCTCGCCGCGCGCCACCGCGACAGCTTCGGCCGCGCCCACCAGCGCACGCTCTTCTTCCCGGTGGAGGAGTACCGGCCGGAGCACCTGCACGCCATCAACGAGCTCGTGGCCAAGGGGCTCGTCGACGTCGAGGTGCACCTGCACCACGAGAACGACACCGCCGACCACCTGCGCGCCACCCTCATGGACTTCGCCGCGCTGCTCCACGAGGAGCACGGCCTGCTCCGCAAGGACCCGCTCACCGGCAAGGTCACCTGGGCCTTCATCCACGGCAACTGGGCGCTCGACAACTCGATGCCCGACGGCCGCTACTGCGGCGTCGACGACGAGCTCTCGGTGCTGCTCGACGCGGGATGCTACGTCGACATGACCATGCCGTGCGTCCCGTCCCCGGCGCAGGGCCGCGTGGTCAATCAGGTCTACTACGCGCGCAGCCAGCCGGGCCGCGCCCGGGGCTACGACACCGGGCGGGAGGTCCGCGTGGGCTCCGCCGCCCGCGACGGCGAGCTGATGCTCATCCCGGGGCCGCTCTCGCTACACTGGAAATCCCGCGCGATGGGCCTCGTGCCCCGCGTCGAGGCGGCGATGCTGGAGCCGGAGAACCCGGTCCCCTTCGAGCAGCGGGTGCAGGCCTGGATGGAGCACGGGGTGAGCCTCCGCGGCGCGCCCAACCACCGCTTCGTCAAGCTCCACGCGCACGGCTGCAACGGCGACGCGCCGGAGTGGTTCCTGCGGGAGGGAGGGCCCTTCGACCGGCTGCTCACCACGCTGGAGCGGGCGACCTCCGACACGCGCCGCTGGGTGCTCCACTACGTCACCGCGCGCGAGCTCTACGAGACCGTGAAGTCCCTCGAAGACGGCAGCCTCCCCAACCTCTGAGACGTCATGCGCACGGCACTCGGCTACGCGATCCTGATCATCACGGTGCTCATCGCCCTCATCCGCAACCCGCGCTTCGCGGTGTTCGGCATGGTGGCCTGCGACACCATCCGCCCCGGCGACGAGTTCATCGAGTTCGGGATGGAGACCGTGCGGTTCTCCATCACCTACTACGCCGTCGCGCTCGGCCTGCTGATCATCTTCTACAAGCGCTACCGCATCACGAGCGACCGCTTCCACTGGGCGATCTTCTTCCTCTTCATGAGCGTCGTGAACTCGGTGCTCCACGCGCCCTGCTTCGGCCCCGGGCTCGTGCAGATCGACAACTATTACAAGATGCTCCTGCAGTACTACCTCATCTGCGCATTCATGAGGAATGACGCGCACCTGCGGGAGCTGTACTGGGCCATCTCCACCGCCAGCGTGGTCGTCGCGCTGCGCTTCGTATGGGGCAAGTTCCACCTCAACGAGCGCAATTTCGAGGGCGCCACCGGCGACCGCAACGAGATGGCGATGACGATGGTGATGACCGTGCCCTTCCTGTTCATGCTGGGGCTCACGGCGAAGCGGCACTTCATCCGGATGTTCGCCTGGTTCTGGATCATCCCGCTCGCGCTCACGGTGCTCTTCAGCCTGTCGCGCGGCGGCATGCTCGGGCTCGGCGCGGTGGGCGGCTACCTGCTCTACCGGCTGCACCACAAGCGCTGGCTGGTGGTGGTCGGGGTGATGGTCGCGCTGGTGGGCCTCGCCAACCTGCCCACGGAGGTGACCGCGCGCTTCATGACCATCGGTCGCGCCTCGCAGAACGACGCGAGCGCCATCGGCCGGCTCAACGCCTGGGCCGCCGCGCGCAACATGGCCAAGGAGCGCCCGCTCTGGGGCATGGGCAGCGGCAACTTCCTGGTGAGGTTCGAGAAGTACGCGCCGGTGCCCACGGACATCCACGTGGCGCACTCGTCGTTCTACCAGCTGCTGGGCGAGCAGGGCCTCGTGGGCCTCGGCATCTGGCTCTACCTCGTGGCGATGTGCTGGCTCGTGGCGAGCTGGTGCGAGATGCGGATGGAGCGCATCCACAAGAAGGAGTGGAACCAGCCGCGCTACATGCTCGTCGCCGTGAAGGCCTCGTGGATCGGCTACGTCCTCTGCGGGGCCTTCCTCTCGCAGGAGGACATGGACTTCTTCTATCACCTGCTCGCGATCACCTCGCGCTACACCGTGTTCGTCGGCGAATACGAGAAGAAGTACTATCAGGAGCGGGCCCTGGAGCTCGCGGAGCAGCGCATGACGATGCCCGAGCCCATCAACGAGCGGCTGACCAATCCCCTCCTCGGCCCGGCGGGCTGAAGGGATTGGAATACAGGGCCCCGTAAGTTCGCGGGGCCCTGCGGCGGTGGGGAGTGAGGGCCTACGGGCGGTTGTAGCGGAGGGTGTACGCGCCGCCGGTCCCCGCCGCGAAGGCGTCGACGAAGAGCGCGTGCAGGCGGGCGGTCTGGGCGTAGGTCGAGCTGAGGTCCGACTGGAGCCCGCAGGTGACGGGGCCGTTGTCATTGCAGGCGCGGGTGCCGTTGCCGTGCATCACGTTGAGCACCGTGTCGAAGGCCGCGGAGCCGCAGGTCTGCGCCGTGAGCGTGGAGGTCGCCGCGCCGGGGCAGCTGCGCCACCAGTAGGCGTTCTCCAGCCCAGCGCCGCCGCAGGTGCCGGAGGTGACCGCCCCGGTGGCGGGGGTGGTGGCGAGGACGCCGGCCGTCGATCCGACGCCCTGCGCGAGCGCCGCGAGGGTGCCGGCCCCGGCGGGGACGTGCTCGAGGTGCACCGTGGCGGTGCCGGTGCGGTTGGCGTAGCCGCTCAGCACCAGGTACCAGGTGCCGGCGTCGAGCGAGGTGACGACCATGGAGTTGAGACCCTGGCCGGTGCAGAAGCCGCCCGCGTCGTCGTTGCAGACCGTGTCGCCCGCGGTGCGGCTGGCGGACACCGGGACGCCGGCGGCGTCGGTGAAGTAGAGCACCGTGTCGTAGGCGCTGCCGAAGGTGTCGACGTAGACCAGCTCTCGCTGCGAGAGCGTGAACTGATAGAACAGGTCGGCGCCCGTGTTCACCCCCGCCGTGAGGCAGGGGACGGCGGTCTGGTTGGTCGCGCTGCGGGTGTCCGCGGTGAACTCCACCGTGGGCTGCGCGAGGCTGAGCACCGTCGCCCCGGCGCGCGTGTCGTTGGCCGGCGGGGCCGCGACGCAGGCGCCCGCGGTGCAGGTCTGGCCCGACCCGCAGCGCGTGCCGCACGCGCCGCAGTGGGCGGTGGAGGAGCGCAGGTCGAAGCAGCCCCCGCTGCAGAAGGTCGTGCCCGCCGGGCAGGAGGTCACGCAGGCTCCGGCGGCGCAGGCCTGGCCGACGTTGCAGCGACGGCCGCAGGCGCCGCAGTTGAGCGAGTCGGTGCGCAGGTCGAGCTCGCAGCCGTTGGCCGCCACGCGGTCGCAGTTGCCGAAGCCCGCGGCGCAGGTGCCCACGGCGCAGGCGCCGCCGGTGCAGGCCGCGGTGGCGTTGGCGAGGTTGCAGCGGTTGCCGCACGCGCCGCAGTCGGTGACCGTGGTGAGCGCGGTCTCGCAGCCGTTGGGCGCCGCGCGGTCGCAGTTGCCGAAGCCCGCGGCGCAGGCGCCGAGCTCGCACGCGCCGTTGCCGCAGGTGGCCGTGGCGTTGGCGAAGGCGCAGCGGTTGCCGCACGCGCCGCAGCTGGCGGCGGAGGAGAGCAGCCCGGTCTCGCAGCCGTTGGCGAGGCTGGCGTCGCAGTTGGCGAAGCCGCGGTTGCAGCTGAGGGCGCAGGCGCTGGCGGTGCACGACGAGAGCCCGTTGGCGGGCGTCGCCGGGCAGCGGACGTTGCAGCCGCCGCAGTTGTTGATGTCCGACTCCGGGTTGACGCAGGTGGAGCCGCAGATGATCGCCGGGGTCGAGCACACGGCCGTGCAGACGCTCCCGACGCAGGCCGCGTTGCTGGCGCAGGCGATGCCGCAGCCGCCGCAGTGGGCGCGGTTGTTGGTGGTGTTGGTCTCGCAGCCGTTGGCCGCCATGCCGTCGCAGTTGGCGAAGCCGGCGTTGCAGCTGCCGATCGCGCACGCGCTGCTCACGCAGGCCGGGGTCGCGTTGGCGAAGGCGCAGCGGTTGCCGCAGGCGCCGCAGTGGGCGACGGAGGTGGCGAGGGTGACCTCGCAGCCGTTGAGGGCGGACCCGTCGCAGCTGCCGAAGCCGGCGTTGCAGGTGATGCCGCAGGTCGACCCCGCGCACACGGGCGCGGCGTTGGCGCGCGCCGGGCAGGCGGTCCCGCAGGCGCCGCAGTTGGCCGCGGAGGTGGTGGTGTTCACCTCGCAGCCGTTGGCGGGGTTGGCGTCGCAGTCGGCGGTGCCCGTCGGGCACACGGTGCCGCAGACGCCCGCGGTGCATCGGGCCATGGCCCCGCCGCCCGCCACGCAGGCGCGACCGCAGGCGCCGCAGTTGGCGGTGTCGTTGCCGAGGGTGGTCTCGCAGCCGTTGGCCGCCATGCCGTCGCAGTTGGCGAAGCCGGCGGAGCAGGTGCCGACCGCGCAGGCGCCCGCGGTGCAGACGCCGGTGCCGTTGGCGACGGCGCAGCGGGTGCCGCAGCCGCCGCAGTTGGCGACGTCGCTCGAGGGGTTCACGCAGACGCCGGTGCAGCAGGTCGAGCCCGCTCCGCAGGCGGTGCCGCAGGCGCCGCAGTTGGCGCCGTCGTTGTTGGTGTTGACGCAGCTGGAGCCGCAGCAGGTCGAGCCGGCGCCGCAGGCCCGGGTGGGCGAGCAGCCGGGCACGCACATGTTGCTGCGGCAGATGGTGCCGATGGCGCAGTCGCCGTCGCCGGTGCAGCCCACGCAGGCGTGCATGGTGGTGTCGCAGACCGATCCGCTCGCGCAGTCCGCGGCGTTGCGACAGCCCGCGGCGCAGCGGTTGGACGCGCAGTAGTTGCCCACCGGGCAGACGTCCTCCGCGGTGGTGCAGGGCACGCAGCGGTTGGTGGTGAGGTCGCAGACCGGACCGCCCGTGGCGGTCGCGCAGTCCGACGAGGCGCGGCACTCGAGCATCGGGCCGCCGTCAGCGGTCCCGGTGTCGTCGGCGGGGCCCGCGTCGGTGGCGCCGGTGTCCGTGGGGGTGGCGGCGTCGTCGGTGACGCCGGTGTCCGTGGGGGTGGCGGCGTCGTCGGTGGCGCCGGTGTCCGCGGGGGTCGCGGCGTCGTCGGTGACGCCGGTGTCCGTGGTGACCCCGGTGTCCTCCGTCGCGGGCACGTCGGTGCGGCCGTCGTCGGTAGAGACCGGGACGTCCGGCGTACCCGTGTCGACGACCGGAACATCGACGCCGCCATTGTCGGTGGCGATCACGTCCGAGGTCGAGGCGTCGCCGCCCACCACCGAAGACGAGTCATCACAGCCTGTCGCAGCGAGCTGCAACGCGCCCACGAGCAGGGCTCCGTGGGCAAACCTCCATCGAGTCATAGGGCGATAGGTCCTTTCTGGGTGCGGTCGAGCGCCACGCGATCCCCGGCGCTTCAGCTCCCCACGCTACATCGCCCCCGCCGAGGCCGGTGCTTCGCATGGCTCCCCCGAAGCCTCCCCGACGCGATGCTGGTGAATCCTCGACCCCCTTGCCGACGTCTCTGGACACCATGACGTTCGGAGGTACAAGCCGATGATGAACCTTGATCGACGGAGCCTCGGGGCCCTCTTCCTCTCCGCGGCGGCGGCGCTGGCCGTGGCGCCTGCGCACGCGCAGCCCGCGGGGCCCGATCCCCGGCGCTGGGTCGAGGGCCGCCTCGGGGCGGTCACCCGGCTGCTCTCGCAGGGCAGCGACGCCGGCGTCGAGGCGACGGCGGCCCGCGACGCGCAGGTGGCGCGCATCCTCAACGGGATGCTCGACATCGAGGAGCTGGGCCGCCGCGCGCTCGACCCCTATTTCGCCCAGCAGACGCCCGCCGACCAGGAGGCCTTCGTGTCGCTGCTGCGGCAGCTCATCGAGCGAAACTACCGGCAGAACCTGGAGTCCACGCTCAACTGGACGGTCACCTACGCGCCCTCGGTCACCGCCGCCGACGGCTCCGCGGTGGTGCCCACGACGGCGCGCTCTCGCACCAACACCCGCGCCGAGCCGGTGACCATCGACTACCACCTGCGCCGCCGCGGCAGCGACTGGATCGTCTACGACATCGTGACCAACCGCTCGTCGCTGGTGCAGTCCTACCGCGACGGGTACACGCGCATCGTGCGAGAGCACGGCTTCACGGAGCTGCTGCGGCGCCTGCGACAGCGGGTGGCGGCCCTCGGCAGCGGCGCTCGGGTGAATCCGTGACCGTCCGGCGAGGACGTTCACTCGTGCGTTGACACCCGCCGGGGCAGCGGGGCATACGATTTCGGCTGCATGAAGCTCTATTCCAGCAAGGTCCCGGTGATCGCGATGGACATCGTGCGGGTGCTCACCGCCGAGAAGGACATCGAGGTCACCAGCGCGCGCGAGGTCGAGGCCGACATCGAGGCCGTGCTGCGGGAGTACCTGCGCATGGAGCGAGACCTCACCGAGAAGGCCAAGGACCGGGTGGAGCAGGTGGGCGGCGGCCGCGAGGACATCGCCCGGGTCAAGAAGACCATGGCCGAGGCGAAGAACATCGGCCTCGGGGGGGATGCGATCTCGTTCATCCTGAACCAGATCATCGTGATGCTGATGCGGTCGCCCCACGTGGACGAGGTCTTCTCCGAGGACGACGTCATCCGCCGCAAGGCCAAGAAGATCCTGGAGCGCCACATGTCCGCCGACGAGGAGCTGGACAAGGAAGTGCGCGACCAGATCAAGAACTTCCAGGAGGGCACCCGCACCTGGGAGGTCGAGTACCAGCGCGTGACGGAGCAGGTGAAGCGCCGTCGCGGAATTACCTGAAGCGAAGGGCTATAACGCCGCCATGTGGATCCCGAAGGTCGAAGAGAAGAAGCACTTCTGCCACAAGTGCAAGAACGAGCTGGTCTTCGAGGTGAAGATGGGTCGGCGCGACCAGTGCCCGCACTGCGGCGCCGACCTCCAGTGCTGCAAGAACTGCGAGTTCTGGGACGTGAGCGCGCACAACCAGTGCCGCGAGAAGATCACCGAGTACATCCCCGATCGCGAGGCGGCGAACTTCTGTTCGTTCTTCACGTTCAAGAACGGCGAGCCCGGCACCAACGAGGGCGAGCTCAAGGCCAAGTCGAAGCTGGCGGCGCTGTTCGCCCCGAAGAAGTGAAGAGGTAGCGCGCGTGAAGGTGCTGGTGACGGGCGGGGCGGGCTTCATCGGCGGGCACATCATCGACGCGCTGCTGGCGCAGAACGCCGAGGTGCGCGTCATCGACAATCTCTCCACGGGCAAGCGGGAGAACATCGACCGCGTGCGCAACCGCGTGGACTTCATCGAGGCCGACATCTGCGACCCGGAGGCCATCGCGCGGGCGGTGCACGGGGTCGAGCTGGTCTTCCACGAGGCGGCGATCCCGAGCGTGTCGCGCAGCGTGGCCGACCCGGTGGCTAGCAACCAGGCCAACGTCGGCGGCACCGTGTCGGTGCTCAACGCGGCCCGCCTCGCGGGCGTGCGCAAGCTGGTCTACGCCGCGAGCTCGAGCGCCTACGGCGACACGCCGACGCTGCCGAAGGTCGAGACCATGACCCCGCGGCCGATGAGCCCCTACGCCATCAGCAAGCTCGCGGGGGAGCAGTACGTCACGGTCTTCGGCAAGCTCTACGGCTTCGAGACCGTGTCGCTGCGCTACTTCAACGTCTTCGGCCCGCGGCAGGACCCGAAGAGCGAGTACGCCGCGGTGATCCCGCGCTTCGTCACCACCATCCTGGCGGGCCAGCGGCCGGTCATCTTCGGCGACGGCGAGCAGACGCGGGACTTCTGCTTCATCGAGAACACCGTGAGCGCCAACCTCCTCGCGGCGAAGGCCACCACGCGCGGCGAGGTGGTCAACGTCGCCTGCGGCGCGCGGGTCTCGCTCAACGCGCTCATCGGGCTCATCAACGAGGAGCTCGGCACCGACGTGAAGCCCGAGTACGCCCCCGGCCGCCCGGGCGACGTGCGCGACTCGCTCGCGGACATCTCCGCGGCGCGGCAGCTCCTCGGGTACGAGGTGCTCTACGACCTGCGGGCCGGCCTGAAGAAGGCCATCGACTGGTACCGGGCGAACCCCGTCGGCGCGTAGCGGAAGGGGAGGAAGGTCCCCGTGCGGAGCATGACGGGCTTCGGCGCGGGGGACGCGCGCCTCGGCGGGGCGACGGTCTCGCTGGAGCTGCGCTCGGTGAACCATCGCTACCTGGAGGTGCGCGTGCGCCTCCCCCGCGAGCTCGCCGAGCACAGCGTCTTCGTCGAGCAGCGGGTGCGGGCCCACCTCGGCCGGGGCCGGGTGGACGTGAGCGGCCACGTCGAGGGGACCCTCGCCGGCGCGTACGCCTTCGACGAGGAGCGGGCCCGCGCGGTGCTCGCCTCCATGCAGCGCATGGCCGACTCGCTGGGCTACACCGAGCGGGTCCCGCTGTCGGTGCTCGGGGCGATGCCGGAGCTGTTCACCAGCGCGGGAGCCTTCGCCCCGGGCGAGGCGAGGGAGGCGCTCGACGCGGCGCTGAGTGACGCCGTGGCGCGCTTCGAGGAGAGCCGAGCGTCCGAGGGCGCGCACCTGCGGGTGGCGATGGAGGCGCTGCTGGCGGCGGTGGTGGGCGCCGTCGAGGCGGTGTCGGAGCACGCCGAGGGGATGACCGCGCGGCTGCGGGCGAGGGGCCGCGCGAGGGTGCTGGGCGCGCTCGGCGAGCTGATCGTCGACGAGTCGCGGCTCTCGCAGGAGCTGGTGCTGTGGAGCGAGCGCTCGGACGTGAGCGAGGAGCTGACGCGGCTGCGGGCGCACGCCCACGCGATGCGCGCCCTGCTGTCCGAGGAGGGCGCCATCGGCCGGCGGATGGACTTCCTGCTCCAGGAGATGGCCCGCGAGGCCAACACGCTCGGGGCGAAGGCGACCGACGCGGCGGCCACCATCGGGGTGGTGGCGTTGAAGGCAGACCTTGAGCGGATGCGCGAGCAGGCGCAGAACATCGAGTGATCTGATGGATGGCTTTCTGCACCTGATCGTGACGTCGCCTTCCGGCGCTGGGAAGACGACGATGGTGCGCGCGCTGCTGGAGTCGTTCCCGCAGCTCGTGCAGAGCGTCTCGAACACCACGCGAGCGCCGCGGCCGGGCGAGGTCGACGGCCGCGACTACCACTTCGTCGAGCCGTCGCGCTTCGAGGAGATGATCGCCGAGGGCGACCTCTGCGAGTGGGCCGAGGTGCACGGGCACCGCTACGGCACGTCCATGTCGAGGGTGCGCCTCGCCAGGGAGACGCACCGCGGGGTGGTCTTCGTGATCGACGTGCAGGGCGCGCGGCAGGTGAAGGCCGCGATCCCCGACGCGGTGGCGGTCTTCGTGCTGCCCCCGTCGTGGGAGGCGCTGGAGCACCGGCTGCGCGGCCGCGGCACCGAGCGCGAGGAGGTCATCCAGCGGCGCCTGCGCAACGCGAGGGAGGAGGTCGCGCACTACGGCCTCTTCGACTACCTGATCATCAACGACGACCTCGCGACGGCCATCGAGGAGCTGAAGGGCATCGCGCGGGCGACGGTCGCGCAGCGGTCGCGGCGAGCCCAGCGGGCCGAGTCGCTGCTGCGCTCGGGCTGACCGACCCCCCGCCTCGCCCTTCGCGGGAGCCGATGGCGAATCATCCCGCGCGGCTCAACGTATCTCCCAACTGATGGGAACGACGCCGCTCGCGCCCGGGTCCGTATTCGCTGGTGACTTCGAGGTCATCCGGCTCCTCGCCGACGGGGGAATGGGCTCGGTCTACGTGGTCGAGCAGCGCTCCACGGGCAAGCGCCGCGCGCTGAAGGTGATGCACCCGCGGATGCTCCACGACCCGACGCTGCGAGAGCGCTTCACCCAGGAGGCGAGGCTCGGGGCGAAGATCGCGAGCGACCACGTGGTGGAGGTCGTCGGCGCGGGCGTCGACGCGGAGACGGGCATCCCCTGGATGGCCATGGAACTCCTCCAGGGCCGCGACCTCTCCTCGGCGCTCACGGAGCGGGGCGCGTTCTCGCTCCCCGAGGCGAAGGGCATCCTCCGCCAGGTGGGCCACGCGCTCTCGCGAGCGCATCGGCTGGGCATCGTGCACCGCGACCTCAAGCCCGAGAACCTCTTCCTCGCCGACACGAAGCACGAGGGCGCCGGGGCGATGGTGAAGATCCTGGACTTCGGCATCGCCAAGGTGATGCAGGAGACCCGCGCCACCGGCGCCACCATCGGCGGCCTCGGGACCCCGCTCTGGATGGCGCCCGAGCAGACGCACGGAGGCAAGATCACCCCCGCGACGGACGTGTGGGCGCTCGGGCTCATCGGCTTCGCGCTGCTCGCGGGGCGCTCGTACTGGAGGTGCGCCTCGGACGACGTGCCGCTCACCGTGGTGCTGACGGAGATGTTCGCCGCGCCGATGGTGCCGGCCAGCGCGCGGGTCGCCGAGCTCGGGCTGCCGACGAAGCTCCCGACGGGCTTCGACCAGTGGTTCGCGCAGTGCGTAGCGCGCGACGCGAGCGAGCGCTTCGAGAGCGCCGAGCCCTGCATCGCCGCCTTCCTGGCGCTGGGCGCCGCGCCCGCGGTCGCCGCCGCGCCGACCCTGCTCGGGGCGCCGTCCGTTCCCGCGGGCCCGGTCCCCCCGAGCCCGGCGCGTCGACGCGGCTGGGCGCCCGCGCTGGTCGCCGCGGCGGTGCTGCTCCCGGCCCTCGGCCTCGGCGCGTGGATCGCCGCGCGCCCTCCCTCGCGCGGCCTCACGGCCCGCGTCTCGCCCTCGCGCTCCGCCGTGACCGAGAGCCAGCGAGCCGCCGACGAGCCCCACCCCGCTCCGGTCGTCGCGAGCGAGCCCACCGCGCCCGCACCCGCTCCCGCGCCCACGCCCACGCCTCCAACCGTTTCCGCTCCGCGCCCCACCGAGCCTACGGCGCCGCTGCCTCGCCGCGCCGCCGTGACGCCTCGCCGCCCGACGCCGCGAGCGCGGACCACCGAACCGCCGACGGTGCCCGCGTGGTCCGCCGTGCGCGAGGCGCCCGAGGCGCCGCCTCCGAGCTACGTCCCGCCGCCGCCGGTCGCGCCGCCTCCGAGCTACGCCCCGCCCGCTCCCGAGTATCCGCCGCCCGCGCCCGTGGCGGCGCCCGTGGCCGTGCCCTCGCATCCGCAGCCCACCCCCGCGCCCGCGAGCGGCCCGTCGTGTGCGCCCTGCGCGCAGGGGATGACCGAGCGCTGCAACGGCTGCGACGACAACTGCAACGGGATGGTGGACGAGGGCTGCTGAGGCCCCGCGAGGCGAAGGGTCTACGAGGGCGTCACGCGGAGCTCGACGTGGGCGGTTCCGCCCTTCGGCGGAGCGACGGTGATGTCGAGCGCTCCGTCGGCCCGGCGCCACGCCGACACCACCACCGAGGAGGGCAGCGGAACCGGCTTGCGGAAGCGCACCTCCACCACGCGAGGCCGCGGAGGCAGGTCGTCCAGGCACTCGGCGAGCGCTCGCGCGACGGTCCAGGTCCCGTGGACGATCGCGGTGCGAAACCCGAAGGGCCTCGCCATCCACGCCCGCTGGTGGATCGGGTTGAGGTCACCCGCGATGCGCGCGTACCGCCTCCCCGTGTCCTCGGCCACGCGCACCACCACCGAGCGCAGCGGCGATCCCTCGACGCCCGCCGCGGGCGCTTCGCGCTTCGGCCGCTCCCCCGGCGCCTCGCCGCGTCGTCGGGACAGCGCCGTGGTGGTCGTCTTCCACGCCAGAGCGCCCGCGTAGCTGGCCTCGGTCACCAGGTCGATCTCCACGCCGAGGGCGGTCTCGCGGCTCCCGGCGACGCGCGCCACGAGGTCCAGCGCCGCCCCGGAGGGAAGGGCCACGCGCTCCTCGGTGCGGTTGGCGACGTGCACGATCCCCATCGCCGCGATGGGAAAGGCCCGATCGGCCAGCAGCTCCAGGTGCAGCGGAGCGGCCATGAGCTGCGGCGCGAGCGTGGGCAGCGCGCCGTCGTCGGCGAGGCCGCACACCCGCCGGTAGTCCGCGAGCCAGGACGGGTCGGCGACCACGCCGCGGGCGCGGCGCTCAAGCGGCGGGAGCGTCGCGCCTGGGGAGAGGCCCGGGCGTCGCGCGGCGAAGAGCTTCGCGTGGGCCGCGAGCAGCGAGGCGAAGGACCCGGCGCTCACCAGCTCGCCTCCTGCGACCACGCGGAGGGCCACGCGGAGCCACGGTTGCCCGCGATCTCGCGGCCATCGGGCGCGGTCACGAAGTTGCCCACGTCGCCGAAGGCCCGCTCGGCGTTGACCCTCCCGCCGCGCGCTCGCATCGGCTTCAGCGCCCCTCCGCGGCGCAGCGAGACCACGTCGTGCGGCCCAGGGCGCAGGTCGACGAGGGCGCCCTTGCGCGAGGCGTCGAGGAGCTGCTGCTCGTTGCCGATGGGGTCGGCGACGGTCTTGGCCTTGAGCGTCCACACCAGCAGGCTCGTCGGATCGCGGTCCGGATGGGCCTCGGCCAGCAGGTCGCGCCCGCCGTGAAACTGCTTGCCGATGTCGTTCTGGTTCACCGGTCCGGCCATGAGGCACACGCCCGCGAGGAGGTCGCACCCGGCGGGGATCTCCGTGGTGCCCGACAGCTCCGCCACCAGCGCGCTGCGCGCCGCCGCCGCGCCGAACGCCCGCACCGCGAAGGCGAAGGGCAGCCCCGCCGCCTCGACGTCGCGCCGCGAGAGGCCGCCCACGTAGATGCGCTGACCGGCGAGGGCGAAGGCCTTTCGGCCGCGGGCGGCGTTGCGGCTCAGCGCGCGCCCGGTGGGCAGGTCGGCCCAGAGGGGGATCTCCCGCACCACCCGCTCGGTCACCTCGGCGAGCTGCGAGCGAACGGCGCGAAGACGGTCCTTGCCGTTGGGGGTGAGCACGTCGATGCGCTCGAGCAGGAGCAGCTCTCTCGCGCGGTCGCGGTCGACGCCGGTGAAGTGCGCGAAGGCGTTGTAGGCCGCGCGGCCTGCCTGCTCGGTGAGCGCGTCGGAGACGTCCATCGACTGCCGCTCCTGGTAGGCCGCGGGGGCGCTCTCCTCGGCGTTCACGCCCGGCTGGATGCGCTCGCTGCGCAGGGCCAGCAGCGCCGCGCCCATGCGCCTCGCGGAGCCCGCCTCGATGGCCACCCGCTCCGCCGGCGTCGCGTAGCCGACCTGGGCCACGAGGCCGATGCGCCAGCCCGCCGCGCGCTCCTTCGCGCCGAGGCCCGCGAGCGCCTCCAGCTCCCGCAGCGCCTCCGGGTCCGTGGTCGCCTCCATCGGCCGGAGGAACACCTGCGCCCGCCGCTTCCCTGCGGAGGCGACGACGGCCGCGCGCTCCATCGCGTCGGCGAGCACGCCCAGGTGCAGCTCCGTGAGGTACCCGATGGTCGGGATGTCGTCGGCGTGTCGGAAGCGCTTGGCCCACGCCCGCATCGGCACCGTCGCGAGGCTCTCGAAGGCCCGGTGCCCGATGAAGGTCAGCAGCAGCGTGAAGGCCGTGCGGTAGGGACGCGAGAGCACCACGTGGGTGTACGCCGCGCCGTCGAGCACGGGCACGCCGGAGGTGCCGATGCGCCGCAGCAGCGCCGCCGCGCGGGCCGAGTCGTCGGGGCCGAGGAGCACGTCGCGGTGCCCTCGGAAGTTCGTCGACTGTCGCGCGGTCATCACCCCGAGGGAGCACTCCTCGAAGAGCTCGGACTCCACCGGCGTCGGGCCCGGGACGAAGCCCGTCGGCCGAGCCAGCGCGAGCACCGAGAGCATCGTCTCGGCCTCCGCTCGCGTCAGCGAGACGCGAGTGCGGTAGCCGACCGGCGAGGCCGAGTCGAGGCGCTCCGGCAGGTGATACCGGGTGCGCTTCTCCCCAGGGGCGGCGAAGCTCGCGGCGCGCGCTCGGCGCTGCTCCGGCGAAGGCGCCTCGACGGCGATGAACTCGTGAGGCTTGCTCGACGGGCGCGTCGAGGGCGCGGACGTGGGAGGGGCGGGCATCGTCATGCTCGCCGACATATCCCGCGGGGGCGCCGCGGTCACGCGTTCTCGGAGGGTGAATTGCACTGAAATTGCCGCGAAGAATGAGCGCGCCTGCGTCGCCGGCTACGCAGCCCGAGGCCGCCGGCAGGGCCCGCGCGGACGTGTCGGTCTACCGACACCACGGCGGCGCGAGGGTGCGCGCCACACCGACCCATCGATCGAGATATCGGTTATCGGGATCGGACCGGATGATATCGACAATTGGCCTGACAACAGGTCGTTTCGAGCTGTTGAATGCCATTGGTGAAAGGCGTTCATTGCAGGATTGAAACGCTCCAATGCCCGGTGAAATAATCGAATTGTCGGGTTGAGTAGGAGTCGGGCTCTCGTGAATGATCGCAGGATGCAGGCTCCCTCATTGGCCTTGTTGAGAATGCTGATGGTGGCCGCCGCCATCGCCTCGTGCAGCGACCAGTCGGTGGTCTCCTCGAACGACGGCGCCACCGACGCGCCCTCCGCCTCCGACGCGGTGGTCATGGACGCGCCGCGCCGCGGCTGCGGGCTCGTGACCTGCGAGAGCGCGGGCGCCACCTGTGGACCCATCGGCGACGGCTGTGGAGGCGTGATCCGCTGCGGCGACTGCACGGCTCCGCAGACCTGCGGCGGCGGCGGTCGACTGAGCCAGTGCGGCGGGACCTCGGGCTGCGTCCCGCGAACCTGCGCCGCGCTCGGCGTGAGCTGCGGCCCCGCGGGCGACGGCTGCGGTGGACAGCTCGACTGCGGCAGCTGTCCCGACGGGCAGAGCTGCGGCGGCGGCGGTCGGCCGGGCGCGTGCGGATCGGGCGGGGCCACCGACGCGGCGGTCGCGTGCGTGCGGAGGACCTGCGAGAGCGCGGGCGCCACCTGCGGCGCGGTGTCCGACGGCTGCGGCGGTCTCCTGATGTGCGGCACCTGCCCGGCGGGCCAGAGCTGCGGCGGCGGGGGCATGGCCAACCGCTGCGGAGGGAGCGCGTGCGTTCCGCGGACCTGCGCGAGCGCGGGCGCCACCTGTGGACCGGTGGCCGATGGCTGCGGCGGGCTCCTGATGTGCGGCACCTGCGCGGCGGGCCAGTCCTGCGGCGGCGGCGGGCGCGCCAGCGTGTGCGGCGTCGCGGGCAGCAGCAGCGCGTGCGTTCCGCGGACCTGCGGGAGCGCGGCCGCCAACTGCGGCCCGGTGTCCGACGGCTGCGGGGGCTTGCTCATGTGCGGCACCTGCCCGGCGGGCCAGACCTGCGGCGGCGGCGGTCGGCCGAGCATCTGCGGGACCGGCGGCACCTCCGACGCGGGCAGCGCGTGCGTTCCGCGGACCTGCGGGAGCGCGAGCGCCAACTGTGGCCCGGTGGCCGACGGCTGCGGCGGTCTCTTGATGTGCGGCACCTGCCCGGCGGGCACCACCTGCGGCGGAGGCGGACGCGCCAGCGTGTGCGGCTCCGGCGGAGCCGCGGATGCGGGGCGGGCGTGCGTTCCGCGAACGTGCGGGAGCGCGAGCGCCAACTGCGGCCCGGTGGCCGACGGCTGCGGCGGTCTCCTGATGTGCGGCACCTGCCCGGCGGGCACCACCTGCGGCGGTGGCGGCGTGGCGAGCGTGTGCGGCGCGCCCCGCTGCGTTCCGCGCACCTGCACGCAGGCGCGGGCCAACTGCGGCCCGGTGGCCGACGGCTGTGGGGCGCTGCTCGACTGCGGGCTCTGCGCTCCGGGCACCACCTGCGGCGGCGGCGGGACGCCCAGCGTCTGCGGCGCGCCCGGCGGGTCGACCGCGTGCACGGGGCTCTGCCTGCGCCGCGCGATGTGCGCGGGCGGCGCGACGACCACCATCTCGGGCACCGTGGTGACCCCGGCGATGGTCTCGCCCGACCCGCTCTACAACGCCGTGGTCTACATCCCCAACACCGCGGTCGCGCCCTTCACGCCGGGCGTGTCGTGCGACCGCTGCGGCGCCGCGACCTCCGGCTCCCCGGTGGTGAGCGCCGTCACCGGTCCCGACGGGCGCTTCGTGCTCCGCGACGTTCCGGTGGGCGCGAACATCCCGCTGGTGATCCAGCTCGGGCGGTGGCGCCGCCAGGTGACCATCTCCAACGTGGCGTCGTGCGTCGACAACGCGCTGCCCACCACGCTCACCCGCCTGCCGCGCAACCGCACCGAGGGTGACATCCCGCTGATGGCGATGGTCACCGGCAACGTCGACGCGCTCGAGTGCGTGCTTCGCAAGATCGGCATCGCGGACTCCGAGTTCACCACGCCCGCGGGCGGCGGCCGGGTGCAGCTCTACGTCGCCAACGGCGCCAACGCGGGGCGCAACACCCCCGCCGCGAGCGACCTCTACAACACCCCCGCGACGCTCTCTCGCTACGACATGGTGCTCTTCGCCTGCGAGGGCGCGCACATCGAGAAGCCCCCCGCGGCGCAGCGCAACCTGGTCGAGTACGCCAACGCGGGCGGGCGCGTGTTCACCACGCACTTCAGCTACACGTGGCTCTACAACGTCGCGCCCTTCTCCAGCGTCGCGACGTGGCGCACCCGACAGACCAACCCGGGCAACCCCCTCACCGGGATCATCGACACGTCGTTTCCGCGAGGTCAGGCCTTCGCCCAGTGGCTGACCCTCGTCGGCGCCGCCACCGGGCTCAACCGCATCTCCATCAACGATCCCCGTCACGACGTCGACGCGGTGGTCGCCCCGACCGCCCGCTGGATCTACTCGTCCACGCCCGCGACGGTGCAGCACCTCACCTTCAACACGCCCGTCGCGGCCGCGCCGGAGACCCAGTGCGGGCGCGTGCTCTTCAGCGACTTCCACGTGAGCAACGGGCGCACGAGCGGGCAGACCTTCCCCTCCGAGTGCTCCGGCACGACGCTGACGGCGCAGGAGAAGGTGCTGGAGTTCATGCTCTTCGACCTCGCGTCGTGCGTGACCCCGGACCTGCCGCGCCCGACCTCCTGCGTGCCGCGCACCTGCCTCGCGGCGGGCGCCACCTGCGGCCCCGTCGGCGACGGCTGCGGCGGAACCCTCGACTGCGGCGCCTGCCCGGTCGGCACCACCTGCGGCGGCGGCGGCACCCCGAGCGTGTGCGGCGCCATGACCTGCCGCCCGCGCACCTGCACCGAGCAGGGCCTGAGCTGCGGCCCCGCGGGCGACGGCTGCGGCGGTGTCCTCAACTGTGGCGCCTGCGCGGCGGGCATGACCTGCGGCGGCGGCGGGACGCCGGGCGTCTGCGGCACGCCCGCGTGTCGCCCGGTGACCTGCTCGGCGCAGGGCCTGAGCTGCGGACCTGCGGGTGACGGCTGCGGCGCGACGCTCAACTGCGGCACCTGCGCGACCGGAACCTGCGGCGGCGGCGGCCACCCCGGCGTGTGCGGCTCGCCGTCGTGCACGCCCACCACCTGCGTGGCCCAGGGCCTGCGGTGCGGCCCTGCGGGCGACGGCTGCGGCGGGACCATCGACTGCGGCGCGTGCCCGGCCGGGAGCACCTGCGGCGGCGGAGGGACCCCGGGCGTCTGCGGCTCGGCCATGTGCCGCCCGCGCACCTGCATGGACCAGGGCCTGAGCTGCGGCCCCGCGGGCGACGGCTGCGGCGGGGTGCTCGACTGCGGCACCTGCGCGTCGCCGCTCAGCTGCGGCGGCGGAGGGACCCCGGGCGTCTGCGGCGCCTCGACCTGCGCGGCGCAGACCTGCGCGTCGCAGAACCTCCACTGCGGCCCGGCGGGCGACGGCTGCGGCGGCACCCTCGACTGCGGCGCCTGCCCGGCGGGCATGACCTGCGGCGGCGGCGGAACCCCGGGCGTCTGCGGCTCGGGCTCCTGCCGCGCTCGCACCTGCGCCGAGCAGAACATCCACTGCGGCCCGGCCGGCGACGGCTGCGGCAACCTGATCCAGTGCGGCAACTGCCCGTCGCCGTCGACCTGCGGCGGGGCAGGGATGCCCGGCATCTGCGGCCGCGGGCCGTGCAGCCCCCGCACCTGCGCCGCGCTCAACGCCGAGTGCGGCCCGATCGCGGACGGCTGCGGCGGCCTGCTCGACTGCGGTCCCTGCCCGGCGGGCCAGGCCTGCGGCGGCGGCGGCGTCGCCAACCGCTGCGGCGCCCCGGGCTGATCGAAGCCCCGTCTTTCGCCCTCTCCCCCCCTCCAGTGCTACGCCTCCGCTCGCGTAGCCATGGACCTCCGTAAAAGCCTCTTCATCCTCCCCAACCTCTTCACCGTCTCGAGCATCTTCTGTGGCTTCAACGCCATCCGGCTGCTCTCCACGGCAGAGTCTCCGGCGGTCGACCCCGCGCGCTACCAGTCCGCGGCGCTGCTGCTGGTCTTCGCGATGTTCTTCGACATCATCGACGGCCGGGTGGCGCGGCTCACCCGCACGCAGTCCGCGTTCGGGCTCCAGTTCGACTCCCTCGCCGACGTGATCTCCTTCGGCGTCGCCCCCGCGCTGCTCGCGTGGCGCTGGGCGCTCGCGCCGCTCGGCGACCTCGGCGTCGCGGCGTGCTTCCTCTACGTGGCCTGCGGCGCCATCCGCCTCGCGCGCTTCAACGTCATCGCCACCCGCGAGGCCGGCGCCGCCGCGAAGCCCGGCAAGTACATCGTCGGTCTGCCGATCCCGGGCGCCGCGGGGATGCTCATCGCCCTGGTGCTCGCCAACCACTCGGTGCACGGCCGCCTCTTCGCGCACCCGGCCGCGGTGGCCCTGCTCATGGCGGCGCTCTCCGCGCTGATGGTGAGCACGGTGCACTTCCGCTCCTTCAAGGACGTGCGGCTCACCGGCTGGCGGCCGCTCGCGATCATCGCCGCGGGCGTCTCCAGCACCGTGCTCGTGGGCGCCCGGCTCGGCCCGGCCTTCGCGCTGCCGTGGCTCCTCGGGTGCTACCTCACCTTCGGCCTCGTGGAGAGCGCCGTCACCGTCAGCCGCCGACGTCGCAGCCGCCGCGTCGAGCGCACCTCGCTCAACGACTGACCCGCCGCGCCGCGGCCCCTTCGGCTCAGAAGGTCGACTCCCTGCTGTGCTCCGGAGGATGGGTCAGCCGCGCCTCCGGGGGATGCGCCCGTCCCCGACCCTCGCGCTCGCGCTGCGCGTCGATCACCGCGCGGAGCCGATCGCTCGAGCGGGCGAGGTCCTCCCGCTCCTTGATGGGCACGAAGCGGGAGCCCGCTCCGTCGCGCTCGACGTGCAGGTAGCGCGTGTCGTTCCACCAGGTGAGCTCGCCCAGGAGGCGCTCGAACTGGATCGCCTCGCGCCCGTCGACCTTCTTGGTGACGGGGCACCAGGTCCACGGGAAGGCGCCCTCGAGCGCCTCGAGGTCGACCCAGAGCGTGTTGGTGTTGAAGAGCGGAAAGGCCTCGTCGGGAAAGCCCCCGGGCAGCCGGAAGGTCTCGGCCAGCACCAGCTTCCCGCCGCGCAGCACGGGCAGGCCGCCGCGGTCGCCGGGCGCCTTGGCCACGAGCTCGACGGAGATCCTCGCCCCGCTCCGCCGGTGCATCGCGTAGAGCGCCGGGTCGATGGTCGCGCCGACGTTGTCGACGTTGGACACCAGCGCCGTGCGGACGCCCGCCTGGCGGAGCTTCGCCAGCACCCCGGCGAGCTGGAGCGCCTCCGGGAGGTCGCCGTGCCCGGTGGAGTGCGGAGACGGAATACCGTCCCTGGTAAGAAACAGCTCGCCCATCGGGGTGACCCGCAGGCTCACGAACTGCGGGGCGAGCATCACCGGAGAGCGGTCGCCGAGCGCCCGGGCGATGGCGTCGTGCGTGGCGAAGCTGGTCATGAGGGCGATCGGGACGGCGCCGTTCCAGCGGCGGGCGTCGGCGAGCTTCACGTCGAGGAAGCGGGGCTCCCCGGGGCACGGGAGCGTGGCCAGGGCCTTCACCGTCGAGCCGAAGCGGGTGGCCATGCCGCCGGCCAGGATGACCACCGCGAGCTCGCCCCGTCGCAGCGCCGCCGTGCCCTCGGCCTCCAGCTCGCGACGCTCCCTCGACCCCGGCGGCGCCGGACGCTCCGCGCATTGGACCGGCGGCGGCTCGACGGCCCCTACGATGCGGTCGAGCGAGTGGAGGTCGTCGCCGATCCCGCGGAGCCGCGCACGGAGGGCATCCAGGGGGATCCGGTCGGAGTGAAAGCGCTTGAGGGTTTGCACAAGGTCGAGCGGAAATGTGCTGGATGGCAGCGTTCCCATCAGGGGGGTCCTCCACAGGGTGTCAGGCATCACGAAGAGGCCTTCGAAAGGGTGCGCTTTGCACAGGGTGGGCCGATGCGCACACCTCGGAAGACCAGGGCGTCCGACGCCGAAGGGAGCAGGCGGATCCGCCACGGGCGCCCGGTCCGCAGCCGCAAGGTCGCCACAGGGCGGAGATTGAATAAACCTTGCGAACACGCTGGCCGGGGCCGAGGGGAGGCCCGATAACTGCCGTCGATGACCGCTCCGCGACCCGATTTTGCGCAGCTCCTCGAGGGCTCGCCCGAGCCGTACATCGTGCTCGATCGCTCGCTGCGCATCGTGACGGCCAACGAGTCGTATCTGCAGGCGACCGGCCTCCGCCTGGACGAGCTCGTCGGGCGCTACCTCCAGGAGGTCTTTCCCGACGACGCGGACGACGCGAGCGCCAGCACGCTCCGCGAGTCGATGGTGCGGGAGCACTCGGCGCGCGCCGAGGCCGAGCGGGCCAACCGGCTGAAGGACGAGTTCCTGGCGACGGTGAGCCACGAGCTGCGGACGCCGCTCACGTCGATGCTCGGGTGGGTCCAGATGCTGCGCGGGGGGCAGCTGTCCGAGGAGCAGGAGCGGCGCGCGCTGGAGACCATCGAGCGCAACGCGCGGGCGCAGGCGCAGCTCATCGACGACCTGCTGGACGTGAGCCGCATCCTCGTGGGCAAGCTCCAGCTCGACGTGCAGGACGCCGACGTCGGTGCCCTGGCGCGGGCCGCGGTCGAGTCGGTGCGCGTCGCCGCGGACGCGCGCGGCGTACGACTGCAGCCGACGCTCGACTCGTCGGCCTGGGTGCGCGGCGACCCCGCGCGGCTCCAGCAGATCATCTGGAACCTCCTCTCCAACGCCGTGAAGTTCACCTCGCGAGGGGGGAGGGTCGGGGTGGTGGTGTCGAGGCCCGGGTCGTCCGTCGAGGTCACCGTGAGCGACTCCGGGCGGGGCATCGCGCCGGAGTTCCTGCCGCACGTGTTCGAGCGCTTCCGCCAGGAGGAGGGCAGCACCACGCGGCGGCACGGAGGGCTCGGCCTCGGGCTCGCGATCGTGAAGAGCCTGACCGAGCTCCACGGCGGCACGGTCACCGTGGAGAGCGAGGGCGAGGGCAAGGGGAGCGCGTTCACCGTGCGCCTGCCGCTCGCCGCCGCGCGGCACACCGAGCCCTATCTCGCCAGGGGGGCCTCGACGTCGGCCGAGACCCTCGACCTCGCGGCCACGGGCGCGCTGCGCGGCGCGCGACTGCTGGTGGTCGACGACGAGCCCGGCGCGCGAGAGCTGATGCGCGCGCTGCTCGAGCGCTGCGGAGCCCTGGTGGAGGTCGCCGCCTCCGCGGCCGAGGGGCTGGCGCTGCTGCGGCAGGTGCGGCCCGACCTGCTGCTCTCGGACGTCGGGATGCCCGACGAGGACGGCTACGAGTTCATCCGCAAGGTGCGCGCGCTCTCCGCGGAGGAGGGAGGCCGCACGCCGGCGGTGGCGGTCACGGCCCACGCCCGCTCGGAGGACCGCACGCGCGCGCTGCTCAGCGGGTTTCGGGCGCACGTCTCGAAGCCCATCGAGCCGGCCGAGCTGGTGGCGGTGATCGCGTCGCTGCTGCCGCCGCGCGAGGAGGCGGGCGGATGACGCGCTCCTGGTCGCGGGACACCGCCGCGGGCGACTCCGTCACGCTCACCGTCGACCGGCTGGGCGTCGCGGTCTCGGTGCTCGCGATCGACGGCCACCGCGAGGGCTTCACGGGCTCGCTGGAGTCCTTCGAGGAGGAGTGGGCCTCGTGGCTGGGCGCCGCCTTCGCCGACGTGATGGAGGAGATCCGCGAGGCCGTCGAGGTCGCGCGCGGCGCGGCCGACGACGAGGACGACCTGATCCCGTAGGCGGCGAGGGACAGCGCCACCGGCCAGCGGGCCCGCGCGATCGCTACCCCAGCAGGTAGGCCACGCCGCTGCGGGAGACCCGGTAGAAGGGCTCTCCCCGCGCCCGAAGCGCCGCCTCGGCCGCCGCGGAGCCCTGCGCCGTGAGGTGCGCGGTGTTGGCGCGCACGGTCTCCAGGCGACGCCGCGCGTTGTTTCGCTGCGCCGACGCGAGCAGGGCGTTCTCCTCCGCGCCCGGGGCGAAGGGCTGCGTGAAGAACGCCAGCACCTTGTCGACCGCGCGCCGCGGCAGCGCCGTGGGGATCTCGTCCGCCACCGGCAGGAACACCCACGTCACCGCCCCTCCCGCGGGCGGCGGCAGCGGCGGCAGCGGCAGGAACCTCGCCGTCACCACCACCATGGACTGCCCCCGCTCCAGCGCGCCGCCCACCTCGTGGAAGTCCGTCTCGGACTGCCACTGCACCCGCGACCCGAGCTCCAGCAGCCGCGGCTGCGCGCCGCGGGTGAGCTCCAGCGTCTCCGTCGGCCTCGCGCCCTCGCCGGTCGCTACGGAGAGCTGCACCGACTCGCCGCGCTCGGCGAGGGCGCGGGCGAGGGACGCCCACAGCTCCACGAGGCGGTCGAGCACGTCGCCCAGCACCAGGTCGACCTCCTCGCCCTGCGCGTGGGCGCTCGGCAGGTAGTTGTCGAGCACGAGGCGCACCCGCCGCCGCACCACCGGGACCGTCTCGGGCTGCCGCACCTGCAGGTGCCCGAGCTTCACGCTGAGCTTCCAGTGGATGCGCCGCGTGTCGTCGCCCGGCAGGTACTCCCGCACGCGGAACCAATCCTCCGTGGGCGCTCGGCGCAGCACCGAGAGGGCGCCCTCCTGCGGCGCGATGGTGCGCGGCGCGGCCGGGAGCGCCACCGGGGAGAGCCGCGGGAGCACCCGCAGCCGGGCCTCGGCGGCCTGCGCGATGGCGACGCGGGTGAGGCCGAAGAGGTCGGTGAAGGCGACGCTCGCGGGGGGGATGCGGTAGTCCCCGCGCGGCGTCCGGTGGAGCGAGCGCGCGAGGGTCACCCGGCGCATGGAGACCGCCGCCCCGACGACGTGCCGGCTCTCCGTCGCGAGGCGAGCGGGCAGGCGCTGGTAGACCTGCACCACGAAGCCCCACGGCACCGGGACCCGCTCGAAGTGGAAGCGCTCCTCGACGCTCTCGCCGGACTCCACCACCACCGGGACGAACTCGCGCCCGATGATGCCGCCGCGGGCCGCCAGGCGCTCCTCGAAGCGCTGCGCGACGACGGTGCTCAGCAGCACTCCCGTGGTGACCACCGCGTAGAGGGTGCTGAGCCCGAGGACGGCGATGATCCCGAGCTCGGCGAACTTCAGCGTGAGCGAGAGCACCACCGCGACGAGCGCGCCGAAGAAGAGCCCGAGGCCCTTGTCGGTCATCACGCGGGTGTGGCGCAGCACGCTCTCCAGCACCGCGCGGGCGGAGGGCGCGGCGTCCGTGAGCGAGAGCTCGCGGCGCACCTTCAGGAACACGCACACGCCCTGCACCACCTGCAGCGGGAGCAAGACCACCGAGGCGCGCTCGATGAGCCGCGGGAGGGTCTCGCTCACCTGCGAGACCTCCGCGAAGAAGCCCGCGAGGCCGCCGACGATGAAGGGCAGCGCGGCGAGCAGGGTCGTGTGGAAGAGCACCCGCGCCACGAGCAGCGCCCCGCTCCCGGCGCGCGGCGCGGTCATCGAGGGACGGCCACCCGGTGCAGCGCCTCGATGACGAACTCGCGGCCCGCGCGCCCGTCCGCGAGCAGCACTCGGTGGCCCATCACGTCCGGCGCGACGGTCTGCACGTCCTCGGCGACGACGTAGTCCCGGCCGCGCAGCATCGCCCTCGCCTGGCCCGCGCGGGCGAGCTGGATGGTGGAGCGCGGCGAGATCGACTGGAGGTTGCGCGGGTCGCCGCGGAGCGACTGCACCACGGCGACGGTGTAGCGCTTGAGCTCGTCGCTCATGAAGATCATCGGGACCGTGCGCTGCCAGCCGAGGAAGTCGTCGCGGGAGATGACCGGCTGGAGCTGCGCGAGCGGCGCGTCGGGCTGGAGGTGGACGTTGAGCATGTGCACCTCCGCGGCCTCGGCGGGGTAGCCGAGCGAGAGCATCACCATGAAGCGATCGAGCTGCGCCGCGGGGAGGGCGTAGGTGCCCTCGTGGTCGAGCGGGTTCATGGTGGCGATGACCTGGAAGGGCTCGTCGAGCTTGTGCGTCTCGCCCTCGACGGTGACCTGGCGCTCCTCCATCACCTCGAGCAGCGCGCTCTGCGTCTTCGGCGGCGCGCGGTTGATCTCGTCGGCGAGCAGCAGGTTGGTGAACACCGGCCCCCGCTGGAACTCGAACACCCGCCGCCGCATGTCGAACACGTTGGAGCCGGTGACGTCCATCGGCAGCAGGTCGGGCGTGAACTGGATGCGCTTGAACACGCACGCCATGGAGGCCGCGACGCTGCGCGCGAGCATGGTCTTGCCCACGCCCGGCACGTCGCGCAGCAGCACGTGGCCCCGCGCGGTCATCGCGACGAGCAGGCGCGCGATCACGTCGTCCTTGCCGACGATCACCCGGCGCACGTTGTCCATCACCAGCTCGAACTGCTGCTGCACGCGCCCGATGGAGCGCGCCACGCCGTCGCGCTGCGCCTCCGCGCCCCCCCCGGTCGCCGTCGTGGTCTCGCTCATCGCCGTTGCGGCGGATGGTAGCGCGCTTACCCCGCCAGGAAGAACGACCGCAGCCGATCGAGGAGGCGCTGCTGTCGCGAGCGCCGCGCCGCGCGGTAGGTCTCCAGCCAGTGGTCGACCTCGTCCTGCGAGACGCCCCAGGCGTCGGCGTAGGCCCGCACCACGCGCACCTCGCTCGGGTCCGCCACGCCGTCGGCGTACGCGAGCTGCGCCATCAGCGACACGAGCCCCTCGCGCCGCTCGACCGGAACCCTCGCGGCGATCTCCACCGGGCGATGCACCCGGAGCTCCTCCGCCGACGGCGGCGCCAGCCCCTCCGCCTTCAGGAACGCCTCCACCAGCGGCATCTCCCGCGGGTCGCGCTGGCCGTCGGCCATCAGCACGCTCACGAGGGCGAGCAGCATCGCGCGCCGGTCGTCGGCGATGGTCGCCGCGGCCGTCGGCGCCGCGGTCCCTCGCGCCTCGGGCGTCGCCCGCGACACCGCCCCGGACAGGAACCCGGTCCCCCCGTCGAGGCTCGTGTCCACCGTCTGCCCCTGCGCGTATCGCCCGGCGAGAGCCGCGAGGTCGCCCTCTCCGAACGCGCGCAGCACGAAGCCCGCGAGGTCGTCGTCTCCCTCGTCGACCATGAGCGCGCGCAGCGACCGCTCCAGCGCCGCGGGGTCGCCGAGCTCCGCGCCGGGTCGCACCGGCTCCATCGTGGCGCGCGCTCCGCACGCCCGGCAGACATGAGCCGCGACCTCGCCCTCGTCGAGGAGCTTGGCGCAGCAGGGACACTCTCCGACGGGCCTCGGCGCGCGCAGCGGGGCGGACCCGGGCGTCACGCGCCCCACGTGTTCGGCGCCGCAGAGCCGGCAGCGCGCCTCCGCCGGCAGACCGAGCGCCGTCGCGGCCATCGCCGGATCATACAGCTCCAGCCACACGCCCCGGGTGCGGCACTCGGGACACTCCGAGGTGAGTTCGACCTGCGCGCGCACGAGCGATCCGCGTCCCCGACCTTTAGCGCGACTCAGGGGGTGCGGGGCGGGAGGACACGCGACGCCGGCGGCCGTCCGAGTTGGGCCAGCGCAGCATGAGGTACTCCTCGCTCACGGCGAAGCGGAGCAGGTCGCGCAGCGGCTCCCACTCGACCAGCGCCCAGGAGAGCGAGCGCGGCACCTCCACCGGCGCGCTGGCGAGCAGCCACCGCGAGGCCTCGAAGAAGTCACCGGACACCAGCAGCCCGGCGCGCGCCCTGGCCTGGTCGATGACCGAACGCCACCGAGCGGGGGTGAGCGAGCCTCCGAGCTCCTCGACGTAGGCGCGGAGCTGGCGGTGCAGTCGCGTGGGCGTCGCGTCCATGAGCTGCGCCGCGGCGGCGGCGACCGCGGGCTCGACCCGATCGGTCATCGGCGCGCCGAAGGCGAAGGTCAGCGCTCGCACCATGCGGTCGGCCACCTCGGGCGGGAGCGCCGTGATGGGGAGGTGCCCGGTGCGCGCGCCCTCCAGGTGGAAGCCGAGGGCGAAGTGCCCCGCGGGCGAGTCCGTCGCCTGCTCGAGGGACATCACCAGCGACACCGGCGAGGACGCCACCGAGAGGGTGGGCGCGGAGATGGGCCCGTCCCGCAGCAGGAGCCCGGTCGAGCGCGGCATCTGGAGCAGCCGCAGCGCCGCCTGGAAGGGCCGCAGCACCGAGGAGGTCGGAGAGAGCCGGACGCCCTCGTCGCGCGCGGCGGAGCGGGCGAGCTCGCGCCGCCAGGTCACGCCGACGCTCTCCCAGAGCAGGGTGCCGAGCTCCGCGAAGGGTCCGAGGCGCGAGGGGAGCAGCAGCCGCGCGACGCCGTCCGGCGGGTCGTCGAGCTCCACCGGGTGCAGCGGGTGCAGCTCCACGGACTCGCCGCGAAGCACCGAGCGCACCTGCGTGAGCCCGAGCGTCTCGCCCCGCTGGTCGCTGCGCCGCGCGAGCTCGATGAGGGCGTCGAGGGCGTCGAGGCGCGTCGGGTCGGCGTCGAAGCGCGCCCGCTGGAGGGTGACCGCCTCGTGGGCGCGCTCGGGGTCCTCGGCGAGGCGCGTGGCGAGGATCACCGCGGCCCCGTCGTCGTGGCGCGCGATGCGCTCGCGCAGGACCTCCTCGGGGACGGCGGTCACCACGGCGGGCGCGGCCGGGGCCTCGGGCTTCGGGCTCGCTCGCCGAGGGACCTCGGGCGAGATCGAGGTGATGACGAAGCTGTCGGCGTCGATCTCCTCCGGGACGACGCGCTCGAGCCTCGGCTGGAGCGTCTGGGGCACGACCGGCGGAGGGGGCTCGGAGCCCGTCGGCCTGATGGGCGCGGCCGTGACGGGCTTGGGCTCGGCGACGAAGGAGATCCACTCGTGGCCCTCCCGCGTGGGGCGCGACGGAGCGACCGGCGCCGGCGTCGCGGCCATCGCGCGCTCGGCGCTCTCGGCCGAGGGCTCCTCGTCGAGGACCAGCTCCAGCGTGCCCATGCGCGAAGGCGGCCGGGTCTCCGGCGTCGGAGGGGGAGGCGGGGTCGAGGCCAGGACCGGCGAGGCGCGGAGCGTCTCCTGGAGATCGGGCGGCACCGACGGGCGGCCGATCATCTCCAGCACGGTGCTGCGGGCGACGCGCGGCGCCTCGTGCTGGCGGAGGTAGAGGCCGATGGCGGCGACGGCCCGATCGGGGTCGCGCGCCTCGGTGAGCGCGCAATCCAGGGCCTGCAGCGCGTGGAGCCCGCGGACCGAGTCGTCCCAGGCCTGCTGCGCGGACGCGAGCTCGCCGTCGATGAGGGCGTTGATCGCGTCGGTGGCCGCGGCGGGGTGGGCCGCCCGCAGCGCGCGCGAGCGCTCGATCACCCGGTCCCAGAGCGAGCGCGAGCGGCTGGTCTGCCAGGCCTGCACCTCGAAGCCGAGCGAGCGCTCGGCGGACCGCAGCTGCGACCGCGAGATCTCCGCGCACCGCAGCAGGAACTGAAGCCTGGCCTCGGACGACGGGGCCTCCGCGGCGAGGATCTCGTAGGCCTCGAGCATCGGCGCCCAGCGCCCGGTCGCCCCGGCCAGCCGCTCGATGGCGTGCAGCGGCGCGCCGATGGTGCGCACCTCGCGGAAGAGCGCGAGCTGCGCCTCGAGGGCCTCGGAGGAGCGCCCGCCGTGCTCCAGCGCCAGCGAGCGCCGGTAGTTCAGCGCCTGCCGGCCGTGCACCCCGGCGGCCTCGCCCGCGGCGTCGTCATAGATCGAGAGCAGCCCGTCGAGGTGCCCGGAGCGTCGCCCGATGAGGTCCGCGTCCTGGAGCACGTCCGAGGCGTCGACCTCCGTGCGCACGGCGTCCCGCAAGAACTCCAGCGCCGCCTCGCCGTCCCCCTGGACGGCCCACGCCACGCGCGCCGCGCACCGGAGCCGCAGCCCCGCGCCGACCTCGATGCCCCTCGCCGACGCCCAGCGCGAGAGCCATCGCAGCGCCACCTGCGGTAGCCCGTTGGCGACGACGCACCGCACCCAGCGCCCCTGCGCCTCGTCGTCGACGGCCACGTCCGCGAGGGCGTCGAGCTCCTCCTCCTTCGCGCGCCCGGCGTCGGGCCCGCGCAGCCTCGCGCCCAGCGCCCCGAGCGCGTCGCCCGCCGCCTCGCGAAGCCCGACGAGCCGGGTGATCCACGCGGGGTCGGGCGCCTCGCTCGCGGCGATCGCGATCTCCAGCCGCCGCACGATCACCGGTCCGCCGCCGTGCGAGCGCGAGAGGGCGAGCTCCGCGATCGGTCGGTCGGCGAGGAGCCCCGCGTCTGTCGCGGCGTCGAGCACATGGTGGATGGCGGTCTCGTCGCCGAGCTCCGCGAGCCTCGCGACGGCGCCGCGCACCAGCGAGGCGAGCTCCGGCAGCCGGGCGCACGAGCGCAGCGCCGCGCGGATGGCCGCCACCACGTCGGCCCCATCGTCGCCGAGACGGGCGAGCCCGGCGAACGCGAACACCGCCTCCGGGGACCACGGGGCCGCCTCGACGAAGCGTCGCGCGACGGCGAGGGCCTCTGCGCGGGCGCCCGACGAGGCCATGAGGGCGCGGGCACGGAGCGCGAGCACCGTCACGCTGTCGCCGACGAGGTCGTGTAGCCGACGGAGCCGATCACCGCGCCCCGCGGACGGAACGGGCTCCTCCGTCGCGGCCCCGAGCGCCTCGAAGGCGCCGCTCCGTACGCCGGCGAAGCGGAGCAGGATGTCGCGCTCCACCGGCTCCTGGCTGGCGGTCGCGACGGCGCGGATCGCGTCGTGGGTCAGGGCCTCGTCGGCGCGCTGCTCCGCGAGGGCCGCGAGGGCGGCCGCGACGGTCGCGTCCCCCGGCAGGTCCTCGAGGAACAGCCGCAGCAGCTCGACGGCGTCCGAGCCGCCGCCTGCCGAGAGCTCCGGGAGAGTGAGGCACTCGAGCAAGGCCTCCCGCCGCACGGGCGCGAGCTCGCTGCGGGTCGCCAGCCGACGGAGCACGGCGGCGAGCGTGCCCCCGACGGCGGAGCGCCGGGCCGCGCGCACCCAGAGCGCCGCCGCCCCCGCGTGGTGCAGCGACAGCCCGGCCAGCGTCTCCAGCGCAGCGCCCGCGGCGGCCAGCGCGCCCGGCGTCGCGGCGCAGCGAGCCACCGCCTCGTCGACCTGGTCCCCGCGCGCCTCCACGGCGGCCGCGGCCAGCGCACCGAACTCCGCCTCCGCCTGCGCCACCTGCCGCGCCGCGCCCTCGTACACGCGCGAGAGCCCCTCGAAGGCCTCCGGCACCGCGCCCTCGACGCCCGCGTACGCGCTCTCCGCGGCGGCGAGGTCACCCGCCGCCTCCTCCAGCGACCCTAGCCAGAGCAGCAGCTCGCGACGGCGCTCGGGTCCGAGCTCCGGCGAGCGCACCAGGCCCCAGGCCGCGTCCCTCGTCGCGGCCTCGACGGTCGGCTCGGCCGCCAGGGCGCGCAGCAGCGCCAGGGCCTCGGGGTCGTCCGGCTGGGCGCGCAGCGCCTCCACCAGCGCCCGCGTGGCCAGCAGCGGGTCGTGCGGGAGCTCCATCGCGGCGACGCCCTTCCACGCCGCGGCGCGGGAGGACTCCGGGGCGGACCACGCATCGACCCGCAGTCGCACCGCGAGCTCGGCGGTGCGCCCCCGGTCGGCCAGGAGGTCGCGCAGGGTCTCTCTCGCGCCCGCTGCATCGGGACCCGGGATGAGCGAGCGCAGCGTCCACACCGCGAGCGCCTCGGACTCTCCGGCGGCGAGCTCGGCGGCGAGTCGCAGGCTCGTGGCTCCGCCGGCGAGGTAGCTCCGCGCGGCGTCCTCGAGCGCGACGAACATCGCCGCCCCCGGTCGCCCGCAGGCCCGCAGCGCCTCGATCAGCCGATCGGCTCCCCGGTCGCCCTGCGCCCCGATCCACGCGTCCAGCGAGAGCGATCGCCAGGCCTCCGTCTCGCCGTCGCGCTGCGCCTTCTCCGCGGCGGTCGCGAGCACCTCCTCGCGCTCCGCGGAGCTCGCGAGGTAGGCCGCCGCGACGCGCGACGGGTCACCCTCCCTCGCGAGGCGGCGCGCGTCGTCGAGCGAGCCCGCCGCGGCCCAGCGACGCCAGGCCACCGCGCGACGCTCCGCGGTGTCCTCGGAGCTCGCGAGGGCCTCGGCGGCGCGGGCCGCGTCGGACCAGCGGCCGGTCTCGATGTGCAGCGCCATCAAGCGCGTCAGGGCCTCGGGCGTCGCCGCGCTCGCGCGGGCCAGGGCGTCGCGCTCCAGCCCGACCGAACCCGTCGCCGACCACACCTCCGCCAGCCTCGCCGAGGCCTCCGCGCGGGCCTCCGAGGTGGTCGCACGCTCGCTCACCCCGAGCAGGCGCAGCGCCTCCAGGAGGGGGGAGCCATCCTGCTCGGAGGGTCCCTCCAGCTCGAAGGGGCCGAGCGGTGCGAAGCCCTCGTCGTCCAGCGCGGCCGGGGTCATCGTCAGGGGCTGGTCGCGGCGTCGCCGCCCGGGGTCTCCGGGACCCGGGCCGAGCTGATCCGCTCCTGCAGCGACTCGATCTGCCGACGCGCCATCTCCGCCCGCGAGCCGCCGGGGTTGATCGCGAGGTACTGCTGATAGGCCTGCACCGCCTGGGCGTAGCTGCGCTGGTGGCTGTAGGCCTCACCGAGCCCGATGTAGGCCTCGGAGTACCGGGGGTTGCTCGCGAGCGCCTGACGAAAGCGCGAGATCGCCGCGCCGACGGCGCTCTGGTCGAGCTCGACGAAGCCGAGGCCGGTGAGCGCCTCGGAGCCGGTGGCTCGCACCGCGAGGGCCTGCTGGTAGCGCTCGCGCGCCAGGGCGGTACGCCCCGCGTGCTGGAGCGTGTCGGCGTCGCGCACGAGGCGGTCGTAGTCGCGCGTTGGGGCCATCGCGGCCGCGAGGGCGCCGCTCATGTCGCTGCCGTGGTGCGGGGTCGTCGGAGCCGCGGCGGGAGTCGTCGCCGCCGGAGGATGCGCCGCCGCGACCGGTGCAGGGACCACCGGGGTCGTCGGCGCCACGGCCACCACCGGCGCGCCGGCATCGGGCGTGGAGGGCGCGTTGGCCGGGGCGGCCACGACGGTTGTCGACCCGAGCGAGCGCGAGAGGCCCAGCAGCGCCTCGTGCTCCGGCTCGGTCCGGAGCGCCTCGGCCAGGAGTTCCTGCGCGCCTCGCACATCGCCCTTGCGCTGGAGCAGCCGCGCCAGGGCCACGCGCGCCCGGTGGTTCTGCGGCTCGGCGCCGACGGCGGCGCGAAGGCCGGCGGCGGACGCGGCGTCGTCCGAGGGCGTCGCGAGCGCGAGGTAGAGCGAGGTCTCGCTGGTGGGCGAGGTCCGCCGGGCGGCTTCGAGGTGGCTGGTCAGCGTGGGCGCTCCGACCACGCGCGCCACGTCGGCGAGCCGGGCCTCGACCACCGGGAGCTCGGCGGGGGAGACGGACGCGATCGCCGCCTCCGCCGCGTGGAGGTCGGTGCGGGCCCGCTCCCTGCGCGCCACGCCGTCGCGGCGGACGAGCTCGGCCGAGGCTCGCAGTCGCGGCGAGTCGGCGCCCGGCAGGGCGGCCTGTGCCTCGAGGTCATCGGCCTGCTGGGTGAGCATCTCCGACCAGGCGGCGAGCACCTCCGCCCGCGTCGCTACCAGCGCCGCATCGTCCGGGCGCAGCGCGATCGCGGCGGAGAGTTCCTCCCGCGCCTCGTCCATCCCGGCGAGGCTGTAACGGCGGACCCGCTCGGTGGCCTCGGCGATGACCCGGTCGCGCCGGGCCGTGTCCCTCGCGGGGGTGGCGCCAGGGGTCGACGGGCCGGTCGTGCCGAACACGCCTGTGCGATACGAGACCAGGAGCGCCCCACCCGCGAGGAGCGCGCCCGCCACCAGGCCGACCGCGAGGCCACCGCGACGGTTGGCGGTCGGCGGGTTGCTCAGGCCACGGGGGTCCGAGGACATCGAGCGCGTCGGGGCCTGGTCGTCGACGAGGTCACGGGGCGATGCGGAGAGCGCGGGCAGCGGCGGCAGCACCACCTTCGGCGGCACGCTCGCGGGTCGCGGCCGGGCGCGTTCGACCTCGTCGGCGAGGGGCTCGTGCCGATCGGGGCTCGGGACCGGGGACATCGGACCCATCTCCGCCGGCATCTTCGGCGGCGGCGGGATCTGCACCAGCGTGCTGGCGTTCTGGGTGCTGGCGTTGTTGGGAGCGCTGGTGCTCTTCACGACCGACGGCCCACGCAGGGAGTTGGGTACGGGCGGCGGCGTGCCGCCGTGCGAGGGCGCGCGCAGGGAGACCGGCGGGGGAGGCGGGGCGGCGCCGCCAGGACGGATCGTCGATGAGCTCAGCCCAGGAGACGGACGCGAGGGGTTGGGCGGGATGGAGCGGTTCTGTCCCGGGGCGGGCGTCGGAGCGCGCACGCCGCTCATGCTCGGGAAGCGTTGACCCGAGCGGCCGGGGGCGTGCTGCGAGGCACGGAGTTCGGCCGTGGCGAAGAAGCTCTCGAGCTCCGCGATGGCGCCGAGGCTCTTCCAGCCTTCGCCCGCGCGGGAGATCTCGTCCATCTTGCTGACCTTGCCCTCGAGGATCCACTTCTGGAGCACCGCGAGGGAGTCGAAGGGGATCACCGTTCCGTCAGGTCGACGGAGGTTCCACACCTTGGCGGCGTCGGTCTCGGACGTGGGGCGGAAGATCTTGAACTGATGGCTGCAGTTCGTGCATTTGACGGTGGTCCCACGCTCGGAGACCAGCGCGTCGTCAAATTCGTACTCTGCCTTGCAGCGTTCACATACGACGTCCATGCGCTTGGTCTGCCCTCTTCTCGCGGCGGCGCGACGATAACAGACTGCCCTCCGCCGTGGCGAAACAACTACAGCGATCCCGGCGATGCGGCCTCCGCTCCGGTCGAGCGGGAGGCGATCGTTCACGGACGCGCTATGAACTCGGATTCACGGAGCCGTCGGCCGACCGAGCCGACGGAACGAATGGCGCGACTTGAGTCCCGGCATGGGAGATGCTGAAACGGTCCGTCGTACTGACCTGGAAACCACAAGGCACCCGCTGTCCATTGCGGTGGACCACTGTTCCGGAGGCGTCGCTATGCGCAAGCACCCCATCACTGTTCAATCCTTCATGGTCGTTGGCTCGCTCGGCGCGTGGCTGCTTGGTTGCCCGGTGTGGAGCGAGCAGGGCGACGGAACCGACGGCATCCCCGCCTACGACGCCGGCACCACCGACAACCCCCCGGTCATCTTCGACGCCGGCCCCCGCGCCTGCACAGTGAACCGCGACTGTGCCAGCGGCTTCTGCGACGCCTCGGGCCGCTGCGCCGCCTCCCAGACCTGCACCAGCACCGCGGGCTGCCCGAGCGGCTCGTACTGCGAGACCTCGCGAAGCACCTGCGTCCCGGGCTGCAGCGCCACCGCCGACTGCACCCGCGTCGCCGCCAACCTCGTCTGCGACACCGCCTCGCGCCGCTGCGTGCCCGGCGGGGCCTGCACCACCGACGCCCAGTGCGCGGCGACGCCCGCGACGCCGGCGTGCCTCGGCGGCAGCTGCCAGCCCAGGGCCAACCAGTGCCAGTTCGACTACCAGTGCACGGGCTCCGGTCAGTCGTGCGTCGACGGCCAGTGCATCGTCGGCTGCACAGCGGCCAACGCCTCGACGGCCTGCGCCGCGGGCCAGGTCTGCACCAGCGGACGCTGCACCTACCCCACGACCGGCGCCGACTGCGGCGGCCGGTGCACCACCGCTCAGCTCTGCGTGAGCGGCGTCTGCCTCGCGACCTGCACCGCCGACGCGACCTGCGGCAGCGGTCAGGTGTGCGTGGGCGGGGTGTGCCGCGTCGACACCCGCCCGCGGCCCTTCTGCACGATGGACTCGCAGTGCAACGCCGGCTCGGTCTGCAACAACGGCGCGTGCCGCCGGCTCTGCCCGATGCCGACCGCGGCGCCCGACGGAGCCTGCCTCACCGTCGACGTGCAGTTCAACCTCTGCGTCGCCGACTCCATGGGTCGCTCGCTCTGCACCAGCACCAACGAGCAGCGCCCCGAGTGCGCCCGCTCGTCCGACTGCACCGCGGGCCGCACCTGCGTCAACGCCCGCTGCCAGTGACGCCTAGCGCGCGGTGATCGTCACCGAGCGCGCCGTCTCCCCGCCCCGCTGATCGCGCAGCACCGCCCACACCCGGGCCACCTCCCCTCCCGCCACCACCCGCCCCGGCGTCCACCGGAAGACCATCGGCGCCACGACGCCGGGCTCCGTCACCACCCGGGGCGGGGCCACGCTCCCGGAGCTCACGTACACCGAGGCCAGGAGCGACTCCGCGCCGCCGTCGAAGGCCTCCGCCGCCCCGGACGCGGGGGTCAGCGTGAGCGAGAGCGTCGGGCAGTCCCCCTCGCAGGAGGCGAGCGAGCCTGCGGTCACCATGGCCCCGTCCCCCAGGGAGATCGCTCGGCCCAGCTGGTCGAGGGTCCAGGCTCCGATGGGAGGGGGGTGGTTGAGGGGCGCGCTCGCGCTCACGGTCACCCGGCGAAAGGCCTCGGACCCGACGCCCTGGGGGCACACCAGACGCCCCTCTCTCGGGTCGATCGCCGCCTCCACCCCAGGGCACGCGATGGCGTAGACCACCCAGCCTCGCGAGGTCTCGCCGCCTCGCAGCGCCAGCGCCGTCGCAGCGACCTCGACGTGATCAGCCTCCCCCGAGGCGAGCTCGATGCTCCCGGTCGCCCTCGCGCACGCTCGGGGATCGTCCGCCACCCCCGGGTCGCACAGCCGCCAGCGCCACCGGACGCTACGACCCGCCACCGGATCGAACCACACCGCCGTCACCCCGAGGCCCTCGCCCGGCCGCACCTCCGGGGTCGCGGTGGTGAGCGCCAGGATCCGCAGCACATCCACCGTCGAGGGCGAGGGCAGCGGGTCGGCGCAGCCTGCCAGGCCCATCAGCACGAGCCATCTCGTCCTCATCGCCCGAGGGAGCATCCCATGCTCCGCGCGTTCTGGTGGTAGATCCTTCGCGCACCTATGAGTGAACTGGTCCAGGTCGGGTCGACGTTGGCGTTGGAAGATCTCGTGGCGGTGGCGCGCAGGCGCGTCCCGGTGGGCTTCGATGGCGACGCCCGCCTCCGGGTGACCGCGGCGCGCGCGGCCATCGACGCGGTGGTCGCGGGCGGCGACGAGTCCCCGCGGGTCTACGGCGTCAACACCGGCTTCGGCGCCCTCGCCGAGACGCGCATCTCCCCCGGCGACATCCGAACGCTCCAGCACAACCTCCTTCGCAGCCACTCGTGCGGCGTCGGCGAGCCGCTGCCCGCGGAGGTCGTGCGCGCCATGATGCTGCTGCGCGCCCAGGTGCTCGCGCTCGGCTACTCCGGCGTGCGCCCGGTGGTGGTCGACACGCTCGTGGCGATGCTCAACCGGGGGGTCCACCCGGTGATCCCTTCGCAGGGGAGCGTCGGGGCGTCCGGCGACCTCGCCCCGCTCGCGCACCTCGCCTCGGTGCTCATCGGCGAGGGCCAGGCCGAGTTCGACGGGGCCGTGTACCCGGGCGCCGAGGCGATGGCCCGCGCGGGGGTCGCGCCCATCGCGCTCGAGGCCAAGGAGGGGCTCTCGCTCATCAACGGCACCCAATACATGCTCGCGTATGGCGCCCTCACGCTGCACGACGCGGAGGCCCTCGCGCGCTGCGCCGACGTGGCCGGGGCCATGTCCCTCGAGGCCCTCAAGGGCAGCGGCCGGCCCTTCGAGGAGCGCGTGGTCGCGGTGCGTCCGCACCCCGGCGCGCTGGAGGTCGCGCGCAACCTGCGCACGCTGCTCGGGGAGAGCGAGATCGCCGAGAGCCACCGCGACTGCGGCAAGGTCCAGGACCCTTACTCGCTGCGGTGCATGCCCCAGGTGCACGGCGCCTCCCGCGACGCGATGCGCTGGGTGCGAGAGGTGCTCGCCCGGGAGATGAACAGCGTCACCGACAACCCCCTGGTGTTCGTGCACGACGGCGAGGCGGACGTGGTCTCCGGCGGCAACTTCCACGGGCAGCCGCTGGCCTTCGCGCTCGACCTGCTCGCCATGGCCTGCGCCGAGCTCGCCAACATCTCCGAGCGCCGCGTCGAGCAGCTCGTGAACCCCGCGCTCTCGTCGGGCCTGCCGCCCTTCCTCGCGCCGCACACGGGCCTCGACTCGGGCTTCATGATCGCCCAGGTCACCTCGGCCTCGCTGGTCACCGAGAACAAGATCCTCTGCCACCCCGCGAGCGTCGACTCGATCCCCTCGTCGGCCGGTCGGGAGGACCACGTCTCCATGGGCGCGACCTCCGCGCTCAAGGCCTCGCGCGTCGTGCGCAACGCCCGCATGGCGGTGGCCATCGAGATGCTCGCCGCCGCGCAGGGCCTCGACTCGCGCCGTCCCCTCAAGCCCGGCCGCGGGGTCGCCGCGGCGCACGAGCACCTGCGCTCGATGGTCCCGACGCTGGTCGCCGACCGGGCGCTCGCGCCGGACTTCGTGCTCGCCGATGCGGCCATCGCGAGCGGCTCGCTCCTCGCCGCGGTCGGCGCCGCGGTCGGTGCGCTCGCCTAGTCGATGGACCTCCAGGTCACCGCCGCCCTCGTCGCCGCCGCCTTCGCCGCCGGGACCGTCGACGCCATCGCAGGGGGCGGCGGGCTCATCACCCTGCCGTCGCTCCTCGCCGCGGGCCTGGCCCCCCAGCTCGCGCTCGGGACCAACAAGGGCCAGTCGACCTTCGGCAGCTTCAGCGCCCTCGTGAACTTCTGGCGCCTCGGCGTCATCGACCGCACCCGCGTCGCCGCGTCCTTCCTCTTCGGCTTCGTCGGATCGCTCGCGGGCGCCTGGCTGGTGCTGCAGGTTCCGCCCGCGCTGCTGCGGCCCGTGGTGCTGGTGATGCTCGTGCTCGTCGCGCTGCGGCTCACCCTCCGCCGCGACGTGGCCACGCCGACCGAACCTCTCCCGCCGGGCGCCTCGCCGCAGCGCCGCGCCATGGCCATCGCCCTCGTCTTCGGCACCTACGACGGCTTCTTCGGGCCCGGCACCGGGACCTTCGTGATCCTCTCGTACGTGACCTGGCTGCGCGAGGCGATGGCCCGCGCGAGCGCCAACGCCAAGGTCGTCAACTTCGCCTCCAACCTCGCCGCGCTGGCCATCTTCGCCTCGCAGGGCGTCGTGCGCTGGGACGTCGCGCTGCCCATGGCGGGCGCGCAGTTCCTGGGCGGCGCCTTCGGGGCGAGGCTCGCGGTGCGGCGCGGCGATCGCTTCGTGCGCTGGGTCGTGCTCGCCGTGGTGCTCTGCCTCGTCGTCAAGATTGCCGTCGACCTCGTCCGCGCCTGACGTCGCGAACTTCGGGTCTCGCTGCCTGGGCTGCTACGTCTCGGCTCGCCGTGATGACGCTCCCCTCCAGGCTCGGTGAGACCACCCTCGGCGACCTGCTCGCCGCGCTCCGCCGCGCCCACGCGACCGGCACCCTGGAGCTCATCGAGCCCGATCGGGTGCACCACCTCCACCTCCGCTCCGGGGCCGTGCAGGCCGTCGAGTCCAGCGCCGACCCGCGCCGCTTCGGAGACCTCGCCGTCGCCGCGGGCCTCGCCTCGCGGCTCGCCGTGGAGAGCGCCTGGGGGGTCGGGCGAGCGCGCGGCTTCCGCATCGGGCAGTCCCTCGTGTGGCGGCGTGTGGTGAGCTCCTCCGCGCGCGACCGGGTGCTCGACGCGCAGCGGCTCGCGAGGCTCGACTCGCTCTACCGGGTGCGCGATGCGGCGCTGAGGTTCCGCTCGGCGAGGGCGCTGCCCGAGGGCACCGCGGAGCAGGCCCCGCTCGGGGCGCACGAGACCTTCCACGGCCGACCGCGACGTCGCGATCATTCGCGCTGCGCGACCGACCCGGCTCGCGTCGAGGCGCTCTCGACGCTGGGCTTCGACCACGACCCGGGGGCCGCCGTGCTGCGGCGGCGCTTCCAGGAGCTAGTGCTCGCGCTGCACCCCGATCGGCACCCGGACGACGCCTCGAGGGCGCGGGTCGATCGGCTGCGCGCGGTGATCTCCGCGTACCGGCTGCTACGTGGGTGAGGAGGGACTCAGCGGGCGACGGGCATGAGCCCGCCGGCGGCGGGGGGCGGCGCGGCGGCGGCGGTGTTCGAGGTGTCGGTCTCGACGCGGTGGAGCGAGACCGGGATGGTCACGATGGCGCCGGTCACGCTCGGGTGGAAGTGGAGCTGCCGCCCGAGGGTCACCACGCAGTCGCGCATCGGCGACGGGAACTCCGCCGGGGTGATGTCGAGCCGGTTGACGTTGCCCGAGGGCTCGACCGCGACGCGCAGGGTGAAGTCTCCCTCCGCGGCGGGGTTCACCACGAGGGTCGCGGCGTAGCAGGTGTCGGCGAGCGACTGCACGTCGGGCACGACCGCGTCGACGAGCTCGCGGGTCATCACGTGCGCCGGGGTGCTGGCGGGGATGAGCGCCGGGCGCCACGGGCGGACGGTGATGTTCTCGGGGTTGGGCACCTGCATCTCGCCGGGGCGTGGGGTCGGGAGCGTGGGCATCGGGACGGTCTGGCCGTTGATCTCGCCGCTGCGGAAGCTGAACGGGAAGGACACCAGCGAGGGGGCGCCGAGGCCAGGGAAGCGGCGGGTGCGCAGCGCCGCGAGGACGCACTGCGACATGATGGCGAGGGAGGGATCGGGCGAGCCGATGGTCTCGACGTCGTCGATGGAGCCCGACGGGCCGATGCGCATCAGGGTGACGATGGAGCCGCCGGCCTGCGGGGAGAACGCGAGGAAGGCCTTGTAGCAGGCGCGCACCGGCTCGTTGGTCGACACCCGGAGGGGCTGCGCGACCTCCAGGGACATGGAGCCGCTGCGGCGCGATCCGCGGCGCGGGGGAGGGGGCATCGGGGGCGGCGTGGGGGAGGTCCACTGCGCGTGCGCGACGCGGACCTCGGGGAGCGAGATGGCGATCGGGTCGGGGGGATGCGGCGCGGTGAGCGGGCGGGGCGGCGGGCGCGACGAGCAGGCCGCCACGAACCCGAGGGACAACACGATCGACGCGGAGCGGGCGGAGTACATCGCCGCGCAGGATGCCAGAGTCCCGACGACGGGCTCAACCCTGTCTCGCGATCGACCGTAGGGTCCGTCGACACTAGACTGCCTGGCCTGATGCGAGAGGAAGAGCTCCGGGCGCGGCTCGACACGCTGCCCACATCCCCCGGCTGCTACCTGTTCAAGAACAAGAAGGGCGTGGTGGTGTACGTCGGCAAGGCGCGCTCGCTGCGGCAGCGCGTGCGGCAGTACTTCCAGGCCAACAGCTCGGACTACCGCTACTTCATCCCGCTGCTCGACCGCGTGCTGGGCGACATCGAGACCGTGGTCACCGCCACCGAGAAGGAGGCCGTGCTGCTCGAGAACTCCCTCATCAAGCAGCACCGCCCGCGGTACAACGTCCGCCTCCGGGACGACAAGGACTACCTCTCCGTGCGCCTGGACAAGCGCGTCCCGTGGCCGCGGCTGGAAATCGTCCGGCGACCGAGGGTCGACGGCGCGGTGTACTTCGGCCCCTACCCGAGCTCGACGGAGGCGCGGCGCACGCTCAAGACCATCAACCGTCACTTCCAGCTGCGCACCTGCGACAACGAGGAGTTCGCGTCGCGCACCCGGCCTTGCCTCGAGTACCAGATCAAGCGCTGCTCCGGTCCGTGCGTGCTCCCCGTCCCCCCGGAGGAGTACGCGGCGCAGGTCGAGTACGTGGAGATGTTCCTCGGGGGGCGGACTCGCGAGCTGGTGGGGTCGCTGGAGCGGGAGATGCGCGAGGCCTCGGCGGCGATGGAGTTCGAGCGCGCGGCGCGGCTGCGCGACCAGATCAACGCCGTGGCCAAGGTCACCGAGGCGCAGCGCGTGGCGGAGGTGAGCGACGTCGACCGCGACGTGGTGGGGCTCTACCGCGAGGGCGACGGGGTGGTGCTCACGCTGCTGCTGGTGCGCAACGGTTTCGTGCGCGACACGCAGTCGCTGGTCTTCGGCCGGGCCGAGCTTCCCGACGACGAGCTCGTCGCTCAGGTGCTCTCCGGGCGCTATGGGAGCGAGGGGGCGACGATCCCCGACGAGGTGGTGCTGCCGCTCGAACCCGAGGGGAGCGACGGCATCGCCGAGTGGCTCACCGAGCAGCGCGGCAAGGCGGTGCGCATCATCGTGAAGCCGGAGCCCGGGGAGGGGAGCGCCGCGCCGCTGCTGGCGATGGCGATGGAGAACGCTCGGCACGCGTTCCGGGAGAAGCGCATGGCGGTCGCGAGCGCCGGGGGGCAGGCCGAGGCGCTGGCGCGCGCGCTCGACATGGAAGAGCCCCCGCGCACCATCGAGTGCGTGGACATCTCGCACCACGCGGGCGCGGAGACCGTCGGGGCGGTGGTGTGCCTCCACGACGGCGTCGCGTACAAGCCCGGGTACAAGGGCTTCCACGTGCGCACGGAGAACACGGGCGACGATTACAAGGCCATGTATGAAGTGCTCTCCCGCCGCTTCCGCCGGGGGAAGAACCGGGAGAAGGGCTGGGAGCTGCCGGACCTCTTCGTGGTCGACGGCGGCCGAGGCCAGCTCAACATCGCCGTGACGGTGCTCCAGGAGCTGGGGATCACGGACATGCCGGTGTGCTCGCTCGCCAAGGAGCGGGAGAACGTGCTCGGCGAGAAGGTCGTCGACCGGGTCTACCAGCCGGGGAGGAAGAACCCGGTGACGATCCGGGACAACGGGCCGGCGCTGGTGCTGCTGGCGAGGGCGCGCGACGAGGCGCACCGCTTCGCCAACAAGACCCGCGAGGCGCTGCACCACAAGAAGCGCCTGCGCAGCGAGCTCGACGGGCTGCCGGGCCTGGGGCCGGTGGCGGCGAGGGCGCTGTTGAGGAAGTTCGGGAGCGTGGCGGGGGTGGCGGAGGCGACCTACGCGGAGATCGCCGCGGTGGAGAAGGTGGGGCCGATGCGCGCGAGGGCGGCGTACGAGCACCTGCACCCGGGGGTGCTGCAGCTGCCGGAGCACGAGGATCCGTGAGGCTCTGCGCCGCGGCTTGACCCGGCAAAGTGCGCGGTGATAGAAGCGCGCCGATTTGGACGCCTCGAAGGGCCCGTCGCGCCACTGGAGAGCCGAGCGGAACGTATGAAGCTCCCCCTCCGTGACATGGCCGGTCTCTCGCTCGGCCTGGAGTTCGCCATCTCCATCGTGGTGATGGCGGGTCTGGGCCGGTGGATCGACAGCCGGTACCACACCGGGTCCACCTTCCTGCTGGTGGGCTTCGCGATCGGGGCGGCGGCGGGGTTCCGATCGATGTACCGCTTCGCCACGCGCGACGACCCGAAGCCCGAAGAGCCCGCGAAGAACGACCCGAAGCCCCCGACGACCCCGTGAGCACCCCCCCGACCGAGCCTGGCGCAGCGACCCCGGAGTCCATCGGACCCGACGAGGCCCTCGCGCGCCGTATCGGGCTGGTAGCGCTCGCGGCGGGCCTCGCCAGCGCGGTCTTCATGGAGCGGCAGTTCGGAGCGAAGGGCGCGCTGTCCTCGGTGATCGGCACCGCCGTGGGGCTGCTCAACCTCTGGGTGCTCGCGCGCGTGGTGACCCGGCTGATCGACCCGAAGGTCTCCGCCGGCAAAGGCACCGCGATGGTCTTGCTCCTCGCGAAGACCGCCGCACTGTTCCTGGGCGTAGGCGTGCTGATCTCACGATCGTGGGTGCACGGCGGCAGCTTCATGGCCGGCATCACCGCGGTGGTCGTCGCCATCGCGGGGGGCGGGCTCTGGGACGCCGTCAGCCCGAAGGCCGACACCGCTCCTGACTCCTCCGACTCCGACGAAGGATAAGCCCCGATGCCCGACCACACGTCATGGTTCACGTACCTCCTGGCGCTGCCGAACTTCCGCGCGCTCTGGGCCATGTTCAACCACTACGGTTGCGTGAACGCCGAGGGGCAGCAGACGGCCATGGAGGCCGGCGGCCTCTGCGCCGACGGCACCGCCGCGCAGGAGCTGCCCAACCACTTCAGCTACCCCGCCAACACCCCGGTCACGCTCGAGTACACCACCATCGCCCTCTTCGTGGTGCTGCTCATCGCGGTGTTCGTGCTCGTCACCCGCGGTCGCATCATGCGCACCCCCGAGGCCGTGGTGCCCGAAGGCTCGCTCACCGTCGCCTCGTTCACCGAGAGCTTCGTCGAGACCTTCTATGACCTGCTCGCCGACGTGCTCGGCAAGAAGGAAGCCCGGCACTTCCTCCCGATCATCGGCACCTGCGCGCTGCTGATCTTCTTCTCCAACGCCCTCGGGCTCATCCCGGGCTTCGCGCCGCCGACCAGCAACTTCAACGTCACGCTCGCGTGCGGCCTGATCATCTTCTTCGCCACCCACTACTACGGGCTCAAGCACCAGGGCGCCGCGTACCTCAAGCACTTCATCGGGCCGATGCCGGCGCTCGCGCCGCTGATGCTCCCGCTGGAGATCATCTCGCACCTCGTGCGCCCGCTCTCGCTCGCCATCCGCCTCTGCGTGAACCTCTTCGTCGACCACATGGTCGTGAGCGTGTTCACCGGCCTCGCCTTCCTGCTCGTGCCCGTGCCCATCATGGTGCTCGGCGTGCTGGTGGTCGTCCTGCAGACCTACGTGTTCTGCCTGCTCGCGACGATCTACTTCCAGCTCGCCATCGACCACGGTGACGACCACGGCCACGACGCCCACGCCGAGCACGGGCACGCCGCCCACGAGCACGCGTGATTCCTAGGGTGTTCCATCGCCCCGCTGTTGGGGCACTGAACTGTTCGAACGACTGAAGGAGACCATCACCATGAAGAAGATCACCGCCCTCTCGAGCGCGCTGCTCGTCACGTTCTACACCTTCGCCGCCTTCGCCCAGGAGGCCGCCGCGGCCCCCGGCTCGAACTCCTTCGACGCCCAGATGATGGCCGCCCTCGGCGCCGGCATCGCCATCGGCGTCGGCGCCCTCGGCGGCGCGCTCGCCCAGGGCCGCGTCGCCGCGGCCGCCCTCGAGGGCATCGCCCGCAACCCGGGCGCGGACGCCAAGATCCGCACCCCGATGATCCTCGGGCTCGCGCTCATCGAGTCGCTGGTGCTCTACGCCCTCCTCATCGCCTACTTCCTCCAGGGCAAGGTCGGCGGTCACTGATCGTCGCCTCGCCGCCCCCGCCTTACCCCTCCCCGTAATCCCCCATCGCACCGTCCAGAACTTGCCGACGGTGGCACTTCTCTGCCACCGCTTCGGTCCATGACCCGCGCGCTGATCCGTTGCGTGTTCGCCGCCCTCGCGCTCTGCGCGCCGTCCGCCGTGACGGCCCAGCCGCGACCCGCTCCGGCCGCCCCGGCCGCCTCGCCCTCGAGGCCCGTCGGCCCCGGTCGGCTGGCCCTCGCGGCGGCGCAGAGCGCGGTCGACGAGGTGATCCTCCCCCGCATCGAGGTGCGCGCTCGACGGGGCGCTCCGGCGGAGGCCGAGGAGTCCGTCCGCGGCGCCCGCAACGCCCGGCTGTGCCTTCGCCCGGTGGTCACCGTGCGCCGCCTCCGCAACGGCGAGATGCCCACCTGGACCGGACCGCTCACCGACTGCACCGGCCGCCCCACGCTCGCCGCGCTCGCGGCCGTGTCGCTGCTCGCCCAGCCCGGTCGCTTCACCGACTTCGACGTGGACGCCGCCATCCGCGAGCTCCGACGGGTCGCTCCCGCCGCGGGCCTCAGCCTCGCCGACGAGACCGCGCCTCGCGCCCGGGTGCGGGTCCGCGGCCGAGGGGCGACGCCCGCCATCGAGCGCGACCGGCTCACGCACGACCCGGTGATCATGCTCACCCGCAACGCGAGGGTGCTGCACCCTCGGGTGATCCAGCTGATGCAGGGCCTCTTCGACCGCTTCCCGGGGCGCACCGCGGAGATCGTCTCGGGCTACCGACCGGGGGAGGGACGCAGCCGCCACGCCCACGCCCGCGCCCTCGACCTGCGCCTCCGAGGGGTGCGCCACGAGGACGTGCGCGACTACGCCCGGACGCTCCCCGACGCGGGCGTCGGGTACTACCCCAACAGCGTGTTCGTGCACCTCGACACGCGCGACGCCCAGGAGGGCGGGGCCTTCTGGACGGACTTCTCCGGCCCGGGCGAGGCGCCGCGCTACGGGCACTGGCCGCCCACCGACCAGGAGGTGAGCTCGGAGGTCGGGTGGATGGTCAATGACCGTGAGCCCGACCTCACCACTGCGCGAGAGCGAGAGTGGTCCCCGGAGGCCGTGCACCTGCCTGCGCCGAGCCCGTAGAGGTTCTTCCACGACGGCCTTGAAGATTGGCCGTCGGTGCATCATGGTGAGCCTCGTCCCTCTGCTGGACAGGTGCTGGATGCGTATAGAATCCCGCTTTATCTACACGAACTCGGGGGTCAACCTCGTGGTGGTGTGCAGGCCCGGATCTTTCACCGGGGAGCCTTAAGCCGCGATACCCGACTCCCACCTTGGCGTGTCCAAGGGGTTCGCTACGGTCCCACGGTCCAAGTGGTACGGACACTTTCGAAGGGCGATGATCAACCCCATATGATCATCGCCCTTCCCTTTTGCCCTGGAATGTGGTGTGACAGGACTGTCGTACCTCTTCCGGTTCACCGTTGGGCTCGACCCACATCTCAGCCGGCACAAGAAGGAACAATCACGTGACTGGAGTCTGGACCCACCGCTTCGAGGTCATCATGCGTCCGCTGCGCGATCTCGACGCGCCGCCGACGTCTGTGTTCATCGAGACCCGCACCGCCGCGCAGGCCGCCCGGGACGCGGTCTCGCAGCACCCCGACATGAAGGTGCTGTCCGTCACCCGCGCCACCGCCACCTCGGGGGTCTTCTCGACCGTCGAGCGCGACGAGGCCGTCTCGCTCGCCCGCGCCGCCGGGCGCCGCTGATCAGGCCTCGACCCTCACCCGCACCAGCCGACCCCCGACGCTCGTCCCTCGCAGCGTGAAGCGCACCGCCCCGGCCATACCGGGTACGGTAAGCTCCACCCTCACCGCCGCGGTCTCGACGGCCACCACCGCGTAGCGCACGCCCCCGTCGCTCCCGGCGAACATCGCCAGCACCCCTTCGGCCCCGCGGTGCTCGGCGCCGTCGCCCTGCACGAACACCACGTCGGCGTGCAGCGCCTCGGCCACCGCGAGCGCGTCGCCCTCCACCAGCACCCGCAGCAGCGCCGCCGTCTCGTCGCTCATGGGACCCTCCACGCCTCCAGCGTCCACAGCCCGGTGCCCGAGGCGCTGTCCTCGACGCCGTAGGTGCCGCGCAGCCCGAGGACGTCCGGGAGCAGCCTGCCCCGGCCGCGAGCCACCGTGTCGCGCGGGGACACCTCGCGCCAGCGGATCGCCAATCCCCCGCCAGGGAGGGCGTCGCCGTCGAAGGTACCCTCGCGGTCCTGGTAGCGGTAGGTCGCGCGCCACCGGCCGCCGTCGAGCGGCGTGAGCAGCGTCTCGACCGCGACGCCCGTGGGCAGGCCCGTCCATCGCCCGAGCCAGAGCCCCGCGCGCAGCCGCGACGTCGGGTGCCCCGCCCGCTGCAGCAGGATGGGCTCTGCGCCCTGCGGGGGCGCCTCCTCTCGCAGCGCCCCGTCGCGAGCGTCGCGCCGCAGCCGCACCCTCCGCTCTCGCCCCTGCTGGATCGCGACGGTGCCCTCCTCTCGCCAGAGCCCGTCGTAGAGCTCACCGTCGCGCACCGCGGCCAGCTCGCCGTGCCACGGGGGCAGGTCCCAGCTCGCGCGCAGCACGTCGCCGTCCTCGTGCAGCCACACCGCGACGCGCATCCCCTCGGGCACCTCGGGCCAACGACCCCAGTAGAGCCCCGGGCCGACCGACACCGCCGCCGCGGCAGGCCTCGGCGCAGGGCGCACCTCGCGCGCGCCGCAGCCTCCCGCGACCGCCGCGGCCAGCGCCGCACACGCCAGCATCTGTCGTCCTCGTCCTCGCAACGCGCGGGAAGATGCAGCATCCCCCCACCGATTGACTATCCTTCCCGCACCGGATGGCCCCTCCACCGATCGCCCTGACCGTCGCCCGCCCCGTGATCGCGGTGGCCGCCCCGCTCGGGCTGATGGCCGCCGTCGCGCCGTGGCTGCCGCTGGGACCGCTGGCCTCGACGCTGCTCGCGCTCGCCGCCGTGGCGCTCGCCATCGTGGCCGGCGTCGCCCTCGCCCCCGCCGGACCGCTCCCGCCGAGAGTGGGCCTCCCGGTCGCCCTCGTCGGCGTCGGGCTCGTCGCCCTCGCGCTGACGCTCCCCCCGGTGGCCTCCGGGCTCGTCGGGGCGCTCGGGCTCCTCGCCGTGGCCACCGTCGTGGGCGGAGCCATCGGGGCGCGCATGGAGTCCTCCGGGCACCTCGCCGCGGTGGCCATGGTCTCCGCCGCGGTCGACCTCTGGAGCGTCACCTCGCCGTCCGGTCCCACGCACCACATCGTCCGCTCGCCCGCCCTGGTGCGGCTGCTCACCGTGAGCGTGGCGATCCCTCCGGACCGCGCCCCGAGGCCCGCCATCGGCTTCGGCGACGCGGTCTTCGTGGCCCTCTACCTGGCCGCCGCGGCGCGCTTCTCGATGCCCCGCCCCCGCATGTCCGCGGCCCTCTGGGCCGGGATCTTCTCCGCCGGAGCGCTCGCCATCGCGCTCGACCGGGCGGTGCCCGCGCTTCCCACCATCGGCCTGATGGTACTGGCGACGCAGCCCATGGCGCGCGATGTTCCGCCCGCCGACCGGCGCGCCACCACCCTCGCGGCGGTGCTGCTGGCCGCGTCGGTGGCTCGCGCCCTCACTCGCTGACGGGGAGATTCGCCAATGTTCGAAGCCTGGGGTCGATGGGTCTACGCGCACCGCCGCGCGGTCCTGGCGGTGAGCGCGGCCTTCCTGCTGGCCTCGCTGGCGGCGCTCTTCGTGGGCGGCAGGCTCACCACCGGGCGCATCCACGGCATCGAGGGCGACACCGCCGCCGAGCTCGTCGACCGCGAGCTGCCGCAGGCCGGCGCCTCGGGCCTCACCGTCGTCTTCGCCCACCCCGACTGGACCACCGACGACCCGCGCTTCCAGGACGCCGTGCGCGCCTCGCTGGCCCCGCTCCGTCGCCACCCCTCGGTGCTGCGCGTGCGCTCTCCCTTCGACGAGGACGTCGCGCCCGTCGAGGCGTCCACCATGCAGTCGCTCGACTCGCACCACGCCATCGCCACGGTCGCGCTGCACCACGAGGCGACGCTCGACACCCGCGGCTACCCCGCCCTGCGCCAGAGCATCGGCACAGGGCCGCTCACGGTCACCGTCACCGGCGTCGGGGCCTTCCGCGCCGACCTCGACGCGGTGCTCCAGCGCGACCTCGAGCGCGCCGAGGTGCTCTCCGCCCCGCTCACGCTCATCGTGCTGCTCGCGGTCTTCGGCTCCGTCGTCGCGGCGCTCCTGCCCGCCGGGGTCGGCGCGCTCGCGGTGGCGGCCGGCGTCGCGGCGGTGATGCTCCTCTCGCGGCGCATGGAGGTCGCGCAGTACGCGATCAACATCGTGTCGCTGGTGGGCCTCGGGGTCGCCATCGACTACTCGCTCTTCATGGTCAACCGCTTCCGCGAGGAGCTCGCGGCGGGCCGCCCCGTCGAGGACGCGGTGGCCCGCACCGTGTCCACCGCCGGTCGCGCGGTGGCCTTCTCGGGCATCGCGGTGGTCATCGGCCTCTCCGGGCTCTTCTTCTTCCGCGGCTCGTACCTCGCCTCCCTCGGCCTCGGCGGGACCCTGGTCGTCGCCTTCGCGGCGCTCTACGCGCTCACCTTCCTCCCGGCGCTGCTCTCGGTGCTCGGCCCCAACGTCAACCGCGGGCGCATCGGCTCGCTCGGCAAGGACGACGGCGGCGGCAGCCGGTTCTGGCGCCCGCTCGCGACCTGGGTGATGCGCCGCCCCATCTGGGTGCTGCTCCCCACGCTGACGCTGCTGCTGGTGCTGGGCCACCCCTTCCTCAAGCTGAAGCTCTCGATCCCGGACATGAACGTGCTCCCGGCGAGCACCGAGACCCGCCGCGGCAACGCGCTGCTCACTGAGCACTTCGCCGAGCGCGCGGCCAACCGCGTGGTGATGGTCGCGCGCTTCCCCGGGGCGCCGCTCGCCCGTCGGGAGCGGGTGCTCGCGCTGCGGGCGCTCAGCCTCCGGGCGGCGTCGATCCCCGGCGTCGACCACGTGGAGAGCCTGGTCGACCTCGACCCCTCGCTCGAGCCCGACGGGATCGCCGACGTGGTGATGGACCCGGCGCAGCGCACCGAGGGGCACCAGCTCTTCCTGCGCGACACCGTCGGCGCGCACATCGTGGTGCTCTCCGCCATCACCGACGCGGCGCCCGCCTCGGAGGCCGCGCGCTCGATCGTCCGCGCGGTGCGCACGCAGCGCCAGGTGTCCGACGGCGAGCTCCTCGTCACCGGCCAGACCGCCATGGACCTCGACACCGCGAGCTACCTCCGGGCGCGCGTGGGCGTGGCCATCACCTTCGTCGTGGTGATGACCATGCTCGTGCTGCTGCTGCTGCTGGGGAGCGTGGCGCTGCCCATCAAGGCCGTGCTGATGAACCTCCTCTCCATCACCGGCTCCTTCGGCGCCCTCGTGTGGATCTTCCAGCAGGGCCACCTGCAGCGCGTGCTCAAGTTCACGCCCGGGCCCATCGACCCGTCGCTGCCCATCGTGATGTTCTGCGCCACCTTCGGGCTCTCCATGGACTACGAGGTCCTGATGCTCACCCGCATGCAGGAGGAGTACGCCCGCCACGGCGACAACAGCCGCGCCGTGGCCGGGGGGCTCGAGCGCTCGGGTCGCCTCGTGACCAGCGCGGCGGCCATCATGGTGGCGGTGTTCTCGGCCTTCGCGATGGCGGACATCATCCTGCTGAAGGCGCTCGGCGTGGGCATGGCGATCGCCGTCGCCCTCGACGCCACGGTGGTGCGGGTGCTCGTCGTCCCGGCCACCATGCGCCTGCTCGGAGACTGGAACTGGTGGGCCCCCGCGTTCATCCAGCGAGCCCAGCGCCGGCTGAGCCGCAGCGGGCACTGACGCTCCGAGGGCCCCGCGCTCAGCGCAGCCCGTAGACGTTGAGCCGGTTGGAGAAGGTCGCCATGTAGACCCGTCCCTCGGCCACCGTCGGGATCACGAACTTCGCGAAGCTGCCGATGGAGTCGGCGGGGATGCGCTGGCTGTTCCAGAGCTCGTGGGTGATGTCGGCGGCGTCGAAGGCGCGCAGCACCCCCGGCACGGTCATCATGTTGGCGTCCTGGTCGATGGGGATCGACGCCCACAGCACGCCCGACCCCGGGGCGCTGCCGTTGGACGAGATCGCCAGCATCCCGCCGGGCATCCCCTCTCCAGCCATCACCCCGCTGGTGAAGGCCGGGGTCGTGGTGAAGTGCGAGCCGTCGAAGCGGTAGGCCTTGAGCTGGTCCGACTCGCCCCAGACGTACGCGAGCGTGCCCGACGGAGCGGCCCAGAACACCGGAGCGCCGTGGATGTTGCTGTACTCCTCGTTGGCCGTGGCCAGGAAGCTCTGGGTGATCTGCGAGTCGCCGGCCATGTTGAAGTGGCCCATGCGGTCGCGGTCGAGGAGGTAGAGCCTGCCCTGCTTGCTGCCCACCAGCGCGAGGTGCGTGCCCGGCAGGAGCTCGACCCCGGTCGAGCCGAAGTCGTAGTCCTGCTCGTTGAGCGTCGACTGGTTGAAGGGCGTGAACCAGTCGACCACCGTGAGCGACGCGCCCGTTCGCCGTAGCCGCACGGCGCTGTTGCCGAGCTGCGGAGGCGTGGCCATGGGGTCGAAGGTTCCGTTGCCCGAGGCGTAGTAGAGGTCGCCCGAGGCGTCCGCCGACAGGCCCATGCCGGACTGCCAGATGCCGCCGCTCTCGCCGTTGACGGTGTCGTTGTAGACCGCCGACTGGCGCATCGTGGCCGCGTCGTAGCCGAGGATCCACCCGTGGAAGGGCTCGCGGTCGCAGTGGCTCGCGAAGGCCATGTACACGGTGCCGCCGACCAGCAGCAGGCCCGGCCGCGAGTGCTGGCGCAGCGGGTCGAAGGCGAGCGTCCCGTCGACGCTTCCCGCGCCGGTGCCGGGCACCGAGGCGGTGATCACCGTCGGGCCGCCGAAGCGCTCGGCGCCGGTGGCGAGGTCGAGCGCGTGCAGCCGGTGGACGTACGCGCCGGACTCCTTGGACTTGGCCTCGACGTAGAGGGTCGAGGTGGCCAGGTCGATGACCGGCGTCGCGGTGATCCCGATCTCCGGGGACATGTCGGGACAGGGCGCCGGGTCGCCGACGTCGGCGTTGGGGACGCTGGGCCCGAGGCTGATGGACCAGAAGGGCGCCGCGGCGGCCGGGTCGGCGGCGTCGAAGGCGTAGACCATGTTGTGAGCCGTCGCGACGAAGACCACCGGGCGCGCCCCGTGGCCCGGGATGGTCACCGACGGAACGTAGAGCGGCTGGGCGTAGATCTGCCCGACGACCGCGCGGGAGAAGAGCAGACCGAAGCGCGCCGAGGCCACCGAGGCGACCGTGAGCCGGCTCTCGCGGGTCGTGGCCGCGCTGCGGTCGTTGTCGTTGCGGTTGGTCCACACGGCGGCGCCGAGGGGCGCGCCCGGGACGTCGAGCGCGGCGCCGGAGTCGGCGCGAGGCGGAGCGTCCATCGAGGGAGCGAGGTCGAGCGAGGCGCCGTCGACCCGGGTCGCGTCCCCCGGAGGAGCGACGTCGAGCGCGGCGCGGTCGACCAGGGCGGCGTCCATGGGGGCGTTGACGGCGGCGTCATCGCAGCCGACGAAGGCCGTCAGACCCACCACCGTCGCGAGGGCGCGGCCGCTCCAGGCGGACCTTGATTCGTAGACTGCTCTCATGCGTCCCACTGCCTGGGGATGGCGCCCCCGGGCGTCGACCCTGCGCGCGGCGGTCCGCACCTCGACGGGTGGCCGCCGATCCGGTAGCTCTGCCGGCCATGCAGGCACCTCAACGTCACGCGCTCTGGCTCACCTTCCTCCTCACCCTCTTCGGCTGTACGAGCAGCCAGCCCGTCGTCGGCGGCGGCGACGCGGGACCCATGGACGTCGCCGTCGACGTGCAGTGCGCGGCGGGCCAGCGGGCCTGCGGGAGCGCCTGCTCGACGCTCACGGACGACCCCCTCCACTGCGGCGCGTGCGGCACCGAGTGCCCGCGCACCCAGGTCTGCGTGGCCGGGGCGTGTCGCCCGTCGTGCCCCGCGGGGCAGCAGCTCTGCGGCGATCGCTGCGTGAGCGTCGACACCGACCGCGCCAACTGCGGCGCCTGCGGCAACGCCTGCGGCGCGGGCCTGGTGTGCTCCATGGGCCAGTGCGCGCTCGACTGCGGCCCGATGCTCGCGCAGTGCGCGGGCGCCGCGGGCGACGCGGGGACCGACGGCGGCGGCGCGCGCTACTGCGCCAACGTCCGCACCGACCGCGAGAACTGCGGCGCCTGCGGGACCGTCTGCGCCGCGGGACAGATCTGCGCCGCGGGGGCCTGCGTCACCAGCTGTGGGGTCGGGACGACCGCCTGCAGCGGCGCCTGCCGCGACCTGCAGAACGACCGCGCCCACTGCGGCGCCTGCGGCAACGCCTGCGCGGCGGGGCAGGTGTGCGTGGGCGGCAGCTGCCAGGTGAGCTGCGGCGCCGGGACGACGGAGTGCACCGGCTCGTGCCGTGACCTGCAGACCGACCGGCTCAACTGCGGCATCTGCGGCAACGCCTGCGCGGCGGGCCAGGCTTGCGAGGCCGGGGCGTGCGCCACCAGCTGCCCGACCGGGCAGAGCGTGTGCTCGGGCCGCTGCGTCGACCCGAGGACGGACCTCGCGAACTGCGGCGCCTGCGGCAACTCCTGCGCGCCGGGCCAGGTGTGCTCCATGGGCGCCTGCGTCGCGACCTGCGGCGCCGGGCTCACCAACTGCTCGGGCTCGTGCCGCAACCTGCAGACCGATCCGGCGGGCTGCGGGGCGTGCGGGACCGCCTGCCCCGCGCCGGTCAACGGCGCGGCGTTCTGCACCGCGGGGCGCTGCGGCGTCGAGTGCGGCCGCGGCTTCGGCGACTGCGACGGCGTCGCCTCCAACGGCTGCGAGGCGACCCTGGACACGGCCGCCAACTGCGGCGGCTGCGGCGTGGCCTGCCGCTACCCCAACGCCTCCGCGAGCTGCACCAGCTCCGGCTGCGCGCGGGGCTCGTGCAACGCGGGCTTCGCCAACTGCAACGCCGACGACGCGGACGGCTGCGAGACCAGCACCCTCACCGACAGCGCCAACTGCGGCGCCTGCGGGACGCGCTGCGCGGCGGGCGAGGGCTGCGTCGCCGGGCGCTGCCAGCCCAACTGCGGCGCCGGGCTCACGGACTGCTCGGGCTCCTGCCGCAACGTCGCCAACGACCCGGACAACTGCACCAGCTGCGGCAACCGCTGCGCGCGCCCGGCCAACGCGACGGCCTTCTGCGCGTCGCGCTGCGGCTTCGCCTGCGCCGCGGGCTTCGGCGACTGCGACGGCTCGGCGGCCAACGGCTGCGAGACCGCCCTCGACTCGCTGGCCAACTGCGGAGCGTGCGGGCTCCAGTGCCGCTTCCCCAACGCGGCGGCGGCCTGCACCGCGGGGCGCTGCGCGATCGGCGCCTGCGCCGCGGGCTTCGTGAACTGCGACGGCGACGCGGCCAACGGCTGCGAGACCAACACGCAGACGGACCCGGCCAGCTGCGGGGCCTGCGGGGTCGCGTGCTCCGCGGGGCAGGTGTGCTCCGCGGGCGCGTGCCGCGCGAGCTGCGCCGCGGGCCAGACCGAGTGCAGCGGGGCGTGCACCTCGACGCAGAGCGATCCCAACAACTGCAGCGCCTGCGGAACCCGCTGCCCGGCGCGGCCCAACGCGGCCTCCGTGTGCGCCGCGGGCGCGTGCAACTTCGCCTGCAACGCGGGCTTCCGCGACTGCGACGGCTCGGCGGCCAACGGCTGCGAGGCGGCCACCGCCTCGGACGTCGGCAACTGCGGGTCGTGCGGCCGGGCGTGCAGCTTCGCCAACGCCACCGCGGCCTGCACCGGGGGCGCGTGCTCCATCGCGGCGTGCAGCGGCGCCTTCCGCGACTGCAACGGCAGCGGCGGTGACGGCTGCGAGATCAACAGCGCCTCGGACGTCAACCACTGCGGCGCCTGCGGCAACCGCTGCGTGATCGCCAACGGCACCTCCGCGTGCGCGGGCGGCGCCTGCGCGGTGGCGGCCTGCAACGCGGGCTTCGCGGACTGCAACGGCAACCCCGCCGACGGCTGCGAGGTCAACCTGGCCACGAGCGCCTCGCACTGCGGCGCGTGCAACAACAGCTGCCCGAGCATGGTGTGCACGGCGGGCGCGTGCTCGAGCGGAGCGCGCTCGTACACGGGCAACTTCGTCACCAGCGTCAACCCCCCCGCGTCGGCCTGCACCGACTGGGACACCTGGCGCCTCGGGCTCGGCGGGGCCTACACGCGGGTGACCATCCGCGGGACCTTCAACACCGTGGGCGTCTCGTGCACCAACCCGGTGGTGGTGAACGGGCTCGCCGCGGCGCTGCGCAACGGCACGGACTTCAACATGGCCTGCGACGGCCACAACTGGACGCTCTGCGGCAGCCGGTACCACGGCGAGCTCTGGCTCGATCCGCCGTCCACCTGCAGCGGCTCCAACTGCCCGACGGGCTACATCGTCCGCCCCTGCCAGGGATCCAACTGGGGCGGGGTCAACACCGCCACCTGCGGCGGCCCCTCGCAGACCATGACCGTCGACTTCCTGTAGCCCTCTCCCGCGGTACACTCGGCGGCATGGAAAGCCGCTGCCCCATCTGCAGGAAGCCCGTCCGGGCGGCCCGCCCGGAGAACCCCTCCGCTCCCTTCTGCTCCGCTCGCTGCCGCGACGTCGACCTCGGTCGATGGCTCGACGGCGACTACCGCATCCCGGTGCGCGACGAGGTCCCCTCCGAGGAGGAGATCGCCGTCGCCTCGGCGCACAACCCCGACCCGCGGAGGGTCTCGTGATCCGCGCCCGCCTGGCGGTCCCGGCGCTGGCCCTCTCCATGGCGCTCGCGGGCGCGGGGGCCTCCGCGCAGAGCCTGCTCTCGCACGACTGGCTGGTGCTCCAGCCCGAGCTCGGCCTCTCCTACGCCAACGTCGTCGCGCTCAACAACGACGGCCTCTTCCCCTCGGCCTCCACCACCAGCGGCTTCGGCCCTCGCTTCGGCCTGCTCGCGGGCATGCGCTTCGGCCCGGTGACCGCGGGCGCCCGCGTCGACCTCGCCCGCTACGCCGCCTACGACGTCGGCGACGCGGGGCTCTTCGTCGAGCTGCGAGTGCCGGTTCCGTTCATCCAGCCCTTCGGACGCGTGGGCGTCGGCTACGCCTGGCTGGGCGACCTCAACCCCGACCCGCACTACCTCGCCTGCGGCGCCTCCGGCACCGGCGCCGGGTGCCCGAAGGTGTCCGGCTGGTTCGCCTCCGTGGGCGGCGGGCTCGACCTGGCCATCAGCAGCCACTTCACGCTCGGGGCCAACCTCGACGCGACCTTCCTCAACCTCACGCGCGCGGCGTCGCCGACCAGCGTGATGTTCACCAACACCGGCGACAGCGTCGGGCTCCAGATCACGCTCGGGCTGCACGCCGCGCTGCGCATCTGAGCGCCCCGGCGGAGCGCTCCGATCACTCCAGGAAGGCCAGCAGCCGGTCGCGCTGCGCCTCCGCGTCGGCGCGCCCGAGGTCGATGAGCTTGCGCGCGAAGGCTCCGTCGAAGAGCAGGTAGCTCGCGAGGTCGCTCTCGTCGCTCATGCCGTTGTCGAGCAGCGCCAGGATCTGCCTCGCCACGAGCGACCCGGACACCTTGCCGCGCCGGACGTGCTGCGCCGCGAGCCGACCGATGTCCTGGCTCGGTCGTACCAGCATCGTCTCCACCCGTCGGTAGGGCTCGCCGCCCCGCGAGATCGCCTGAGCGCTCAGCCGGCTGGCGAAGTCCGCGCCGCCGACGTGCGAGCCGTCCTCCAGGATCTGGTTGATGCGCTCGAGCAGCTCGACGTCCGCCTGGACGTGGTCGAGGAGGAAGGCGTTGAGCACCTTGCCCAGGAGGAAGAGCGCCCCGGGCGAGTCGTTGACGCGGTTGGTGGGAGACTCGTTGACCGCGGCGCCGCGCGACTCGCGCGAGAGCCCCACCACCAGGATGCGCTCGGCCCCCAGGCGGATCGCCGGCGCGATGGGCGTGTTCTGCCGCAGGCCGCCGTCGCAGTAGAGCAGCGACCCGATGCGCACCGGCGGGAACACCAGCGGGATCGACGCGCTCGCGAGGGCGTGCTGCGGCCCGATGGTCTGCCGCTCGACCACCACGCGCGCCCCGAGGCCCGCCGGGAGCGGCACGTCCGGCGCGGTGTCCATGAAGAGCGTGGTGCGCCCGGTGGCGATCTCCGTGGCGCTCACCGAGAGCCCGCGCAGCAGGCCGCGCTTGAGCGAGCGGGCGACCATCTTCCAGCTGATCTCGCGGGTGACGAGGTCGGCCATGGGCTGCACGTCGAAGAGCCCGGTGGCCTTGCTCCCGCCGCGCAGCACCATCGGCAGGCGCATCGCCTGGCGCAGGTCGAAGCGCAGCACCTGCTCGAAGGCGATGGAGGTCCAGAGGTCGACCAGGCGCTTCACCCCGGAGACCGGGTCGGCCATGTGCGCCGCGAGGTAGCAGCCGTTGACGGCCCCGACGCTGGTGCCGCAGATCACGTCCACCCGCGGCGGCACGTTGCCCCGCAGCCGGGTGAGCTCGCCGTAGAGGTAGGAGAGCACCCCCACCTCGTAGGCCCCGCGCGCGCCACCCCCCGAGAGCACCAGCGCCACCGACCGCGGAACCAACGGCTTGATCCATCGCTCGCTCGTCACGTCCTCGAGACCTCCCGGGGCGCCACGCGCCACGTCGCCATCACCGCTCGCTCGAGCCCGTCGGCCTGCCGGGCCATTGCCTCGGCGTTGACCACGTCGCCGCTGCGAGAGCCGCCCAGCTCCCGCAGCGCGTCGGCGCAGGAGCGCAGCACCCGGGCGCCCTGGTGGATGTGCGCCGGGCTCGCCATGAGGGGGTCGCCCAGCACCCGCTCGATCCACCCGAGCGCCGCCGCGCGGTCGCCCAGGTGCGCCGAGGCCAGCGCCGCGCCCGCCCTCGCTCGCAGCACCTCCAGGGGGATGCCCGACTCCGCCGCCGCCGCCTCCGCGCTCTCCATCGCCACGCGCGCGAGGCGGTACTGCCGCCGCGCCAGCAGCACGCGCCCGTCGCCGAGGCACAGCCGCACGTACGCGTAGCGCCCGCCGGTGGCGCCCAGCAGCGAACGCGCCCGCTCGATGGCCGCCGCCGCGTCGTCGATGTCCCCGCGCTCCACCAGCAGCTCGGCCAGCGTGACCAGCGCCTCCGCGAGCGTCCCGCCGAAGCCGTGGCGCACCGCCTCCGCGAGGGACACCGCCCGCTGCAGGAACTGCAGCGCCCGCGCCGGCCGGCCGAGCGCGTCCCACGCCTTGCCCGCGTTGAGCACCGTGCGCGCGAGGCGGTCCCTACCGCCCACCTCCCGCTCCAGCGAGATGGCCGTGCGGAAGAAGCGCAGCGCCTCCGCGGGCGCCCCGGACGCCATGCACGCCATGCCCACCGCCTCGTAGGCCGCGCCCAGCGTCCGCCGCGGGCCGAAGCGCGTCGCCGTCGCCACCGCCTCCGCCCCGAGCTCGAGCGCCGCCTGGTGCTCGCCCACCCAGCGCCGCATGTGCGAGCGGGTCACCAGCACCTCGACCTCCAGCGCCCGAGAGATCTCCGCCTCGCGCCGCAGCGCCACCAGCGCCGCGTCCGCCTGCTCGATCGCCGAGCGCAGCTCGCCCCGGTGCCCCAGGTGCACCGACCACGCCCAGCGCGCCTCGGCCTCGGTGCGCGCGTCGCCCGCCCGCCGCGCGGCGCGCACCGCCGCCACCACGTCGCGGGCCGTGTCGAGCCCCGGCGTGATCTCGATCTTGAAGCGCGCCTGCCGTGTGAGCGCCCTCGCGATCACCCCGGGGTCGCGCGACGCCACCGCCACCTCCCGCAGCGCCAGCAGCGCCCGCCGCCGCCGCCGGTTGTGGCCGCTCCCCCGCGCCGCCTCCTCGAGCCCCTCCCAGGCCGTCGCCTGGAGCCTGTAGCCCTCCAGGTCCCTCGCCGCGACGCAGAGCGTGAGCACCCGCTCGAAGGCCGCCCCCGCCTCCCGCTGACCTCGCACCCCGGCCCCCGCGAGCGCCAGCGCGGCCTCCATCCACGCTCGCGCCGCGGGCCTCGTCGCCCCGGCCGCCTCGCGGTGCACCGCCAGCGCGGTCAGCTGCCGCACCGCGCCCGCCGGGGTCACGCCCTGTCGCTCCAGCACCTCCGCGAGCCGCGCGTGCATGGAGGGCATCGCCGTCGGGTCGACCGCCGCGCGTAGCAGCCGACGCAGCGCCGCGTGCGCGAAGGACAGCACCGTCGCCGCCTCCGTCGCGCCGGGGGTCTCCACCAGGATGCCGTCGGTGACCAGCCGGGCCCGCACCCGCGGCCCCTCCGGTCCGCCGAGGGCGTCGACCAGGGGGCGGCTGAGCTCGGCCTCGCAGAGCGCGCACCACCGCAGCAGCGCCCGGCTCGACGGCGGCAGCGCGTCGATGCGGGCCGCGAGCACCTCGTCCAGGGTGCCGGGCAGCAGGGCCTCGCCGCGGTCGTCGGTGACCAGGTCGGCGACGATCTCCCCGGCGCCGTCGAGCTGCGCCCTCGCCCGCACCCGGTCGCGCTCGCTGAGCGCCTCGACCACCTCCAGCATCGCCAGGGGGTTGCCCCCCACCACGGCGCTGACCTCCCGCACGAGCGCGTCGCTCGCGTGGTCGGCCCCGAGCGACTGCGCGATGAGCCGGCGCCTCGCGTCGGCGTCGAGCGGCCCGACGACCACCTCCGGCACGCCGCCCAGCTCGCCCTGCAGCGCGTCGTCGTCGCGCAGCGCCAGCACCAGCAGCACCGGCGCCCCGGGCGGCCGCCGGGCGAGGTCGGCCACCAGCGCTCGGCTGGGCGCGTCGGCGAGCTCGAGGCCGTCGAGCAGCAGCACCAGCGGGCCGTCGACGGCGCTCTCGGAGAGCATCGGGCGCAGCACCAGCGCGAGCTCGCGGGTGATGGCCGCCTCCGCCGCCTCGTCGTGCGGATCGAGCCCGAGGCAGGTGCGCAGCGCCCGCACCGCGGCGCGCCGCCCGAGGGTTCCGGGGCCCCAGCGCTGCACCGCGCGGTCGAGCGCCCGACCCAGCACCTCGCGGTCGACGAGGTCCGAGGGCAGCAGGGGCTCGTCGCCGCGCTGGAGCACCAGCACCTGCTGCAGCAGCTGGGCGATGAGCGCGAAGGGCACGCGGCTGGTGCCCAGCGAGGCCTCGACGCGCAGCACCCTCGTGGGCGCGGCGCCGCCCAGCAGGCCCTCGGCGAAGGCTCCGAGGAGCGTGGACTTGCCGATGCCGAGCTCGCCCACCACGCGCCGCGCGGCGCCCACCTCGGTGAAGATCACCGCGGCGTACGCGTCGCGCAGCTCGCCCATCGGCCCCTCGCGGCCCAGCAGCGCGAAGCCCTGCACCTCCGCGGAGGTGTCGCGCTCGGACCTCCCCCGCAGCCGCTCGAGCGCCCACGCGCGCCCCGCGCCGGGGCCCCGGGATGTGGCCTCGCGCAGCACGAACGCCCGGCGCACGAAGCGGGCGAGGGCGGCTCCCAGCAGGGCCTCGCCGGGGCGGGCGGCGGCGGCCAGGCCGTTGGCGACCGGGAGCGCGTCGTCCACCGGCTCGAAGCGCATCGGGACGCCGTCGGCGTCGAAGGCGCAGGCGACGAGCCCCCGGGCGAGCCCGAGGCCCAGCGTGGGGGCGAGCTCGACCAGGGCCTCGTCGACGCTCTCCAGGTCGGCCGCGAGGGTGCGCGCCGCGTCGAGGAGGTCGAGCGCGAGGCGGGCCGCGCGCAGCGGGTCGTCCACCTGGGGGCGGAGGACGCCCACGAGGAGGGTGAAGCGGTCGTCGCCGTTCCATTCGAGGGTGGCGGCGGCCTTGAAGGCGAGGGCGTCGATGAGGGAGACGAGCGCCCGGGTCTCCGGGGCGCTGGCCGGTCGGGACATCCTCCCGACGATCACCGCCACGTTGACGCGCTCCCGCACGGTGCCCACCGCGTCGACGCGCGGGGCCCGCGGGGCGGCGAAGTCCGAGAGCAGCATCAGCTCCGGGAGCGTGACGCTGGCGTAGGGGTCGGCGGCCGACATGGTGCGGCCGCTGCCCTCGACCGCCGAGCCGAAGTCGTCCGGCGCGAGGGACACCGGCCCCACCGTCGGCAGCGCGTCGCGCGGACCCGGCGGAGGCGGCGGCCGGGAGGAGAGCGCGGCGGGGGTCCCGCTGGAGCGCCGCCGGGGCATGACCTTCTCGACGAACTGCTCCAGCGTGGTGGCGTCGGCCTGCTGCTCGGCCACATGCAGGAAGGCATTGAGCGTGAGCGCCACCTCCCTCGCGGTGGCGTAGCGCTGGTCGGGGTTGGGGCTCATGGCGCGGCGCACCACCGCCCTCAGGGCCTCCGGGGCCTCCGGGACCAGCACGTCCGGGTCCGGCAGCAGGCCCTCGCGCACCCTGGTGAGGAGCGTGTGCGCGTCCGGGACGTCGGAGAACCACGGCCGCCCCAGCAGCAGCTCGAGCAGCACCACGCCGAGGGCGAAGACGTCGGCGCGGCGGTCCACCGGCTCACCCCGGGCCTGCTCCGGGGCCATGTACCCGTACTTGCCCTGCACCAGGCCGGTCTCGGTGAAGGAGGCCGAGCGCGCGTGGGCGATGCCGAAGTCCCCGAGCTTCACCGCCCCCTCGTAGGAGAGCAGCACGTTGGCCGGAGAGACGTCGCGGTGGACGATCTCCAGGGGGCGGCCCTGCTCGTCGAGGCGCTCGTGGGCGTAGTGCAGGGCGCGCGAGAGCTCCCGCAGCACGTGGGCTGCGACCACGGGCGGCACCTTCTCCCCGGCGCGCTGGGCCGTCGCGAGCAGCAGGCCCAGGTCGGGCCCGTCGACGTGCTCCATGATGAGCAGCAGCGTCGGCCCGTCGGACTCGAAGCCGTACACCTGCACGAGGTTGGGGTGGTTGAGCCGCATCGCGACCCGGGCCTCGTCCACGAACATCGTGCGGAAGTGCGGGTTCTCCGCGTAGTCCGGGAGGATGCGCTTGACCACCAGCGACTTGTCGACGCCCTCCGCGCCGCGCGAGCGGGCGAGGAAGACCTCCGCCATGCCGCCCACCCCGAGTCGCCGCGTGACGATGTAGCGACCGAGGCGCTGCGGGTTGGCCGTCGACATGCGGGATGTTGGAGGCTACGTCACCGGGAGGCACCCGGAAAGCAGGGACTCAGGTCTGGTAGCGGGCGCGCACGGCAGGGACGAGGTAGCTGTCGAAGGCGCGGTCGAGGTCGTACTCGGGCGCCCAGCCCCAGTCGGCGCGGGCGCGGGCGTCGTCGACGTCGCCGGGCCACGAGTCGACGATGCGGGCTCGCCCCGGGTCGGGCGCGAAGGTGATGTCCGCCTTCGGGAAGGAGCGCTTCACCCGCTCGGCGAACTCCTGCGCCGAGAGGCTGAAGGCGCCGACGTTGTAGCTGGGCAGGCTCAGCGCCTCGGAGGGCGCGTCGAGGAGCTCGAGCAGCGCCTTCACCGCGTCGGGCATGGCCATGAAGGGCAGCCGCGCCTCCGGGCCGACGAAGCACGCGTAGGGCTTTCCCTGCGCGGCGTGGTGCAGCATCTCGGGGCCGTAGTCGCTGGTCCCGCCGGAGGGGACCGTGTCGGCGGAGATGAGCCCGGGGAAGCGCAGCGCTCGGAAGTCGAGCCGGGCGTTGGCGGACACCGCCCCGACGGAGCGGTAGTGCCGCATGAAGTACCGGCCCAGGTGCTCGCAATACAGCTTGTTGCAGCCGTACATGGTGATGGGCTCGAGGAACTGCTCCTCCGTCACCCTCGCGTGCCCGGCCTTGGCCTCGGCCGAGGGCAGGCCGTAGACCGCGATGGAGCTCGGGAGCACGAAGCGCACGGGCCGGCCCAGCCGCGCCGACTGCTGCTGCGCCATGCGCATGAGGTGCAGCGTGCCCTCGACGTTGATCTGGTGCGCGAGGTCCGGGTCCCGCTCGCCTCTCGTGGAGAGCAGCGCCGCGAGGTGGAAGACCACCTCGATCTCGTGGTGCGCCGCGAGCTGGTCGAGCAGGTAGCGGTCGAGGATGTTGCCCGCGTAGGTCTCGTGGCACATGGGCCGAAACCGCTCGGGCAGCGGCGTGAGGTCGAGCGTGACCACGCGGTAGCGGCCCTCGGCGTGGAGGCGTTCGAGCAGCGAGCGGCCGATCTCGCCGTTGGCGCCGGTGATGAGTGCGACGGGGGGAGGGGCCATGGCGTTCGCTCCGCTCAGCCGGGCTTCGACTCGGCCACCGCGGTGACGCGCTTCGAGAGGTAGTCGATGAGGTCGATCTTGGTGACGAGCCCGAGGAGACGGGTGCCGTCGGCGACGAGGGCGACCTTGGCCTCGGCGAGCACGCCCTGCAGCAGGTCGACGCGCGTGTCCGGCGTGACCGTGGCGTAGTCGCTGTCGAGGATGTTGGTGATGGTGCCGTCCATGTTGGCCTCGCCGGAGACGAGGTTACGCAGCACGTCCACCTCCGTGACGATGCCCCGGATGTGGTCGCCGTCGACCACCGGCAGCTGCGAGATGCCGAGCGACTTCATCTTCGCGATGACGTTGCGGAGCGTGTCGTCGGAGCGCGCGGTCACCAGCTGCTGGCTGCGCGTCTGCATCATCTCGCGCACCGTGCCGAGCGAGGCCTCGGTGCCCATGAAGCCGTTCTCGCGCATCCAGTCGTCGTTGAAGATCTTGGTGAGGTAGCGCCCGGCGCTGTCCGGGAGCAGCACCAGGATGCGCTCCTTCTTGTTGCGGCTCTTGGCCCACTTGATGGCGCCCGCCACCGCGGCGCCGCACGACCCGCCGCAATAGATGCCCTCGAGGCGCACCAGGTCGCGGGTCATCATGAAGCACTCGCGGTCGTCGACGCGCACGCAGTCGTCGAGGATCTTCAGGTTCATGGTGGTCGGGAAGAAGTCCTCGCCGATGCCTTCGACCTTGTACGAGAAGGCGCGCGTGACCTGCCCGTGCTTGACGAAGTCGTAGTAGACCGAGCCCACCGGGTCGACGCCCACGATCTGGATCGCGGGGTTCTTCTCCTTCAGGTAGCGGCCCGTGCCGGAGAGGGTGCCGCCGGTGCCCATGCCGGAGACGAAGGCGTCGAACTCGCCGTTGGTCTGCTCCCAGATCTCCGGGCCCGTGGAGAGGTAGTGCGCCTCCGGGTTGGCGGGGTTGTGATACTGGTTGGCGAGGATGGCGTTGGGGGTCTCCTCCGACAGCCGCCGCGCCACCGAGTAGTAGCTGCGCGGGTCCGCGGGCTCGACCGCCGTGGGGCAGACCACCACCTTGGCGCCCCAGGCGCGGAGCGCGGAGATCTTCTCCTGGGACATCTTGTCGGGCATCACGAAGATGGTGCGGTAGCCGCGCACCGAGGCGACCATGGCAAGGCCCGCGCCGGTGTTGCCGCTGGTGGCCTCGACGATGGTGCCGCCGGGCTTCAGGCGCCCTTCGGCCTCGGCGCGGTTCACGATGTTGATCGCGATGCGGTCCTTCATCGACCCGGCGGGGTTCATGAACTCGCACTTCACGTAGATCTCGGCCGCCAGGTCCGGCGGGACGACCCGGTTCAGCCGGACGATCGGGGTGTTGCCAACCGCATCAAGGATGTTCGCTCGGGCGCCGTGCATCATCGCGTCTTCTTCGCTCCTGTTCGGGCGTCGCACTAGCACAGGCCCCCGGCGTGGCGGTAGTGCCTCACCTCCCCTCCGGCGGGCCATTGTCGGTCTCCGGCGACGCATGCCATCGTCGCCCGATGCGCAGAGCCAAGATCCTCGCGACGGTGGGCCCCGCGAGCCGCGACCCCTCGGTGCTCGACGCCCTCGTCGCCGCTGGGGTCGACGGCTTCCGCGTCAACTTCTCCCACGGGGTGCCCGACGACCACCGGACCGCCGTGCGCGCCCTCCGGGCCGCCGCCTCGCGCGCCGGGCGCAACGTGTCCATCCTCGGCGACCTCTCGGGGCCGAAGATCCGCTGCCGCACCTTCGCCAACGGGCCTGTCGAGCTCGTCGAGGGGGCGCCCTTCACGCTCACCACGCGCGCGGTCCCAGGCGACGTGGGCTCCGTGTCGATGACCTATCCGCTCTGGAAGGACCTCCGCGTGGGCGACCCGGTGCTGCTCGACGACGGGCTGCTCCGGCTGCGGGTGACGGGCATCCACGACGAGGACGTCGACTGCGAGGTGGAGGTGGGCGGAGCGCTCTCCGACCGCAAGGGCATCAACGTCCCCGGGGCGAAGCTCTCGGTGCCCGCGCTCACCGACAAGGACCGCGAGGACGCGCTGCTCGCCCGCGAGCTCGGGGTCGACTACCTCGCGCTCTCCTTCGTGCGCGAGGCGAGCGACCTGCACGAGGCCCGGCTGGCGGTGGGCGAGGGGGTTCCGCTCATCGCCAAGATCGAGAAGCCCGAGGCCATCGACAACCTGGAGGCCATCATCCTGGCCTGCGACGGCATCATGGTGGCGCGCGGCGACCTCGGGGTGGAGCTCGGGCCCGAGAAGGTCCCGCTCGCGCAGAAGAGGGCGATCCTGCTGGCCAACTCGCACGGCAAGCTGGTGATCACGGCGACGCAGATGCTGGACTCGATGATCCGCTCGCCGAGGCCGACGCGCGCCGAGGCCGCCGACGTGGCCAACGCGGTGCTCGACGCCACCGACGTGCTGATGCTCTCCGGCGAGACCGCGAGCGGGCGCTACCCCGTGCTCGCGGTGCAGATGATGGACAGCATCATCCGCGAGATCGAGGGCTCGCCGCTCTACGCGAAGGTCACCGAGCCGCTGATGCAGCAGATGGACTGGGACTTCACCCACGCCTGCGCGGCGGCCGCGTCGCTCACCTCGCGGCACGCGAAGCTCGCCGCCATCGTGGTGTTCACCCGCGCCGGGCACACGGCCGACATGGTGGCGGAGTCTCGCCCCCGGGCGCCCATCATCGCGGTGACCGCGACGCGCGAGGTGGCCCAGCGGATGGCGCTCCAGTGGGGCGTGATCCCGGTGGTGAACGCCCTCCCGGAGATGCCCAACGAGACGCTCGCGCTCGCCGCCCGCATCGCGCGGGAGACGCGCGCGGTGCGCGACGGGGAGACCATCGGCATCGTCTCCGGACACCAGAAGGACACCGGCACCAAGTCCTTCATCCTCCACACGCTCCAACCGACGTGACCCACGCGGACGACCTGCGGCGCCCGATGATCCTGCCGCCCTGGTGGCGCGGCGGGACCCCGCGGGAGCCGCTGTCCGAGGCCTTCTCCCGCGCCCGCTGGCTGCTGGCCACCTACTGGCTGCTGCTGGTGTCGGGCTACGTGGTGCTGCTGGGCGTGGCGTTTCGCTACTGGGGCGCCGACGAGGAGCTGCTGGTGCTGCTGCCGGTGCTGGTCGGGGCGAGCACCCTCGGCGTGGCCCTCGGCAACCTCCTCGCGCTGCTGCGGCTGCGGGGCTGGGTGGTGCAGTCCGTGGTCTGGTTCGCGATCGTGACGCTCACCTGCACCGTGGCCATCGCCGCCGGGCCGCACGTCGCGGGCGGGGCCATCGCCTTCCTCACCAGCGTGAGCTGCGGGCACGCGGCGATGCAGCGGCGGGCGCTGCTCACCACGCTCTGGATCCCCGCCGTGTGCTGGGTGGGCGCGATGCTCACGGTCATCGAGCAGCACGGCGGCATCCGCCGCTGGGAGGCCGGGCTCAAGGAGGGCGTCTGGGACCCGACCGCCCTGAGCCTCCTCGGCACCCTGGTGGGCCTCTACTTCGCCTTCCTCGCGGGTCAGGCGCGCTACCACAATGCCGTCTGGGCGGCGGGCGCCACGGACACGCCCACCACGCTCACGCAGCACCAGAAGGGCGGCGCCGCGAGGCTCACCCGCCGAGGGGCCCTGGCCCTGGTGCTGCTGGCGCTGCTGGTCACCGGGGCGATCGCGGTGATCTCTCCCTACCTCTGGCGCACCGGCGGCCGAGAGGGTCGCCACCGGGGCGACGGGTCGAGCGACGCCCGCGGCCGCGACCGGGGCGCTCCCTCTGGCGGCCCCGACACCCCGGGCCGCCGCGCCCCGAGGCCCGACGCTCAGGCCCTTCGCGACGCGCTCGGGCGGGCGGCGCGCAAGGCCCGTGAGCAGGCCGAGGACGTGCTGCCCTTCGTGCCGCTGTTCTTCCTCAACCGCCCGGCGAGGCGCTGGTGGAGGCTGCGCCGGCTGCGCCGTGGGGGCCGCACGGAGGAGCCCACCAAGCGCGCGCTGCGGCGCTGGGAGTACGTCACCGTGGCCCTGCGGGACGTCGGCATCCGGGTGCTGCCCGGCGACACGGTGGACGAGCTCGTCGCCAAGGTGAGCGCGCAGCGAGAGGCCAAGGGGCTGCCGCCGATCCCGGAGCTGGGCGCCGCGGCCGCGGAGGTCGACCGGGTGCGCTTCGGGCTGGGGATCCCGGCCGGGACGCTGGAGGCCCTGGAGGCGCACGCGGTGCGGGCCTACGAAGCGATCCGGGCGCCGATGACGCCGTGGCAGCGCGTGGCGTGCTGGTGGCGGCGCATGACCTGAGGGGCTCCGGCGGTCGCCTTCGCCGGGGCGATGGATTACACACGCGCGCCATGTCGGCCCTGAGCGCCTCCTCCGATCGCAGCGCCTCCTCGACGGCCCCGGACCGGGCCTTCTTCGCGTTCACCGCGGTGGTGTCCACCGTGGCCCTCGCGTTCATCGCGTGGCTCCTGCTCATCCGTCGCGGGGGCGCCGGCGGCGTCGACCTGCGCTTCCTCCCGGCGGTCAACGCGGGGCTCAACGCCACCGCGGCGACGCTGCTCCTCTCCGGCTGGGTCTCGGTCCGCAGGAAGAACCTCCGAGCGCACCGCTTCTTCATGCTCGGCGCCTTCGCGGCCTCGGCGCTCTTCCTGGTGAGCTACCTCACGTACCACTTCGTCCACGGCGACACCCGCTACGCCGGGCACGGGCCGATGAAGGTCGCGTACCTGCTGCTGCTCGCCAGCCACGTGCTGCTCTCCATGCCCGTGGTGCCGATGGCGCTGGTGGCCTTCTACTTCGCGTTCCGCCGGCAGTTCGACCGGCACCGCCGGGTCACCCGCTGGCTCGCGCCCATCTGGCTCTACGTCTCCGTCACCGGCGTGCTGGTCTTCGTGATGCTGCGAGGCAGCCTTCCCGCCGCGCCCTGAGGTGATCCCCGCGCCCGGCGCGTAGTACCCTCCGCGCAGACCATGAACGACCGTCGAACCTCCTCGCAGCGCGGCGCCATCGATCGACGCCACCTGATCGGCACGCTCGCGGTGCTGGCCGTCGTCGGCCTCGGCGCGCTCCTTCGCCGCAGCCCTCCGCCGCTCCGGGTCCGAGCCCCGGTCGCGAGACCCGCCGCGCCGCCCGCTCCTCCCGCGACGCCGGACGTCCCGCCCGCGGCGCCTCGCGTCGAGAACGACTTCCACGTGGCCGAGCCGGCGATGCCCAGCTTCGCCGAGCAGCCGCGCCAGCCCGTGCGGCCCGCCGCGGACGTACCGCCGGTGATCCCGGCCAGCAGCGGGGACTACAACATGGACGTCGCGACGCTCATCCGCCCGGCGCTCCCGGCGATGCAGCGCTGCGTCGCGGAGATCGATCCGGCGCACCCTCGCGCCGCGCAGGTGTGGGTCACCATCAGCACCCGAGGGCGGGTGAGCGCCGCGCGGCTGGACACGGACGCGGGCGCCGGAGTGGACGCCTGCCTGCGGACGGCGCTCCAGCCGCTGGCCTTCGCCTCGCCCGGCACCGAGGCGCGGACCTTCGGCATCCCGATCCCTGCGCCGACGCGCTGACCGCCCCGACCGCGCCTACCGGAAGGCCAGCGAGACCCGCCGGGAGGTGTTGTAGTCGCAGGTGTAGGCCCGCCCGTTGGCCATCGCCCCGACGCCCCGGCCGAAGCCGCCTTCGCTCATGCGGATCGAGCAGCTCGCGCCGTTGTTGTTGATCCCGATGCCGCGCGCGGAGCAGTAGGTCCAGCGGCCGTTGACGACCACGTTGAGCGCCGTGGTGGTGTACCCGATGGTGCACTCCGAGGCGCTCATCACGTCGAGGTAGTTGCGCGTCCAGTCGACCACGCAGGACGGGACCACGTACACGTTGTTGAGCTCGTCGGAGAGCCTCCACGCGAGCGTCGGGCGCACCAGGGCGATGTCCGGGTTGCCCAGCCGCCAGCTGTGCGCCACGTCGCCGAAGACCGCCGCGCCCAGCGTCGCCGTGCTGTCGTCGAGCAGCTCCGTCGGAACCTGGTTGGCCACCACGGTCCAGCCCCCGTCGCGCATGTCGCAGGCGTAGGCGCGGGCGCCGATCGGTCCGTCCCCGTCGAGGTCGAGCAGGTACGGCCCGCTGGTCGCGCCCGGGACCGCCGCCAGGATCGCCGCGCAGCTCCTCGCCGCGCACCGCCCCGCGAAGCAGCGGCGGGCGCCGCCGACCTCGGGGCAGACGGTCCCGCAGGCGCCGCAGTTCATCGGGTCGCTGGCGGTGGTGGCCTCGCACCCGTCGCTCGCGTCGCCGTTGCAGTCGGCTCGCCCCGCGTCGCAGCTCGCGACGGAGCAGGCGCCGCCCACGCAGCCCGCGGTGGCCCCCGGGAGGGCGCATCGATTGGAGCACGCGCCGCAGTGCGTGGCGCTGGTGCGGGTGTCGGTCTCGCAGCCGTTGGCCGTGGCGCCGTCGCAGTCCGCGAAGCCCTCCTCGCAGGCGTACTCGCAGGCCGAGGCCGCGCAGCTCGCGGTCGCATGGGGGCGCGCCTCGCACGCCCGGCCGCAGGCGCCGCAGTGGGCGACGGCGGTGGTGGTGTCGGTCTCGCATCCGTTGGCCGGGAGGGCGTCGCAGTCGCCGAAGGGGAGGGTGCAGCTCATCACCGCGCAGGTGGCGTTGCGGCAGACGGGCGCGGCGTGATCGAGGGCGCAGCGGTGGTCGCACATCCCGCAGTGGGCGAGGTTGGACTGCGGATCGATGCACGCGCCCGCGCAGCAGGTCTGCCCCGCGGGGCATCGGGAGGAGGCGTTGCAGCCGGCGACGCAGGCGGCTCCGACGCAGAGGTTGCCCGCGGGGCAGTGCTCGTCGGTGACGCAGGCGACGCAGGAGTGCGTGGTGGGCTCGCAGCGGGGCGTCGCGGCGGTCGCGGCGCATGCGTCGTCGTTGCGGCAGCCGTTGTCGCAGCGGTGCAGCGAGTCGACGCAGTACTGCCCCGCGGGGCATCGATCGGACGCGGCGGTGCACGGGACGCAGCGGCCCGAGGCGAGGTCGCACGAGGGGCCGAGGGCCGAGCCGGTGCAGTCGGAGTCGGCGGCGCAGCGCGCGGCGGGCACGTCGACGGGCACATCGACCGGCGCATCGACCGGGACATCGCCGACGGAGGCAACATCGGGCGCGTCGACGGCGGGCGCATCGGGCGCGTCGAGGGCGACGGGGAGATCGGTGGTGGCGTCGGAGGCGCTGGCCGCATCCTCGAGGCCGCCGACGACGGAGCGACCGGTGGAGCAGGCGGCGAGGGAGAGGAGGAGGGCGAGCGAACGCAGGGGAGGGGAGGCCATCAGGGCCGAGAGTGTATCGACAGTGGAGGAGGCACCGGGTGAATCTGGCGGAAGGGACGGAGCCCGGTGAATGACCGGGGGGAAGGGTGTCTCAGCCCGTCGCGGGCGCCGCGTCCCTCACCGCCTCTGGCTCGCTGCGAGTGTTGGTGAGGTGCTCGGCGAGAAAGGCGTAGGCCTCGCTCATGGAGGGCCGCGTCCGGGCGAAGAGCTTCACCGTCGCGTGCACGTCCAGCAGCGAGCGGTAGGCCGTGTCGTCGGCGAGGCGCCTCGCGTCCGCGAGCGGGCGCAGCTTCGCCTCCATCTTCGCCCGCAGCGCGTCCTCCCGCTCGCCCGCCCGCCTCGCCGCCCGCCACTGCGTCAGCAACTTCGCCCGTGTGAGCCCCGGAACCCTCAGCGAGGGGTCCGCCTCCCACGCGCGCGCCACCTTCTCGATGACGTCTCCGTAGTCCGTGCGCGGCTTCAGGAGCTTCTGCCGCTCCTTCGCGCTCAGCTCCGGCGCCACATCGCGCTTCACCGCAGCCTTCTTGGTGGGCTTCTTGGTGGGCTTCGCGGCCTTCGCGGCCGGCTTCGCGGCCTTCGCGGCCGGCTTCGCGAGCTTCTTCGCCTTCGCCATGACGGATCCTCCAGAAGTTACCCCATGTTGCCCATTCGCCCGATGGGGGTATCCGGACGATACCCTCATCGGTATCCGTCTGACCATCCGGTCCGATCGCAGCGACCGTCCGGAGCGGGAACGGTCACCACCCCGACTGGTGGCAACGAGCACCCGGCGTGGTCGTCCGCTGATGGCTGCCGCTGGCGAGCGCTTCACCGTGAAGGCCCGCACGGAGGATGATCAGGGCGATGGGGGTCGGACCGGGATCATTCGACGCCTGCGATCGGCCACGGCGTCAGCGATCTGGTCGACCACGTGACGAACGTCCGAGAGGATCTCGTCGTCTTGAAACCGGAGCACTTCGAGACCGACCGAATGCAGATACGCGGTGCGTCGCGCGTCCTCCTCCACGTGAAGGTCGTGGATATCGCCATCCGCCTCGACGACAAGGTGAGCGCGCGAAGTAGAGGTCCACGATCCAGCCACCGATGACGTGCTGGGTTCGAACCCGCAGACCCAATGCGTCGCCCAGCGCGCTCCACAACACCTTCTCGGCGGTCGTCATCGATCTGCGTAACGCGCGGGCCCGCTCGACCTTGATCGCATGGGCGTAGGGTCTGTCTGCCATCGAGCGTCGACGAGCCATGCGACATCGTCGAATCGCCTCTCAAGATGGATGCGTCTCCCGGTCTCACTCCCCTCCCTCGAGGCTCCGCCCTGAGCATTGGTCACATCTCTCGCTCGCCCTTCTGCGCTCGCAGTTGACGGA
>CBIHPK010000002.1:0-173974 GCA_966211675.1 uncultured Myxococcaceae bacterium
TCCTCGCGCCGGCGCGGCTGCGGCGCCCGCCCCTGCCGCAGCCCCCGCGGCCGGTCGCGCCACCTCCGTCGACGACCTCCTCAACCGCGCCGCCCCGACCGCCGCCCCGGCCGCTGCGGCCGCCCCCGCCGCCGCCTCGGCGGACCTGCCCGAGCGCCTCGGCCGCGCTCAGATCACCAGCGTGCTCGGTCCGCTCAACGGGCCCGTCCGCTCCTGCGCCCAGGGGCAGACCGGCACCGCGCCGGTGTCCATCGTCATCGGCAACGACGGCGCCGTCCGCACCGCCACGGTGAGCGGCCAGTTCGCCGGGACCCCGGTGGGCGATTGCATCGCCGGCGTCGTCCGCCGCGCGCACTTCCCTGCCTTCCGCGCGCCCACGCAGAACCTGATGTTCCCCTACGTGATCACGCCTCCGACGGGGCACTGATCGACCGGTCTCCCGCTCGCTGCTCCCGTCATGGCCCTCATCACCATCATGTCCCCCTGCTACAACGAAGAGGGCAACGTCACCGAGCTCTACACGCAGGTGAGGGCGGTGTTCGAGAAGCTCCCGCAGCACTCGCTGGAGTTCGTCTTCATCGACAATTGCTCCACCGACGGCACCGTCGCCGAGCTGCGCGCCCTCGCCGCGAAGGACCCTTCGGTGAAGGTCATCCTCAACGTGCGCAACTTCGGCCAGGTGCGCTCGCCCCACCACGCGCTCCTGCAGTGCCGGGGCGACGCGGTGGTCACCATGGCCGCGGACCTCCAGGACCCGCCCGCGCTCATCCCCGAGCTCATCGCGCGCTGGAGCGAGGGCTACAAGATCGTCGCGGCGGTCAAGCGCACCTCCGACGAGAGCCCCCTCTACCGCCTGCTCCGGGGCAGCTTCTACGCCCTCATCCACCGCATCTCCGACGTGCGGCCCATCCGGAATTTCACCGGCTTCGGGCTCTACGACCAGGTGGTGATCGAGGCGCTGCGGCACATCGACGATCCGCAGCCCTACTTCCGCGGGCTCATCTCCGAGATCGGATACCCCCCGGCGCTGGTGCCCTTCGACAAGCCCCGGCGCGTGCGCGGCATCACCAAGAACAATTTCTTCACCCTCTACGACCTCGCCATCCTCGGGATCGTGAAGCACTCGGTCGCGCCGCTGCGGCTCGCGACCTTCGTGGGCTTCGTGATGTCGGGGATGAGCCTGCTGGTCTCGCTCGGCTACCTCGTGGCCAAGCTGGCCTGGTGGGACCGCTTCGTCCTCGGGACGGCGCCGATCCTCATCGGGTTCTTCTTCTTCGCCTCGGTGCAGCTCTTCTTCATCGGGATCCTGGGCGAGTACATCAACTCGATCCACATCCACGTGAGGAAGCTGCCGCTCGTGGTGGAGCGTGAGCGCATCAACTTCGGCGCCGCGCCGGTCATCACCGCGGGCGCTTCGCAGGCACCGGGGGCGCCGGTCGCCGTTGACGACGCCCCGTAGGCTCTCGGACAGTACGGCCGTCGCGGTCGCAGCAGGAGACAACCGATGAATCGTATCGAGCGGAAGATGACCGACCTCCTTCGAGAGCTGAAGGAGCGCTACGGCGTGGTGGGCGTGAAGATGGAGTTCGAGGCGGAGGGCACCCGCATCGAGGAGGCGATGCGGCTGAAGGAGGTCTCCCTCAAGGCCGGCGTCGGGATGACCGTGAAGATCGGTGGCTGCGAGGCCATCAAGGACATGTTCGACGCCGCGAGCCTCGGCACCGACCACGTCGTCGGCCCGATGGTCGAGACGCCCTACGCGCTGCGGAAGTACCTCGGCGCCGTGCGCACGGCGTTTCCCGCCGAGCAGCGCGAGGACATGCACTTCCTCATCAACCTCGAGACCTTCACCGCCTGCGAGAACTTCGACGCGATGCTGGCGCTCCCCGAGGCCGGCCAGCTGCACGGCATCGTGCTCGGGCGCGTCGACCTCACCGGCTCGATGGACCTCGACCGCTCGGCGGTGAACAGCGAGCGCGTGCTGGGGATCTGCCTCCGGATGGCCGAGAAGGCCAAGGCCCACGGCAAGGAGGTCGTCGTCGGCGGCGCCGTCTCGGTGCACTCGCTGCCGTTCTTCCGGGCGTTTCCGAAGGGGCACCTCGACCGCTTCGAGACGCGCAAGGTGGTCTTCCAGTGCCCCGCGGCGCTCGAGAACGACGAGGTCGCGTTCCTCAAGGCCGTGGAGTTCGAGCTCTCCTGGCTGAAGAACAAGAAGGAGTACTACGGCATCATCCACCGCGAGGACGACGCCCGGCTCACCATGATGGAGGAGCGCTACCGCACCTCCATCGACGCCATCACGCGCAACCGCCTCTCGCAGCCGTAGCGGCGTCTCTCACCCCGCGATCGCCCGCACCGCCGCCGCGATCTCCGCGGCGAGCGCGGCGTCGTTCTCGATCGCCACGAAGCGCATGTCCCCGACGGCCTTCACCAGCACGAAGAACACCTTCGAGGCGACGGCCTTCTTGTCCTTGCCGAGGAGGTCCGTGAGCCGCCCGAGGTCGACGCCGCGCAGCGCCGCGAGCGAGTCCTCGCCGAGGAGGTCTCGCCCGAGGGCGTCGAGGCGCGCGTGCTCGCCCGCCGACAGCAGCCCCCGCCGCGCGGAGAGCGCGTTGACCACCAGCATTCCGATGGTCACCGCGTGCCCGTGCGGGATGGCGTAGTCCGTGAGGCTCTCGATGGCGTGCCCGACGGTGTGGCCGTAGTTCATGCTCCGGCGCAGGTCGAGCTCGAACTCGTCCTCCTCGACCACCGCGCGCTTCACCGCCAGCGACCCGAGGATCAAGGGCCGGAGCCGCTCGGTCATCACCGTCGAGCCGGTGCCCGCGGGCACCAGGGACTCGTAGCGCCGCAGCGCCGCGGGGCCGCCCGTGACGTGCAGCTTCAGGATCTCCCCGAGGCCGCTCTGGATCTCCCTCGGCGCGAGCGTGTCGAGGAAGGCCGGGCAGAGCACCACCTCGCGCGGCGCCGAGAAGAGGGCGAGCTGGTTCTTGGCGCCGTCGTGGTTCACGCCCGTCTTGGCGCCGATGCAGCTGTCGCACATCGAGAGCAGCGTCGTCGGCACCAGCGTGAAGGGCGTCCCCCGCTTGAACATGCACGCCGCGAAGGCGCCGACGTCCTGCGTGATGCCGCCGCCCACGATGATCGCCCGGCTGGACTTGTTGATCTCGCGCCGCGCGAAGAAGGCGATGAGCGGCAGCACCCCGTTGGCGAGGGTCTTGAAGTCCTCCGTGGCGTCGACCACGAAGACCCGGTCGGCCGGGACGTCGAGGTCCGCGAGGTGCAGCCGCTGCACGTTGCGGTCGACGATCAGAACGTTGCCGGGCGACGCCAGCACCAGCGCGCGCACGAGCGCCGCGGGCGCGCCGTCGTCCCAGCGCACGGGGTAGCTGCGCGGCACCGAGCGGACCTCGAAGCGAGAGGGCGGGTCGTCGATGTCCGCGACCTCGAAGGCGTGGTCCTGGATGGTGAAGCGCGCGGGGGTCATGGGTTCTGGAATCCTCCGATGGAGTAGGCGCCGTCGATGACGAGGTCGTGGCCGTTGACGAAGCCCGCGGCGGGGTTGCACAGGAAGTACGCCGCCTCGGCCACCTCGTCGGGCCTCCCGAGCCGCCCGAGGGGCACGCGCTCCTCGAAGCCCCGGACGACCTCCGGGGGGTTGTTCTGTCGGGTCATGCGCGTGTCGATGAAGCCGGGCGACACGCTGTTGACCCGCACCCCGTGGTCGCCGAGCTCCAGCGCCAGCGTCTTCACCGCGCCGACGAGCGCGTGCTTGGCCATCGCGTACGCGAGCCGCCCCCGGCGGGACAGGAAGCCGTAGATCGACGACACCGCGACCACGCAGCCCTGCTCGGCGCGCAGCGACGGGGCGCAGCGCCGCGCGAGGTCGACGAAGGCGAGCGCGTTGACCGCGAGGGTGTGCGCCAGCAGCTCGTCGTCCACCTGCTCGAAGGGCCGAGGGCGGTTGTACCCGGCGCAGTGCACGAGCGCCCCCACCGCGGGCGCCTCGCGCTCGAACCACTCGGCGATGGACGCCGGGCTCGCGAGGTCGAGCTGCGCGCTCGTCGGCGCGATCACCTGGTCGCCCGCCGCCTCGAAGCGCCGCACGATCGCAGCGCCGATCTCTCCGTGACCGCCCGTGACCAGCACCTTCCGTGGGGGCATCGCGCTCACTCCTCCAGCAGCGGGATGAGCATGTTCTCGCGCAGCTCTTCCCGCGGCAGGAAGGGCGCGAGGTCCTCGAGCGGCGCCGACACCATCCGCCCGTCGTCGAGCTTGCGCGAGGAGAGCTTCGGCGCGAAGGGCTGCGCGAGGTCGAGCATCACCTCGCAGACGCGCGCGCCGTCGCCGTCGAGCGTCGCCCGGATGGCCGCGTCGAGGCCGTCGTGCTCGGAGACGCGAGTGAACGGCAGCCCGTACGCCGCGGCGATCTTCTCCATGTCGGGGAAGCCGAGCCCGCTCTCCAGCCCGCAGCCGACGATGTTGTCCGGGAAGTAGTTGTGCTGCGTCTGCCGGATGGAGTGGTAGCCCTTGTTGTTGAGCACGAAGAGCTTGATGGGCAGGCGGTGCGTGACGATGGTCTGCAGCTCCTGGAGGTTCATCTGGAGCGAGCCGTCGCCGGCGATGCAGACGACCCGTCCCCCGGTCGCCACGCTCGCGCCGATGGCGCCCGGCAGGTCGTAGCCCATCGGGGCGCACCCGCTGTTGTGATAGAGCCGCTGGCCGGGCTTGAGGTCCGCCGCCTGGAACGCCGTCACGCACGCGGTGCCGTCGGCGGTGACCACCATCTCGTCCTCGGGCAGCACGCGGAAGAGCACCTCCATGAAGCAGTACGGGTTCACGCTGCCGCGCGTCTCCCAGTACTCGGGGAGCACCACGGGGTAGCGCCGCACCCGCTCCTTGCACCACGCGACCCAGGCCGAGTGGTCGCCCGCGCCGCCCGCGTCGAGCGCGCGGCGAAGCGCAGGGATGAAGTCCCGCAGGTCGGCGTGCACGGGCAGGTCGATGGAGAGCGTCGGCTTCTTCAGCTCCGCGGCGTCGACGTCGACCATCACCTTGAAGGCCGCGCGGGCGAAGTTCTGCCAGCCGTAGCTGATCTGCCGGATGTTGAGCCGGCACCCGAGCACGAGCAGCAGGTCGGAGTTCTGGACGGCGAAATTCCCCGCGCGGTCGCCCACGGTGCCTGGACGCCCGGCGTAGAGCGGGTGCGCGTTCCAGAGGGCGTCGTGGGCGTTCCAGGCGGTGGTGACCGGGACCCCGATGGCCTCGATGAGCTCGACGAACTCCGCGTGCATCCCGGCGAGGCGGGGGCCGTTGCCCGCGAGCACCACCGGGCGCTTCGCCGAGCGCAGCCGGGCCACGAGGTCGCGCGCGACGGCGTCGAGGTCACCGGTCTCGAAGGCGATCGCGTCCTCCGCGGGGTCGTAGCCGGCGAGGGCGCTCGGGTCGATGAGCGAGCCCTGGACGTTCATCGGGATGTCGAGCCACACGGGGCCGGGGCGGCCGTGCGTGGCGAGGTGCAGCGCCCGCTCCAGGTGGTAGCGGATGGTCCCCGGGTCGGTGACCATCACGGCGTACTTGGTCATGGAGGACACCACGCGGACGATGTCGAGCTCCTGGTCGCCGAGCTGCCGCAGCGGCAGCTGGCTGCTGCGCACGGTGGTCTCGAACTTCACCTGCCCGGACACGACGATCATCGGGAGCGAGTCGACCCAGGCGCCCCAGACGCCGGTGATGGCGTTGGTTCCGCCGGGGCCGGTGGTGACGTTGACCGCGGCGACGCGACCCGAGGCGCGGGCGTAGCTCTCCGCGGCCATCGCGCAGGCCTGCTCGTGGTGGCAGGCGACGTAACGGAGCCGGTGCTCGCGCCCGAAGGCGTCGTTGAGGTGCATGGCCCCACCGCCGGTCACCAGGAACACGTCCCGGATGCCGTGCTCGGCGAGGAAGCTTGCGACGTAGTCGGCGACGCGGACCTTTCGGGGGGCGCTGCTCATGGCGGGCGGCAATCTCTCATAGATTCTACGGAGGGGTGAACGGCGCGGCCGCGGCGTCGCGGAGCGTGAGCTCGTGCACGGCGAGGGCGTACCCGCCGCGGGCGAAGCGGATCGGCGGGCCCACCGAGTAGTACCGCCGCCACAGGATGAGCTCGTCCTCGTCGTCCATGCCGGGCAGCTCGATGTACGCGAGGCGCGCCGGCCGACGGGCCTCGCGGCGGATCTCCGTGAGGTACCACGCTCGCGGGACGCTCGCCCCGCGCGCCGAGGCCGCTCGGCGGTGGGTTCGGCGGTCGACGTAGCCGATGGGGTTCCAGATCGCGGCGCGGTTGAGGGCGATCTCGCGGCCGCCCGAGAGGGCGTAGGGCAGGGCCTCGTCGAGCAGGGCGCTCAGCCGGGTGAACTCCAGGTTGTAGACCATGTGCTCGCGGCGGCCGTCGAGGTCGTGAGCGCGCGCGGCCAGGTCGAGCAGCCGGCGCTCGCCGAACTCGAAGGTGCCGAAGTAGCCCATGGAGAGGGCGTCCTGCGTGCGGAAGGAGGCGAAGAGCGAGAGCGTGGCGAAGGACCCGAGCAGCAGCAGTCGCAGCCGCGGTCCGACGCGCAGCGAGTGCAGCGAGCACTGCGCCATGAGCGGGAGCAGCACCACCGCGGGCAGCACGTAGCGGGGGATCACGAGGGTGCGGAAGCGGGTCACCACGAAGACCACGCCCGCGAACGCGAGCGCGAAGAACACCCGGGCGCGGCCCTCGGGCGTGCCGTCGCCCGGGACCGAGGGGCGGGCGACGAAGCGGAGCGCGGGCGCGACGGCGCTGAGCAGCACGAAGACCGAGAGCACCCACGCGAAGTTGAGGACGAAGATCTCCGCGAGCTGCGAGGGCAGCAGGTCGTCGAGCCAGGAGAGGGAGAGCGCCTGACGCCAGAGCGGGATCTGCGACCCGACGCCGTGCCAGGCGCCTCGCTCGCCGAACAGCAGCGAGCGCGCGACGAGCCAGGCGGCCCCGACCGCGGGGGCGAGCAGCAGCGGCAGGTAGCGGCGGAGCTCGCGCAGCCGGGTGGCGCGGTCGTCGGACGCCCAGGCGACGTACACGAGCGCGTGGGCGGCGCAGGCCACGAGGTAGATCGGCGCGCCGGTCTCCTTGGACTGCGACGCGAGGGCGCCGAAGAGCGCGGCGAGCCAGAACCGCTGGCGGGCGAGGGCGCCGATGGTGAGCAGCGAGTAGAGCGCGACGCCGTAGTCGGGGGTGAGCTGCAGGGCGCACGCGAGGAGCAGCGGAGAGAGCGCGAAGCCGAGCGTCACCAGGGCGCGCTCGGCGCGGTGAGCGGCGGGGAGAAGCTGCGCGGAGAGCTCGGCGACGGAGCGCGCGGCGAGCACGGCGAGCAGGAGGTTGGCCGCGATGACCGCCGGGTAGCGCATCCCCGAGAGGCGGAAGGCGGCCGCGAGGGGAGCGAGGTAACCGCCGGTGGGGTGGTTGGCGCAGAAGAGGAAGGCGGCGCCGCGCTGGGGCCCGAGGGCCTCCTCCAGACACCGGAGGTAGAAGGCCCCGTCCCACAGGGGGACGTAGGAGGCGTGCGCGAGGCCGAGGGCCGCGAGCGCCGCCGCCGCGAGGAGGAAGTCGTAGCGATCGGAGCGTTCCGGGGCCGGGTCGGCGCGAGGCGCTTCGGGCATCGTCGACGAGTACAACCGTTGTATCCAGGAATACAGCGGTTGTATTCGCCGAGGCCCGACGGGGGGGTGCGCGCTTGCGGCGCCGAGGGGGCTGCGGTACCCGCTCCGGCCATGGACATCACCCCGGATACGGTCGCGCTCATCACGGGCGCCAACGGCGGCATCGGCATGGCGATCGCGCGAGCGCTGCACGCGGCGGGCGCGAAGATCATCGTCACCGGGCGGCGCGCCGACGCGCTCGAGCCCATCGCGAAGGAGACCGGCGCCCGGGTCATCCTGGCCGACCTCGCTCGCCGAGAGGACGTCGACCGGATGCACGAGGAGGCCGGCGAGGTGGACATCGCGGTGCTCAACGCCGCGCTCCCGGGCAGCGGCCACCTGCTGGAGTACGACGCCGCGCAGATCGACAAGGTCTTCGACGTCAACCTCCGCGCCCCGGTGCAGAGCGCTCGCTACTTCGGAGAGCGCATGGCGGCCCGACGGCGGGGGAGCATCGTGTTCATCTCGTCGATCTCGGGGAAGGTCGCGACCGCGGGGCAGTCGCTCTACAACGCCACCAAGTTCGGGATGCGTGGCTTCGCGCTCGCGCTGCGCGGCGACCTCGAGCCCCACGGCGTCGGGGTGAGCACCATCTTCCCGGGCTTCATCCGCGACGCGGGGATGTTCCACGACACGAAGGTGGCGCTGCCCGCGGGCGCCGGCACCCGCAGCCCCGAGGACGTCGCCCGCGCCGTGATGCGCTGCGTGCGCGACAACCACCCGGAGCTCAACGTCGCGGCCTTCGAGCAGGTGCTGGGCGCCGGGCTCTTCGCCGTCGCCCCGAGCATCGTCGCGGCCATCACCAGGGCGAGCGGCGGCGAGCAGATCGCCGCGCAGATGTCCGCGGCGCAGAAGCACAAGCGCTGAGTCGGAGAGAGGGGGGAAGGGCGGCGCTCAGAAGAGCGACGGCCCGTAGGCCCGGCACGAGTTGTCCACCGGCGTCACGATCTGGCTCGGCGCGGCGGCGACGCTCCCGACCGTGCCCCGGTGAATGCGCTGGTCGTCGCTGCAAAGGAACTCCCCGGACCAGTCCGGGTCGCCCACCCACGCGTCGGCGTAGCCGTCGCGGTTGAGGTCCCCGAGGCGGGCGACTCCCCGTCCGTAGCCCGTGGTCCCGCTCCCGGTGAGGGCCACCGCGCGCGTCCCGATGCCCGCGGCGCTGCCGAAGCGCACCGCCGCCAGACTGCCCTGGTAGCTGTAGAGCAGGTCGCCGAAGCCGTCGCCGTCGAGGTCCCCGGCGCCCGCGACCCACACCCCGTAGGCCGATACCGACGCGCGGAAGGTCGTCGAATACGTGCTGGAGTAACCGTTGACGCCGCCGTGGTGCACGAAGACGTTGAGCGCCGGGGCGGAGAGCCCGACGCTGTTGGCGTGCACGAGGTCGGCGTAGCCGTCGTTGTTGACGTCCCACGCCGCGTCGAAGTCCGTGAGCGACGTCACCGGGATGCTCGTCCCCACGGTGGCCGAGCCGTCGTAGTAGACCGAGAGGGCGTTGTCCGAGCCCACCGCGACGTCGGAGAGGTCGTTGTTGTTGCTGGTCCCGAGCCCCCGCACGCGGCGGCCGAAGTTGGTCTCCGTGGAGGTGTAGATCCGGTACGGGGTGCCGATGGGCCCGCCCCCCGAGCCGCGGAAGACATAGGCCCGCGAGGCGCACGCGGCGCCGTTCCAGCACGCGCCCACGATCACGTCGCCGTAGCCGTCGCCGTCGACGTCGCCCGCCCAGGAGACGGACCCCCCGAAGCCCGCGATGCCGCTCACGCCCAGGGTGGCCCAGCTGCCCACCACCAGGCCCGCCGCGGATCCGCGGTAGAGCCTCGCGCTGCTGGCGCCCGGCAGCCCCACGATCACGTCGCCGAAGCCGTCGCCGTCGACGTCCCCGGCGGCCTCGATGGACCTTCCGAAGGCGCTTCCCACCGGGCCGGTCAGCGTCTGCGAGGCGGTGCTGGGGAAGCCCGCGAGCGCGCCGAAGTACACGTAGGCCGTGTCCGCGCGGTCGCTGCCGACCACGAGGTCCATGAAGCCGTCGCCGTTGACGTCGTTGAAGGTGCCGAAGGAGCCCGCCCGGCCGGTGGTGGCGACCCGCGGGACCACCACCTCCCAGACCGGCGAGTACGTGAAGCCCACGTTGCTGCCGATGCGCCCCGCGAGACGCCAGTACCAGACGCCCGGGGCGAGGTCGGCCGCGGGGGTCCAGCTGGAGGCGGTGACGTCCGCGGACTGCGACACCGTGGCGCAGGAGCGGGCCACGCAGAGCTGCACGCGAGCGTCGGTGATGCCCGAGGCGTTCACCCAGCGGAACACCGGCCGACGCGTCGTCGACTGCGCCACCGAGAGCGGCGACACGAGCCGCGGCGCAGGGATCGCCACGCACCCGCGCCCGTTGAAGAAGTAGCCCGCGTTGCAGACGTAGCCGCAGGTGGCCGAGGCGCAGGTCGCGGTGGCGTTGGCCGGAGCGACGCACGCGTTGCCGCAGGCGCCGCAGTGCAGCACTGACGCGCTGGTGTCGACCTCGCAGCCGTTGCCCGCGAGGCCGTCGCAGTCGCCGTAGCCTGCGTTGCACGAGCCGACGCCGCAGAGGCCGCCGGTGCAGACCGGCGAGGCGTTGGCGGGAGCGCAGGTCGACCCGCAGCCGCCGCAGTGGGCCACGGTGACGCGGGTGTCGGTCTCGCAGCCGTTGGCCGCGTTGCCGTCGCAGTTGCCGTAACCCGCGTTGCAGGCGCCCAGCGAGCAGGCCGCCGCGCGGCAGACGCCGGACGCGTTGGCGTAGGCGCAGGCCCGCGCGCAGGCGCCGCAGTTGGCCGCGTCGGTCTGCAGGTCGACGCACACGTTGGAGCAGTTGGCGAGCGTCCCGCAGTCGCGGGTGCACGCGCCCGCCGCGCAGAAGAACCCGCTCCCGCACGCCCTCCCGCAGGCCCCGCAGTGCGAGGCGTTGGTGGCGAGGTTGGCCTCGCAGCCGTTGCTCGCGACGGCGTCGCAGTTGCCGTAGCCTGCGGTGCAGGCGCCCACCGCGCAGGCCCCGCCCGAGCAGACCGGCGTGGCGTTGGCGAGGCTGCACGCCCGGCCGCACCCGCCGCAGTGCGCCAGCGTGGTGCCGGTGTTCACCTCGCAGCCGTTGCTGGCGAGGCCGTCGCAGTTGCCGTAGCCCGCCGAGCAGGTGATGCCGCAGGTGCCGCCGCTGCAGGTGGCGGTGCCGTTGGTGGAGGCGCAGGCGTTGCCGCAGGCGCCGCAGTGGCGCACGTCGCTGCGCTGGTCGACCTCGCAGCCGTTGCTGGCGAGGCCGTCGCAGTTGCCGAAGCCCGCGGTGCAGCTCGCCACGGCGCAGGCCGAGCCCACGCAGGCGGGCGTGGCGTTGGGGAGGGAGCAGGCGAGGGTGCACGAGCCGCAGGAGGTGACGGTGCTGCGGAGGTCCGTCTCGCAGCCGTTGGCGGCGCTGCCGTCGCAGTTGCCGTAGCCCGCGGCGCAGGTGATGCCGCACGCGCCCGCGGCGCAGGTGGCGGTGCCGTGGGTGGCGTTGCAGGCGCCGCCGCAGCCGCCGCAGTTGGCGGGGCTGGTGTTGAGGTTGCTCTCGCAGCCGTTGGCCGCGTTGCCGTCGCAGTCGCCGAATCCGGCCGCGCAGCGGAACGAGCACGCCCCCCTCGCGCAGGTGGCCGTCGCGTTGGCCGCTCCCGGGCAGGCGACCCCGCAGGCGCCGCAGTTGGAGGCGCTGGTCTGCGTGTCGACGCACTGCCCGCTGCAGAAGGTCGTCCCGGCGCCGCAGACCGAGCCGCAGGCCCCGGCGCTGCACACGAAGCCCGCGCCGCAGGCGTTGTTGCAGCGGCCGCAGTGGGCGTTGGCGCTGGTGAGCAGGGTCTCGCACCCGTTGGCGAGGTTGCCGTCGCAGTTGCCGTAGGAGGCGTTGCAGGTGATGCCGCAGGCGCCCGCGGCGCAGGTGGCGGCGCCGTTGACCGCCCCGCACGCGGCGCCGCAGCGGCCGCAGTGGGCGGGGGTGCGGGAGAGGTCGACCTCGCAGCCGTTGGAGGGGTCGCCGTCGCAGTCGCCGTAGCCGGCGTTGCACGAGGCGATGATGCAGCTCCCGCTGGCGCAGGCGGCCGTCGCGTTGGCCAGCACGCACACTCGCCCGCAGGCTCCGCAGTGGAGCACGCTGGTGCCGAGCACCACCTCGCAGCCGTCGGCGGGCATGGCGTTGCAGTCCGCGGTGCCGGCGTTGCAGCTGCCGACCACGCATCGCCCGGCGGAGCAGGCCGCGGTGGCGCCCGGCAGCGCGCACGCCCGTCCGCACGCGCCGCAGTGGGCGGTGCTGCTGGTGGTGGCCGTCTCGCAGCCGTTTCCGAGGTTGCCGTCGCAGTCGCCGAAGCCCGCGGCGCAGGAGAGCCGGCACGCGCCCGCGGCGCAGGAGGGCGTGGCGTTGGCGGTGCTGCACGCCGCCCCGCAGCGGCCGCAGCTCGACGGGCTGGTGAGGAGGCTGGTCTCGCATCCGTTGACGGGGTTGCCGTCGCAGTCGGCGTAGCCCGCGTTGCAGCGCACCACGGCGCAGCGGCCCGCGCCGCAGGAGGACTCCGCGTTGGGCAGCGAGCACCCGGCGCCGCACGCGCCGCAGTGGGCGGCGGTGGTGAGCAGGTCGGTCTCGCAGCCGTTGGCGGCGTTGCCGTCGCAGTCGCCGAGCGTGGAGGGCATGCAGACGCGGGTGGACTCGCAGCGCCCCGCGGCGCAGCGAGCGCCCGCCCCGGGGATGGCGCAGCGCGAGCCGCAGGCGCCGCAGTGCAGGGTGTTGGTGTCGAGGTTGGTCTCGCAGCCGTTGGCCGGGTCGCCGTCGCAGTCGCCGAAGCCGGCGTTGCAGCGAGCGAGGGTGCAGCGCCCGGCGGCGCAGCCCGCGACCCCGTTGGCGATGGAGCAGGCGCTGCCGCAGGCGCCGCAGTGCGCCGGGGTGGTGGCGAGCTCGACCTCGCAGCCGTTGGCCGGGTCGCCGTCGCAGTCGGCGTAGCCCGCGTTGCAGGTGAAGCCGCAGCGGGCGTCGGCGCAGGTGGCGGAGGCGTTCGGCCTCGCGGGGCAGGCGTTGCCGCAGGCGCCGCAGTGCGCCGGGGCGATGGCGAGGTCGACCTCGCAGCCGTTGCCGTCGGAGCCGTCGCAGTTGCCGAAGCCCGCGGCGCAGACCACGGCGCAGCGGCCGCTCATGCAGGCGGGCGTGGCGTTGGGGGCCGAGGGGCAGGCGTTGCCGCAGGCGCCGCAGTGGGTCGAGGCGGAGCGCACGTCGGTCTCGCAGCCGTTGCTGGCGACGCCGTCGCAGTCGCCGACCAGGGCGGCGTCCTCGCAGCGCAGCGCGCAGGCGCCCGCCACGCAGGCCGCCGCCCCGCGCGGACCGGACCCGCAGCGGTTGTCGCACGCTCCGCAGTGGCCGGGGTCCGTCGCTCGGTCGACGCAGGTGTCGCCGCAGCGGTCGGGGGTCGCTCCCTGGCAGGCGACGGCGCAGGAGGCGCGCGGCGCCCCTTCGACGACGGTCACGGTGCAGAGCGGGCTCTCCCCGGCGCAGCGGGTGTCGCAGGCGCCGCAGTGGTCGGGCCGGGAGAGGTCCGCCTCGCAGCCGTTGGCCGGGTCGCCGTCGCAGTCGGCGAAGCCCGGCTCGCAGGTGAAGGCGCACCCGCTGGCGGCGCAGCGGGCGACGCCGTGCGAGGGGGCGGGGCACACGGTCGCGCAGCCGCCGCAGTGGAGGGGCGATCGTAGGTCGGTCTCGCAGCCGTCGGAGGGGTCGCCGTCGCAGTCGGCGCGGCCGGCCTCGCAGACCAGCACGCAGGCGTTGCGGACGCAGGTCATGAAGGGGTTGATGACCTGGCAGTCGTAGGGCTGCAGGCAGGGCGGTCGGCACTCTCCGTCGCGGGTGCAGATCTGCCCCGCGGCGCAGTCGCTCGCGTAGTTGCAGGCCCTGGGCGCGCCCATGGGGATGCAGCCGCGCACGCCCGCGCGCTCCTGGCAGAGCTGCCCCATGGGGCAGTCGGTGCTGGTGCGGCAGGCGACCCGGCAGTAGACCCCGAGGCAGAGGTTGCCGTCGGCGCAGTCGGAGTCGTAGCGGCACTGGCCCTCCGGGGGGGAGGGCGCGGTACAGCCCAGCGCCAGCAGCGCCGAGAGCAGCGCGAGCGCAAGGAGACGGACACCGGCGACGGGGCGAGCGAGATCCACCATGGGCGCCCGGTTAGCGCAGGACGGCGGAAACGTCCATGCGAGGGGACCAGAGGGGGCTCTCAGCCCGTCGACTTCGACTCCCAGCGGTCGAGCACCGTCGCCACGGCCATGTCGCTGAGCACGTTGGTCGCCGCGCGCCCTCGTCCCACCAGCCAGTCGATGGGCAGGAGCAGCGGAACCACCGCGATCACCGTGGCGTCCGAGACGCCCGCGGCGCCGAGCACCAGCGGCAGGGTGATGAGCCCCGCCTCCGGAACCCCAGCGATCCCGATGCCCGCCATCACCGACGAGAGGGCCACGGTCACCTGCTGCGAGAGCGAGAGGTGCGTCCCCAGCGCCTGCGTGACGAAGATCGCCGCGGCCGCCTCGTAGAGGATGATCCCGTCGTGGTTGAGGTTGGTGCCCACGCAGGCGGCGAGGCGCGCGGAGGCGGGGGAGACCTTCAGCTTGTCCTGCAGGCAGCGCAGGGTGACCGGCAGCGTCGCGAGGCTCGACCCGCAGGAGAGGGCCGTGAGCGCGGCGTCCGCGGCGCCCGCGAAGAAGGCCAGCGGGGAGCGCCTCGCGGCGACGGTGACCAGCACGCCGTACCAGACCACGGCCTGCAGGAAGAGCCCGAGCAGCACCGTCGCGAGGAAGGGCCCCAGCGCCGCGAAGACGCTCACGCCGGTGCGCGAGACCACGCTCGCCACCACGCCGAAGACCGCGAAGGGCACGAGCTTCACCACGCCGTGGAGCACGCCGCTGAAGAGCGCGAGGCCCCCGTGGGCGAAGGACTCCCAGGTGGCGATGGCGGAGCCGAGGGCGGGGTCGGCGGCGCGCTTGAGCGAGCGCAGCGCCACGCCGAGCGCGACCGCGATGAGCACCGCGGAGATGACCTGGTTCTTCAGGAAGGGCTCGACGACGCTCTCGGGGATCATTCGCCCCAGGTTGGTCAGCGGGTCGAGCGTGGGCGCGGCGCCCTCGTGAGGACGCGCCGTGGCGGCGGCGTGCGCGGGGCCGAGCAGCTCCGTGAGGTGGCCCTGCCAGCGGGCTCCGGCGTTGAGGGTGTGCGAGACGCCGAGCCCGAGCACGATCGCCACGAGGGCGTTGAGGGTGGAGAGCCCGAAGAGCCGCGCGGCCTGTCGCCCGGGGATCTCCGTGCGAGCGAAGGCGTCGAGCACCGCGAAGAGGATGAGGGGTGTCGCCAGCGCCTTGAGCACCCGGATCACCAGCATCCCCACGTCGCCCAGCACCGCCGCGCGGGGGCCGAGCAACCAGGCCGCGGCGACGCCGAGCACCACCGCCACCACGATGCGCGCCGAGAGCGGGAAGCGCCCCCCGGCGGTCGCCCCGCTCAACGCGCTCCCCGGTGCTTCGCGAACTCCATGCGCCCGAGCTGGTCGCGGTGCACCTCGTCGGGGCCGTCGGCCACGCGCAGCATCCTCGCGATGGCGTAGGCGTAGGCGAGCCCGTGGTCGTCGCAGAGGCCCGCCGCTCCGTGCGCCTGCATGGCCATGTCGATCACCTCGCAGGCCATCGTCGGGGCGGCGATCTTGATCATGGCGATCTCCGCTCGGGCGCCCTTGTTGCCGCCGACGTCCATGGCGTGCGCGGCGTGAAGCACCAGCAGCCGCGTCTGGTCGATGGCGAGGCGGGCGTTGGCCACGCGCTCGCGCCACACCGACTGCTCGGCGATGGGCTTGCCGAAGGCGACGCGCGAGAGCAGCCGGGCGCAGGCCTTGGAGAGCGCCCGCTCGGCGAGGCCGATCAGGCGCATGCAGTGGTGGATGCGGCCCGGTCCGAGGCGCCCCTGGGCGATCTCGAAGCCGCGGCCCTCGCCGAGGATCAGGTGGTCCACGGGCACGCGCACGTCGGTGAAGGAGATCTCCGCGTGGCCGTGCGGCGCGTCGTCGTAGCCGAAGACCGGGAGCATGCGCTCGACCTTCACGCCGGGGGTGTCCATGGGCACGAGCACCATCGACTGCTGGCGGTGCCGGTCCGGGTTGGCGGGGTCCGTCTTGCCCATGAAGATCAGCACCCGGCAGCGGGGATCACCGGCCCCGGAGGTCCACCACTTGCGGCCGTCGAGGACGTAATGGTCCCCCTCGCGCCGGATGCTCGCCTGGATGTTGGTCGCGTCGGACGAGGCCACCGCCGGCTCGGTCATCGCGAAGCCCGATCGGATCTCTCCCTCGAGCAGCGGTCGGAGCCAGCGCTCCTTCTGCTCGGGCGATCCGTAGCGGGCGAGCACCTCCATGTTGCCGGTGTCCGGAGCGCCGCAGTTGAAGACCTCCGGCGCGAACGCGAGCTGCCCCATGAGCTCGGCCATCGGGGCGTACTCCACGTTGGTGAGGCCCGCGCCGCCTTCGAGCTCCGGGAGGAAGAGGTTCCAGAGCCCGGCGCTGCGGGCCTTGCGCTTGAGCTCCTCCATCACCGGCGGAACGCTCCACCGCTCCTCCCGAAGCGACGCCACGAAGGCCGCCTCCGCGGGCAGCACCTCCGTCTCCATGAAGCGAGCCACGCTCGCGTGAAGGTCCTTCGCCCGCTGGGACCGAGGCAGCCACCCTTCGTTCATGGCCGCGATAGTGGTCGAGGGCGACGGTGCCTGTCACGCCCGCTGATCGGCGATCAGCGACGACGGCGGCGCAGCCCGACGATCGCCGCCGCGGCCAGCAGCGCCCACCCCTTCGAGGGCGCGGGGCCTCCGGGCGTCCGGCACCCGCAGTTGGGGTCCGTCGAGTCGATGAAGAGGTCCGCGTCCATCGTCCCGGTGTCGGTCACCGCCGGGGCGTCCAGCCTCGGGACGTCCGCGCGGGCGTCGGCGACCTGCGCGTCGCGCACCGAGGCGTCGACCACCCCGGCGTCCATCCGAGGGGCGCGCACGCACTGACCCGCGTTGCAGAGCGAGTCGCTCGGGCAGGTGACGTTGGCGCAGAGGTCCGCCACGCAGCGGCCCGAGTCCGAGGCGCAGCGCGACCCGAGCGGGCAGGTCACCCCCGCGCAGTGGGACACGCAGCGCGGCAGCGCCCCGCTGCAGTCGAGGGTCGCGCCCGCGCCGCAGGTGAGCGCGTCGCAGCCCGCCGCGCCGCAGCGCCCGCTGCTCGCGGAGCACACCGTCTCCCCGGTGCACGCGACGCAGGGGCAGTTGGCCACGCATCGCCCCGCCTCGCAGTGCTGCTGACCCGGGCACATCACCCCGGAGCAGGCGTCGATGCACGCTCCGCCCCGGCAGACCTGGCCCAGGGGGCAGCGCGCCCCGGCGCACGGGTCCTGGCAGCCGGTGGGGCCGCACACCTGGCCGGCGGGGCACACGACGCTGGCGCAGGGCGTGGGGAGGCAGTAGGTGACGCCCCCGTCGGCGTTGACGCAGGTCTGCCCCGTGGGGCACGCGCCCTCCACGCACTGCGGCGCGCAGAGGCCGCTCACGCAGGTGGTGTTGGACGGACACCCGGCGGAGACCCCGTCGCAGTTGACGTCGCGCCTCGTGGCGCAGGTCTCGATGGCGGCGGGGTTCACCGCCGGGTCGCGGTCGTTGCAGTCGTTGCCGCCGCAGTTGGCGTCGCGGAAGCCGTCGGCGTCGGCGTCGGGGCAGATGCCGGTGTCGTCCTCGTTGAGCCCCGCGACCGCGTCGAGCTCCGCGTCGAAGGACCAGAACGAGCACGCCGGGCTGGGGTTTCCGTTGTTGCCGGCGATCAGCGACGCGTAGCGGAAGGTGAGCCCGCAGGGCAGCGAGAAGACCTGCACGATGCCGTCGCGCTGCGTGGGGTTGGAGAGGTTGGGGTTGAGCCCGGGGCCCACGGCCTCGCCGCCGGTGGCCGCGTCGGGGATCCACCCCTGGAGGAAGGCGCGGGTGAGCACCGCGGGGTTCCATCGGGCGCCGTCGGGGTGGCCGGGGGTGGCGATCTCCGTGGCGTCGGGGTCGTTGGAGAGCCACACGCTGTACTCGAAGGACTCGCACGGCAGCGGCGCGTGGTCGGTGTAGGGGAAGACCGCGACCCGGTTGCCTTCGCCGCCGAGGTCGAAGATCGCGCCGTCCTGCGGGAGGAAGCGCGCCTGCTCGCCGTCGCACACCCGCTCGCCGTCCGTGTGACCGGGCACCCCTGCGTAGAAGCGATCGATCTCGCCGATGTAGCAGTCGAGGTTGTTGAAGGTGTCTTCGTAGGTGTGGTTCCAGCCGAAGTGGTACTCGGCGTCGGTGGCGAAGGCCGGTCGGGGACCTCCAGCGGGAGCGCAGTACCCGTCGGGCGCGCCGCTGCCGGAGAAGAGCCAGCCCGACCCGCCGTAGCCGCGGTTGACCGCGCGCTGGATGTCCGACGAGGAGGTCGACACGCCGCGGATGAGCCGGGCGAAGCGCAGCCGCCTCGCGTCGCGCCCGTCGCTGGTCTGGAACACCCCGTCCCTCCGCTCCGCCACCGGCAGCGAGTCGAAGCAGGCCGTGCCGTTGTTGACGCACTGGCCGCAGGCCGCGTTCGGGGCGGCGCTGCTGCACGAGGTGCAGGTGCCCATCACCGGCTGCGCGCTCGCCACCGCGGACCCGAGAAGCGCGCACCCCAACACCGCCGCCCACGAAGCCTTCCGCCACCGCATGGCCGGTACGCTCACACGCGCTCACGAGGCGTGGCAAGGCGTGGCCCGGCGTGCGGCCCCGACTCCGCCGGGCGGAGCCTTGACCCGACCGCCGCTCCCCCGCTCTCATCCGCGGCAGACCTTTGACCCCCATGCGATCCACCCTCCGGCTCTCCCTCTTCGCCCTCGCCGCCGTCGCCTCGCTCCCCGCCTGCACCGAGAGCGCCGCGGACCCTCCCCGCGACGCCGCGGTCGCCACCGACGCGCACGGCCACGACGTCGGCGACCTGGGCTCGCTCATCGTCGACAGCGGCCCCCTTCCCGACGACGACGCCGGCGTCGCGGCCGCGCTCCCCGAAGGGGACTGCGACCCCATCGACCCGAGCGCGTGCGCGCTCCCGTGGCCCTCGAACCTCTACCTCCGCCGCGACGCCTCGCGCCGCACCGGCTACTCGCTCACCTTCGGCCCCACCTCGCTGCCCGCCAACGGCGCCCTCGACCCGATGGACCCGCGGCCCCTCCGGCGCTTCGACGGCTACGGCCTCGGCTCGCCCGTCATGACGAGCTTCCCCAACCTCGACCTCGCCGCCATGGCCACCGAGGAGCACCAGGATCGCTCCATGGCCGCCGACGCCGCCGCGCTCCTCTACGAGGTGCAGGGCAATACCCTCCAGCGTATTCCGTACTTCGTCGAGCTCGACTCGCAGGAGCCCATGGTGGCGAGGAAGATCCTCTTCCTGCGGCCCGGGGTGATCCTGAAGGAGAACACCCGCTACGTGGTGGCCTTCCGCAACCTGCGCACCACGGCGGGCGCGGCCATCGAGCCCTCACCCGCCTTCGCCAGGCTGCGCGCCGGGACCACCGCGGGCGACCCGGCGCTCGGCCCTCGCCAGGCGCGCTTCGACGAGGTGTTCGCGCTGCTGCAGGGCGCCGGGGTCGAGCGCTCGTCGCTCACGCTCGCGTGGGACTTCCACACGGCCAGCTCCGAGAGCCTGCACGGCCGGCTGCTGGCCATGCGAGACGACGCCCTGATGCGCGTGGGCCCGTCGGGTCCTCGGCTCGCGGTGGACAACGTGACGACCTTCCTGCCGATGCGCGACAGCAGCGGCCGACCCTACGACGACAACATCGCGATCGAGCTCTCCGGCACCTTCGAGGTGCCCCACTACCTGCACCCCCGCCGCCTCGGGAGCCAGCCCGGCTGGGAGATGAACTACGACGCCAGCGGCCGCCCGGTCGCCAACGGAACCCGCCAGCCGCGCTTCTGGATCCGCATTCCCCACTCGGCCCTTCGCGGCGAAGCGCACGGCCTGGTGATGTACGGCCACGGGCTGCTGGGCTCCGCGGAGGAGGTGCGCGCCGGCTACAACGGCCACATCGCCAACACGCACAACCTCATCTTCTTCGCGGCCAACCTCACCGGCATGTCCGAGGAGGACCTCTCCGGCGTCTTCGCCACGCTGCGCGACGCCTCGTACTTCACCTCCGTGGGCGAGCGCCTGCACCAGGGCATGACCGAGTGGGTGCTGCTCGCTCGCGCCATGCGGGAGCAGATCGCCGGGCTCGCGGAGGTGGCCTCGCGCAACATCCGGATCAACCCCTCCGAGCTCTACTACTCGGGCATCTCGCAGGGCGGCATCTTCGGCGGCACCTTCGTCGCCGTCTCGCCGGACGTGACCCGAGGGCACCTGGGCGTCCCGGGCAACAACTACTTCACCCTGCTGCACCGCTCGCGAGACTTCACCGGCTACTTCGAGGGCCTGCGCCGCAACTACCCCGGCACCGCCGACCAGGCCATCGGCCTCGCGTACGTGCAGCTGCTCTGGGACGGCACCGACCCGGTGAGCTACCTGCGGCACATCCACCAGGAGCCCTTCCCCGGCAACTCGCCCCACGAGGTGCTGCTCGCTCCCGCCAAGGGGGACTTCGAGGTCGCCGTGTTCACCAACGAGATCACCGCGCGCTCGGGCCTCGGCGTCGCGCTGATGCAGAACTACGACAGCCAGCGCACGCCCTTCGGCATCACCCAGGACCCTTATCCCCGGCGAGGATCGGGCGTGGTGCTCTACGACTTCGGCAACCAGTGGCCCCCGCCCGGCAACCTCCCTCCGCCGGAGGTGGGCACCAACCCCCACGGGCAGCCGCGCACTCGCGAGTGGCACCAGCGTCAGATGGTGACCTTCTTCCGCACCGGCGAGATCATCGACACCTGCGGCGGCGACGGCTGCCGGCCCGATTGAGACTCTGATAGAACGCCCTCCCTACGCCCCTCGAAGGAAGCACTCCCTCCAATGGCCCTCGAGATCCTGAAGTGCCCCAACTGCGGAGCGCGCGCTCCGGCCTCCTTCGCCGGTGCGGTCGCCGCGTGCGAGTTCTGCGGCGCCGTGCTGTCGGGCCTCGCGATGAAGCCCGCGCCCGCGCCTGCGCCTGCGCCCGCTGCGACGCCGTCCCCCGCACCTGCGCCGGAGCGCCTTCGACGCGAGGAGCCGGTCCGTCCCGCCGCTCGCCGGAGCGCGGAGCCCTTCACCGAGGCCGAGCTGCTCGACCTCGCTCGCCGTCGGCTGGGCCTGCACGACTCGCTCTACTTTGACGGCACCATCCCGCGGGCCAAGTTGACGGCCGCGACCGAGACCCACGGCGCCGCCATCGGGCGGGTGCTGGTGCAGTACGACGACACGCTCTTCGGGGGAGCCGACGACGGCTTCGTGCTCACGGTGAACGCGCTCCACTGGAAGAACCTCGCGGAGGAGCCCAACGCGCTGCGCTGGAGCGACATCGACCCGGCGCTCGTGGGCTCGACCGATGACGCCGTGACGCTCGGCCAGAGGAAGATCGACGTGGTGCTCGACGAGGGCAAACCAATGATCGAGGGGCTCGCGCGTCTCATCTCCGAGCTCGCTGCCTGGGCTCGCGGACACGGCCCCCCCAACGACTGATCACCCTCCACACCACCGACGGGGACCACAGACACCATGACCACGCAGATCACCGGATTGGCCATCGCCCTCCTTCTCACGGCCGGCGCCTGCAAGCGTCGCGACGAGGCTACCGCGCCTCCGACGCCCACGGTGGTCCCGACGGTCGTGCCGCCCGCCGCGCCCGACGTCCCGATGCAGCCCGTGACGGTGGTGGACGCAGGGCCCACGCAGCCCGGTCCCAACGCCATGGCGCAGCCCGGCACCGTCGCCCCCGCGGCTCCTGCTCCTGCGGCCGGTGGGCTCGCTCCCGGCGCCGCCCCTCCGACCGGCGCTCCGCCCGCCGCGCCCATCGCCGCCGCGCCCGCAGCTCCAGCGGCGCCCGCGGCACCGGCCTCGCCCACGGCTCCCACGGCGCCGACCACCGCGCGACCCGGCACTGCCGCCAACCCCGGTCACACGGAGATCCGCATCCCCGGCGTGACCAACCAGCCGCCCATCAACATCGACCAGAACAACGGGCAGACCCGGGTCAACGTCGGCGGCGTGCAGATCGTGATCCCGGGCGCGACGCGGTAGCCCGTTACGGGTCCGGCGGGCGGAGCATCGGGCTGATCACTCCGTCGTAGCTGCGGGCATCCTGGGTGCCGTGGCAGGTGTTGCAGCCGACGCCCTCGCCGGTCTCGTAGGGGTCTTCGAGCCCGGTGCGGGGGTTGAGCCCGCGGGCGATGATCACCACCCGGCCCTGCGCGTCGAGCCGCAGCCGGAAGAACTCCCAGCCCACGTTGCCCCGGGCGTTGTAGGTCCCGCCGCGCTTCACCGAGGCGAAGATCTGCCACTCCGTCGGGGCGCCCCGCTCCCGCGTTCGGATGATGATGGTCCCGGTGTCGTAGAGGCGCGATCCCTCGCGGCGGGGACGGTTGATGTACGCGTACTGCTGCGGTCCTTCGAGGTGGCCCCCGGAGGAGAAGCGCCCCAGGTGGGTGCGGGGCCAGCGCTGGAAGCCCTCGAAGTCCCGGGTGAAGGCGATGAAGCCCGGCGGACCGGCGTCGGCGTGGTGCGATCGGCCGCCCCGGCAGGACGCCACGAGCAGCGCCGCGATCAGCGCCGCCCGTCGCACCTCAGAACGCGCCCGACGAGGGGAACATCCGGGTGCAGCGCTCGCGCACCGCGGGCTCGATGGTCCCGGCGGGCGGCAGCGTCGGCGGGGTCATGAAGGGGGGACTGGCGAAGTCGAACAGGTCCGTCGGGATGCTCGCGTTGGCGTCGCGGCGGGTGAGCGCGGGCAGGCCGAAGCGGGCCTCGATGAAGCGCAGGATGGAGGTGTGATCGAAGGTGCGGTGCGACACGAAATGCCGCCGCGCATAGGGCGACACGACCATGAAGGGGACGCGCACCCCGTAGCGGTCGAAGCGCCCGGCGGCGGGCATGCCGTTGATGCGCGGGGTGAGCTCGTCGGGCTCGCACGCGGGCGGAGGCGCGACGTGGTCGGCGAAGCCGCCGTGCTCGTCGTAGGTGATGAAGAGCGCGCTGCGCGCCCAGAGGGGCGAGGCCATCAGCGAGCGGACGATGCGCTCGACGTAGCGCTCGCCGTTCATGGGGATGCCCGGCGGGTGCTCGTCGACGCGCTCGCCGCCGTCGCCCACGTAGTTGGGCTCGACGATGGTGACCGCGGGGAGGGTGCCGGCGGCGAGGTCGCGGTGCAGGTCGTCGATGGTGCCGTAGTGCTCTCGCGTCGCCGCGCGGAGGATGCCGTAGTACGAGAAGAACCCGAGCATGCGAGGGCCGCCCGCGTAGTCCTTCCAGGTGATGCCCGCGTCGTCGAGGCGGCTGAAGAGGTGGCTCACGGGCGTGTTGCGCGTGTCCTGCGAGACCAGGGTATTGTGCGCGAGCCCGAAGGAGGTGGCCGCCATCAGGTAGATGCGGTTGGGACCCGTCGGGCCGAGCAGCGAGCTGAAGTAGCGGTCGCCGATCGCGAAGGTGGTCGCGAGCGAGTAGTAGAAGGGCAGGTCGGTCTGGTCGAAGTAGGTGAGGGCCCGCTCGCCGAGGGGGTTGTTGGCCACCACGAAGCCGTCCATGTGGCCGTCGTTGTACTCGCGGTGCGTGGGGTTCCAGCCGTGCTGGACGTCGGTGATGCAGCGCTCGGTGTCGCGGTGGAAGCGCACCGGCGTGCCGTCCGCGGCGGGGTTGGTCCAGTCGTCCGGGGCCACGTCCACGTCCGTCTGGCCCGCCTCCGGCAGCTTGCGGAAGTAGTGGTCGAAGGAGCGGTTCTCCTGCATCACCACGATGATGTGATCGATCGGCATCTGGTCGCCGACGGGCACCTCGCGCCCGAGGGTCTCCGCGGCCCACGCGCCCGTCCGGAAGGTGCACGCCAGGCGCCGCGCGGCGAGGGCCTCGTCGGTCTCCGTGCGGGCGATCTCCGGCGGGCGGAGGTAGTCCGGCGGCGGCGCGTCGACGGGCTCCTTCACCACGTCGACCGAGGCGTCGAAGACCGGGGCGTCGACCACCGGAGAGGCGTCGACCGCCGCGTCCGCGGGGGTGGCGGCCGGCTCGTCGGTACAGCCCAGGAGGAGCGCCGGGATCACCAGGGCAAGGCTTCGCGTGAGCGCCATAGGGCCGCGAACATAACAGACTGCCGCGTGCCGTTTGGGTGACAGCCGACGGCGGGCCTGCGCTCCGATGGGGTCAGCGCACCTCGACACCGATCGCCTGCCCGGCGCGCACCATCATGGCCGCGAGCGAGCCCTCTCGATCGGGGTCCGATTCCCCGGCGAGGTAGGTGTGCAGCGCCCCATAGGGCGTGGCGCGCTGCGCCCCGGTGATGGCGTCGGGGTCCCAGCCCGCGGGGACCTCCGGCAGCGAGTCGCTCGGCAGCGCCGCGTACATCGCCTGGATGCGCGCGAGGCGACGGTCGATCGCCCCCGCCATCGCCTCGTGCCCGGCCTCGCTCAGCCACGGCCGGAAGAAGCCGAAGAGCACCCGACCGCCTTCGAGGTTGGCGCGCATGTCCGCGAGCGTACGGCCCGCGTAGCGCGACTCCTCCTCGGCGGTGGCCGCGAGGTCGACCTTCTCGTGCTGCTCGCGCACCGACGCGACCACGCCCCGGTAGGCCGCCGCGGGGTCGAGCGCCAGCGGGGCGAAGGCGCGCCGCATCGCCGCCACGTCGTCGATCATCCGCTGCACCAGGGCGTCCCGGAAGCCCGCGGCCTGCCGGGCGTCGGTGGGGAAGGACGGCTCCACGTAGACGCTCCCCTCCCGCAGCGACGCCTCGAAGGCCCGCACCTCGGGCCGCACCCGATCGGCCCACAGAATCCGCTCGATGGCGTGCATCCCGGTGACCCCGTCACCATCGAAGGGATCGCGGTCGGGATCCGCCTCGGCGAAGCCCTCGTAGCGCGCGTCGATGGCCACGTCCGTCTCCGGGAAGAGCACCGTGATGGCCGCCTCGATGTGCTCGTAGGCGTCGCGCATCCGACCCCACGAGGCGCGCATCGCCCGCACCGCGTCCGGGTCCGAGGCTGCGCTCCAGCCGTCGGCGTCGGGCGCCGGGGCGGCGCGCTGCAGCTCGCGCGTGGCGTCTTCGAGCACGGCCATCTCGCGCTCGAGGTAGGCCTTCACGTCGAGCGTCACCCGCTGCGACGGAGGCAGCCTCGCGGTCTCGCCTCCGCCGAGCGAGACCAGCCAGAGCGCGATCCAGGCGTACGCCGCCGCTCGCCTCATAGCCGTCGTACGAAGTCCAGCAGCGCCGACCGCTCCGCGGGGCTCATCGCCTCGAAGCGCCTCGCCGCAACAGAGCCTTCGCCGCCGTGCAGCCGGATCGCCTCCTCGACGGAGCGGGCCCTTCCGTCATGGAGGAAGCTGCGGAAGAACCTCATCCCCAGCAGCGGCGCCGTCCGCCATTCTCGCTCCGTGGCGAGGCCCTCTCCGGCGATGCCGTCGGCCAGGCCGTCGCCCATGTCGTGCAGCAGGAGGTCGGAGTAGAGCGCCGCCTCTCGCCCGGCCATCGCGGCCACCGGGAAGTCCGCGCGCGTGGCCATCGAGGGCACATGGCAGGCCGAGCAGCCCGCCTCGTCGAAGCGCCGCCGTCCGTCCGCCGTGAGCCCGTTGCGCGCCGGGATCGCGAGGCGTCGCACATAGGCCGCCGTCGCCCTCACCACGTCGTCGGTGAGGTCGACCCCGGGGCGCAGGTCGTCGGTGAGCCCGTCGGGGTTTGGAACCTCCCTGGGCACCCGAGGCGAGGTGAGCCCCATGTCCCCCTGGAAGGCCTCCGCGGAGAAGGTGTCGAGGTCGGGCACCCGCGCCTTCACGCCGAGCCGCCCGATGCGCCCGTCGGCGAGGCGGTTGGCGCGTCCGCTCACTGCGCTGCCTGCGGTCGATTGACGGGCCTCCTCGGCGAGGATGGCCTCGTCGGAGACGGCCTCGATCCAGCCCCGGCCGAAGACCGCGGGGCCCACCCGCAGCGACAGCAGCAGCCGCTCGGGGGACTCGACGCGCGGAGGGGTCACGCCTTGCGTGGCGCCCGCGGCGCGCTGCGGTCGGGCGGTATTTCCGTAGGGGAGGCGGTGGGCGAGGTCGGCCCGCGGGCTCGCTCCGTCGTCCGCCACGAAGGCCATGCGGGTGACGCTCCCGGGGCCTCGTCCTCCGGCGCCATGGCACGCGCGGCAGCTCGACTGGATGAACACCGGGCCGATCCCCTGCGACGGGCGGAACACCTTCTCGAAGAGCCGGTCGCCCTCGGCGAAGGCTCGCAGGTCCGCCTCCGTGGCGCCCGCGACGGGCTGGTCCGAGGGGTCCTCGCGGACGACCGTGAGCCCGGTGGTCTCGCTGCGGGCGCCGCACGAGGCCGCGAGCGCGAGGGTCAGCGAGAGCAGGGCGGAGGGGAGCCGCGAGGTCACCGATCAGCCCGCGTCGTAGGCCGCCCGGTAGCGGTTGACCATCCTCGCCTCGAAGCGCTCCCGGTCGACGCCCAGCGCCTCTCGGATCGCCCCCGTGCGCAGCGCCGGCCGGTCTCGCGCCGCCACGTCGTCGGCGTATCGCTCCACGCCCCCGGCGGCCGCGCGGTGGAAGCCCGCGATGGCCCGCAGGAAGCCCTGCACCGTCGGCGCCGCGAGGTGGCTCTGCACCAGCGCCGCGAGCGCCGCCCCTCGGCCCCCGAGGTCGCCCCCCGGAGCGTCGTCGTCGAGCGAGGGGTGCCTCGCCACGACCTCGCCCCACGCGTCGAAGAAGGGACCGATCCCCAGCAGCAGGTCGCGGTGCACCCTCAACGAGCGCGCCGCGCGCATCCCGAGGAAGCGCGGGTTCTCCGCGGCCATCGCCCGCTTGTAGATGCGCCCCGCGAGCGCGAAGCGGGGGTCCCCTTCGGTCTCGTGGCCGAGCTTCGCGTAGCGCCGCCGCACCGAGAGCGCCGTCGGGGACTTCACCGGCCAGGTCTCCACCACCCGGGAGAGGTCGCCCAGGTTGTGGGCGATGGTGGCCACCACCTCCATGGCCTTGATCTCCTGGCCCTTGGCCCGATGCACGGCCGCGAAGGCTTGCGCGTGGCGCTCCAGCGAGGCGTCGAGGAAGGCGGTCTGCGCGTCGGCGGTGGCGTCGTCGTCGAGGGCCAGCGCGCGGCCGAGGGCCCCGGCGCGCACGCCCAACCACTCGCCGTCGTGGCCCGAGAGGGGCCCCACGCCGGGCACGGTCACCACGCGAGCGGAGACCTCCGAAGGGTCCCAGGAGGCGGTCTCCTCCAGCACGGCGGCGGCGGCGCGCAGCTCGGCGACGGTCTCGCAGCGCTGCCAGGCGTGGAAGCGGATGTGGCTGTCCACGTCCGTCGGGACGAAGGTCGCCACCGTCGCGTGGTGCGCCGCCAGCAGCAGCCGCAGGTAGGCCCCCTCGCCGTCGTGCCCGTGGGGGATCTCCGTCGCCGACACCAGCGCCCTGCGCCACGAGAAGGCGGCCCCCTCGGTGGGGCCGTCGAGCGCCCACGCGGCGGTGTTGCGGACCTGCGTCGAGACCAGCGAAGGCTTCACTCCACGAAACTTCATCGCCGCTCAGGATGCGCGACGGCCGCGTCGGATGTCGATGCGGTAGAGGCCATCGGATACTTCGGCGACCGGGCGCTCCCGGCGGAGGGACGCCACGAGGGCGTGGTCGGGGCTCTTCGGGCACGCCGGGTCGGTGCGCGAGGCGTCGCCGGTGAGGGCGAAGGCCTGGCAGCGGCAGCCGCCGAAGTCGACCTCGCGGCGGTCGCAGGAGGCGCAGGTCGGGGACATCCAAGCGGTGCCGCGGTAGCGCTGGAAGTCCGCGCCGTCGCGCCAGATGTCCCCGAGGGGGCGGGAGCGAACGCTGTCCAATACCATCCCGGGTAATCCGTGGGCGCCGGGGCAGGGGAGCGCCGTGCCGTCGGGGATCACCGTCATGAAGCGCCGCCCCCAGCCGTCCATGCAGGGCTTCGGCGCGTCCTCGTACCAGTCCGGGATCACCCAGATCACGTCCATGGTCCCCCGAAGCCGCGCCCTCTCGGCGAGGGCGATGGACTGCGCCCGGCGGAGCGTCTCGCGGTCCGGCAGGAGCGCGTCGCGGTGCACGAGCGCGCTGCCGTGCCACTGGGTGTTAGCGAGCTCCAGCCGCTGCGCTCCCAGCGACTCGGAGAGGGCGATGATCTCCCCGACGGATCGCAGGTTCTGCCGGTGGAGCACGGCGTTGATGGAGAGCGCCATCCCGAGCGGCCTCACCCATCGCGCGGCCTCCAGCTTGTGCTCGTGGACGGTCGTCCCCGCGAGGCGGTCGGCTCGATCGGCGTCGCTGTCCTGCAGGCTCACCTGCACGTGGTCGAGGCCCGCGTCGGCGAGCGAGGCGAGGCGGTCGTGGGTCAACCGCCAGGCCGAGGTGATGAGGTTGGTGTAGAGCCCGTGCTCCCGGGCGGCGCGCACCAGGGTCTCCAGGTCGTCGCGGAGCAGCGGCTCTCCCCCGGAGAAGTGGACGTGCAGCACGCCGAGCTCCCCGGCCTCGCGCAGCACCCGGGTCCACCCGGCGGTGTCGAGCTCGTCTCCGTAGTCGCGCCAGTCGGTGGGGTTGGAGCAGTACGAGCAGCGCAAGGGGCAGCGGTAGGTGAGCTCCGCGAGCAGCGCGACCGGGGGCTCGATCATGGTCCCTCCAGGGTGACGTAGCCGCGCTCGATGAGGCGCTGGAGGTACTCGCGCACGTCGGCGTCGATGAGCTCGCGGGGGGCCTCCGGGTGCGCCTCGGCCACCGCGTCGATGACCGCCGCGAGCGAGCGCTGCCCGTCGAGCAGCGCGGTGATCTCCGCGCCCTCCTCGGTGAGCGCCAGCACCCCTTCGGGGACCACCACCACGTGGCGAGAGCGCGCCGCGTCCCAGCGCAGCCGGGCCCGCCTCGCGAGCACCGGCCGTCGCGCCGAGCTGAGCTCATCCTTCGGGAGGGCGTCGGTCATGGCGGGGGCACCGTAGCGCACCCTCCGGCGCCTCGCCGCAGGGGAAGCGCCCTGCACCGCCCCGCGCAGATCGCGTACCGTCGCGCCGGTGACGACGTCATGGCGATCGGGGCTCAACGGCCGGGCGCTCCAGGCCGCGCTCGTGGCGGCGCTGCTCCCCTCCACGGCGGCGCTCTACTCCGCGCGCTCGTCGCTCCGCGCTCCGCCCGAAGCGCTCGCCGAGGCCCGCGTCGCCCGCGCCGAGGCGGACGCCCACGCCCGCGACGCGCAGGACCTCTCGGCGACGGCGCTGGCCCTCCGCCTCGCGGCCTCCGCCTCGCTGGACGACGCCTCGGTGGCCTCCGCGGCGGCGGGCCTCGGCGCGGTGCGAAGCGTCGAGCTGCTCAGCCCGAGCGGCGCGGTGCTCGCCCGCTCGCCTCGGTCCGCGGGCCCTCCGGGGCGCTGTCCTCCGAGGGTGCTCTCCAGGCCGGTGCGCCCGGGGGTGAGCGCGGTGATCACCGTCGACGACGAGGGCTGCGCGAGGCCTCCGTCCACGCCTCCGCGAGACCCGCTGGCGGGGGTGCTCGGGCCCACGCTGGCCGCGGCGGCGCTGGGGGTGATGGCGGCTCTGGCGATGCTGCGGTCGAGGCGCAGCGGGGCCGCCGAGGCGCTGATCACCGCGGCGGGGAAGGTCGGCCACGGGGACCTCGGGGTGAGGGTTCCGGCGGGCGAGCGGGGGGAGCTGGAGGCGCTGCGGGTGGCCTTCAACGAGATGGTCGCGGAGCTGTCCCTCTCTCGGGCGAGGGTGGACTACCTCCAGCGCATCGCCGGGTGGCAGGAGCTCGCCCGGCGTCTCGCTCACGAGATCAAGAACCCCCTCACGCCCATCCAGCTCGCGGTGCAGGAGGCGACGCGGAGGTACCCGGGCGACGACGCGGGCTACAAGCGGACGCTCGAGACCACGCGCGAGATCGTCGAGGAGGAGGTGGCCACGCTCCGCCGGCTGGTGAGCGCCTTCTCGGAGTTCGCCCGGCTGCCGGACGTGAAGCCCGCCCCGGCGGACCTCGCGGAGTTCGTGCGCGACATGGCGAGCTCGCGGGCGCTGCTCGACGAGCTCGACCCGGGGGTGACCGTGCGCTTCGAGCCGGGCGACGCGGAGGTGCCCGTGAGGCTCGACCGGATCATGTTCCGCCGCGCGGTGGAGAACCTGCTGCGCAACGCAGTGGAGGCGATGGCCTCCACCGGGGGAACGGTCTGGGTGCGCGTGGAGTCCCGCGAGGTGAGCGAGCCCGACGCGGCGGAGCCCTCGGCCCAGGCGTGGCTGGTGGTCGAGGACGACGGCCCGGGCATCCCTGCCGCACAGCGCGACAAGGTCTTCGATCCGTACTTCACCACCAAGGCCACGGGCACCGGCCTGGGCCTGGCCATCGTGCGCAAGATCGCCCTCGACCACGACGGCGACGTGGGCCTCGAGCAGCGCCCCGGCGGGGGCACGCGCTTCGTGCTGACGCTGCCCAGGACGGCGGCCGGGCGGCCTCCGCGGCGCTCCTTCGTGACCTTCTCTTCGCGCCTTTCCTGACCTCGGTCGGGCGTGCGAGAGTCCGCCGCTGCAATGCGCAGACGACGGCTTCAGGCGGTGTGGATGGCGGCGGTGGTGGGCTCGGCGAGCAGCGCGTGGGCGACGCACCCGGACTACGAGGGCGAGCGGGGCATCGAGGCCCACGTCGCCGTGGGCTACGGGCTGTTCACCTCGGCCTCGGACCGGGTGTTCCTGTCGCCGGGGGAGGTGAGCACCGGGGCGCTCGACGCCTTCTCCGGGGGCTTCAACGCTCGCATCGGGGCGGGCTACCGGATGCTGCCCTACCTGAGCGCGGGGATCACCGCGGGGGTGCAGTACCTGGGCGCCAGGGACCAGTACAGCCCCAGCGAGGGCCGCCTCGGCGCTCGCGACTCCTTCATCGGCTACACCGTCGGGGTCTACAGTCGGCTCTACCTGGGCTCGCTGCTCAACGGCGCCCGCACCGAGCCGAGGGTGTTCTTCCGAAGCGCCTCCGACCCGCGTCGCTTCGACCCCTTCGTGTCGCTGGGCATCGAGTTCGTGCAGGGCATCCAGCGGAGCCGCTCGTACACCGAGCCGCAGAACCTCACCTCCTGGACCACCACGTACATCGGCATCCCGATCGTCCTCGGGGCGGAGTACCGGCTGCTCACGCAGTTCGCGGTGGGCCTCAACCTGGGCATCACCCCGCTGGTCGGCGCGAGCACCAACCGGCTCAGCCAGACGCGCGAGCTGCGCCCCGGCATCGACGAGATCACCCGCACCTCGACCCAGTACACCCCCGACGCCGCGGCCAACCTCAACCTCTGGCTCGGCCTCACCGCCCGGTACACGTTCACCTTCTGAGAGGGGGATTCCCCAATGGCTGTTTCACTCCAAGGGTTCGCGCTGGTCCTCGGCGCATCGAGCGGCATTGGCGCGGCCACGGCGCGCGCCCTCGCCAGGGCGGGCATGGACATCATCGGCGTGCACCTCGACCGCCGCGCCACGCTGCCGCTGGCCGACGCGGTGCGCGCGGACATCGAGGCCGCCGGGCGCACGGCGTGGTTCTTCAACGTCAACGCGGCGGACGACGCGAAGCGCCGCGCGGTGCTCGCCGACGTGGCCGCGAGGCTGGAGGCGAGGGGCCAGGGCGAGACCGTGCGGGTGCTGCTGCACTCGCTGGCCTTCGGCTCGCTGCGCCCGCTGGTCGGAGGCGACAGCGACGAGACGCTCACCCGGCTGCAGATCGAGATGACCCTCGACGTGATGGCGACCTCCCTCGTCTACTGGACGCAGGACCTCCTCGCCATGGGCGCCCTCCGCCCGCACGGCCGGGTCTTCGCGATGACCAGCGGCGGCAGCACGCAGGCGCTGCCCTCCTACGGGGCCGTCGGGGCGGCGAAGGCGGCGCTGGAGTCCTACGTGCGACAGCTCGCCGTGGAGGGCGCGGCGCGGGGGTTCACCGCGAACGCCATCTGCGCCGGGGTGACCCGCACGCCCGCGCTGGAGCGCATCCCGGGCCACGAGCTGCTGGTCGAGCGAGCGCTCGCGAAGCACCCGCAGGGGAGGCTCACGACCCCGGAGGACGTGGCCAGCTGCATCGCGGCGCTGTCGGTCCCGGAGACCGACTGGATGAACGGCAACGTGGTGCGGGTGGACGGGGGCGAGGGGGCCGCGGGCTGACGGCCTGCGGGCGAAGCCGTCCATGACAATGGTCATGAGCGGTCCCGCCCCCGCTGCCTTCGCTCACCGGCGCAAAAGCAGCGCTACGGATGCGCCAGAGAGCGGACCTATGTCTGGCTCTGAAGGAGCCAGATGATCCATGCGCCAACCGAACGAGCTCACCGCCACCACCCGAGGGGCCTCACGGGCGAAAGCCCCCGACGCCGCCCCGCCCCGCCCTCGCGCCCCGCGCGGTGACCGGGGGGCTCTGACGAGGTCCCGCCTCTCGACGCTCTCGCTCTCCCTCGCGCTCTGTCTCGGGGCCTGTGTCCCGCCCCCCTCGCAGCCCGCGTCCCCGACCCCATCCGCCTCGCCGTCCCCGTCGACCTCGGGCGTCCGCGCCCCGACGCCGCTCTCGCCGCTCACCCGCGCCGAGGAGGCCGCGCTTCCGAGCATCGAGCTGAACCTCGTCCGCCCGCCCGCGGTGCCCCCGCCGGTCAACCGCCGCACCGCCGCCAAGGTGGTGGTGCACCTCGAGGTGCGCGAGCTCACGATGCCCCTCGCCGACGGCGCGACCTACACCTTCTGGACCTTCGGCGGCTCGGTGCCGGGCCCGATGATCCGCGTGCGCCGCGGTGACATCGTGGAACTCCACCTGATGAACCACCCGTCCAGCACGATGCCCCACAACATCGACCTGCACGCGGTCACCGGCCCCGGCGGCGGCGCGGCGAGCACCTTCACGGCGCCCGGCCACCAGACGCAGTTCACCTTCCGCGCGCTCAACGAGGGCCTGTACGTCTACCACTGCGCCACCGCGCCGGTGGGCATGCACATGGCCAACGGCATGTACGGGATGATCGCCGTCGAGCCCGAGGAGGGGTGGGCCGCCGCCGACCGCGAGTACTACCTGATGCAGGGTGAGATCTACACCACGGGCAACTACCGCGAGCCCGGACTGCAGCCCTTCGACATGCGCCGCGCCATCAACGAGGACCCCGCCTACGTGGTCTTCAACGGCCGCGACGGGGCGCTCACGGGCACCAACGCCCTCACCGCCCGCGTCGGCGAGCGCGTGCGCCTCTTCGTCGGCAACGGCGGACCCAACCTGGTGAGCTCCTTCCACGTGATCGGCGAGATCTTCGACCACGTCTTCCCCGAAGGCGGCTCGCACGCCAACACCAACGTGCAGACCACCGTCGTGCCCGCCGGGGGCTCGGCCATCGTCGACTTCGGCCTCGAGGTGCCGGGCAGCTTCGTGCTCGTCGACCACTCGATCTTCCGCACCTTCCACAAGGGCACCCTCGGGATGCTCCGCGTCGAGGGCCCGGAGGACCACGTGATCTACTCCGGCCGCGAGGTCGACCAGGCCTACCTCGGCGACTACGCCCCGCAGGCCGCCTCCGGCAGCGACGGCGCCGCCCTCCAGCCCGGTGAGCAGACCTTCCTCGGGGTGTGCTCGGCCTGCCACCAGCGCTCCGCCGCGGGCCTGCCGCCGGTGTTCCCGCCGCTCGCGGGCAGCGACTACCTCATGGCCGACAAGACCCGCTCCATCCGCGGCGTGCTCGCGGGCCAGAGCGGCCCGATGACCGTCAACGGCACGGTCTACAACGGCGCCATGCCGCCGCTCGCGAACCTCACGGACCACGAGGTCGCCGACGTGCTCACCTACGTGCGCAGCCACTTCGGCAACCACGGGGACGCCGTGACCGTCGCCGAGGTCGCCGCGGTGCGCGCCTCGCTCGTCACTCCGACGCCTGCGGGGCACCCGTGATCGCCTCCGCGCGCTGGTCCGCCGCGCTGCTCGCCGGGCTCGTCGCCACGGCGTCGGCGTGGGGCCAGCGCGCGCCCCGGGTGGCGCCCGACCTCCGCGTGATCCGCGGCGGCGAGTACCAGCCCTTCTACCGCCTCGCGGCCCGTCCCCGGGTCACCGTGCGCTCCTTCGCGCTCGACGTCCGGCCGGTCACCAACGAGCGCTTCCTCGCGTTCGTTCAGGCCAACCCCGCGTGGCAGCGCTCCCGCGTCCGCCGCCTCTTCGCCGACGCGGACTACCTCGCCCACTGGGCCGGCGACGCCGCGCTCGGGCCCGACGCTCGACCCGCCCAGCCGGTCACCCGCGTGTCGTGGTTCGCCGCGCGCGCCTTCTGCCGAGCCCAGGGCCGGCGCCTCCCCACCGAGGCCGAGTGGGAGTACGTCGCCCGCGCCTCGGCCACCTCGCCCAACGCGCCGAGCGACCCGGTCACCACCGCGCGCATCCTCGCCTGGTACGGCCACCCCAACGCCGCCCTCGCGGACGTCGGCGCCTCTCGCCCCGACTACTGGGGTCTGCAGGACCTGCACGGCCTCGTGTGGGAGTGGGTCGAGGACTTCAACTCGGCCCTGGTGGTCACCGACAGCCGCGACAACCAGGGCCCCGGCGCGGGGCGCTTCTGCGGCGCGGCGAGCGCCGGCGCGCGCGACGTCGGAGACTACGTGGCGTTCATGCGCTACGCGTTCCGCCAGAGCCTGCGGGGCTCGTACACGGTGCGAAACCTGGGGTTCCGCTGCGCGTCCGACCTCCCACCCGGAGAATGACATGCGACCTCTGACGCTCGGCCTCCTCGCGCTCTCGCTCGCCTCGGCCTGCGGTCGCAAGCCCCCGCAGCCCGGCGAGCGGGCGCCGTCTCCGCCCTGCCACTGTCACGACGCGAGCGCCCCCCACGCGGCCGACCGACCGATGCCCGACACCTCCGTCTTCGGGCTCGGCGTGCCGTGGACCGACCAGGCCGGCCGGGCCTTCGACCTCCACTCGCTCGCGGGCACTCCCACCGTGGTGCTGATGTTCTACGGAACCTGCCGCAGCGCCTGCCCGGTGCTCATCCGAGACGTGAAGCGCGTCGAGGCCGCGCTCACCCCCGCGGCGCGCGCCCGCACCCGCTTCGTCCTGGTGACCTTCGACCCCTCGAACGACACCCCCGAAAGGCTCCGCGAGCTCGCCGCCGAGAGCCAGCTGGACCTCTCCCGATGGTCCCTCCTGCGCGGCGCCGACGACGACGTCCGCGCCTTCGCCACGGTGCTCGGCGTGCAGTTCAGCCGCGTGGGCCCGGGCGAGTACACCCACTCGAACCTCATCACCCTGCTCGATCCACAGGGCGTCGTGGCGTTCCAGCTCGACGGGCTCCAGCAGCCCGTCGGGGAGCTCGCGCGGCGCATCGAAGGCTACACCCGATGAACTCCTCGACCCCCCGGTCCGCGATCGCGCTCGCGCTCGCCCTCTCCATCTCTCCCTCGCTCGCCTCCGCGCAGACCCCGCCGGAGCCCGCGCCCCAGCCCGTTGCCCCACCCGGCCCGATGGCCCGCGCCCGCTACTCGCTCCCCTGGAACCTCCGCCCCGCCATCGCCCCCAACATCCTGCGCCTCGACGTGGCGCTGGCCTTCAACTCCCTCGGGATGAACACCGCGACGATCTTCACCGGCGGCGGCAAGCCCATCGCCTCGCTGCCCGACCTCGGCTTCTACGGCCGCGTCGGCGCGGTGACCTACGGCCCCGACGCGAGCTCCGGTCACGCGACCTTCGTCAACCCGCTGCTCTTCGCCCTCTGGACCCCGCAGGTCGCTCCGGGCTTCCGGCTCCCGATCTTCCTCGGCGTCACCGTGCCCACGGGCACCGGCAGCGACGCGTCGCCCCTGCAGCGCTCGACCTTCGCCTCGGGGATCTACACCCGCCAGGCGATGGACAACGCCATGTTCGCCGCCAACTACCTCACGGTCACCGCCGGGGCGGGCCTCGCGTGGATCTCCCACGGCTTCACCGCGCAGGCCGAGTTCACCGTGCTGCAGCTCACCCGGGTGTGGGGCGAGTCCGTCGACGCCGACGCCTCCCGCACCAACTTCACCACCGGCCTCCACGCGGGCTACCAGGTGGTCCCGTGGCTCACCGTGAGCGCCGAGGCCCACTACCAGCACTGGCTCTCCACGCCGGCCTCGGTCTCGGCCAACGCCCTCACCCGCTCGCAGTTCACCCTCGGGGCGGGCGTTCGAGCCAACATCCCCGCGGGCTCGGTGCTGCTCCGCCCGGGCGTGGCGGTCTTCTTCCCCACCGGCGGGCAGATGAGGGCGGTCGACGCCACCATCGTCCAGCTCGACCTCGCCGCTCCCTTCTGAGCGCGCTCTCCCGACTCGCCTCGCCGGTGGCACCAACCTCGCAGTGGGACGAGGAACATGAACGTCACCGCGCCTCAAGAGACCCCCCTCTCCGCGCCCGCCACGCTCGCTCGCCTGAAGGCGCATGCCGCGTCGCGTTCGCGCTTCGAGGGGCTCCTGCGCAGAAGCCGCGTGCTCTCCTCCCTCGGTCCCGACGTCGTCGCCGAGGCCGCTCGGGTCGCGGTCGCGCGCCAGGTCTCCCGGGGCGAGTGCATCTGGCGGGTCGGAAGCCCCGCCACGCACTTCCAGGTGGTGGTCTCCGGGGTGGTGAAGCTCGTGGCGCCGGGCCCCGGGCTGCGCCCGACGATCATCGACGTCTTCGGCCCGGGCGAGGCCCTCGGGTACTGGGTGGCCCTCGATGGCAGCCCGTACATCGGCGACACGATGCCCGTGACCGAGCGCGTGGAGACCCTGCTCGTCCCCGGCTCGGTGCTCCGCGAGGCCGCCGCGGCGCGCCCGGAGGCGGCGGCGGCGCTGACGCAAGCAATGCTGGGTCACGCGCAGGCCTTGCGCTCGAAGATCGCGGTGATGTGTGCGGGCTCGGTTCAGCAGCGGCTCGCGATGCTGATGCTCGACCTCAACGGGCGCTTCGGCGACGAGCTCGAAGACGGCGCCCTCATCGTGCAGGTGCCGCTCTCCCGGCTCGACCTCGCGATGTGGGTGGGCGCCACCATCGAGACGGTGATCCGCGTGATGTCCCGCTGGCAGAAGGAGGGCGTGCTCGAGACGCACCCCTGGGGCTTCGTGCTCCGCGACGTGTCGCTCCTCGCGGCGCTGCTGGAGACCGACAGCCAGCCCCCCTCGTGGCATGCCGCGTGAGTACGACCGCCTCGACATGAGCCCCAACACCCACGCCGCGCTCACCCGTCCGAGGGGCGCGCCCGCGAGCCTCGACTTCGACCACCATCCCCTGCTCGCCATCTGGGAGCTGACCCAGGCGTGCGACCTCGTCTGCCAGCACTGCCGCGCCTGCGCGACGCCCAACCGCTCCGTCGACGAGCTCGACACCGAGGAGGGCTTCCGGCTGCTGGCGTCCATCAAGGCGATGGGCACGCCCGTCGTCGTGCTCACGGGCGGCGACCCCGCCAAGCGCGCCGACCTGCCCGCGCTCGTGGCCTACGGCACCTCCCTCGGCCTCACGATGACGGTCACCCCCTCGGGCACGCCGGTGATGACCGACGCGCTGGTGGCCGAGCTCGCGAAGGCCGGCGTGGCGCGCCTCGCGATCTCCATCGACGGGCCCGACGCGGCGACGCACGACGCCTTCCGCGGCGTCGAAGGGAGCTTCGCCGAGAGCCTGCGCATCCTGCGCGCCGCCCGGGCCTGCGGGGTCGAGGTGCAGATCAACACCTCCGTCGGTCCCCACAACGCCAGGGTGCTGCGGCCGATGGCCGATCTCGCCGCGGAGCTCGGGGTCTCGCTCTGGGCGGTGTTCGTGGTGGTGCCCACGGGCCGCGCGGGCGCCTCGCTGCTCCTGCGCGCCAACGGCGTCGAGAAGCTGCTGGGAGAGCTCGCGGACATCGCCGCCACGGCCCCCTTCGACGTGAAGACCACGGCGGCTCCGCACTTCCGACGGGTGATGCTCCAGCGCAAGCAGGGGGCGGGCGCGAGCGGGGTCTTGCGCGACGTCGACGAGCACGGCGTGGTGACCGGACGGCGGGGCATCACCGACGGCGTGGGCTTCGTGTTCGTGTCGCACACCGGGGAGATCTTCCCGAGCGGCTTCCTCCCGCTGGGCGCGGGCAACGTGCGAAGCGACGACCTCGCCACCGTGTACCGCACGCACCCGCTCTTCACCCGGCTGCGCGACGCCGACGCGCTCGGGGGCAAGTGCGGCGCGTGCGCGTTCCGTCGCGTGTGCGGCGGCTCTCGCGCCCGGGCCTGGGCGATGAACGGCGACCCCATGGCCGAAGACCCGCTCTGCGCCTACATCCCGCCCGGGTACGTCGAAGCCGAAGGAAGGGTGTCGTGATGGGACGCAGCGTGCTGGTTCTGGGTGGAGGCCTCGCGGGCCTCGCGACCGCGCACTCGCTGCTCGCGCAGCGGCCCGACGCCGACGTGCTGGTGCTCGAGGCGCGGGCGGAGGTCGGGGGCAACGTCCGCACGCTGCACCGCGAGGGATGCACCGTGGAGCTCGGCCCCGACGCGTTCATGACGCGGCCCGGGCACGCCGAGGCCCTCTGCCGCGAGCTCGGTCTCGGGGAGTCGCTGCTCGCGCCCGACGAGGCCTCCTCGCGGGTGATGGTCGCGCACCGGGGCGAGCTGATGCCGCTGCCCGAGGGCATGGCGATGGGCGTCCCGCGGAGCGTGTTGCAGCTCGCCGGCACCCGCCTGCTCTCCCCGCTCGGCAAGGCCCGCGCGGCGATGGACCTGGTGCTGCCCTCGCGCCACGAGCGCGACGAGAGCGTCGGTCACCTCGTGGGCCGCCGCTTCGGCCGCGAGGTGAAGGAGCGCATGGTCGAGCCGATCGTGAGCGGCATCTACGGCGCCGACGTCGACGAGCTCGACGCGGCGGTGGTGATGCCCATGTTCGCCAACGTGCACGGCAGCCTCATCCGGGCGCTCACCCGCGCCCCGCGCCCCGCCGGCGGCGCCGCCATGCGCGCGCCCTCCGGCGGACTCGACAGCGTGGTGCGGGCGCTCGCGGCCTCCGTGGGCGCCGACCGCATCCTCTCGGGCGTCACCGCTCGCTCGCTCGCCCGACGGGGCGGAGGGTGGAGCGTGTCCCTCGACGGCGGGGCCCGCCTCGACGCCGACGAGGTCGTGCTCGCGGTGCCGCCGGGCGCCGCCGCCGACCTGCTCGCCGCGGAGGTCCCGGAGCTCTCGGACCTGCTGCGAGGCTTCCGGCTCCGGCCCGCGCTCACGGCGGTGCTGGCCTTCGAGCGCGGCGAGGTCGCGACCCCCCGGGCGAGCGGCGCGCTCATCCCCCGAGGCGCGCCGGCCCCGCTCGATGCCCTCGGCGCGGTGACCTTCGTCGACCGAAAGTGGCCCTCGCGCGTCTCCGGCCACCTCTCGGTGGTGCGAGCGACCTTCCGCCCGGCCTTCGCGGCGCAGTGGATCCCCCGCGACGACGACTCCATCGTCGCGCTCGCGCTCGAGGCGCTGCGGATGATGTTCCCGCTCCCGGAGCCGCGCTGGCACGCCGTGGAGCGCTTCGAGACCGGCACCCCCAGCCCGGTGGTGGGCCACCTGCGCCGCGCCGAGGAGGCCCGCGAGCGAGCCCTCTCCCTCGGCGGCGTCTCCATCGTCGGGGCCGCGGTCGACGGCCCGGGCATCGCGGGCTGCGTGCGAGGCGCCCACCAGGCCGCCGCGCTGATCGCCGGGCGCTTCGCCACCGCGAGCGGCGTCGCATGACGCGCGTCTCCATGCCCCTCGTGGGATCGCTCCCGACGACCCCGGAGCACTCCGGTTTCGCCCTCGGCCGCAAGGGCTTCCGCCCCTTCTTCCTGCTGAGCGCGGCCTTCGCCGTCGCCATCGTGCCGCTCTGGATGCTCGCGCTCCTCAACGCGTACAGCCCCGGCGCCTACCTCGACCCGATCGCGTGGCACGCCCACGAGATGGTCTTCGGCTTCACCGTGGCCGTCATCGCGGGCTTCCTCCTCACCGCCGTCGGCAACTGGACCCAGCGCGAGACCCTGGTGGGCTGGCCCCTCCTGGGTCTCGGCGCGGTGTGGCTCCTCGGGCGGGTGGGCTTCCTGGCCTCCGACCACCTTCCCCACTGGGCGCCCGCGGTGCTCGACCTGGCCTTCCTCCCCGCGCTCGGGGTGGTGCTGGCGAGGCCGCTCATCGCGACCCGCAACCGGCGCAACTTCGTGATGCTCGCGGTGCTCGCGGCGCTCTGGCTGGCCAACCTCTCCATCCACCTCGACGCGCTCGGCATGGCGCCCGGCTGGCGTCACCGCGGGGTGCTCTCGGCGGTCGACGTGGTGGTGCTGCTCATCGTGATCATCGCCGGCCGCGTCGTGCCCATGTTCACCAAGAACGGCACCGGCGTTCAGACCGTGCACGGCTCTCCCCGCCTCGACACCGCGGCGGCCGCCTCCACGGCGCTCCTGGCCGTGCTCATGGCGGCCCTGCCGGAGAGCCCGGTGACCCGGGTGGTCGCCGGCGTGGCGGCCCTCGCCACGGCCGCTCGCGCGGTCCCCTGGATGACGGCGAAGGTGCTGCGCGTCCCGCTGCTCTGGGTGCTCCACCTCGGCTACGCGTGGATCCCCATCGGCTTCGCGCTCCGGGCGCTCGGCGCTCCCGCCGCGCTCGCGACGCACGCGCTCACCATCGGCGCCATCGGGGGAGTGACCCTCGGCATGATGGCCCGCGTCGGCCTCGGTCACTCGGGCCGCCCCCTTCAGGTGCGCTGGCCGATGGTGTTGTCCTTCGCGCTGCTCGCGCTCGCGGCGCTGGCGCGCGTCGTGGGCGGCCTGCTCTTCGCGAGCTCCTACCGCGCCACCCTCTTCGCCGCGGGCACCCTCTGGACCCTCGCCTTCGCGATCCTCCTCGCGGTGTACGCACCGATCCTCACGGCGCCCCGGCCCGACGGCAAGCCGGGCTGAGGCGCCGCGAAGCTCAGGCCCTTGGCGCGAGGGCCAGCTCGATGCGACCGAGCGAGGGGTCCGTCTTCACCACCGTCACCCGCACCGCGTCGCCCACCGCGTAGCGCTTCGTGGGAGAGCGCGCCGCGCCTCCGGAGGGCTCCACGGTGTAGGGCCCCTCGGGCAGCGCCTCGAAGGGCAGCGTGCCCTCCACCAGGGTCGTGTCGATCTGCGCGACCACGCCGAAGGGACGGATCTTCACCACGCGCGCGCTGAAGTGCTCGCCGATGTGCCGGGTCATGTAGCCCGCGACCAGCATCCGGTGCCGGTCGGTCTCGGCCCTCGCCGCGAGGCGGGCGCGGAGGTTGATGTGCCGGGCGAGAGACTCCAGCGCCGGGTCTCGCATCGACCAGGTGCGCGAGCCGTGGAGGTAGGACTTCACCAGCCGGTGCACCGCGAGGTCGGCGTAGCGTCGGATGGGCGAGGTGAAGTGCAGGTAGAGCGGCGCCCCGAGCCCGAAGTGCGTCGAGGGAAACACCGTGTACCGCGCCGGACCGAGCGAGCGCAGCAGCACGCCGCGGATGGCCGGCTCGCTCGGCGAGGTGGCGATCTGGTGATCGAAGGCCGCGAGGGAGAGCGGCGAGAGCTTGGAGCCGAAGCCCGAGGCGTAGCCGAAGCGCTCCGCGACGGCGCTCAGCTCCCTCACCGCGTCCGGCCCCGGAACATCGTGCACCCGGTACACGCCCGGCACGCCGCGCTCCACGAGCCAGCGCGCCACGGCCTCGTTCGCCGCCACCATGCAGCGCTCGATGAGCACGTGCGCCGAGGTCGGCTGGTGCGCCTCGATGCCCGTCGCCAGGCCGGTGACCGCGTCGAGCACCACGAAGGTCTCGTCGCGCGCCACCTCCACGCCGCCGCGGCGGGTGCGCGCCATGTGCAGCCGCGCGGAGACCGTGCGCCACCACGGGGCGGCCTCGTACACGGGCTCGATGCCCGGAGAGACGTCCCCGTGGTCGAGGAAGTCCGCGACCTCGTCGTAGGTGAGCCGCGACCACGAGCGGATCAGGCTCTCGTACACGTCCACCGCGACCACGGTGCCCTCCGGGTCGATGCGCAGCTCCGCGGTGAGGCACATCCGGTCGACGCCGGGGAGCAGCGAGATCCACTCGGACGAGAGCCCGTCGGGCAGCATCGGGATCACCCGTCCGGCGAGGTACACGCTCGTCGCTCGCGCCCTCGCGTCCTGGTCGAGGGCGCCGCCCTCGGGGACGAAGGCGCTCACGTCGGCGATGGAGACCAGCAGTCGCACGGCGCCGTCCTCGTCGGCGGGCAGCACGCTGATGGCGTCGTCGATGTCGCGCGTCGAGGCCGCGTCGATGGTCACCGTCGGCACCTCGCGCAGGTCGCGCCGTCCGTTGACCGTGTGCGGGAGCTTCCTCGCCCGCTCGGCCTCCGCCTGCGCCGCGGGCGGCACCACCGTGGCGATGCCGTGCCGCGCGATCACCTGCGCGAGGGTCTGCGCGTCGGGCGTGTCCAGCACCTCGACCAGCACGGCGCGCTGGTCCTCGATGCGGGCCAGAGCGTGCGCCCCGGCCGCGGGAGCGGGCCCGGTGTGCACGAGGAGCCAGTCGGTGTTGGCCACCTCGCGGTCGACCTTCAGGTGCGCCACGCCCCGGTGGATGACCACCGTGCCGAAGATCTCCGTGCGGGGCCGGTCGATGAGCCGGAGGTTGGAGGCGGTGGTGCGCCCGTCCTCGCCGGTGGTGACCAGGGCCTCGACGACGTCGTCGGCGAGGAAGGCGTTGAGCTCCGGCGGCGTGACGAACGAGCTCTTCGGCGGGTCCGTATCCTCCTCGGTGAAGAAGCCGAAGCCTCGGGGGTGGACGCTGACCAGGCCTCGGGCGTGGCGGGTGTTCGGGTCGCTCATCGGGGTGTGCTTTCGAGTGCGGAGGTCAGCTTGCCGTGGATGCCGCCGAAGGCGCCGTTGGAGAGCACCGCGACGGTGTCCCCGGCCTTGGCTTCCGCGGCGACGCGCGCGACGATCTCGTCGACGCTCTGCGGACCGGCGGCGAAGGTCTCGGCGCGGCCTCCTCGGGCGGTGATGTCTCGGACGATGGCTGGGATGTCGAGCCGGTCCTCCGCGGGGATCTCCATCCGCCCGACGGGCGCGATGAGGCTGAGGTCGGCGGAGGCGAAGGCCGCGGGGTACTCGTGCTGGTGCGTGCGACGGCACGCGGTGGCGCTGCGCGGCTCGAAGACGGCGATGAGCCGGCCGTCGGGGTGGTGGCGGCGCATGGCGCGCAGCGTCTCGTCGACGGCGGTCGGGTGGTGCGCGAAGTCGTCGTAGATGCGAACGCCCCCGGCGGTGGCGACGAGGTCCTGGCGGCGCTTGACGCCCTTGAAGTCCCGCAGCGCCTTCGCCATCGAGAGCACGGGCAAGCCCATCCCCTCGGCGAGCAGCGCCATCGCGGCCACGACGTTGCGCAGGTTGTGCTCGCCCATCAGCGGCGAGAAGAACCTCCCCGCGAGCGTCCCCCCGATGAAGAGCTCGAAGGGCTGCATTCCCCCGCTCGGCGCGATGGGCGCCGCGCTCCACGTGGGCGTGACCCCCTCCGGCAGCTCGTCCCCGCTCAGGCCGTAGAACACCGTGCGCGCGCTGCTGCGCTTCGCGATGGCGACCACCTCCGCGTCCCTCGCGTGGGCGACCAGCACGCCCTCCGGGGCGATGCGCGAGGCGAAGCCCACGAAGGCGTCTCGGTACGAGTCCGCGGTCGGATAGATGTCCACGTGGTCGTGCTCGAGGGAGGTCACGATGGCGCCCCAGGGCCGGTACGCCCAGAACTTCGGGGTCTTCTCGAAGAAGGCCGAGTCGTACTCGTCGCCCTCCACCACGAAGGCCGCGCCGCGCCCGAGCCGGTAGCTGGCGTCGAAGTTCTTGGCGAGCCCGCCGACCAGGAAGGACGGGTCGTGCCCGCAGGCCTCCAGCAGCCACGCGACGAGCGCCGTGGTGGTGGTCTTGCCGTGCGTCCCGGCGACCACCAGCGAGCGGCGCTGCGCGAGGAAGAGCTCGCCCAGGGCCTTCGGAAAGGAGCGGTAGTTCATCCCTCCGTCGATGGCCGCGCGCGCCTCGGGGTTGTCCTTGCGGCACACGTTGCCGACCACCACGAGGTCGGGTCGGGGGTCGAGGTGCGCCGGGTCCCAGCCCGTCATGGTCTCGACGCCGTAGGCCTTCAGCGCGTCGCCCATCGGGGGGTAGAAGGCCGTGTCGCTCCCGGTGACCCGGTGGCCCGCGGCCTTGAGCAGCCCCGCGAACGCTCCCATCCCGGTGCCCGCCACCCCAATCAGGTGCACATGCATGCGCGCCTCTCTCGCACGATCGCCCCGCGTCGTCGAGCGATCTGAACCCCCGCGCGCGATCGTGATAGCGTCCGCGCCCTCTTCATGAAGCGCTTGTCCAACCGTGGTTCGATGGTGGCGTTGACCCTCGCGGCGGGGCTCTCTCCCGCGCTCGCCCGCGCCCAGACGCCCCCCGGTTTTCGCGTCGACGGCGGCCCCTGGCGCCCCATCGCCGCGGTCGACGGCGACGCCCTCCCGTGGGCCGAGACCACCCTGGTCCCCGGCCACGGCCGATGGAACGTCGGGCTGCTCGCCGAGTACGTCCGCTCGCCGCTGGTGCTCACCCTGCCGTCGGGCCAGAGCGACTCCTTCCTCCGCGACCAGCTCTGGACCACCTTCTCGATCCAGGTCGGCCTCGGCTCCCGCTCCGCCCTCGCGGTGCAGCTCCCGATGATGCTCTACCAGGCCTCCGGGACCGTCCCCTCGGGCGTCTCCGAGCCCTCCTCCACGGCCCTGGGCGACGCGCGCCTGCTCCTCCGCTGGTCGACCCGCGCCGAGCTCTCCCCCACCGCCGGCCGCGGGGCCACCATGACCCCGGCTCAGGTCGCGCAGCAGACCCGCGAGCACCGCGAGGGCCTCGGCCTCTCGCTCCAGCTCGCCGCGACCATTCCCCTGAGCGACGCCACCTCCTACGCCACCGCGGGCGCCCCCACCGCGCACGCCTACGCGGTCCTCGACTACCGCCTCGCGCGCCTCTTCGGATCGATCTCCCTCGGCTACCGCGCCCGCTTCTCCGACGGATGGCCCTCGCAGCCCTCGCTCTGCCTCGACCCCACCTCGGGGGCGTGCCTCTTCGACCGCCCCTTGCGCGACGAGGTCACCTTCGCCATCGCCGTGCGCGGGCCGCTCGAGGCCCTGCTGGCCGGGGTGTTCCTGCTGGCGAAGCCCGCGTGGGCGAGCGCCGCGGTGCTCTCCGGCTATTACGCCTCCACGTATCTGACCCTCGTCGGATCGTACGACGCCCGCGACCCCTTCGGCGGCCCGAGCGGCACGCCGCTGGAGCTCGGCACCGGCCTCCAGGGCGTCTTCGGCGAGTTCACCCTCTCGGCGGGAGCGTCCTTCGGGCTCACTCCCGCGGCGGGCACCTCGTCGGTGCGCGGGGTGCTCTCCCTGCAGTGGGCGCCGCGCTTCCTCGACGACGACCGCGACGGCCTTCGCGACGACCCGAGCATCGACCACTGCATCGGACTGAGGGAGGACTTCGACGGCTACCAGGACGACGACGGCTGCCCCGAGGACAACGACCACGACGCGATCCCCGACGAGGAGGACCGCTGCCCGATGGTCGACGAGGACGAGGACGGCTTCGAGGACGAGGACGGCTGCCCCGACCCGGACAACGACGGCGACGGCGTGCTCGACGCGGCCGACCAGTGCCCCGAGGAGGCCGCGGGCAACAGCCCCGACCGCGCTCGCCCCGGCTGCCCCGACGGCGACACGGACGACGACGGCGTCGACAACTCCGCCGACCAGTGCCCCGCGGAGCCCCGCGGCGGCACCGAGGACTCCGCCCGCCCCGGCTGCCCCGCCCCGGACGGCGACCACGACGGAGTGCCCGACGTGCTCGACCGCTGCCCCTCGGAGCCCGCGGGCGACGGCGCCTCGCCCGCGCAGCACGGCTGTCCGGAGACCGACCGCGACCACGACGGCGTCCCGGACGCGAGCGATCGCTGCGGCGATCAGCCCGAGACCATCAACGGACTGCGCGACGACGACGGCTGCCCGGAGACCCCCGCCCGCCCCGGAGGGCCCGTGGTGGGAGCCCTCCCGAGGGTTCGCATCGAGGGCGCGAGCGCGACCTCGCCGGGCCGCGTGGTGCTGCTCGAGCCGGTGCGCTTCGACGCCCGAGACCAGGTGACGCTCGCCAGCCAGAACCTCCTCTCGCAGCTCGCGGTGGCGATTCGCGCCGTCTCCAGGGCGGGCGCCGGGCCGGTGCGGGTCACGGTGCCGATGAGCGCGCCGACCGCGAGGGGCGCCGCCGTGGTGGACGTCGCGAGGGCCTCTCGTCGTCGCGATGGGGTGATCCGGTCGCTGCTCTCCTCGGGGCTCACGGCCGCGCAGGTGGAGGCCGGCGACATCGTGCCGGCGGACGCCCCGGGGGCCGCGAGGGGGCTGCTGGTGCTCCCCCCGGCCGAGCGGTGAGAGCCGTCGACTGACGGAGGCCCGGAAATGTCCCCGGTTCACCGGGACGGTGGTTGCGCCAAGGTCGGGCGTGCCGTAACGCTCTGAGGGGTTGTTGACGCGGCGTACCTCAGGCTCAGGCGCCAGAGGGTTCAGTAGGCGGACAGACCGACGGCACGGAGCATACGAGCGTGAGCACGACGGACGAAAAGGGACACGACAGCGATCCGCTCATCGGCCAGAACATCGCCGAAAACCGCTACAAGATCGTCAAGATCATCGGCGAGGGGGGGATGGGCAAGGTGTACCTCGGCGAGCAGAAGCTCGGCGACCGCGTACGCCCGGTGGCCATCAAGACGCTGCAGCCCGACCTCGCGGGTGACCCGCAGATCGTGGCGCGCTTCCACCGCGAGGCCGGCACCGTCTCGCTGCTCGACCACCCCAACACCATCAAGTTCTACGAGTCGGGGGAGCTCCCGGGCGGCAAGCTCTTCGTGGCCATGGAGTTCATCCAGGGCGAGAGCCTCGCGCACAGCATCGCCCGGGGCCCGCTCGCGCCGCAGCGCATCGAGCACGTCCTGCAGCAGGTGTGCGGCTCGCTCGCCGAGGCCCACGAGCACGGCATCGTGCACCGCGACCTGAAGCCCGAGAACATCATCCTCACGCAGAAGGGCTCCAAGGGAGACTTCGTGAAGGTGCTGGATTTCGGCATCGCCAAGCGCGACGAGTCCTCCGACGCGCAGGACGCCAAGCTTACCCGGCAAGGTATGGTGCTCGGCACGCCGCCGTACATGTCCCCGGAGCAGTTCACGGCCCAGCCGCTGCGCGCCACCAGCGACGTGTACTCGCTCGGCATCGTCGTCTACGAGATGCTCACCGGGCAGCTGCCCTTCGTGGCGAGCACGCCGTGGGAGTGGGCGACCAAGCACCTCACCGCGGCGCCGGTCCCCTTCGAGATGCACTCCAACGGGTCGACCATCCTCCCGCGCCACAAGGCCGCCGTGATGCGCGCCCTGGCCAAGGACCCATCGCAGCGCCCGCAGAACGTCATCGACTTCCTGAAGGAGTTCACCGGCGACACCGGCGCGAGCGCCGACTGGGCGGTCTCGACCAACCAGGGGCACTCCTCGGGTCCGCAGGGTCAGCAGATCCCGCCGACTGCGATGGTCCCGCAGCACCCGTCGCACCCGGGATCCAACCCGGGGATGCAGCAGCACCCGTCGCACCCGGGCTCGCACCCGAGCGGTCCGGGCGTGCCGCAGACCATGGCGGTCAACTACCCCACGCCAACACCCTTCAACCCCTCGTCCAACCCCAACTTCGGTCAGCCCTCCAACCAGGGCTTCACCCCGGCGCCCTCCAACGCGGGCTTCAACCCCGTGCAGCCGCCGCCGTCCAACCCCGGGTTCCAGCCGGTCTCGGGCCAGGGCTACAACCCCTACGCCTCTCAGCAGGGCGGCTACAACTCGCAGCCCGGCGGCTACAACGCGCAGCCCGGCCAGCGCCCGAGCGGCGGCAGCGGCAAGATCATCGCCGGCGTCGTCGCCCTGGTGGTCATCGTCGGCGGCGTCGCGGCCTTCGCTCTCTCCGGCAACGACGATCCCCCTGCCAACAACACCACCCCCCCGGTCGCCACCACGCCGGTCCCCACGGCCCCCGTCGGCGTGCAGACCCCGGTGGTCCCGGTGCAGAACCAGGTGCCCACCAACGGCATCCAGCCGATCCCGTCGCCCAACAACCCCAGCATCCAGCCGGTGCCCGCGCCCAACAACGGCAACGACATCCAGCCGATGCCCACCCCCGGCAACACCATCCAGCCGGTGCCGACGCCCACCGCGCCCCCGCAGGTCATCCGCCGCCCGTCGAGCCCCTGCGGTCGCGAGTCCAGCATCGACGACCTCATCATCAACGGCCGGTGCTCGCAGGCGCAGTCGCTCTTCCGCTCGCTCCGCTCGGCGGGGTGTCGCGTGAGCGCCTCCGACCACTTCGGCACCGCCTGCGCCGCGCCCTGATCTCCGACCTCCCCCGACGCCACACCCCCACCGCCCCCGGCAAGCTCTTGCGTCGCGATGCGAACAGGATCATGGTCCCTACCGGTTCGCCGAACGAATGCTCCAGCAAGAGACTTCATCGTTGCGTACCGGGTTCCGCCAACCAGAGGCTCCGAGACCCATGAACGGTTCACACACCTGCGCGCATGGAAGCGCCTTGCTGCTTGAGCCCGAAGTCTCCCCTCGGCGGGCCCCGACGCCTCCATCGCGCAGGGTGCGCGGTGCATCGAGGCACTCCCGCCGCGCCGCAGCGGCCGGGATCTTGAGGACATAGCGACCTTCATGGGCATCAGTCCCTCGACTCGGTTGTCGTGGTCGGAAATCTGCTCCAATCGGAGCTTCCGGGGCCGCTGGGTGGCGCTGGACGACTGTCGCTACGATGAGCGCTCCAGCCAGCCCGCGGAGGGCACCGTCATCGACGCCGATGACGACCTCGGAGCGCTCTGCAACCGCATGAAGCAGGAGCAGCGTCGCAGCTGTGCGATCCTGTTCTGCGAGGGCCTCTCGGGCATCCGCACCTTCTTCAAGCACTGACCCCGACCCGGAGGGGATCTTCCCCTTCGAGGAGCGAGGGCGCTACCGCGGCGGCTTGATCGCTGCGGACAGGCGCGTCCGCACCTCGTCCGCCGTCAGCCCCACGACCCGCAGACGCTTGCTCCGGTTGGCGCTCCCGGCCACCACCGAGACGTCGCGCTTCGGCACCCCCAGCGCCTTCGCCAGCAGCGCCACCAGCGCCGCGTTGGCCTCGCCCTCCACCGGCGGCGCCGTGAGCGCGACCCGCAGCGCCCCCTCTCGCACGCCCTCGATCGCCTCTCGCGACGACCTCGGCTGCGCCCGCACCGCGAAGCTCACCGACCCCTCCTCGGCCCCGAGGAGCAGCGCCGCCACCGGGTCGACCGCGTCGCTCACCGCGGCTCCTCCAGCGCCACGGCCTCGACGATCTGCTGCCCGTCGTCGGGACCGAGCGGCTGTCCGGTGAAGGTGCCGAGGCGGCGAGCGAGGCGCAGGCCTCCGAGGGTGAGCAGCGCGCGGAGCTCGTTGGGGAAGATCTGCCGCTGCGTGAGCAGGGTCTCGTGCGCGGGGGACCCGTCCTGCGGCTCGAAGCGGATGGTCACGTGCTGCACCTGCTTGATCGGGTCGTAGCGGAAGCGCTCGGTGTAGCGCACGCGGACGCCCAGCGTGGGGTGCTTGATGGGACGGCCGACGTAGGCGCGGTCCGGGTCGCGGGCGAGCTCCGAGGGGGAGGGGACGCGCACGTCGAAGATGAAGCGCCCGCCGGGCGCGAGGTGCGCCCGCACACAGCGGAAGCAGGCGGCGATCTCGTCGGGCTCGTAGAGGTGCAGCAGCGCGTTGAAGGGCGCCGTGATCAGCGGAAAGGTGCGGCCGAGGTCGAAGCGGCGCATGTCGCCCCGGCGCAGCGAGAGCCTCCCCCGGGGGACGCCCTTGCGCTTCGCCGTCTCCCGGGCCTGCGCCAGCATCGCGGCGTTGAGGTCGAGGCCCAGCACCTCCGCGCCGTCGAGCGCCGTCGGGATCGCCACGCGCCCGCTCCCCACGCCCAGCTCCAGCACCGGGGCTCCGCAGCGGCGCGCGGCGTCGCGGTAGAAGGCCACGTCCTCCGCGCGGCGGGCATACGTGTGGTCGTAATACGCCGCGTCGTCGTAGTGCTCCCGAGAGCCTCGCTCCAGCGGGTCGGAGCCGTCGCGGCGGATCATCGCGCGCCCCCCGCATCGGGCGCGGGCGTGTTGGTGGTCGCGGTCCACTCGGCGACCTTCCAGGCGCCGTCGAGGAGCACCAGCACCAGGCGCTGTCCACGGCGGCTCTCCACCATCCGCGCGTCGTCGGGGGAGGGGCCCGTGGCGTGCGCCTCGCCCAGCACCAGCCGCCGAGCGAGGCCGTCGCTCGCGGGCGGGAGCTCCGTCACCGTCACCCGCTCCAGCCGGTAGCGCGACGCCTCGCGAAAGACCCGCACCCGGCGGAAGAGCTCGGCGTGCTCCGGCGGCAGCTCGGCCCCCGCTCGCTCGTCCCGACGGCACCGGGCCAGCGTCTCGCCCGTCGCCAGCGCCGCCGCGTCGACGTAGTGCGCCCGCCAGAAGGCCCGCAGGAAGCGCTCGGCCACCGCGCCCGGCGATCCCGGCGCGTACGCGTGCTCGTCGTCCACCGCCGGGGGCGGCTCTCCCGCGACCCTCGCCGCCGGGGCCTCCTCGTGCGCCCGCTCGGCCACCGCCGACGGAGCCGGCGGGCGCGTCAGCAGCAGCACCGCGCCCAGCGCCGCCACCGTGGATACGCCCGCCATCGCCATCACCCGCGTCTGCTTCGCGCTCACTCCAGCCGCCCCGCGCGCAGCGCCGCCACCACCTCCGCGAAGCCATCGGGGCCATCGCCCTCGGTCGCGTAGGCGGGCCACGAGGTCATCCGTCCCCCGAAGCGCCGCACCCCCGCGACGCCCACGGAGAGGGCCATCGCGCCGAAGGGCCCCGCGTCGTTGGGGCTGTCGCCCACGTAGACCCAGCGCTCGTCGAGCGCGCCCGCGTCCAGGCCCAGCGCCCCGAGCGCGGCCCGCAGGCCCGCGACCTTGTCCGCCCGGCGGTAGCTCACGTGCATGTGGATGCTGCTGGTCACGCCCTCGAGCCCCGCGTCACGCACCATCGCCAGCGCCTCTCGCACCTCTGCCGGGTCGACGGTCACGCGCTCGCCGATGTCCAGGGCCACGTCCGTCACCCTCGCCGCCGCGTCCTCGACCACGCGCAGCGACGGGAGCCGATGGACGATCCCTCGAACGCACTCCGCCACCCTTCGCATGCCCTCGTCGCGCACCTCGTCCGGCTCCATGAACGCCACGCGCAGCCCGCGGTCTTCCCGCAGCACGTACGCCCCGCCGTTCTCCGTGACCACCGCGCGCACCGGGAGCACCCTCGCCAGCACCGATCCCCAGCCCAGCGAGCGGCCGGTGGCCAGAACGCAGGGCAGGCCCAGCGAGCGCACCTCCTCCAGCGCGGCCATCACCCCCGCGGTGAGCTCGCCGTGGCGGGTGAGCGTGTCGTCGATGTCCGACGCGACGCCCACCACGGAGCGCCACCGGTCAGCGGGCACCGCGGCCAGCGGGAGGCAGCGCTCGTCGCCGCCGGGGCTCATGTGATCCGCAGCGTGGCGCACTTCAGGTAGCGCCCCTCGGCGAAGGCCAGCGGCGTCGGGTGATCGCTCGCCGCGCCGTCGAGCCGCAGCATCACCGCGTCACGGCCCGCGTCGCGCACGCCCGCCAGCACCGCGCGGATGAACTCCTCGGGCGTCACGTGCCCCGAGCACGAGCAGGTCACCATCACCCCGCCGGTGGTCACCCGCCGCGCCGCCTCGGAGTTGACCTTGCGGTAGTGCCGCAGCGCCCCCTCGACCTCGCGCGCGTTGCTCGCCAGCTTCGGCGGGTCGCAGATCACCAGGTCGAAGCGCTCGTTCTTCTGGTCGAGGGCGACCGCCACCTTGAGGGCGTCGCCGCGCTCGAAGCGCACCACGCCGCCCACGCCGTTGGCCTCCGCCGCCGCGGTCGCCGCCGCGATCGCCCCGGCCGCGCTGTCGACGCCGAGCACCTCCGCCGCCCCGCCCCGCGCCGCCGCCATGGAGAAGCCGCCCAGGTAGCAGAACAGGTCGAGCACCCGCCGCCCGGAGGCCATCGCGGCCACCCGGGCGCGGTTGTCCCGCTGGTCGAAGAAGTAGCCCGTCTTCTGCCCGGAGCCCGCACGGCCCGGCGCCGGGAGCGACCAGGTGTTACCCCCCTCGGTAAAGGTCAGCGCCTCCGCGTCGTCGCCCAGCAGGATGCCCTCGCGGGGGGTGATCCCCTCCAGGGTCTGGTGCTTCGGGGACGACACCTCGAAGACCCGCTTCGCCCCGGTGACCTGGCGCAGCGCCTCGGCGATGGCCGCCTCGCGGCGCTTCATCCCGACGGTCAGGAGCTGCACCACCACGCTGTCGCCGAAGACGTCCGCGATGAGCCCGGCGAGCCCGTCGCCCTCGGCGTTGACCAGCCGGTAGCCGTCGGTCCCCGGCGCGGGAAGGTTCAGGAGCGAGCGACGCCAGCCGGCCGCCTCGGCGATGCGCTTGTGAAGCCATCGCTCGTCGAGCTCCGCGGAGACGTCGCGGGTGAGCACCCGCACCGGGATGGCGCTCGAGGGCGACCAGTAGCCCCGACCCAGGGGGTTGCCTCGCGGGTCGCGCACGATCACGTCGTCGCCGGGCGCGGGCTCGCCCTCCACCCGGCCGACGGCCTGGGCGTACACCCACGGGTGCCCGAGCCAGACCGGCTGCACGTGTCCAGGGCGGAGATGAACGGTCGCGACCATAGCGGGTTGTGTCCTCTGCGCGGCTCTACGCGATGCGACCCTCGCCGCGCAAGCCGCGAGGTTGTCCGGGCGGGCGCGCCGTGCAAAGGCTGCCGTTGCCGTGAGTGCGACCAGACCGAGGCCCGTGCCGGCCTTCAACCCGTGGCGGCGGCGCTTCCTCGCCCGGGTGCTCGGATCCATCGGGCTGATGCAGCTCCCCGCCGTGGTGCTGCTCTCGGCGGCGCTGCACCGGCTCAGCGGCGCCGGGCTCGTCGGGTGCGCCGCGGCCTCGCTGGTCCTGCACCTCGCGGGCGTCTCCGTGCTGGTCCACCGGCTGCGCTGGTGGATCGACGACGTCCGCATGCCGTGGTGGCGGGCGTGGCTGCTGGAGGTCCCCTATGCAGTGTACGCGAGCGGGTGCTTCCTCGCGGCGCCCGTCGCGTGGGCGGTGCTCCTCGGCGCAGGCGTCGCCGCGCTCGCGCATCATCCCGCGCCGCTGCTCCGCTGGCTCGGGCCGGTGTACGCGGTCGCGGGGCTGCTCAGCCTCTGGGGCAGCACCGCGGGCAGGGCGTGGGCGAGGGTGACCCGGGTGGAGGTCCCGGTGGTCGGGCTGCCGGAGGCCTTCGACGGGTACCGCGTCGCCCACGTCTCGGACGTCCACTGCGGGCCCTATGTGCCGGGGTGGATGCTCGACCGATGGGCGAGGGCGGTGCGCTCGCTGAAGCCCGACCTCGTGGCCCTCACCGGCGACCTCATCACCGTGGGAGACGGGTACCTCGACGACGTCACGGCCTTCGCGAGAGGCCTCGCCGCGAGGGACGGCGTGGTCGCGTGCATGGGCAACCACGACTACTTCCAGACCGTCGACGGGGTGGTGGAGGCGCTCGATCGGGCGGGCGTCACGCTGCTCCGCAACCGCGCCACGAGCGTCTCCCGAGGCGGCGCGACGCTGCACCTCGCCGGGGTCGACGACCGCTGGACCCACCGGGACGACGTCGACCTCGCGCTCCGCGGCATCCCCGAGGGGGAGCCCGTGGTGATGCTCGCCCACGACCCCTCCGGGTGGCCCGACATCGCCCGACGGGGCGTGGCGCTCACCCTGAGCGGGCACACCCACGGGGGGCAGTTCGGGCTGCCCGTGGGCTCGCGGCTCAACCTCGGCCGGCTCGCGTCGCGCTTCTCCGCGGGGCTCTTTCGAGACGGGGCGAGCGCCCTCTTCGTGAGCCGCGGCATCGGGACGACCGGCGTCCCGACGCGCGTCGGGATGGCCGCGGAGATCGCGCTGCTGGTGCTGCGCCGGGCCTGAGCGCGGGCGCTCTCCCACGGAGTCACCTGTGATAGCCTGCGAGCTCGGCTGAAAAGCGCATGAACGCCACGTCCGGCACAGCACCGCCCAAGGGGCGTGGAGACCCCTTCGGTCTCGTCGGAGCGAGGCTCGACTCCCGCTACGAGGTCGGCGAGGTCGTGGCGCAGGGCGGCTTCGGGGTCGTGTATCGCGCGCAGCACCGCGAGCTCCGCAAGCCCGTCGCCATCAAGGTGCTGAAGACCCCGGCGGACTTCACCCCGAGGCAGCAGGCGGACTTCCTGCGGCGCTTCCAGGAGGAGGCGCGCACCGTCGCGCAGCTCGACCACCCGCACATCGTCCGGGTGCTCGACTTCGGCACCTCCATCATGCCCAGCGGCGCCCGCGCTCCGTGGATGGCGCTCGAGTGGCTCGAGGGCGTGACCCTGGAGTCGGACTTCGACGCGCGCATCCAGACCGGCTCCGGCGGGCGATCCCCGGCGGAGTGCGCGGCGCTGATGTTCCCGGTGATCGAGGCCGTCGGCGTGGCCCACGACGAGGGCGTCGTCCACCGCGACATCAAGCCCAGCAACCTGATGATCGTGACCGGGCGGCGCGGCGACCCGAGGCTGAAGCTGCTGGATTTCGGCATCGCCAAGGTGATGGCCCCGGAGGAGCGGCGCTCCGCCGACCGGGCGCTGACCCTCACCCAGGTGCAGGCCTTCTCCCCGGACTACGCCGCCCCGGAGCAGGTCAGCGGCACCCGCACCGGACCGTGGACGGACGTCCACTCGCTCGCCCTCCTGATGTCCGAGATGCTCACCGCGGCGGTCCCCTTCGAGGGCGCCGACTCCATGGAGATGTGCGCCAACGTGCTGGCCCCGAGGCGCCCCACGCCCGGTCGCTTCGGCGTCGACGTCGGGCCCTGGGAGGCGGTGCTCGCCAGGGCGCTCTCGCTCGATCCCACCAGCCGTTACAGCAACGCGAGCGAGCTCCTCGACGCGCTGATGGACAACCTCCCGCCGGGCGTCAGCCCCAGCGAGGTGATGCGCATCTCCCAGACCGGCGCCCTCCGACCGACCCCGACGCCCAACATCCCGACGCCCACCGACGGGATCAGTCCCCTCCAGAGCGCTCGCGTCGAGCAGCTCGCTCCCACCGCCCGGCCGCCCTCGATGCTCGACCTGGGCCGCGCCCCGACCCTGCTCGCCGAGCCCGACCTGCGCACGGCGTCCACCAGCCCGCCCCCGTCGCCGGACTCCGGCTCCTTCCTGCCCCCATCGTCCCAGCAGGGCATCCCCACGGAGCCCATCGCTCGCCCTCGCTCCTTCGTGGCTCCGCTGCTCGTCGTGATCGGGCTCTTCTTCGGCGGCCTCGTCGCCTCCGCGGTGGTCCTGCTGCTGCGCCCGGCTCCGGCGACCGTCGCCCTCTCGAACCATCCCCACGCCTCGCCCCCGCGCCTCCTCCCTCCCGCCGTCGTCGCCGTCGCTCCGCGGCCGGTGGTGCCTGCCGCCCCGGCGCAGGTCGACGCCTCCGCGGCCGTCCCCGTGATCGTCGATGCCTCCGCCGTCGACGCTCCGGCGCTCGTCGATGCCTCCGCGGCCGAGGAGTCACCCCGGCACCGATCGTCCCATCACCGCTCGCGCCACGGCCACCGCCACCATCACCACCGCTCGCGCGTCCCCGCGGAGTGAGCGCGCGCGCTACGCTCTTCGCCATGAGACCCCTCACGATGGCCTCGGCGCTGGGCTTCGCGCTGCTCTCCGCCGGCGTCCTCCACGCGCAGCCCGCGCCCTTCTACGACGTCACGCCGTCGCTGGCCTCGCTCCGGCCCGCGGCCCGCCAGTCCCTCGGCTCGTCCGGGGTCGGCCCCCTCGACTCGCTGCCCGGCTACAACCTCACGCTCACGGTCCAGCCCACGGCGCGGACCTTCGCCCTGCACGAGGAGCTGTACTTCACCAACACCGAGCGCTCGCCCATGCGCGAGGTGGTGCTGCGCCTCTACGCCAACGCGGTGCGCCCTCCCGCGCGCCGCCCTGGGGAGCCCGCGTGGGCGCCTCCGGTGCGCTTCACCCGAGGGGCCTGCGTCGCGACCACCTGCGCGGTGAGCGCCGAGTCGCCGTCGGTCCTCGTGGTCCGACCGGGCGCTCCGCTCGCTCCCGGCGCGAGGCTGCGCGTGACGCTCGACCTCGAGGCGACGCTCCCGGAGATCGCCGCCGGGCGCACCGGCCTGATGGCGCAGGGGATGGAGTCCCTCAGCGCGCTCTCCGCGGGCGAGAGCGGCGGCGACTACGGGCTGCTCGCGGTGGGCGACGGCGTGATGAGCATGGCCAACTTCTACCCGGTGCTCGCTCGCCGCGTGGACGGCCGCTGGGAGCGCACGGACGGAGGCGCGGTCGGAGACCTCGGCTCCGATGACCTGTCCAATGTCCACGCGCTCATCGACCTGCCCTCGGGCTACACCCTCGCGACGACCGGGACGGTGCTGCGCCGGGCCGAGGCCGCGGGGCGACAGCGGGTGGAGATCGGCGCGGCGGTGGTGCGCGACTTCGCGGTGATGACGGGCGCGACGCTGGAGGTCGCCACGCGCCGGGTGGGCGACGTGGAGGTGCGCTCGATCTTCCAGCGGCAGCACCGCGAGGCGGGACGGCGCGTGCTCGACGTGGCGGCCAGCGCGCTCGAGGTCTTCCAGCGGCGCTTCGGCCCCTATCCCTACGTCGACCTCGACGTGGTCGAGGCTCCGCTCGTGGGGGGCGCCGGGGGCGTGGAGTTCCCGGGGCTGGTCACCGTCGCGAGCATGTTCTACGGCGACGCCCCTGCGGTGCCGACGAGGGTGGGCGCTACCCCGGGCGGAGGGCTCGGCGACCTCGGGGGCCTGCTCTCCGCGCTGGGCGGTGGGGGTGGCGGCGCGTCGGCGATGCTCGGGCAGATGCTGCCGTCGATGCTGGAGTTCGTGACCGCCCACGAGGTGGCGCACCAGTGGTGGCACGCGCTGGTGGGCAGCGACTCTCGCGCCCACCCCTTCATCGACGAGTCGCTCGCGCAGTGGTCGGCGGCGCTCTACCTGGAGGAGCGCTACGGCGCCGAGCGATCGCGCCGCGACGCCGACATGCAGATCAAGATGAACTACCAGTTCATGCGCACGCTGGGTCAGACCGACGCCGCGGTGGACCGCCCCGCGTCGGCCTTCGCGACGCCCATCGCGTACGCGGGCCTCGTCTACGGCAAGGGCCCCTACCTCTACAACGCGTGGCGCACGGCCGCGGGCGACCCGGTGTTCTGGCGAGCCATGCAGCGCTACGTGACGACGTGGCGCTTCCGCACGGCGCCTGCGACGGGCTTCCTCGACGCGCTCGTGGCGGAGGACCGCGCCCACGCGGCGCGCTACCGGACGCTCGCCCGGCGCTGGCTGAACGAGGCCCACGGCGACGAGGACCTCGGCCAGATGGACCTCGGCGCCCTGGTGGGCAACCTGCTGGGCGGCCCCGGCGGACAGGCGTCGCCGGAGATGCAGGACGCGCTGCGGATGCTGGGTCCGCTGCTCCAGGGCATCGGTCGCCAGGGGGACGGCGGCGCTCCGTCGGGGCCCGCGGCGCCGGGCGGCGACGTCTCCCCGCAGCAGCTCCAGGAGCTCCTCAACGGCGTGATGCAGCAGCTCGAGACCCAGTAGCGATGACCACGACGCAGTCCGACGACCCGCTGGTGGTCCGCGCGGCGAGGCGCGAGGACATGGCCGCGGTGGTGGCGATCTACAACGACGCCGTGCTGCGCACGACCGCGACCTTCGACTACGAGCCCCGCGAGCTCGCCCAGCAGCAGGGCCTCTTCGACGAGAAGACCCGCGACGGCTACGGCTTCCTCGTGGCCGACGACGCCGCTCGCGGGGTGCTGGGCTTCGCGACCTACGGGCTCTACCGCGGTCGCCCCGGCTGGCGCTTCGCCTGCGAGCACTCGGTCTACGTGGCCGACGACGCTCGTCGCCGAGGCATCGGTCGGAGGCTCATCGCGCCGCTGATCGAGCACGCCCGGGCGAGGGGCTTCCACACGATGGTGGGCGTGCTGGACGCGGGCAACGCGGCCTCGCTCGCGCTGCATCACTCCTGCGGCTTCAAGACCTTCGGGGTGCTGCGCGAAGGCGGCTACAAGTTCGACCGCTGGCTGGACGTGGCGATGGTCGGCATCCGGCTCTGAAGGCCTCTCCCGACGCGGCGCCTCAGGCCTTCATCGCCCGGTCGTAGAGCACCACGGTGGCGGCCATCGCGACGTTGAGCGGGTACGCCCCCGGGAGGATCACCGTGTCGTGCATCCGCATGATCCCTTCGGGCAGCGTGCCGTCCTCGGGACCGAGCAGGTAGACGCCCCTCGCGGGGTGCTTGTAGGTCCGGATGTCGAGCGCCCCGGGGGTGAGCTCCACGCAGACGAGCCGAGCGTTCGCGGGGATCGACCCGATGAAGTCCTCCATCGTCTTGAAGTGGAAGAGCGGGAGCGTGAGCTCGGCGCCGATCGAGCTCTGCTCCTGCGGGTTGCGGTTGCCCACGCTGAACACGAAGTCGGCCCCGAAGACCCGCGCCGTGCGGATCAACGCCCCGAAGTTGTGCGTGCGTTTGACGTTGTAGATGCCGATGCCGAGGTAGCCGTTCGCGGGGCTCTTCACCGGGCACCGCCCGCGAGTGAGCCCCCCGCGAGCCAGGCGGGCGTCGTCGCCCTCGCGATCTCCGCGCGCCACCGCTGGTCCGTGAGCCGGTCGAAGCCCTCGGTCACCCGCTCACGGTAGCTCGACGCGAAGCCCACGTAGGCCCGCTCCCGCCCCGGAGCGCCCGCGACCACCACCATCGCCTGCGGCGCCGCGGTGCCGATGTGCAGCACCCGCCCCACGGGCGCGCCGGACTCGTCCTCGGGCTGCGTGTGCACGTCCGCCACGATCGCCCGATCGGTGCCGAGCTGCATCCGCGGCTCGTACAGGTCGTAGAGCCAGCCGCCGTCGACGCGCGTCTCCGTGGCGCACACCACGTTCACCTCGCGGGCGTTGAGGCCGAGGTTCACCCACGCGAGCTGAGCCTCCGTGGGCTCCGCGCCCGACCGCTCCCGCTCGGCGATCTCCCCCAGCCGGCGCACCACCTCGCGCGCCCCGGCGGACCAGCGCGTCCAGCGGGTGCGCGCGGCCTCGTCGCGCCACGGGACGCTCGCCACCAGCGACTGCGCCCGCTCGGTCCATCGAGCCAGCGCGCTCCACACCGCGGGGTAGGGGTCGACGTAGGCCTGCGGGTACGAGCACCCCAGCGACATCGTGTACGACTGCGCCGCGTAGAGCACCATGTCGTGGCGGACCTCCGCCCACGCCGCCATCTGCGTGTTGAGGAGCCGACGTCCCCACGCCTCGGTGGTCATCGTCGCGGGCAGCGTGGTGCCCTCCGAGAGCGCCTCCCTCGGAGAGAGCGTGCGCAGCGCGGCGGTCCACGAGGCGTAGAGGCTATCCCGCCAGTAGCTCGCCTCGTGGGCGTCCACGAGCTCGCGCGCGGTGACCAGCTCCGTCGCGTAGTCGTGGCGGTCGAGCGAGGAGCGCAGCAGCGCGGCGGCCTGGTCGTTGCCGAGCGCGGCGAAGGCGGCGTCGAGCGGATCGGGCATCATCCGCGGGACGCGGCCCCCGTCGACGCGGTCGAAGCTCACCCGCGAGAGCACCATCGAGTCGGGCGTGTAGCGCTGCGGCGCGAAGGAGAAGGTCACCGGCTGCGGCACCGTCCCGTCGTAGCCGTCGGGGTGCACCAGCAGCGAGGTGGCCACCCGGGGACGCTCGCCCCGCTGCGCGTCGATGAGCGAGAGCAGGCGCTCGTCGGAGGCGTTGGCGGGCTCTCTTCCCACCGCCGTCGCGAGGGCGTCGAGGTCCGCGTAGGTCAGCGCCTCGGGCTCGCCCGCGAAGGCCCCGATGGCCTGCTCGACGCGGGTGAAGGCCGCGCGCGTCGGGGCGTCGGAGAGCGAGCGCATCGCGAGCGCGGCCGAGAGCTGGCGGCGTCGCAGCACCCGCCGACCCTCGACCACGTCCACCAGCCGGAGACCCTCCCTCCCCAGGAACATCACCGCCCGGAAGTACCGCTCCCTCGACGGCTCTCCGGCGTAGTGGCCGCGAGGGCGCATCTGCGAGAGGTCCACGTCTCGGGGGCTGCCGAAGAGCTCGATGCGCGCGTTGCCGGTGCCCGCGCTCGCCGCCGCGACGAGCGCTCGAACGGCCGCCGCGTCCGCCCCGGCCACGGGCTCGATCGGGGTCCCTTCGAGGAGGCCTCTCGCGGTCGTGAGGTAGGTGTCGAGGTCGATCCGGGTGTCGCGAGGGAGGGCCGCGCCCGATGGGCCCGAGAGGGCCTGGTGCAGCCCCGCGAGCCCCTCGGAGAGGGAGCGAGCGAGGGCGTGCTCCTCGATGTCGGCGACCAGGGTGTCGAAGCTCTCGTGGAGCGCGTTGAAGATCACGTCCGCGCTCAGATAGACGGGCTGATCGGCCAGGTAGAGCGAGACGTAGCCGGAGATGAAGTTGGGCCGGTGCAGCCGCGGCGCGAGGGCGAAGCCGCGAGCCCTCAGCTGGTCGAGCTCCTCCCCCCGGAGCGCGAAGGGACCGCGCTGCACCGTGGACATCCCCTCCACGTCGTCGGGGTCGAGCTCCGTCTCTCCGGCGAAGGGCACTGAGTGTCGCGAGAGCAGCTCCGTCGGCGTCAGCCGGTGATCCGTCGGCAGGCGCGCTCGCATCGCCGCCCGGTCGAGCGCGGCGGCCGGAGCGACGTACCGCGCGACCGCCCCCAGCGGCCCGCCCGCCCCCGGCGGCTGGCGCGACGCCGAGCGCACCCGGTGCCTCGCGGTGCCGCACGCGACCAGGGCCACCACCGACATCGCCAACACCGTGCCGCGCTGCGCTCTCATGGCGCGGACCATATCGCGACCCGCACCGCTACGACCGACCGGGGCCCAGCAGCCCGCCGCCGCCGCGCGATCCCCTGGAGCCGTCGACGCCCTTGTGGAGCACCAGGCTCTTGCCCGCCTCGCGTCCCTGGGCGTGGGCCGAGGTGCGCGTGGCCGCCGCGCGGCTGATGGTGCGCACCCTCGGATACCTGCGCTGGTAATACTCGTCCAGCGCCGGGTCGCCCGCCCACACGAGGCCCGTCTCCTGCTGGCCCTTTCGCTCGGCGCGCAGCTTCTCGAGGAAGCCCATCATCACGCCGGTGCGGTACGCGCGGCGGTCGCGGTCGCCGGTGAGCCGGTGCTGGCGCTTGTGCAGCGTCCACCGGGCGTCCGCGGTGTGGTCGAGGAAGGAGTGGACGTACTCGGCCATGGAGACGTTCTCCGGCGTGCCGATGACCTCCAGCACCGAGCCCGCGCGGCCCTCTCGAACGCGCCACACGTTGACCCAGATGCACTGCACGAAGAAGTGCTCCGACAGGATCGCCGCCAGGAAGCGCGACGCCTCCTCCACCCGCCCGCTGGGCTCTCCCAGGTGCTTGTGGATGTAGCCCCTCGCGGCCTTCGCCCGCACCGCGTCGAGGTTGTACTTGAGCATGAGCTTCTGCGCGGTGTTCATCGCGGTCTGCGCCTCGTGCTCGTTGGGGCTGCCGGCCAGCGCGAGCAGCTTGGCGATCTTGTCGAGCGCCGAGGCCGTCGCCGCGTCCGTCGACCCGCTCGCCGAGGGCACCCCCGTGGCGCCGCCGTCGATGCCCCGGTCCGCGCACACCCGCTGAAACACCGGGCCGTGCGCGGTCTCGTCGCGCACGCCGATGACCTCGTCGACGAACTGGTGCGCCATCTCGTGCTTGAGCACCTCCAGCACCACGCCCCAGGGCTGGTCGATCAGGAAGCGCCGCGACAGCTCGATGGCCCGCTCGCCGCGCATCCAGCGGCCGAGGAAGCCCGTCGCGCTGGAGAGGCGCATCGCGGGCGGGCGCATGCGGTCCTGGAAGAGGCCGTAGTTGAGGTTGCGCCAGTCGTCCGTGAGGGCGCGCAGGGCGGCGGCGGCGAGGTCGGCGGAGAGTTCTTCGAGCTTCGATTCCATCGGCAGGCGCAGCAAGAGAGCACACGCCCCCGGACCGGGCCAGTTGGCGTCGCGGGGCCCCGCGGGTAGTGTCACCGGCCCCGATGATCACCGACGCGATTCTCCAGCCCGCCGAGTGGGCCCCGCACGACGCCGTGTGGCTCGCCTGGCCCAGCCACGAAGAACTCTGGAAGCTCGCTCTGCCCGAGGCGAGGCGCTCCTTCACGGCGCTCGCCCGCGCCATCGCCCGCCACGGCGGCGAGCGGCTGGAGGTGCTCGCGCCCGACGCCGTCGAGGAGACCGTCGCCCGCGCCGCGCTCGAGGGGCTCGACGCGCGCTTCCACCAGATTCCCTTCGGCGACATCTGGGTGCGCGACACGCTCCCGGTCTTCATGCACGACCGCGACGGCTCCGTCGTCGCCTCGCGCTTCGCCTTCAACGGCTGGGGCGGCAAATACAACCTCCGGTATGACGACACCGTCGGCGACGCGGTCGCGAGGGCCTCGGGATTTCGCACCCTCCGCCACGAGCTGGTGCTGGAGGGCGGCAGCATCGAGGTCGACGGCGAGGGCACCGTGCTCAGCTCTCGGCAGTGCCTGCTCAACCCCAACCGCAACCCCGGGATGGACGAGGCCGCCATCACCCGCGCCGTCCTCGACGCCTTCGGCGGCACCACCCTGCTCTGGGTCACCGACGGCCTCCTCAACGACCACACCGACGGGCACATCGACACCATCGCGCGCTTCGTCGCCCCTGGCGTCATCGCCCTGATGGAGCCCTCCGGCAGCGACGACCCCAACCGGGACATCCTGCTCCGACTGCGCGACGAGCTCACCGGTCAGCGCGACGCGCTCGGCCGCCCCATCGAGCTCGTCTACGTCCCGTCGCCGGGCCGCGTCGAGGACGACGACGGCCGGGTGATGCCCGCGAGCCACCTGAACTTCTACATCGGCAACCGCACCGTGGTGGTCCCGACCTACGGCACCCGCTACGACGCCGCCGCCGCGAGGGCCGTCGAGAAGCTCTTCCCCGGTCGCCACGTCGAGGCCGTCGACGCGCGGGCCATCCTCGAGGGCGGCGGAGCCTTCCACTGCATCACCCAGCAGCAGCCCACGCGCCGCCTGCCCAACGGGAGCTCAAGCCAGACGCCATGAAGACCACCGTCGCGGTCATCCAGTGTCCGCTCGGCGATGACCGGGAGACCAACGTCGCCCGGGTCATCGACCACGTCCGCTCCGCCGCCGCGCGGGGCGCCAACGTCATCCTGCCCCCCGAGCTCTTCGAGGGGCCCTATTTCTGCCGCGTGGAGGACGAGCGCGAGCTGCTCCGCGCGATGCCCTTCGAGAACAACCCCACCATCGCCCGCTTCTCCGAGCTCGCCCGGGAGCTCGGGGTTGTGATCCCGGTGTCCTTCTTCGAGGTGGCGGGGCAGGCCTACTACAACAGCCTCGCGATGGTGGACGCGGACGGCGCGGTGATGGGCCTCTATCGCAAGAGCCACATCCCCGATGGTCCGGGCTACGAGGAGAAGTTCTACTTCCGCCCCGGCGACACCGGCTTCAAGGTCTGGAACACCCGCCACGGCAGCCTCGGCGTCGGCATCTGCTGGGACCAGTGGTACCCCGAGTGCGCCCGCGCGATGATGCTGATGGGCGCCGAGCTGCTGCTCTATCCCACGGCCATCGGCAGCGAGCCGCACGACCCCTCGCTCGACACCCGCGACCCGTGGCAGCGCGCCATGATCGGCCACGCGGTCTCCAACGTGGTGCCCGTGTGCGGCGCCAACCGCATCGGCACCGAGGACGGTCAGCTCTTCTACGGCAGCTCCTTCTGCGCCGACCACCGCGGCGACATGGTGGCCGAGCTCTCCCGCACCGAGGAGGGGGCCGCCATCGCCGCCTTCGACCTGGCGCTCTCCCGACGGATGCGCGGCGCCTGGGGCTTCTTCCGCGACCGGCGCGCCGACCTCTACGACGTGCTCCTCACCGCGGACGGGCGTCGACCGGTCAAGCCATGACGGCCCGCGCCTTCGCCGCGCTCCCTCCCTTGAAGCCCGGCGACGCCGTGGCGGTCATCGCCCCGAGCGGCCCGACGGACCACGCCGAGCTCGACGCCGGCGTGGCCTGGTGCGCGGGGCGGTATCGGGTGAGCGTCGGGGCGTCGGCGAAGCGCCGCGAGGGCTTCCTCGCCGGGGACGACGAGGCCCGCGCGGCGGACATCACCGCGGCCCTCGAAGACCGCGCCATCCGGGCGGTGCACGCCGCGCGCGGAGGCTACGGGCTCACCCGCCTCCTCGAGCGCCACGCGCCCCGCTGGATCGAGCTCCTGCGCCGCGACCCGAAGCCCCTGGTGGGCTTCAGCGACGTGACCGCCCTGCACGCCGTGTGGTCCCTCGCGGGCGTGCGCTCGGTCCACGGGACGATGGTGCTCGCGCTCGGCCGGCGCGGCGGCGACCCCGAGCTCGCGGCCGTGCTGGAGGGCGCCGCCCCGGAGCGCTGGACGGGCCTCGCCACCTGGTCCGAGGGAGCCGCTCCGTCGGTGAGCGGTCGCGCCATGGGAGGCAACCTCTCCCTCCTCGCGGCCCTCCAGGGAACGCCCTGTCAGCTCCCCCTCGAAGACCGCGTGCTCTTCCTCGAAGACGTCGGCGAGGCGCCCTACCGGGTCGATCGCATGCTCACCTCGCTGCGCTCTTCGGGCGCGCTGCGCGGGGTGCGCGCGGTGGTGCTCGGCGAGTTCACCCGATGCGACACTCGCGACGACGGCGTCCCCATCGAGTCGGTGCTGCGAGAGCGCCTGGCGACGCTGGGGGTCCCGGTGCTGGCGGGCGCCCCCTTCGGGCACGGCCGCGAGCACCGGCCCTGGGTGCAGGGCTCCGAGGTGACGGTGCTGCGCAGCGGTGAGGTGGTCTTCGAGGAGGGCCTCTCGTGAAGCGCCTGGGCATCGACCTGGGCGCGCGGCGCATCGGCGTGGCGGTGCACTCCGAGGAGGGCGTCCCGGCGCGTCCGCTGGAGACGCTGGTGCTGTCCGAGCCCACGCAGGCGGTCGGCGCGGTGGTCGCCGTGGCGCTGCGCGAGGCCGCCGAGGAGCTGGTCGTCGGGCTCCCGTTGAACATGGACGGCAGCGAGGGGATGAAGGCCCGCGCGGCCCGCACCTTCGCCGGGCTGCTGGGGCGCAAGACGAAGCTCCCGGTGATCCTCTGGGATGAGCGGCTCACCACGGTGCAGGCGCAGCGAGCCCGCACGGCGTCGGGCCGCCGGGGCCGGGAGGGCATCGACGCGGAGGTCGCGGCGATCCTGCTGCAGGCCTACCTCGACTCGAAGGCGGGAGCGGGCGCTTGGCCAGACGACCCAGATCAGTAGCGAAGCCTCCGTCGAAGGCGCCCGCGAAGCCTGCGTCGAAGCCCGCGCCCCACGCGGCCCGACGCTCGCGCTCGCACGGCGCGCCGCCACGGCGCCCGCTCGCCATCGCCCTCGGCCTGCTGGCGCTGCTCTCGGCGCTCTCGGCCCTCGGGGCCTTCGTCTATCTCCGCACTCCCCACCACGGGCGGGGCCGCGCCCTGCGCATCACCTTCGCCGAGGGCGCCGACTCCGCCGCGATCACCCACGCGCTCTGGTCCGCCGGGGTGATCGACCACCCGTGGCTCTTCCACCTGCTCGCGGCCACCACCGGCGCCGCCGACCGCGCCCACCGCGGGACCGTCGCCCTGCGCGACGACCTCACCCCCTGGGCGGTCCTTCGCACGCTCAACCGGGGCGCCGCCGGGGTGATCCGGGTGACCATCCCGGAGGGCTACACCCGCTTCGACATCGCCCGTCGGCTGGAGTCCGTCGGGGTCTGTCCCTCTTCGGACTTCATTGCCCACACCGAAGACCCCGCCTTGCTTCAACGATATGGCCTGACGGGATCCGTAGAGGGATATCTCTTCCCGGAGACCTACGACCTCCCTCCCGACTCGCCCGCCGGACTCGTGGTCGAGCGCATGGTGACGGAGTTCACCCGGCGCCTCCGTGAGCTCAAGTCGCGCCATCCCGAAGGCGTCCTTCGGGCGGCCTCGCTCGCGAGCGGCGACGAGGGCCCGGTGACCCCGACCCCCGGCGGCTTCGACCGCGCCGACCGGCTGATCGTCACCCTCGCCTCGCTGGTCGAGCGCGAGACCGGCTCACCCGATGACCGTGCCCACATCGCCTCGGTCTTCTGGAACCGACTACGCCTCCCGGACTTCCGTCCCCGGCTCCTCCAGAGCGACCCGACTGTGGTCTATGGGTGCACGGTGATGGCCGCCCGGGGCGCTCCGCTCGCGTCCTGCGAGCGCGGCGACGGCGGCGTCCGCCGGGGCATCACGGGCGCGATGCTCATGGACCGAGGCAACCCCTACAACACCTATCAGCACGAGGGCGTGCCCCCCGGGCCCATCGCCAACCCGGGAGCGCTGGCGATCGCCGCGGTGCTCGCTCCCACCGGCGATCAGGACCTGTATTTCGTGGCGATGGGGGACGGCCGATCGGCCTTCGCTCCCTCGCTGGAGGAGCACCGCCGCAACGTGCAGCGCTACCTCCACCGGGGGGACGCGGGGGCGCTCAGCCCTTGAAGCCGTACTCCGCCTGGAGCAGCTTGGCGATGGTCTGGAGCTGCATGTTGGACGTGCCCTCGTAGATCTTGCCGATCTTGGCGTCCCGGAAGAACTTCTCCAATGGATAGTCCTTGGTGAAGCCGACGCCTCCGACGAACTCCACGCAGAGCGACGCGACGCGCTCGGCCACCTCGCTCGCGTGCAGCTTGGCCATGGCGGCTTCCTTGATGAAGGGCTGCCCGGCGTCCTTGAGGCGCGCGGCGTTGTAGACCATCAGCCGGGCGCTCTCGATCTCCACCGCGCACCGCGCGTACTGGAACTGCACCCCCTGGAAGTTGCCGATCACCTGCCCGAACTGCTTGCGCTCGTGCATGTACTTCATGGCGTAGTCGAAGGCCCCCTGGGCGAGGCCGAGCATCTGCGCGCCGATGCCGATGCGGCCCTCGTTGAGGGTCTCGATGGCGATCTTGTAGCCCTTGCCCACCTCGCCGAGCACGTTGCCGAGCGGCACCTCGCAGTCCTCCAGGATGAGCTCGCAGGTGGACGAGGCGCGGATGCCGAGCTTGTCCTCCTTCTTGCCCACGGAGAACCCGGGGAAGCTCCGCTCCACCAGGAAGGCCGTGATGCCCTTGTATCCCTTGGAGGGGTCGACGTTGGCGAACACGATGAAGAGCGAAGACTCGTTGGCGTTGGTGATCCAGAGCTTGCGCCCGTTGAGGATCCACTTGTCGCCCTTCTTCTCCGCCCGCGCCGCGAGGGCGAAGGCGTCACTCCCGGAGCCCGCCTCGCTCAACGCATAGGAGCCGACCCACTCCCGCGCGAGCTTCGGGAGGTACTTCTCCTTCTGCGCGTCGTCGGCCCAGCGGATGACCGCGTTGGCGACCAGGGTGTTCTGCACGTCCACCAGCACCGAGACGCTCGGATCGACCGTGGCGAAGCCCTCGACGGCGAGGGCGGCGTTGAAGAAGCTGGAGCCCGATCCGCCGTACTGCTCGGGCACCTCGACGCCCATCACCCCGAGCTCGAACAGGTCCGGGAGCAGGTCCTTGTCGAGGGCTCCGTGGTGATCCATCGAGGCGACACGGGGGCCGACGCGGTCGCGGGCGAAGCCGAGCACGGCGTCGCGAAACATCTTCTCATCGGGCGAAAGCTGGGTGAGCGAGGTCATGGCGCGGAATGTAGGGCCAACCCCCCGCGAACCTCAATGCGCTCCGCGTCCCGGAGGACGCACCGACCATGAAGGGCACCCCGGGTGACGCAATCTGTCAGGGATCCCTTGGGCGACTTGACCGGAATGACGCTCGGGCCGCTGCGGCATGACGCGTGCTGCCAGGGCAGCGAGATCATGGGCCTTCCTCGTTCCACTGCAATCAAGGTCGGGGTAGAGGGCCGGGAGCGGAGCGGGTCCATGATGAACTGGAGGGAGTCGGCCATGGGGGGATCGAGAGAGACTCGTCGAGGCGGGGTGTTCGAAGCGGGGTTCACCCTCGTGGAGCTGATGATCGTCGTGGTGATCCTCGGGATCCTGGCGGCGGTCGCGATCCCGGCGTTCAGTCGATATGTGAAGCGGAGCAAGACCTCCGAGGCCACCTCGGGCATCGCGTCGATGTACCGGCTCCAGCTCAGCTACTACGAGAACACCCAGGAACGGACGAGCAGCACGAGCTTCGCCACCTGCGGCGCCCTTCCCACCGCGGCGCCGAGCGCGAGCAAGTACCCCGCGAACGTCACCATGTGGATGAACAGCTCGGACTGGAACTCCCTGGGCTTCGTCATCGATCGCCCGCACTACTACCAGTACTCGACCGACGGCTCGAACACCTCGATGACCGCCCGGGCCGTCGGCGACATCGACGGCGACAACACGCTCTCCACCTTCGAGCGCTCGGCCCTGCTCAACTCGGGCGAGATCCAGGGCGCCCAGATCCGCATCGTCAACGAGCTGGAGTGAGCCCGCAGTCCTCGGCCACCAGCGCGCAGAGCCGCTCGATCCCCTCCTCGAACTGATCCGGCCTCGGCAGCAGGCTCAGCACCATGTGCCCGTCGCCGGGCACGTCGAAGAAATACCCCGGCTGCACCAGCACCCCGCGCTCCAGCAGCGCGAGCACCCAGTCGTCGTCGCCGCGCGTCGCGGGCAGCCGCAGCACCGCCGACCATCCCCCCTCCACGGGCAGCCGCGAGATCGGGCTCTCCGCCGTGATCGCCCGCTCCAGCGTCGCGAGGTTGCGCGCGAGGCGCTCTCGCACGGGGCGCTGCAGGGCCTCGCGGTGGCGCAGCCAGACCGGCGCCGCGCTCAGCACCGGCGAGCCCACCGAGAGGAAGCTGTCGGCGATGTGCTCCAGCCGCCGCAGGGCCTCGGAGCGCAGCGCGTCGGGGCCGCCGACGTGCACCCAGCCGAGCTTCATCTGCGGGAGCGCGAGGGTCTTGCTCAGGCCGCTCAGCGTGAAGGTGAGCACCTCGTCGCAGGTGACGAAGCTGGGCGCCCGGCGGCGGTCCTCGCGGTGGGGGTACTCGAGGAAGACCTCGTCCACGAGGAGCGCGAGCCCTCGCTGTCGGCACCGCGCGATGAGCGCCTCTCGGAGCTCGAGGGTGACGAAGGCCCCGGAGGGGTTGTTGGGGTGCACCAGCGCGATGGCCCGGGTGCGAGGGGTGAGGGCGGCGTCGAGGGCGTCGAGGTCGAGCTCCCAGCGGCCGTGCCAGGTGGAGCCCACGGGGGTGAGCGCGACGCCCTCCAGCCGGGCGAGGTCGTCGAGCAGGGGGTAGCTCGGGTGCCCCACCACCACCGCGTCGCCGCGGTCGCAGAGCAGGTTGAAGAGCCAGCCGTAGGCCTCGCTGGTGCTGGCCGCGAGGCGCAGGTGCTCCGGGTCCACCGCGTAGCCCAGCGAGGCGTAGTGCCCGGCGACGGCGGCGCGCGCCGCGAGCGGACCCGCGGGGTCGGGGTCGTAGCGGGCGACGGAGGCATCGGAGAGCGCGGCGAGCATCTCGGGAGCGAGGGGAGGGAGGTCGACCGCCGTGGGGTTGGAGGCGGTGAGGTCGAGGAGGCCGGGGCGGGCGCGGCGCTCGGCGATGGCGACGCTGAGCGGCGAAGGCTGGGTGATCCAGCCGGTGCGCTCAGAGAACATCCGCGGACCTCATCAGCGCCGCGGACTCCTCCGGGGAGAACACGGTGCAGGACATCCCCCCGGAGAGCTCGAAGCCCGCGTCGCCGCCGCGTCGCACCTGGATCTCCATGAACCAGTGCGCCCAGGGCTCTCCCCACTTCGCCCGGGCGGGCTGGCGGAGCAGGAGGTTGTAGTCCGCGTCGCCGGACACCTGCCGCACCCGTCGCAGCGTCTGACGGAGCATCGCCGCGAGGGGGAGGAGCAGCGTGTCGGGCGTGGCGCCGAAGTGGGCGATCGGGGCGCGGGGGACGATCCAGGTCTCGTGCGAGCGAGCGGAGGCCCACGGGCAGAGGGCGACGAAGTACGGGTCCGAGGCGATGACCCGCGCGCCCTCGGCGAGCTCCGCGTCGACGAGCCGCTGCACCAGCGAGGAGCCCTCGCGCCGGTGGTGCCGAGCGGCCACCGCGTCGCGCCGCCGCACCCCGGGCGGGACCACCGGGCAGGTCATCACCTGCGAGTGCGGGTGGCGCAGCGAGGCCCCGGAGCGCGGTCCGCGGTTCTTGAAGAGCAGCACCGCGGCGGCGTCGGGGCGCCCGGCGAGCGCGCGGTGTCGGGAGCGGTGCAGGTCGAGCACGACCGCCAGGGCGTCGGCGTCGAGGTCCGAGAGGTCCGCGTCGTGGAGCCGGGTCTCGACGATCACCTCGTGGGCGCCGGTCGCGGGGCGCTCTCGGAATACACCGTGGTGTATGACGGCCCCGCCCGTCGCCCCGCGGCCCATCATCGGGAAGCGGTTGGTGACGGCGCGCGCCAGCCAGCGCCCGCTCCCGTCGCGCCGCTCCTCCGTGGCCGGGTCGGCCTCGGTCTCGTGGCCGGGGCAGAAGGGGCACTGGCTCGCGTCGCGCAGCGTGTCGAGCCGGCTGGTCATGTCCCGCGGGGTGTCGCGCCGGTGCGCGGCCAGGAGGCACCAGCGCGCGGTGAGGGCGTCCCAGCGGAGCGTCGGAGAGGGTTCGGGAACGTATGGCGTCGGCACCGGAGCCCTCACCCGCTACCGCAGGACGGCGCCCTCGCGCAACGCGCGCAACGCGCCGGTGGGTAATGCCGTCGCCCTGGCGCGGAGAGGTCTGTTATGGTCCCAGCGACGACCCATCTACGACGGTCGTAAACCCCTCTGGGAGCGTCCGATGCCGAAGTTCCACAAGAAGCACACGCACTACGCCGCCCGCGTCGCGAAGCCGCGCGAGAGCCTTGTGCCCCCGGCCCCGGAGGCCGCCGAGGCGCTCCTCGAGGTCATGACCATCGCCGCCTGCGTCGACGGCAAGATGGCCCCCGACGAGAGCCACCAGCTCTGCGAGCAGATCCGCGCCACGCCGGGCTTCACCCACCTGGACAACCACGCGCTCGCCCGCACCGTCGAGGGCTTCGTGCTGCGCATCGCCGCGGAGGGCATCCCCGCCCGGGTGCGCTCCATCGCAAAGGCCATCGGCGACGACATCGAGGCGCGCGAGGAGGCCTTCGCGCTCGCCACCCTCTTCGTCCTCTTCGACGGCGAGGTCGGCGACGAGGAGCAGGAATTCCTCGAGCTCCTCCAGAAGGCCCTGCACCTCTCCGACGAGCGCGCGAGCCACATCTCCTCCCTCCTCGCCGAAGCCGACTGACACCCCCGCTTCGCACCCGTGCGCCGCTCGGTGCGTCGTGCGCTTCGCTGCCGCGCTGCGCCATCGCCCGATCATCACGCGCCGCGTCGTTGCACCTCGCCGAGGACGGCCGGAGAGTGGTGTGAACGGCGCGCGTCGAGGCTGCGTCGGGGCGCGTCGAAGGGGCCGAGAACGCGGGATGCAGTGGGTGTCATCATGAGCGAAGAGACTTCGAGGACGGTGCTCCAGACCGCTCGCCTGGAGCTGGTGCCGATCACCCTGAGCCTGGTCGAGGCCGTGATGGCCGACGACTGCGCGGAGGTCGAGCGCCTCGCGGGGGCGAGGTTTCCGGGCAAGTGGCCTGGGCGGTGTCTCATCGAGCGGGCCTTCAGCGCCTCCGTCGAGCGCATCCGCGCCAACCCCTCGCTGCGGCTCTGGGGCGACCGGCTGATGGTCGCCAACGCCTCCGAGGGCGATCGGCTCATCGTGGGCAGCGTGGTGTTCCACGGCGCTCCCGACGAGGAGGGCGTGGTGGAGATCGCCTACGGGGTCGAGCCGAGCTCGCAGGGCCAGGGGTACGGCGCCGAGGCGACCTGCGCGATGGTCGAGTGGGCGCTCGAGCAGCCGGGCGTGCGCGCGGTGACGGCGTCGACCTTCCCCTGGCACATCTCGTCGGTGAAGATCATCCGCCGCGCGGGCATGGAGCACTGCGGCTGGCGCGAGCACGACCTGCTCGGCGACCTCGAGGTCTTCGAGCGTCGGCGCGTGGACGCTCCTCGCTTCGTCGGGGCGAGCACCCGCGAAGCGGCGGCTCGCGCGGCCCGAGCGGGGTGACATCGCTTTACCCGATCGGGTAAGCGGGTCAGTCGCTCCAGCGGGGATACGGGGCGCGAGGGGACGGGGCGGCGACCGGGGTGACGGAGACGACCGGCGCGAGGGGCCTGGTGCGGTGCCGCGAGTGACGATGGCGTGAGCGATGGGCCACCCGAGGGGACGGGGGGCTGTCGTCCACGAAGGCCGAGGGCGGAGCCATCGGAGAGGGCTCGACGGCCGCGACCGGCGACGGGGCCGCGGCGGGCGCCGGCGAGGGGGCCTGGACCGGGGCCGCGGCGGGGAGCGCGGCGGCCCGAGCGGTGGTGGGAGCCGTGCTCGGCGTCGGGGGGGCGCGGCGGGAGGGGAGCGCGGTGAAGAGCGCGATGCCCAGCGCGATCAGCACGGCGAGCGCAGAGGCCGTGCGGGTGGCGGTGACCAGCGGGGCGCGGGTGGTGCCGGCGAAGGGGCCGCTGGTGATGCCCGCGCGGGCCCCGTCCACCGGCAGCGCCTCGATCGCCCGGAGGAACTCCTCCGCGGTCTCCGGTCGATCGGCGGGACGCTTCTTGAGCGCGGCGCTGACGAGGGCGTCGAGCTCCGGGGGAATGTCCGCCGAGGGGTTGATGTCGAGGACGCGCGGCGGGGGCGTCATGATGTGGTGGGCCATCACCACCACGGCGTCGTCCTCGGCGAAGGGCACCACGCCGGTGAGCATCTGGAAGAGCATCACGCCGACGGCGTAGAGGTCGCTGCGACCGTCGAGGGGGCGGCCCTGGGCCTGCTCGGGGGACATGTACCGCGGCGTTCCGAAGACCGTGCCCTCCTGCGTGGAGAGCGGGTCGATGGGGGCGTCGGCGCCGCCTGGACGGATCTTCGCGACCCCGAAGTCGACGACCTTCACCAGATGCTCTCCGTCGGCGTGCGCGTCGACGCGCGCGAGGAAGATGTTGTCCGGCTTCAGGTCGCGGTGGATGATGCCCGCCCGGTGGGCCTCACCCAGCGAGCGCAGCATGCCCGTGGTGATGCGCAGCGCCTCGGCCACCGGGAGCGCGCCATCGCGACGCAGCCGCGTGGAGAGCATCTCGCCCTCGAGCAGCTCCATCACCAGGAAGAGCAGCCCGTCGGCGGTCTGCCCGAAGTCGAGCACCGCCACGGTGTTGGGGTGGCGCAGGTTGGAGAGCGCCTGCGCCTCGCGGTGGAAGCGAGCCACCGTGTCCGGGTCGCGCCCCAGCTCCCGGCGCAGCACCTTCACGGCCACGTCGCGCCCGAGGGCCCGCTGCTCCGCGCGGTAGACCGCCCCCATGCCGCCCACGCCCAGCCGGTCGAGGATGTCGTAGCGCTCGGCCAGCACGGTGCCGATGAGGGCGTCGTCCATGGAGCGCTCGAAGGCCGCCACCGTCAGCAGCCGCCGGCCGTCGTGCGCGCAGCGCGTGACGGATCCGGCGAAGCTGGTCTGGCAGGCTGGGCAGATGCGCATGCAGGGTCTCGGTGACTCTCCGGTGCTCCGACGCCGTGATAGCTTCAGCCGTCGTGGGTGTGCCTTCCGACCGCACCGCGATGAACCGACCGTCGCGATGGTACGCCATCGTGGCGGGCCTCGTCGTGGCGCCTTTCCTTCACGATGACATCGCGAGGGCCGACCCGCTAGAAGAGCCCTGGCGCATCGCCCGGGCCGCCCCGCTGTCGCGCCTTCGAAGCGTCGAGCTCTCGACCCGCCGTGGCGGGGCCTGGGCGATCCTCCACTCCAGGCTCGCGGGGGACCGCGGGCTCTCGGAGGTCGATCGAAGCGCCGAGGACGAGGCCCTGCTCGCGCTCCTCGCCCAGGAGTCCGACCTCTCCGCGAGGCTGACCGCGCTCACCGCGCTGGCGCTGCCCCCAGGCCGGGACGCCCGCTCGCTCACTTCTCGCGTCGAGGCGCTGCGCCTCCCGGAGCTGGCCCCGGCCTCCCTGGCGCTGGCCGCGCTGCACGCCCTCGGCTCGCCGGAGGCCCTGCTCGACGCGGCCCGGGCGAGGGGCAGCGTGGTGCCCGACGACGAGCTCGCGGCGGTCGCCCTCGACGCGCTCGCCACGCGCCAGTACGCGGCGCTGGAGGGGCGCTCGGTCGAGGAGCCGTTGCGGTGGCGCATCCTCGCGCGACGGCGCGACCCCTCGGCGGCGGCGGCGATCGTCGCCGAGCTGACACGGGCGGCGGTGGAGATCCGCGGGGGGCGCGGTCTGTCGGCGATCCGCGCGGCGAGGGAGCTGCGGCTCGCGGAGGCTTCGCCGTCGCTGCTGGCGATCGCCCGCACGGGGCCGGAGCGCGAGCTCCGACGTCAGGCCATCGAGGCCCTCGGCGAGGTGGGAGGCATCACCGATGAGGAGCTGGGGTCGCTGATCGACGACCCGGTGACGCGAGGCCCTGCGCTTCGTGCGGTGGTGGGCCTGGGCGCGCTCGGGGCCATCCCGGCGGTGCGGCGGTGTCTGGAGCTCGACGACCCGGGCGATCGTCGCGCGGCGCAAGAGGCGCTCTCCGCGCTGAGCGTCGAGGTCGCGCCGTCGACGGGAGCGGAGGCGATGGGGGTCGAGCGCGAGGGGGCGCTCGAGCGAGCGCTGCTCACGGGGGTCGACGAGGCGGGGAGATTGAGGGCGGCGATGGCGCTCGCGCGATGGCAGGGGAGGAGGGCGCTGCCGGCGCTCGAGGCGGCCCGAGCGTCGGCGTGGAGCCGTCGGCTCCTCGATGGGCTTTCGCTCGCGACGGGCGTCGCGCGAGGCTCGGCGGAACCTTGACCCCGGCGCCGGGAGGGTGTCATTCCCGTCGCCCTCAATGGAACCGCAAGAGAGCAACGGGACGGGCGCGACGGCCGCGGAAGAGACGATGCCGCTGGAGGCGATCCTCGAGCGCCTCGCGAAGGTGGTCGAGTCGCTGGAGAAGGGTGACCTGGCGCTCGAAGACTCGCTGCGGGTCTTCGAGGAGGGCGTGCGGCTGACGCGCGCCGGGCAGCGCCGCCTCGACGCCGCGGAGAAGCGGGTCGATCAGCTCGTGACCAACGAAGCCGGCGAGACGTCGCTCCAGCCGATGAACCGGGGCTGAGATCGCGGCGCGGCGCTGAGGGCTCGGATCCACAGCACCGACGCGCTGTCCCGAGTCTGGACGTTTCGAGAAACCCGGTGGTATGACCGCCGCGCCGCGAAGGCGGCACTGGATTTCCGCGCGTGACGTGACGAACACGAGCGCCGCGGTCCCGATGGCTTAGGTGGAGGAGACACGACGATGCGGCACTCTCGATGGTTGGCTTTGATCCTCGTGGCGCAGGCGGTGGCGCTGCCCATGACGGCCTTCGCGCAGACCCCGCCCGCGGGTGGTCGCCCGGCCGCTGCGACCGACGAGGAGGACGAGGAGGACACCGACGACGAGGACGCCCCCGCCGCACCCGCCGCCGCGACGACCACGCCCGCCGCCGAGCCCGCGCAGGCCGCCGCGACGGAGACCGACGAGGCCCGCCGCACCCGCATCCTCCCGCGCTTCTCCTCGCTCGACGGCTCCATCGGCCTGCTCCACACCCGCGCGGCGCAGACCGGCGCGGCCGGGTCGTTCCGCTTCGGCCTCATCGGTGAGTACTTCGGGGCCTCGGAGTACCTCCGCCCCCCGACGCTCGCGGGCACCGCGGCGGTCGGCACCGACTCCGCGTCGCACGTCGGCGGCACCGCGACGCTGTCCTACTCGCCCCTCGACTTCCTCGAGGTCTTCGCCTCGATCCGCGCCTACGCCAACGCCAACGACCGCGAGCGCCCCAGCCTCTTCCAGGTGCTCGGCGACACCACCCTCGGCGTGAAGGCCGCGGGGCGCGCCTGGCGCGGCCTCTACGTCGGCGGCTACGCGTCGCTCTACCTCCTCAACCGCTCTGGCGACATCGGCCTCCTCGGCGACTCGACCAGCGCGGACTTCGGCGCGCTCAGCACCATCGACCTGCGCGACTTCGGCACCAGCGTGCCGCTGCGCTTCCACGTCAACGCCCACTACTACCTCGACAACAGCGCCGCGATCGTCTCGCAGACCGAGGAGCGCCGCCGCGCCGCGCAGCCCGGCTACGACGCCGCGCGCTGCGCCTCCGGGGCCATCGACCCGAGCTGCTTCCTCGAGGTGTCCCGCATCGAGCGCCACGCGCTCGGCATCAACCGCGTCGACCAGTTCGGCATCAACCTCGCGGCCGAGGCCGAGCTCCCCTGGGTGCGGCCCTTCCTCGAGTGGTCCGTCGGCATCCCGGTCAACCGCCAGGGCTACTCGTGCTTCGAGCCGGGCACCGGCATGTCGGGCCCCGCCGGGGCCGCCGACGACGACGCCTGCCTCGCCCGCCAGGGCTTCTCCGCGATGCCCTCGCGCTTCACCATCGGCACCCGGGTGCTCCCGCCGGTCCGCGGCCTCGCCGCGCTCCTGGCCTTCGACATCGCCACCAGCGGGAGCTCCACCTTCGTCCGCGAGCTCGCCCCGACGCCCCCGTGGCAGTTCTACTTCGGCGCCTCCTTCGCGTACGACATCCATCCGCCGGTGCAGCGCGTCGAGGTCCCCGGGCCGGAGCGCGTGACGACCCGCGAGGTCGACCGCACCCCGCCGGGCGGCCACGTCGTCGGCATGGTCCGCGACGCCGAGAGCCACAACGCCGTGGGCGGCGCCATCGTGAACTTCACGGGCCACCCCGAGCTGCACATCCTCGCGACCGCCACCGACGGCCGCTTCCGCTCGGGTCACCTCGCCCCGGGCGACTACCGCCTCGCGATCACCGCGCCAGACTACAACGCCGGGGAGTGCGCCTTCACGGTGCCCGCCCCGACGCCCGCGCCCGAGGGCTCGACCGCCCCGGCCGCCAACCCCGACCCGGAGGTCAACGTCAACTGCGAGCTCCGCGCGATGCCCCGCCGCGGCGGCCTCGCCATCCACGTCGTGTCGTCGCAGGGCGGCGCCGGCGTGGCCAACGCCAACGTAGTGCTCACCCCCGCTCCGGGCCTCAACGTCCCGAGCGGCCAGCAGGCGCCGAGCGAGCGCACGCTGACCACCGACGAGCAGGGCCGCGCCACCGCCGACGAGCTGCTCACGGGCCCGTACATGGTGCGCATCGAGTCGAGCGACCGGCACATGGGCTCGACCGCGCAGCAGGCCACCGTGGAGCCCCGCACCAACCGCGCGGTGGAGGTCACCGTCACCCGCCGCCCGGCGCGCCCCTCCGTCGCCATCCGCGGCAACATCCTGTCGATCATGCGCCAGGTGCACTTCCAGACGAACTCCGCGGAGATCCTCCCGGACTCCAACACGCTGCTCGAGGAGATCGCCGACACGATCAACCGTCACCCCGAGATCACCGCCGTGGAGATCCAGGGCCACACGGACAACGTCGGCAACCCGGCGAGCAACCTGACGCTCTCGCAGAGCCGCGCCGAAGCGGTGCGCGACACGCTCATCCGCCTCGGCGTCGCGGCCGACAAGCTCACGGCGCGCGGCTTCGGCCAGACCCGTCCGCTTCGCCCCAACCTCACCGCGGTCGGCCGCACGGCCAACCGTCGCGTGGAGTTCCACCTGACCCGCACCGGGGCCGCCGCGCCCGCGACGCCCCGCCCCGCGGCCCACTGATGCGACGCCGCGCGATCGCCCTGGTCGCGCTCAACGTCCTGTCCTGTAGCGCCTCGGTCCCACGCCCTCCCGTCCCGCTCCCTCCCAGCGCCTCGACACCCGACGCGGCGGCCCCGGCCGTCGCGACGCCACCTCCGCCGCCCGACGCGGTCGAGACCGTCGCGGCCGCGCTGCCCGGCCTCGAGCCCTTCGCCGCGGAGCTCGCTCCGTGGGTCCCCTCCACGGTGCTCGGGGCCGTCCTCCGGGCCACCGGGGAGCTCCCTCTCCCCGGCGCTCCGTCGCGGGAGGACGACCGCGTCACCTGGAGGCTCCTCCTCCAGTCGGGCGCTTCCTCCTCGGCGGCGGCGACCGTCTGCGCCGCGGTGACCGTCGACCCGCACCTCGCGTGCGCGACCGATCGCGTCGAGCACGTCGGTCGGCTGCGCGACCGCATCGTCGTCGCGTGGCGCGAGCCGAGCGCGCCGCTGGTGATCTCCCGCTATCAGCCGCTCCGCGCCCTCGCGCGGCTGGCCCGCGGCGTGTGCCTCGTCTCCGCGCAGGAGACCGCGCAGACGCTCGACCTCACGGTGCGCGCGGACGGCGCCTCCTCGCTCGGAGAGACGCTCGCGCTGCTCACCGTGTCGCCCGGGCTGCGGGCGCTGATGACCGTGCGCGTCGAGCCGCAGGGCGACGCGCTCCAGGCGACGCTCACCTGGCCCTCGACCCGGGCGACCACCAGCGACCTCGGCGACGACCCGTGGCCGCCGCGCTGCAACGGCGCGCTCGACCTCGCCGCCGCGCTACCCCCCGGAACGCTCCCGGTCGCTCGCTCCTTCGTGGTCGGCGCCCGCTCTCGAGGGGCGGTGCTGACCGCGGGGCGCGCGGCGTGGGTGGTGACCGTGGGCGATCGCATCGCGCGCTCGACGGTGAGCGCGGTGGACGAGGGCGGCGTGACGCTCCAGCGGCCGGGCGTCGCTCGACCGCTGCGGCTGCGCTGGCGGCCGTAGACCCGGCTTGACCCTGCGGTCGCGTCCCGGTACCTGACGAGGCCTTCATCATGGACAAGCCCCGCGTTCGCTTCGCGCCGTCACCGACGGGTTATCTCCACATCGGAGGCGCCCGCACGGCGCTGTTCAACTGGCTCTGGGCCCGCAAGACCGGCGGCACCTTCGTGCTGCGCATCGAGGACACCGACCAGGAGCGCTCCACCGAGGAGTCCACCCGGGTGATCATCGACTCGATGCGCTGGCTCGGCCTCGACTGGGACGAGGGCCCCGAGGTGGGCGGCCCCCACGGCCCGTACTTCCAGATGCAGCGGCTCGCGCTCTACGCCGAGTACGCCAACCGGCTGGTGAGCGAGGGCAAGGCCTACCGCTGCTACGCGACGCGCGAGGAGATCGAGGCGCTGCGCCAGAAGCTCCCGGAGAAGAAGCGCGACGGCTTCGTGTATCCGCACCTCTGGCGCGACAAGACCGAGGCCGACTGGATCCCCGGCGCGTCCTACGTGATCCGCTTCAAGACGCCGCTCGCGGGCGCGACGGAGTTCGTCGACAAGGTGTTCGGGTCGATCAAGACGCAGAACAGCGTCATCGACGACTTCGTGATCATGCGCTCCGACGGCGTGCCGCTCTACAACTTCGGCGCGGTGGTCGACGACATCACCATGGGCATCACGCTGGTCGCGCGCGGCAGCGACCACATCATCAACACCCCGAAGCAGATCCTGCTCTACCAGGCGCTCGGCGCGGCGGTGCCGGAGTTCGCGCACCTGCCCATGATGCTCACCCCCGACGGGAAGAAGATGTCCAAGCGGCTGGCCGAGCAGCAGGGCATCGACGTGCCGGTGGAGCGCTACCGCGAGAAGGGCTGGGTCGCCGACGGGCTGCTCAACTACATCGCGCGCTTCGGCTGGTCCGCGGGCGACCAGGAGATCTTCTCCCGCGACGAGCTCATCGCGAAGTTCGACTGGGCCCACTGCGGCACCAACGACGGCCGCTATGACAAGAAGAAGTCCCTCTGGGTGAGCGGCGAGCACCTGAAGCGCCTCACCGACGAGGACTTCGCCGCGAAGGTCCACCCCTTCCTCGCGGGCGCCGGGGTCACCGTGGCGGCCGACGACCCGCGGCTGCTCCCCGCGGCGCGCACCGTGAAGACCCGCTCGGCGAGGCTCCTCGACGCCGCCGAGGCGATGGCCTTCTACTTCCAGGACGCGATCACCCTCGACCCGGCGGCGGCGGAGAAGTTCCTCACCGACGAGGCGAAGGCCAACCTCCGGGCGATGGCCGACGTGCTCGACGCGGTGACCGACTTCACCGACGCGGGCGTCGGCGCGGCCATCGAGGCCTGGCTCGCCGAGCGCGGCTTCGACATCAAGACCGTCGCCCAGCCGGCGCGCGTGGCGCTCACCGGGCGCACCGCCTCGCCGGGGCTTTACGAGGTCATCGCGGTGCTCGGGCACGACGTGAGCGTGCGCCGCCTGCGCTCGGCCGCGGGCGCCTGATCGGACCGGCGCGGTGAAGGTCCTCCTCCTCGTCGCGATCGCCTATGTGCTGATCGTCGCGGTGCTCGCCCGCAAGAGGCTCCCCGAGCTGCACCCGCGGCGCTTCTTCCTCGAGACCTGGCGCGCAGTCGACCGCGAGGCCGCCGCCGCTCGCGCCCGCCGCGAGGAGCTCGGGCTCGGCTACGACTTCCGCCCGATGGTGGCCTACCTGATCGCCGCGGTGGTGCTCACCTTCCAGGAGTATTTCGGCGACCGCACCACCTTCAACCTGCTGCTCTCTCGCGGCTGGGTCATCGACTGGGGCGGCGGACCTCGCGGCCCGGCCACGCACCACCTTCAGCTGATGAAGCCGCTGCGCTGGGCCTCCCCGGCGGGCTACGAGGAGCTCGCGGGCCTCGCGTACTGGTCCTTCACCCGATCGTTCGGCTACCTCGTGGTGCCCGCGATCATCCTGCTGCTCTGGCGGCGCGAGCGCTTCCGCGACTACGGCCTGCGCCTCCGCGGCTTCCTCTCGCACGCGTGGATCTACGCGCTCTTCTTCGGCATCGTGCTGGTCGCCGTGGTGGTCGTCTCGCAGACCGGCGAGTTCGCCAACTACTATCCCTTCTACCGGCTGGCCAACCGCTCGTGGAAGGACTTCTTCCTCTGGGAGCTGCTCTACGCGACGCAGTTCTTCACGCTGGAGTTCTTCTTCCGCGGCTTCCTGGTGTCCGCCGGGCGCGAGGCCATGGGCTCCTCGGTGATCCTCGCGATGGTCGTCCCGTACTGCATGATCCACTTCGGCAAGCCGTGGGCGGAGGCGCTCGCGGCCATCCTCGCCGGGGTCGTCCTGGGCACCCTCGCGCTCAAGACCCGCTCCATCTGGTCGGGCTTCCTCATCCATGTCACCGTGGCCCTCTCCATGGACCTCGCCGCCCTGCTCCAGACCCGCGGGCTCCCCGGCAACATCCACCTCCCGGCCTCCTGGGGCTGGTAGGCAACCCCCTCCGTCGCGGGGGGCGCCCACCGCCCAAGACCCCACCCCACCACCCCCACCCCCCCCCCCCCCGCGGCGGGCGCCACCTCCCAACCCCCCCACCCCCCGGCCCCCCCCCCCACCTCCTCCTCGCGCTCGCCCTCGTCGGCTGCCTCGACCTCCAACCCCCCGCTCCCTCCGTCACCCCTCAGCTCACCAGCCTCCGCGCCAACGCGGCCTCGCTCGACGCCGTGCCTCGCGTCCCGGAGCTGCAGGTCTCCTTCGACCGCGCGATGGCCCCTCCCGAGGCCTCCTCGGTGATGCTCTTCCGCGAGGCCCTCTCTCCGGCTCTCGTGACCGACGCTCGCGACGGAGTCGTCTCCCTCGGTCGGCTCGCCAACCGCGTTCCGCTGCGGGTGCAGCGCGACGGAAGCAACCCCGCCCGCTGGCGTCTCCGCACCGAGGCGGTGCTCCCTCCCTCCATCCCGCTCACCCTCGTCTTCAGCGAGCGCACCCGCTCCGTCGAGGGCCGTCCCCTTACCGACGACGGCGACGGCGGCATGCGCTCGACCGGCGTCTCGCTCCAGGTCATCGACGCCCCTCGCGCAGGACCGGTGCTCACCCCGGCGCTCCTCGACGCTCCGGTCGACGCGGACGTCGCGCTGCTCTGGCTGCGCTCCGACCGCCCGGTGCGGGTGCTGCGCCCCGACGGCGTGACCCTCCTCGGCGACGACCACAGCAGCATCGCGACGCGGGTGGAGGCCGACGAGCGCACCCCCGACGGGGTGACGCGCGTGCTGCGGGTGACGCCCTCCCGCCCGCTGCGCGCCGGGGTGACCTACTCCTGGAGCGTCGCCTCCGTGGCCTCGCGGAGCGCCCTCGCGGCGGAGGAGTTGCCCTGGTCGATGCTCGTCGCGGCGCCCTCGACCCGCGAGGCGCTGCGGCTGGTCGACGGCGTGGTGTGCGCGAGCGGCGAGCAGTCGCTGGGAGGAGGCTGCGTCGAGCGGGGCGATCGGGCGCTGGTGGTGCGCGCGGCGACGACGGCAGCCGCGGTGACCCGGCTGGAGGTGACGAGCGGGGACGTGCGGCGGGTGACCGTCGCTCCGCTGGGGACGACGCACCGGCTGCGGGTGGGGAGCTTGCCCGCGGCGAGCGAGGTGCGCTGGCGCCTCGAGGCCTGGGACCCGGGAGGGCGCCTTCGGGATGCGCGCGAAGGGACGATCCGCACGGCGGACGCGGCGCCGCGAGTGCGCATCGCGGAGGTGCTGGCGAGGCCGCACAGCTCCAGCGCCCAGGAGTTTATCGAAGTGGTCAATGAAGAGGACGCCGCGGTGTCGCTGTCGGGCTGGGCGCTGGACTCCGGCGGGGCGCGCTCGGTGCTGCCCGAGGGGGCGACGGTGGCGGGGCAGGGGCGGGCGGTGATCGTCGGGGCGAGCTTCGACCCGAGGGGCGTGGCGCGCGCCAACGACCCGGCGGTGGAGGCGGGCGCGAGGGTGATCGTGGTGCGGGGGAGCCTCGCGGGGAGGGGACTTCGGGACACCGGGGCGGAGCTGTCGCTGCTGAGCGCGGCGGGCCTGGTGGTGAGCCGCTATCCGGGCACCGCGCCCGAACTTCTGCCCCAGGAGGGCGTGAGCGTGGTGCGCGCGGACACGGAACTCGACGAGGAGGACCCTGCGTCGTGGGTGCGCTCCCGCGACGGGGCCTCGTCCCCGGGCGGCCCCGACGCGCGCTGAGGGAGCCTCAGGGACAGTAGGACTGGCCGCGGAAGGGGTTGGGGCGGCAGGCGCGGGTGCCGCCGGTGATCCAACGGCTGAAGACCTCGGCGTAGTTGGTCGGGTGCCCCGGCGCCCAGATGCCGCGGTGGTTGGCGCGGGCCTCGGCCTCGGCGTTGAGCAGCGCGCTGTGGATGGGCTCCGGGGCGCAGCCGAAGTCGGTGTAGTAGGCGCTGAGGCCCTCGCGCACGAGGCGCTCCTGGAAGAGCTGGCCGTCGACGAAGACCAGGCCGAGCGTGCGGCCGTAGGGGTCGAGGTTGGGCATCGTGGGCATGCGCTGGTCGGCCTGGCGCACCACCACGAAGTCGTGGCCCGCGCCGAGGTAGCCCGTGACGACGGCGGCCGTCTGGACGCCGAAGGCCGTGTTGTCCGCGGGGTTCTGCGCGTGCGACTCCTCGGTGTTCACCCAGAGGAAGCGCACCGTGTTCTCGCCGATGATGGCGAAGCTGAAGTGCGCGGTGTCGCCGTCGACGGTGCGGATGTAACGGACCATCGACGGCGCCAGGAAGCCGCTCGGGACGTCCGCGACGGTGATCGGCCGGGGCGTCGGGCAGCCGCTGTCGAGCACCGGGGGACCGCGGTCGACCGCGGCGGGGACGTCCATGGGAGAGCCCGCGTCGGGCACCGCTCCGGCGTCGAAGACCCCGGTGCCAGGATTGACGGTGTCGCCGCACCCGGCGAGGGCGAGCGCGGGGGCGAGGAGCGAAGCACAGAGACGTAGGGAGAAGCGCATGGGTGGAGGAGGGGGGTCGAGTATCTCCCCCGGTGGGGTCCACACAAGCCCGCGTCGGGGATTGGACAGGAAATGACCGCATCGGTGATCCCTCCGGAGCGCCGGATGTGGCAACAATCACGGTGGCTTCACCGGCGATGACGACGCGCATGGACGACACCCCACCCCTGCCTCACACCGGGCACCTGCCCGACGGCGTGGTGACGGTGCGGGGCGTGGTGAAGGGGGTCGTCTATCGCACGGACGACAAGCGCTACTCGGTGCTGCGCCTCACTCAGACGCACGGCGAGGAGACGGTGATCGTGGGCCCTCTCGGCGACGTGGCGCCGGGCGAGTCGCTGCGGGTCACCGGGCGCTGGGAGCGGCACGCCTCGCATGGTCCGCAACTGAAGGTCGAGACGTGGATCCCCGAGATGCCCACCAGCGCCGACGGCATCGCGCGGCTGCTGGGCTCCGGGTTCGTCAAGGACATCGGCCCCAAGCTCGCGCACCGCATCGTCGAGCGCTTCGGGGCCTCGACGCTCGACGTCATCGCCGACCACCCGGAGCGGCTGAGCGAGGTCGACGGCATCGGCGGCCGACGGGCGCAGCGCATCCAGGAGGTGTTTCGCGTGCGGCGCGCGGAGGTCGAGACGCGCAGCTTCCTCGCGGGCCTCGGCGTCGGCGCGGGCCTCGCGCGGCGCATCTGGGAGCGCTTCGGCGTGGAGTCCTCGGCGGTCGTCCGGGAGAACCCCTACCGGCTCGCGGAGGAGGTGAAGGGCATCGGCTTCCTCACCGCCGACGCCATCGCCCGCGCGCAGGGCGTGCTCGCCGACGACCCGAGGCGCATCGCCGGCGCGGTGCTCTTCCTGCTGCTGGAGGCGGTGGACGACGGCCACGCGGCGCTCCCGCCCGATGAGCTCGCGGTGCTCGCCGATCGCTTCTCCATCCCGCCGGAGTCGGTGCACACGGCGCTGGGCGAGCTCGCCGCGCGCCGCACGATCATCCGAGACCAGCAGCTCATCTACCCCCCGCCGCTCTACGACGCCGAGGTGCGGCTCGCGCATGACCTGGCGGCGCAGCTCCGCCGGCCGTTGAAGCCGGTGCGTCGCGAGGCGCTCTCCGTGCCGGAGGTGCGCGAGGCGCTCGATCGGCTCAACGCGAAGCAGCGCGCCGCGGTCGAGGCCACCATGACCGCGGGCGTGGTGGTGATGACCGGCGGACCCGGCACCGGCAAGACCACCACCGTCCTCGCGCTGGTGCGGCTGCACCAGGCGGCCGGGCACAAGGTGCTGCTCGCGGCCCCGACGGGGCGCGCCGCGCGGAGGCTCTCGGAGGCGACGAAGCACCCGGCCTCGACGATCCATCGGCTGCTCGACTGGTCGCCGCGCATCCAGCGCTTCTCTCGCGACCGAAGCTCTCCGCTCGACGCCGACCTCGTGCTGGTGGACGAGGCCTCGATGGTGGACGTGCAGCTCGCCTCGCACCTCGTGGCGGCGGTGCGCTCGGGGGCGCGGCTGGTGCTCGTGGGCGACGCCGACCAGCTCCCGCCGGTGGGTCCAGGGACCGTCCTCGCCGACCTGCTCAAGCTGCCGGAGGTGACCTCCGTGCGGCTGACGGAGGTGTTCCGCCAGGCGGCCGAGAGCGCCATCGTGAGGGGTGCCTACGACGTGCTGCGGGGGGAGGTGCCGAGGAGCTCGCCCCCGAGGGCTCCCACCTCCGAGGGGGAAGGTCCGCGAGCGCCGACGGGCGAGCTCTTCCTGGTGAAGTGCGACGACGGCGAGCAGGCGGCGAAGCTGCTGGTGGAGACCGTGGCGAGGCGCATCCCGAGGTCCTTCGGGCTCGACCCGATGCGCGAGGTGCAGGTGCTGGTGCCCACGCACCGCGGGCCGCTCGGGGCGCAGAAGCTCAACGAGGCGCTGCAGGCCGCGCTCAACCCCGACGGCACCCGAGGCCGCCGCGGGTTCGCCGTCGGCGACAAGGTGATGCAGCTGCGCAACGACTACGACCTCGACGTGTCCAACGGCGACGTCGGCATCATCGAGCAGCTCGACGACAAGACCGTCACGGTGCGCATGGAGGGCCGCGAGGTGCGCTACGCCGACGACGCCGTGGACAACCTCACGCTCGCCTACGCGGCAACGATCCACAAGGCGCAGGGCAGCGAGTACGACGCCGTGGTGCTCGGGCTGCACACCTCCCATTTCGTGCTGCTCAACCGGGCGCTGCTCTACACGGCCATCACCCGGGCCCGCCGCCTCGTGGTGGTGGTCGGCAGCGAGCGGGCGCTGCGCCTCGCGGTCAGCACCGCGCGCGTGGTCGAGCGTCACGGAGCGCTGCTGCATCGCCTCCAGGCCGAGCTCGCGCAGACCCGTTGACAGCCCCCTCGGCATCCGGAATCTTTCACCGCCCGAACAAAGAAAGATGGACCAGTACTGGTCCTTCGTTGCTCCAGTGGTCATCCTCCCGTGAACTTGCTTCGTCCTGCCTACATCGTCCTCGCCTCGCTGCTCACGCTCTCCGGCTCGGCCGCGACGCAGCCCCTGCCCGCGACCTCCACCGCCGTCTGCCGCCAGGTGACCGACGTGTATGACGGCTCGACGGTGCGCGGCAGCACCGCGGGCCTCGCCGACCGGGCCCACGCCTCCTGCGCCCGCCAGGCGCTCTCGGGAGAGCGGGTCTACGCGCTTCACCTCGACCAGGCCTCGCGCGTCTCGCTTCGGGTCGCGGCCGACTACGACGTCGCGGTCTACGTGCGTCGCGAGTGCGGCGACGAGGTGAGCGAGCTCGCCTGCAACGACGACCTCGAGGACGTGCGCCACGCGGGCCTCGACGTCGACCTCGGCGCGGGCACCTGGTTCGTGTTCGTCGACGGCTACGACAGCGACAACAGCGGCAACTTCACGCTGAGCGTGAGCGCCCGGCCGACGGGCCCGCGGCTCTCTCGCGCGCCGTGGGGGCCGTCGGTCGCCAACCGCGCCCCGTCGCGGCCGTCGTCGTAGCGGTCTACGGCGACGAGCTGCGCGTGCGGTAGAGCACCTCGACGCGGCTGCCGGCGGCCGGGAGGTGCGCCGGGTCGATGGTGATCCGGCGCGTGGCGCCGTCGTAGGTCCAGCCCGTGGTGAGCTGCGTGCGGCTGCCGTCGGCGGCGACGATCCAGACCTGTACGGTGTCGGGCCGCGCGTCGCCGTCGATGGTCCAGGCGTTGGCGCGGCTGGTGATGTCGCGAGCGAAGGAGGTGAAGATCGCCGACCAGTCGGTGCTGCACACGCGCGCGGCCAGGCCTCGGGTGCGCGAGGTGAGCGTGAGGTACACGCCGCCGCGGCGGGCGAGCGTCGGGCAGTCGGTGCGCGACTCGTAGCCCACGATCGAATGGAACACGTAGCTCGAGAACCCTGGCCAGGTGATGACGGTGCTGTGGAAGGCGTCGGCGCTGAGCGAGCTCTCGTCGTCGGTGATGGCCACGAAGAACTTCAGTGAGTCGGGCCGCGTGAAGCCCTGCCACATGGGCTGCGTGGCGATCCACTGCCGCAGCCCGTTGACGCTGTCGACGGTGACGTTGATGTGCCGGAGGCGATCGGAGTCCCCGCAGGAGGCCCCCCCGAGCGGCGCAGGGATGCACACCTGGAGGCGCGCGGTGCCTCGGCGCGCGACCATGATCACCCGGTAGTCGAGACCGCTCGCGCCCATGATGGTGGCGAGGCGGTTCATGTTCTCGTTCACCGCGATGGTCTCCTCGGTCATCGACCCGGAGGTGTCGACGAAGAGGAGGATGTCCACCGGGGCGCGCGTGGCGGTCATGCCCATGAGGTCCTGCGCGACCTCGCAGCGGTTCATGGCCTCGGCGATGGGCAGCCACGACCCGCCGCAGGCCGACCAGGCGCCGAACTCCCCGGTCCCCTCGCAGCGCTGCCTGCCCATGCGGCACATGCCCCGGAAGGCGTCCTCCGGGCGCTCGAAGCACATCTGCTCCATGCCCGGTGTGCAGACGCAGTCCTCGTTGGCGACGCCGTCGTTGTCGTCGTCGAAGGGCGTCGCGCAGTTCTCGCGAGGTCCCGTCGAGGCGCCCGTGTCGAGCGGCGGAACCGTCCCGACGTCGCGGGTGACCGTCCCGGTGTCGCGGGGCGGGGTGCCGGTGTCGCGCACCACCGGTCGGTCGGCGACGCGGGCGTCGACACGGTTGACGCCGCCGTCACCGGAGATCTGGGTGACCTCCTCCGGGGCGCAGGCGGCGAGGAGTCCGAGGGGGAGCGTGATCCACGGCAGGCGCATGACGCCGACGCTAACAGAGTCGCGGGGCGCTCGCCGGTCGGCGGGCGCCCTGGGGAGCCGATGGTCAGAGCGGGATGTTGCCGTGCTTCTTCTGGGGCAGGGTCTCGCGCTTGTCCTTGAAGAGGTCGAGCGCCCGGGCGACCCGGTGCCGGGTCAGCCTCGGGTGGATCACCTCGTCGACGAAGCCGAGCTCCGCGGCCTTGAAGGGGTTGGCGAACTTGGTCTGGTAGTCGTCGATGAACTGCGCTCGCCGGGCGGCCGGGTCGGCGGAGCGCTCGATGTCGCCGCGGTGGATGATGTTCACCGCCCCTTCGGAGCCCATCACGGCGATCTCCGCGGTGGGCCAGGCGAGGTTGACGTCCGCGCGGATGTGCTTGCTGGCCATCACGTCGTAGGCGCCGCCGTAGGCCTTGCGGGTGATGACGGTGATCTTCGGCACCGTGGCCTCGGCGTAGGCGAAGAGCAGCTTGGCGCCGTGCTTGATGATCCCGCCGAACTCCTGCTCGGTGCCCGGGAGGAAGCCCGGCACGTCGACGAAGGTCACGAGGGGGATGTTGAAGCAGTCGCAGAAGCGCACGAAGCGGGCGGCCTTCACGCTGGCCGAGATGTCGAGGCAGCCGGCGAGCACCGCGGGCTGGTTGGCCACGACGCCCACCGGGCGGCCGTCGATGCGAGCGAAGGCGCACACGATGTTCATCGCGTAGTGGGCCTGCACCTCGAGGAAGTTGCCGTTGTCGACCACGGCGGCGACCACGTCGCGGATGTCGTAGGGGCGGTTGGACTCCACCGGGACGAGCGTGTCGAGCGCGGGCGCCTCGCGGTCGGCGGGGTCGTTGTTGACCTGCCGCGGCGGGTCCTCGGTGTTGTTCGACGGGAGGAAGCCGAGCAGCTCGCGGAGCTGCGCGAGGCAGGTGCGGTCGTCCGGCGAGGTGAAGTGCGAGACGCCCGAGCGCGAGGCGTGGGTGGAGGCGCCGCCGAGCTCCTCCTTGCTCACGGACTCGTGCGTGACCGCCTTGATCACGTCGGGCCCGGTAATGAACATGTAGCTGGTCGTGTCGACCATGAAGATGAAGTCGGTGATGGCGGGCGAGTACACCGCGCCGCCCGCGCAGGGGCCCATCACCGCGGAGAGCTGCGGGATCACCCCGGAGGCGAGGGTGTTGCGCAGGAAGATGTCGGCGTAGCCCGCGAGGCTCTCGACGCCCTCCTGGATGCGCGCTCCGCCGGAGTCGTTGAGCCCGATGACAGGCGCCCCGACCTTCATGGCGAGGTCCATGACCTTGCAGATCTTGGAGGCGTAGGCGGACGAGAGGCTGCCGCCGAAGACGGTGAAGTCCTGGGCGAAGACGAACACCTTGCGCCCGTCGACGGTGCCGTAGCCGGTCACCACCCCGTCGCCCGGGATCTTCTGCTGCTCCATCCCGAAGTCGGTGCAGCGGTGCGTGACGAGCCGGTCGAGCTCGATGAAGGTGCCGGGGTCGAGGAAGGAGTCGATGCGCTCTCGCGCGGTGAGCTTGCCGGCCGCGTGCTGCTTCGCGACGCGCTCGGCGCCGCCCCCATCGAGGGCGCGGCGGTTCAGGTCTTCCAGGCGTTGGAGCAGGTCTTCACGCGTTCGGGCCATAGACCTGCGCCGATACCACAGGTTGGGCCTCTCCGCGCGATCGGCGGGCGGTGTCTCAGAACACCAGGTCGAGGATCTTGTACGGGCTCGTGGCCGAGCAGGTGGTCCCCGACGGGGCGCTGGTGCTCCAGGTGCCGCTGCGGGTGGCGCTCAGCGTCGCGCCGCGGAAGGCCTGGAGCGTGTAGGTCGTCGCGCTGGTGACCCGATACGGGATCACGCACACCGAGTAGGTCCCCGGCGGGGGCGTGGTCGTCCAGAAGATCTGCTCGGGGCCCATGTCGAAGCTGTCGTGGTCGAAGGTCCCGCCGCCGCCCATGTGCGCCGCGTAGTTGACGACCACTCCGCTCGGCGTGGCGACCGCGAGGTCGAGGTCGGCGGTGACGTTCCAGGTGGCCGAGAAGCGGAGCGTCGTGGTGAGGCACGCCGACGAGTAGCAGGTCTGCCCCGCCGTGCAGGCGCGGCCGCAGGCGCCGCAGTTGGCCGGGTCGCTCGCGAGGTCGCGGCAGGCGCCCGCGGAGCAGAGCGTGAGCCCGGTGCCGCAGGAGCCCGATACGCAGGAGCCCGCGGAGCAGGTCTGCCCCGCGGCGCAGGCGCGGCCGCAGGCGCCGCAGTTGGAGTTGGAGGTCTGCAGCGACACCTCGCAGCCGTTGGCGTTGGAGCCGTCGCAGCTGGCGTAGCCCGAAGCGCAGGTGATCCCGCACACCCCGCTCGTGCAGACCGGGACCGAGTTGGGCGGAACGGGGCAGACGCTGCCGCAGGCGCCGCAGCTCGAGCTGCTGCTGCGCGTGTCGGACTCACACCCGTTGGAGGCCACGCCGTCGCAGTCCCCGAAGCCCGCGGCGCAGGCGCCCACGATGCACGCCCCGGCCAAGCAGGCCGGCACGGCGTTGGGGAGCACGCACGCCCGGGGGCACGCGCCGCAGTGGGAGGCGTCGGTGTTGAGGTCGACGCAGGACCCGCCGCAGCTGGTCAGGCCCGACGCGCAGCCGCTGAGCAGGCACACCCCGTCGGTGCAGGTGAGGCCCGCGCTGCAGGTGTTGCCGCAGCGCCCGCAGTGCGTGTTGCTGCTGCTGAAGTTGGTCTCGCAGCCGTTGGTCGGGGTGCCGTCGCAATCACCTCGTCCCGCGCTGCAGGCGAGGGTGCAGGCGCCCGCGACGCAGGCCGCGGAACCGCCCGCGGAGGGGCAGACGTTGCCGCAGCGGCCGCAGCTGGAGGCGCTGGTGCGGGTGTCGGTCTCGCAGCCGTTGGCGGCGTTGCCGTCGCAGTCCGCGAAGCCCGGGTTGCAGGTGGTCGTGCACACGCCCGCGCCGCAGCGGGAGACGCCGTTGGTGACCGTGGGGCAGGGCGTGTTGGTCACGGTGCGGCCGTCCGCCGAGCAGACCCGCCGGGTGCTCTCGTCGGCGCAGCTCACCGAGCTGGGCACGCAGGCCTGCGGGGCGCAGCTGCCGTCGGGGTTGCAGACGTTGTTCGGGGGGCAGTCGACGGCGGTGTTGCAGTCCACGCAGAGCATGCGGCTGGTGTTGCAGACCTGCATGCGCGCCGAGCAGTCTCGGTCCGAGCGGCACGGCGGAGGCGCCGGGACGCAGCGGTTGCCCGAGCAGATGTCGGTGCCGGTGCAGTCGACGGCGGTGAGGCAGTCGACGCAGATGCCGAGGGTGCGCTCGCACACCTGGGAGCGCGCCCCGCACTCGCGGTCCGAACGGCAGCTGAGGGGTGGGACGTCGGTGGGCACATCGGCGGGCACATCGGCGGGCACATCGGCAGGCACGTCCACCGGGGCGTCGACGGCGACCGGGACATCCGCGGGAACGTCCACCAGCACGTCCGGGAGGACGTCCTCGCCCACGTCTGCGGTCACGTCCGGGGCGACGTCCAGGGCCGCGTCCTCCGCGTCCTCGACGACGGGCGCGTCGGCCGGGACGTCGACGACCGGGGCCACATCGACGGCGAGGTCGGAGGTGACGTCCGACGAGGCGTCGGTGTCGACCGGCGCTGGCCCGGAGCTCCTCGGAGAAGAACAGGCCGCGACGAGGGAGAAGGCCAGGAGGGAGAGGTGTCGAAGCGAAGCTCGTTGAGACCGCATGACAGCGGTTCTCGGGGATCAGTCGGCGGGTGTCAAACGGCCGACACGGCGTTTACCTGATGGGGCTCAGCGGGTGGTGAAGAGCGAGACCGTGCGGGAGCCGGTCACGTAGACCCGGCCATCGGCGACCACGACCGGGGTCCACTGGCGCACGCTCGGCGGCGCCCCGGCGAAGATCTCCATCCCGTTGGAGATGTCGATCGCGCGGAGCGAGGCGGGCGTCGTGCCCGCGACCCACAGGATGCCGTTGTTGTTGCCGTTGGACGAGACCGCGGGCGCCGCGGGGTTGGAGACGGTGGCGCTGCACCAGGCGGTGGTGAGCTCGGTGCCGGAGACGCGCAGGGCCATGACGCCGCCGCTGCCCGAGCAGCCCGAGCGGGTTCCGCGGCCGGGGGCGAACACGAAGGTCTCCGTGCCGTTCGACCAGGCCGCCGCCGCGCCGAAGTTGCCCCCCGAGAAGAAGCGCGTCTGGAAGACCTCCGAGCCGGTTCCGCCGAGGTTCTCGCGGTCGAGCAGGTAGCTCACGCCGGCCTTGCCGCCCTGCCAGAGCAGCCGCGAGGCGCCCGTGATCGGGGGCAGAACCAGCGGGGACACGGAGCCGATGTCCAGGTCCTGCAGGTCGAGCATCCGGGCGTCCGAGGCCTCGAAGAACGAGGCGTCGTCGGTCGACGTGGTGGGCCCCGTGGCGCCGCCGCCGAGGCGGATCACGCGCTCGCCGAGCGAGCCCGGGGTGTGGCCGCCGAGGGGCGTGCTGTTGCCCGTGGCGACGAAGAGCCGGCCGGTCTCGTCCATCGCCGAGCCGCCGACCGCCCAGATGCCGGAGCCGCGGCCGGGGGTGGCGAAGGCGACCTGCTGCGCGGGGTTGGCGGCGTCGATGCCGACGACCCAGCCGTGATAGATGCCGCAGTCGCCGTAGAGCCCGCCGAAGGGGACGAACACTCGGCCGTCGGCGAACTGGAGCGCGCCGCGCTGGCCGGTGGCGCGCGCGTCGAAGCTCGACCCGCCGGTGGCCGGGGGGGCGATGTTGACGGGGTAGCCCGCGCGCTGCTGCCCGGTGGTCGCGTCGAGCGCGTTGAGCTTGAACTGGAGCCCGCCGTCGTTGGTGAAGGCGACGGCGTAGAGGGTGTTGGTCGCCGGATCGATGACCCCGGTGCTCACCACGCCGATGGGGTTGATGTTGCCGCACTGCTGCGCCGAGCGGGGCACAGGGGTGCCGAGGGGCGTGCGCCAGAGCTCGGCGCCGCTGGCGGCGTCGAGGGCGTAGAGGGAGTTGTTCTGCGTGGCGACGAAGAGCACGTCGTGGCGCGCGCCGCCCACCATCAGCCCAGGGAGGTACAGCGGCTGAGCGTAGACCTCGCCGTCGAGCGCGGGGGCGAAGGCGTCGACGCGGCCGAAGCCCGCCTGCACGGCGGCGACCGTGAGGCGCGTCTCGTTGCGGTTGGCGCCCGTGCGCGCCCGATCGAACTGGAAGGTCGTGACCGCGGTGCTCGTGGTCACGGGCGTACCGGAGTCGGGTCGCACGCCCACGTCCGGGCGGACTCCGTCGTCGGTCGCGACCGCGGGCGTGTCGGTCGAGCCGCCGTCGATGACCCCGCTGTCGTTCGTCAGGTTGATCGGGGCCTCGGAGGAGCAGGCGCTGGAGGCGAAGGCGGCGGTCAGGAGAAAGGGGTGGAAGAGCGATGATTTCATGGGTGGTGCGCATGAAGCAGCGGTCCCCGGTGCCGGTCAAGTGGACTTCTCGGGGATGCTGACGGGACCGGCGCGCGGGCCGGGAGTGCGTCGCGGGCGTAGCAGGTGGAGGGCTGCGTTGGCGTCCGGGTGGCGCTTGCGTGGATGGTGCCCGTAGCGCTAGAAGCTCCGCGCTCCACCTGATTCGCCGAGAGGGCGTCTATTGCTTCGTCGTGGGCCGTGTTGACCCCACGACGACGCCCTCCGCGCCACCCGTTAAGGACCCTATTCCATGGACCGTGCTCCCTCCGATCGTGACCTTCGCGACCTGCTCCTTTCCTTGCGTGACACTTTCAAGGAGGCCGCCGCGCGCATCGATGACGCGCTCGGCACCGCCCCCGCCGCCGCCCCGTCGGGCTTCCGCCGCGACGACGATCGCCGGCCGGCCCGCGATTTCAACGCCCCTCGCGAGGTGCGTGGCCCGCGTGATTTCGGCGCCGCCCAGGCCTACCGCGGCGAGAACCGCGACAGCCGCGGGCCGCAGCAGCGGGAGTTCCAGGGGCAGCGCGAGCCGCGGGATTTCCGCGCCGCCGAGCCCGCCGCCTTCCGGGGTGACAGCCGCGGGTCCGACCCGGGCGTGCGCAACCCGCTGGAGAAGCTCCGCGAGGAGGTTCGCACCATCAGCAACGACGCGCCCGGCATGGACCCGTCGCTGCTCCGCCTGAAGATCGAGGCCGTCACCGCGGAGACGCGGGTGCTCCAGCCGCGCATCAACGACCCCGAGGACAACGACATCGCCGCGAAGATCATGCGGTCGCTGACGGCCATCGTGAGCGAGCACCGCCCGGGTCACGTCTACGGCCTCGCCCGCCACCACCAGGCCGACTGGAACGACGTCTCCCGCCGCGCCCGCGACGAGCTCCGCGCCCTGGAGAACGGCGGCGGCGCCGACGCCGGGTCGCACAGCAAGTCCGAGCCCGACCTCGACGCCTGATCCGCCCCTCTCCCTCTCAGCGTCTCCGCATCAGCTCGGCGATGCCCGCCTCGATCTGCGGCTGCTCGGACATCGAGAAGCCCTCCCTCTCTCGGGTGATGATGCCCGTCCGATCGATCCACACCGAGAACGGCGCCGCGCGGCGCGGGTTGTAGACCGAGACCACCTGCGTCTCGAGGTCGGTCACCACGGGGAACGTGATGCCCAGCCGCCGCGCCGCCGCGCCCGCCTCGGCGACGGTGTCGGGGCCGTCCATCGAGATGGCCACCACCTGGAGCTGTCCGCCGTAGCGCTGGAAGAGCGCCTGGTACACCGGGAGTTCCTGCATGCAGGGCTGGCACCACGTCGCCCAGAAGAGCACCACGATGGGCTTGCGGTGGAGCGAGTCGGTGAGCCGGAACCTCCCTCGCGTCGGGCCTCCGGGCGCGCACGGGAGCGTGAACTCCGGCGCCTCGGTGCCGACCGAGGCGAGGACGGGTTGCGCGGCCGAGGCGAGCGCGGCGCTGAGCAGGATCGAGGCGAAGGCGCGTCGGTTCATGGGCCCGTACGACACCTCACCCTGGGGAAATGTTCAACGTGGTCGGGGCCTGTGGGGGCTGTGGTACGGTCTCCCCGCAATGAGCTCGAGGTGGCGTTGGATGGTCCCCCTGGCAGGCGCGCTCGCGTCGGTGGGCCTCGGGGGTGCGCTGGTGACGGCGGGCTGCACCGAGCCCAGGAGCCCGACGGTCGGGCAACGCTTCGAAGACCACTTCGAGCGCAGCGAGCTGGGGCCCGACTGGCGAGAGACCGGCGAGGGCTGGCGCATCGAGGGCGGCGCGCTGCGCGGACAGGGCGCCCGCAACCACCCGCTCTGGCTCAAGCGCAAGCTGCCTCGCAACGCTCGCATCGAGTTCGACGCGTGGAGCGAGTCGCCCGCCGGGGACCTGAAGTGCGAGGTCTGGGGTGATGGCAGCTCGCACGCCGTGCAGGCCGCCTACACCGCGACCAGCTACGTGGTGATCTTCGGCGGCTGGGGCAACAACTACAACGTCATCGCCCGCATGGACGAGCACGCGCCCGACCGCCGGCAGCGCGTGGGCCCGCGCGTCGAGATGGGGCGGCACTACCACTTCACCATCGAGCGGCGCGGCCGGGTGCTGCGCTGGCTGCTCGACGGCGCGCCGATGCTGGAGTGGGACGACCCCGATCCGCTCGCGGGCCCCGGGCACGAGTACTTCGCGTTCAACGACTGGGACGCGCTGGTACATTTCGACAACCTCGTGATCACACCCCTGTGAGCGACAGGCACCACCGGAGGTCGCGGTGACACCAGCGGAGATCCAGAAGGAGCTCGACGAGCTCGAGTCCCGCCTCGAGCGGCTGCGGATCAAGTACGACCAGTACTTCATCGGCATCGAGAAGGTGATGCCGTTCGTGCAGCGCAAGGACGTGGACCGGCGCTTCGCGCAGCTGCACAAGGAGCAGTTTCGCAACGGCGGTCTGCGCTTCCGCTTCCAGACGATGGTGCAGCGCTTCACCACCTACCAGACGTACTGGGGGCGCATCATCCGGCAGATCGAGGAGGGCACGTACAAGCGCGACCTCATCCGCGCGCAGCGGCTCGGCCGCAACCTCGACAAGCGGCCCGCCGCGCAGGCCGACGAGGCCGCGCCCGACCCGATGGAGCTCACCGACGACGACCTGACGGAGGCCACGGCCGACGAGCCGACGCCCCGGGACGCGACCACGCACGCCTCCCGCGGTCACGAGGTCGAGGCCTTCCCCGACCTCGGCGGCTCTCCGATGCGAGCCCCGACGCCCGCGCCCATCCCGGCCCCCCGGCCTTCGCTCGGAACCCTCGGCCCCAACGCTCCCCGAGCGCCGCTGAGCCCTCCGCTCCGCTCCGTGCTCGCCACGCGGCCCGGCCCTGCGCCCGCGCCGAAGCCCGCGCCCCCGGCCGACGACGCGCAGCTCCGCGCCCTCCACCAGCGCTTCGTCGAGGCCCGCCGGATGACCGGCGAGAACACCGACGTGCAGTTCGAGTCCATCGCGCGTCAGGCCCGCGAGACGCTCCCCCGCCTCGCGCAGAAGTACCAGGGCGCCGAGGTGCGACTCGACGTCTCGATCAAGGACGGCAAGGCCGTGCTCAAGCCGATCGTGACGATGCCGAAGAAGACCTGAGGCGGGTTTTTACTGGAGTCGGTAAGCGGGGCGCAGGGTCAGTGCAGCGGGTACTGGCCCATGCAGGCCCCGATGATCCCGCGGTTGGAGGCCGGGAGGCTGCGGTCGATGACCCAGCCGGTGTCGGTGCACTGGTACCAGTCGCCGTCGAGGCGGCTCTGGAGGCAGGTGCCCTCGCGCATGTCGCGGCCGAGCGTCGAGGAGTAGCAGGTCGCGTTGCGGGCCGTGGTGAGGGGGTTGGAGTTGACGCAGGCGCCGTACGCGTTGGCCCCGAGGCGCCACACGCCGTCGACGCACTGGTACCAGTCGCGATCGAAGCGGCTCTCCACGCAAGAGCGCGGGGGCATCCAGCGCTGGAGGGTGTTGGAGTAGCACTGCGCCCCGGCGGAGGAGGCGCCGCCGGAGGTGCCCCCGCCGGACGTCGTGGTGCCCCCGCCGGTGCTCGGCGGCGCGCCGTCGAGCCGCACCGGCAGGAACACGTTGCGGATCTGGCTGCCGCGCGCGTTGTCGTAGATGGAGTGGTGGAGGATCGAGGCGGGGTGGCCCCAGTTGTACTCCTCGATGGTGCAGAAGCGGGTGCGGTGCTCATCGAGCCAGCCCGCGAAGAGCATGATGTGATGCTGCGGGTTGTTGAGCGCGTCGCCGGGCTCGAGGTCGCTCCAGTCGATGCGGTGCGAGCGGTGGTTGTCCCACGGGCCGCCCGCGAAGGAGTGCGTGGTGTTGCCCGGCGGGGGGAGGCCCCAGGACATGGACACGAGCCCCGAGCAGTCGGTGCGGTAGCCGCCCCAGCGTGACTGCGGCGTCTGCGAGTACTGCACCCGGTTGTCGACCCAGTTCATGGCGCGCTCGATCATCCCGCGCCGGCTCGCCGGCGTGCCCGCGAGGATCGACGAGCGGGTGCAGGCCGCGACGATCTCCTCGACCTGCCAGTCGCCCCACGGGTCGTCGAAGTTGACGTCGTTGGGGTCGCCGACACAGCCGGGCGCGGCGGCCAGCGAGCCCGCGGTCGCCACCAGCACGACCGTGAACAACGAACGGCGCCAACCGATGGATCGCATGAGTGCAGGCTCCTTCACACCGATGGGGTCATCCACCATCCATGCCGCGACCGCAGGGGCTCCGATCGCGCGGAATCTCCCGTGGAAACGTGTGCCGTGCGCCCTGGGCGCAACGCTGGACGGCGGGATGTCCAACCGATCACAGCTGTGACCATGGGAGCGGTTCCCGGTGCGTTGAGGGGGTTTTGATGGGGAGGGGAGCGGGACCGCCGACCGGGCGGTCGGCGGGGGAGGCGGGGCGATCAGCTCAGCGGAGGCACTCCCACATCACGGTGATGCAGTAGATGCCGCCGTTGGAGTCCGAACCGCAGTTGGGACCGTTGGTCCCGTTGTCATAGGTCTGGCTGCCGGGAGAGCTGCAGCTGCCGGAGCCGCAGTAGCCGCAGACGGTCCCGCAGGTGCCGCCCCAGCGGCCGATGGTGCGGTAGCCGAGCTGCTGGCAGATGTAGTTCGCGTGGTAGTTGCCGGCCGAGTTGGCGCTGATCCACGCGGAGTTGCAGTCCGCGCGGCAGGTGGTCCAGGCGCTGCCGGTGAAGGGGTCCGTGCCCGCGCGGCACGACGACGGGGGCAGCAGTCCGCCCGCGAGGCAGCCGCACGAGCCCGCGTTGCAGGTCGCCGCGCAGACGTTGCCGCAGACGCCGCAGTTGGTCCGGTCGGTGTTGAGGTTGACCTCGCAGCCGTTGGCGGCGTTGCCGTCGCAGTTGGCGAAGCCCGCGGCGCAGGTGAAGCCGCAGATCCCCGCCTGGCAGGTGGTCGTGGCGTTGGCGCGCGCCGGGCAGGCGTTGCCGCACATCCCGCAGCTCGCGAGGTTGGTGTTGAGGTCCACCTCGCAGCCGTCCGTCGCCACACCGTTGCAGTTGCCGAAGCCGGTCTGGCAGGCGAACCCGCAGGTGCTGGCCGCGCAGGTCGACCGCGCGTTGGCCCGCGCCGGGCAGACGTTGCCGCACCCGCCGCAGTGGTTGGTGTCCGTCGCCGGCGTCACGCAGAGGCCGCCGCACACCAGCTGGCCCACGCCGCAGACGCCGACGCACGCCCCGCTCGAGCACACCTGGCCGCTCGGGCACGCGGCGCCGCAGGCGCTGCAGTTGGCCGAGTCGTTCTGGAGGTTGACGCAGCGGCCGCCGCACACCGTCTGCCCCGCGGGGCAGTCGAGCACGCAGACGCCCGCCGTGCAGATCTGCCCGGTCGCGCAGGCGTTGTTGCACGCCCCGCAGTTGGCGCGGTCGACCTGGAGGTCGCGGCACGCGCCGCCGCACTCCGTGAGCCCCGCGGCGCAGGAGAGCACGCAGCGTCCGCCCTGGCAGATCTGGCCCGCGCCGCAGGCGGCGTTGCACGCCCCGCAGTGCAGCCGGTCCGTCGCGAGGTCGTGGCAGGCCCCGCTGCACTCGGTGGTGCCCGCGGCGCACGAGAGCACGCAGACCCCGCTCGCGCAGATCTGGCCCGCGGTGCAGGCGCGACCGCAGGTGCCGCAGTTGGCCCGGTCGCTGCTGAGGTCACGGCAGGTGCCGCTGCAGTTCTGGAGGGTGCCGCCGCAGCTCACCGCGCAGGCCCCGGCGACGCACGCCTGGCCCGACGGGCAGGCGCGGCCGCACATCCCGCAGTTGGCGTTGTCGTTGTTGAGGTCGCGGCAGACGCCGCTGCACACGGTGCCGCCCGCCGAGCAGCTGACGACGCAGCGGCCGGTGTCGCAGATCTCGCCCGAGGCGCAGCGGGTTCCGCAGGCGCCGCAGTTGGCGCGGTCCGTCGCGAGGTCACGGCACGAGCCCGAGCAGTTGGAGAGCCCGGTCTGGCAGGAGAGCGTGCACACGCTGCCCACGCAGACCTCGCCCTCGGCGCAGGCGGTGCCGCAGGCGCCGCAGTTGAGCCGGTCGGTGCGCGTGTCGCGGCAGGTCCCGCTGCAGTTGGTCGTCCCCGTGGCGCACGAGACCGTGCACACGCTGTTGGAGCACACCTGCCCCGAGGCGCAGGCGTTGCCGCAGGTGCCGCAGTTGGCGCGGTCGGTGCGCGTGTCGCGGCACACCCCCGAGCAGTTGGTGGTGCCCGCTCCGCACGACACCTGGCAGGCGCCGCGGTCGCAGATCTCGCCCGTCGCGCAGGCGGTGCCGCACGCCCCGCAGTTGGCGCGGTCGGTCTGCAGGTCACGGCACACGCCGCCGCAGTTGTTGGTGCCCGCGATGCAGCTCACGCCGCACACGCTGTCGGAGCACACCTGGCCCGACGGGCAGACCACGCCGCAGCCGCCGCAGTTGGCCCGGTCGGTGGTGAGGTCGCGGCAGACGCCCGCGCAGTTCGAGGTCCCGGAGACGCAGGACACCTGGCAGGTGCCGCGCGCGCAGACCTGGCCGCCCGGGCACGCCGCCCCACAGGCACCGCAGTTGGCGCGGTCCGTCGCGAGGTCGCGGCACACGCCGTCGCAGTTGGTCGTCCCGGTCCCGCAGGTGACGGTGCACACGCCCGCGGAGCACACCTGCCCCGAGGCGCAGCCGCGGCCGCAGGCGCCGCAGTTGTTGTTGTCCGTCTGCAGGTCGCGGCACACGCCCGAGCAGCTCGTGGTGCCCACCACGCAGGACACCGAGCACGCGCTACCCGAGCAGACCTGCCCCGCCGGGCACGCCATGCCGCACGCGCCGCAGTGGTTGGTGTCCGTGGTGAGGTCGCGGCACACGCCCGAGCAGTTGGTCGTGCCCGAGAGGCACGAGACCGCGCACGCTCCGGCCGAGCAGACCTGCCCCGACGGGCACGCCATGCCGCACGCGCCGCAGTTGGCGCGGTCCGTGTCGAGGTCGCGGCACACGCCGCCGCAGCTGGTCTGCCCCGCGAGGCAGCTGGTCACGCAGGTCCCCGCCATGCACACCTGGCCCGAGGCGCAGGCGGTGCCGCAGGCGCCGCAGTTGAGCCGGTCGCTGTTCACGTCGCGGCAGGTCCCCGCGCAGTTGGTCGTCCCCGCGCCGCACGAGACCGCGCACGCTCCGGCCGAGCACACCTGGCCCGACGGGCAGGCCATGCCGCAGGCGCCGCAGTGGTTGATGTCCGTGGTCACGTCGCGACACACGCCCGAGCAGTTGGTGAGCCCCGCGAGGCACGAGACCGTGCAGGTGCCGCTGGAGCAGAGCGTGCCCGACGGGCAGGCGTTGCCGCAGGCGCCGCAGTTGTTGACGTCCGTCGCGAGGTCGCGACAGGTGCCGGAGCAGTTGTTGGTCCCCGCGGCGCAGGTGAGCACGCAGGTGGAGTTCTCGCAGACCTGGCCCGCGGCGCAGCGGACGCCGCAGCCGCCGCAGTTGTCGCGGTCGCTGCGGGTGTTGGCGCAGTAGCGCTGGCCGGCGCCGCCGTCGGTGCCCGCGTCGCTGTCCGAGGAGCTCATGCAGGTCGCGAGGTCCGCCGCGCAGGTGATGGCGCAGGAGCCGTTGGAGCAGACCTCACCGGCAGCGCAGGTGCGACCGCAGGCGCCGCAGTTGGTGCGGTCCGAGGCCGTGGTCACGCACTGGTTGCCGCAGAGGCTCTGCCCGCCCGGACAGCTGATGGTGCAGCTCCCCGCCACGCAGACGAGGCCGCCCTGACAGACGGTGCCGCACGCTCCGCAGTTGTCACGGTTGACCTGCAGGTCGACGCACAGCGAGCCGCACGCCGTCTGCGCCCCGGTGCACTGCGGACCGATGTCCGTGGTCCGGTCGGCGGTGGCCGCGTCACGCCCGCCGATGATGCTCTCGCCGGTGCATGCGACCAGCATGACCAGCGCACCAAGCGCCAGGATCCATCTTGGAATCGCTCTCATGTTCTCTTCTCCCGCGGGTCGACCGCGCCTGATGCCCAGCCGCGGAGCGTAGGCGGGGTGGCTCATGATCCGCAACGGTGCTCGCGCTCCCGCCGTCGCCCCACGCACGAGCTCGCGCGGCGGTGTCGTCGGTGAGGGCGACGGTGGTACAACGGCCGCACCCGATGCTCGCCGGTGCCCCATCGACCGCGCGCTACCTCATCACGGGCGGGGCCGGGTTTCTCGGCATCAACCTCACTCGCTTCCTCCTGGCCCGAGGCCACGCGGTCACCTCGCTGGACATCGCGCCCTTCGACCACCCGGACGTCGTCGACCGGGTGCGGGTCATCCGCGGCGACGTCCGGGATCGGGCCGCGGTCGATCGCGCCCTCGAGGGCGTCGACGTGGTGGTCCACGCCGCGGCGGCGCTGCCGCTCTATCCCAGGGAGGTGATCCTCTCGACGGGCGTCGAGGGCACCCGCCACGTGCTCGACTCCGCCCTGGCGCACGGGGTCTCGCGCGTGGTGCACATCTCCTCCACCGCGGTCTACGGCATCCCCGACCACCACCCGCTGCGCGAGGACGACCCGGTCGAGGGCGTCGGGCCCTACGGCGAGGCCAAGGTCATCGCCGAGCGCCTCTGCCGCGAGGCGCGGGAGCGCGGGCTGTGCGTGACCATCCTGAGGCCCAAGTCCTTCGTGGGCCCCGAGCGCCTGGGGATCTTCTCGCTGCTCTACGACTGGGCCGCGAGCGGCAAGAGCTTCCCGCTGCCCGGTCGAGGGGACAACCGCTACCAGCTCCTCGACGTGGAGGACCTCTGCGAGGCCATCGTCCTCGCCGCCACGGTCGAGGCCTCGCTGGCGAACGACACGTTCAACATCGGCGCCCGGGAGTTCGCGACGCTGCGCGAGGACTTCCAGGCGGTGCTCGACCGCGCGGGCTTCGGACGGAGGATCGTCCCGCTGCCCGCGGCTCCGATGCTCGCGGGGCTTCGCTTGCTGGAGGCCCTGCGGCTCTCCCCGCTCTACCAGTGGACCTACGCCACCGTGACCACGGACTCCTACGTCTCCGTCGAGCGGGCCGCGAAGGTCCTCGGCTTCGAGCCGCGCTTCTCCAACCAGCAGGCGCTGCTCCGCAACTTCCAGTGGTACCTCGACCACCGCGAGCGCTTCGCCGACACCGTCGGCGTCTCCCACCGAACGCCCTGGAAGCAGGGCGCCCTGCGGCTGGTGCGCCTGCTGTTCTGACCCTCAGGCGAGGGGGGGGAGGGCTCAGTCGCCGCGAGGCGTGAGCGAGCGCAGCGCCGGGGAGATCACCACCGGCGAGGGCGGCGAGGCCCCCTCGTCGAGCGAGCGCAGCGCCTCCGGCAGCGATTGCAGCGACCGCGTCGCGCGCTCCCGGGCCTCGCGCACCGCCTCTGAGGCGGAGGCGAGGTCGCGCACCAGCTTCCCGCTCCGCATCACCGGGACCAGCAGGGGGAAGGCCTCCGGGTCGGGGTTGGGGTCGAGCGACTCGTCCGAGAGGCGAACCGTGTCCTCCACGAAGGTCCCCGCGGCGTCCAGGCGCCGGTACACCTGCTTGGAGCCCGCGCTGCTGGGCTTGCCCGGCGAGCGCTTGCCCACCGGGACCGAGACGTCGCGGCGGTCCTCGATCTCGACCAGCTTGTAGATCGCCCCGAGGGAGGGGGCGTCGGGGGTGAGGGTGATGGCCGTCCCGACCCCGAAGGCGTCGTAGGGGGCGCCCTCGGCCAGCAGCGCCCGGATGCGCTGCTCGTCCAGGTCGTCGCTGGCGATGAGCTGGATGTCGGGGCGCCCGGCGGCGTCGAGGATGCGCCGCACGTCCCGGCCGAGCACCAGCAGGTCGCCCGAGTCGATGCGCACCGCGCGCACCGCCGAGCCCGCCCGGGCGGCCCGGAGCGCGGCGCGGCGGGCGTCGTAGGTGTCGATCAGCAGCGTGGTGCCCTTGGGGAAGGACTCCGCGAAGCGGTTGAAGGCGGCCTCCTCGCCGTCGTCGACGTGGGCCAGGACGTAGCTGTGGGCGATGGTCCCGGAGACCGGCACCCCGAAGGCGAGGCCCGCCTGCTCGCAGGAGCTGCCCGCGCACCCGGCGATGTACGCCGCGCGGCCCGCGTGGGGGGACATCAGCGGGTCGATGCGCCGGGCGCCGAACTCGAAGACCGGTCGCCCCTCGGCGGCCAGCACCACCCGGGCGGCCTTGGAGGCCACGCGGGTCTCCGTGTTGATCACCCCCAGGAGGTAGGTCTCCAGCAGCTGGGCCTCGGCCAGCGAGGCCGCCACCCGGAGGATGGGCTCCCCCTCGAAGGCCAGCGCCCCCTCGGGGATGGCGTCGAGGTCGCCCCGGAATCGGAACTCCCGGAGGTAGCCCTCCATGGCGTCGGTCATCACGTCGCCGAGGCTCGGCTGCGCCCGGAGATAGTCGACCTCCGTGTCCGTGAAGCGCAGGTCGCGCAGGTAGCGCACCACCCGGTCGAGCCCCGCCACCAGCAGGAACCTCCGGTTGGCCGGCAACCTCCGGACCGACAGCTCGAACACCCCGCGGCGCTCGGCGATCCCTTCGCGGAGGTAGGCCCCCAACATCGCGAGCTCGTACCGATCGGTCAGCAGGGCGTGCATCGAGAACGGCCCCGATGGCGCCACGGAGCGGCCCGAAGCGCAAGAGGGGTCAAAACCCTGGAAAGGTCATCACCGAGGGGCGATGATTCGCCGTTCGAGGAGGAAGTCCTTGAGCGAGGCCCAGGCCCTGCCGCGGCCCACCTGGAGCAGGTGGCCGCCCGTGAAGGTGTCCATCCGGGCGTCGAAGTGGTCTCTCAGCCGCTCGGCGTGCCCGCTCGGGGTGATCGCGTCGTGGGCGGCGGCCAGCACCAGCACGCTCTCCCGGGCGACGAGGCCCGGGCGGGCGAAGGGGGAGACCACCCGCAGCGAGTCGTCGATGCGCCGCCCGACCCACGGCGGCGGCGGGTGCGGGAGGCGCGCCCGGTGCTCCATGTACGCGTCCCCGAGCGAGGCCAGCGGCACCATCAGGGTGCTGAAGTCGATGTCGCGGTCGACGGTCGCGAGCAGCGCGGCGGTGTAGGCCCCGAGGGACATCCCGACGGTTCCGACGGCGGAGGAGCCTTCGGAGCGCAGCCAGGAGTGCCAGGCGCGCAGGTCGGAGACGGCGTGGGCGAAGCCCTCCACGGAGCGCCACGGGTCCTGTCCGGGGAAGATCCCCCGGCGACCCTCCGGGGCACGCGCTCCGTGGAAGGGCAGCACGGGGAGAAGCACGTCGAGGCCCCACTGGTAGAGCCTCGGCGCCTCGAAGGCCGCCTCCTCGAAGGGGAGGTTGCCGCCCAGGTAGCCGTGGATGCACACCACCGTCGCCCTCGGGGTCGGGTGCCTCCAGTAGCGCGCGACGGCGGTGCGGTTCTCCTCGAAGGCCAGGTAGGCCTCGCGAGGAAACTCATGGGTGGGAACGAAGCCCGTGGGGAAGGAGAGGTCCTCCACCCGGCCGCCTCCTGGGAGCGGTCGCACCGGCGTGCGCTGCACCGAAGGGAGCGATGGAGGGACGAAGAACGCGTCGGGCTCGGTGAGCAGCCGCGGGTCGCCGTAGGCCTCGGCCACGCGGGCGAGCTGACGCAGCTGCTGCTCCGGGTCGGGGCGAGGGCGCTTCGATCGACGGGCGACGTCCAGGGCCACGTCGATGGCGGTGCGGTCGACCCAGCTCCCGGCGGCGTTGGCCAGCCTGGCGATCCACGATCCCTTTTCGACCCTCGGGGGCATCGCTCGCTCAGCCCGGCAGCCGGTCGACCCGGGTCTCCGTCCTCGGCAGGAACATCCAGTCGTAGCGCCAGCGCCCCTCCTTGCGGTGCAGGGCGAGGACCGCGGACTTCTCCATCCCCGGCCAGCGGTCGGGCTTGAGCAGCGCCACCGCCACCTGGGAGAGCGTCGGCTCGTGGCCCACCAGCGCCAGAGGCCCTTCGCCCTGCCACGCCTCGATGTAGCGCTCGATGCCTGCGACGTCGCCGGTCGCGAGCGCCCCGAGCACCGTCACCTCGCCCTCGGTGGGAGCGTGCGTGGCGACGAGCTCCGCGGTCTGCACGGCGCGCACGAGCGGCGAGGTGACCAGCGTGCCCGGCGGGTGCTTGCGCAGGTGCTTCGCCGCGGTGACCGTCTCCTCCCGGCCGCGGACCGTGAGCCATCGGGAGCCATCGGGGAGGTCCTTGCTGCCGTCGACCGCCTCGCCATGTCGGATCAGGTAGAGCTTCGTCATGGTCCTCTCCTCGCCAGAGCGCTTAGGGGATTTCCCGCCGCTCCGCCATCGCCCTCCTCCCACGGGCCCAATCAAGGCCCTCGACTTGCGGATCAGGGGACGGCGTGCGACGCCCCTCCCATGCGCGCTCCAGGGCTCGGCGAGGTGTTGTTCATCCTGATCCTGGTGATGGTGGTCTTCGGCGCCTCGAAGGTGAACCCCATCGGAGACGCGGTCGGGGGCTTCATGCGCAACCTCCGTCGAGGCCTGCGCAACGACGACCGCATCACCGTGAAGCCCCGTCCCGAGGAGCGCACCGACAAGCCCGGTTGACGCCGGGGGGTTACCCTCGCTAAGGGGCTTTGGCCGCATGAACCCCCGCTGGCTCCCGCTGGCCTTCGCGCTCCTCGCCACCCCGAGCGCGGCCCTCTCCCAGAACCGCTCCCGAGCGCCCGTCTCCTCCCGCGATCGGGCCTACGTGGTGCGGCCGGGCGACACCATCCGGCGCATCGCCGCGGTGCTGGAGGTCCCCGTCGCCGAGGTGGCGGCGATCAACAACCTTCGCCCGCCGTACCTCCTCTCCGTGGGCCGCCGGCTGCGGGTCCCGGAGGGGGTCTCGCAGGAGGTGCTGCGCACGCTGCCCTCTCGCGAGGAGGTCTCCACCAACGACGAGGGCGGCACGCACCGCCCCGGCATGGCCTCCCTGGTGAGGGCCCGCGACGGCGTCGAGCTCGGCACCAACTTCACCGCGACGGGCCCGGCGCTGAGGACGCGCGTCGAGCGGCTGCTCCAGTCGAGGGCGGGGCAGATCCATATGATCCACCCGAGGCTGGTGCGGGTGTTTCCGACCATCAGCGACCGCTTCGGGGGGCGGCGCATCACGGTGCTCTCGGGCTACCGCCCGCACCGGGGAGGGCGCGACGAGCCTCGCAGCCGCCACGCCATGGGCTACGCGGTCGACCTGCGGGTGGAGGGCGTCGCGCTCCGGACGGTGTGGGAGTTCTGCCGGACGATCCCCAACGTGGGCTGCGGGATCTCCACGCGAGGCAACTTCGTCCACGTCGACGTGCGCACCGAGGCGGCGTCGTGGACCATCGGCGGCCGGGACGAGCCCACCCCGGCGGAGGACGACCTGCGCGAGGTCGCCGAGGAAGCGCGTCCGGAGTAGCGCCCACCCGCGCGTCCTCGCGGGCCCGGCGACGCCGCTCGGGGGCGTGGGCGCTCGGCGCTTCCGGGGCAGAACCGCGGCGCGGGTAGGGACCCGGGCGGCGTCGCCGGTGCGGAGGAGGCGTGCGGGTGGATACCCGTGCGGCTCCGCGGACCCGGAAACGTGGAATGGCACTGTGTTTTGGGGCGATTCCGGAGGGCGCGTCGTGCGAGCCTCGACCGGCGGCGCAGCTCGCGCCGACGGGAGGAGTGACGCACATGGCGACGCTGAAGACGCAGGTGAACAACCCCGGGGCGCGCAGGATGGTGGGGCAGGCGGTGCTCGCCGCCGCGAAGGTGGTGGACACGAAGCCCGTGAAGGCCCGGCTGGCGGCCTTCGTCCGGGCGCACCAGGCCTATGTGACGGCGGCGGACAAGGTCGTGGCCGCGGAGGCCGTGCGAGACGCGGCGCACGCGGCGGTGGCGGAGGCCGACGTGACGCAGGACGCGGCGCTCGACGCGCTGGTGCTGGCGCTGGTGGCCGACGGGGCGCCGAGGCTCGCTCCGCTGAAGGGCCTCTCCAACATCGCCCCCGCGGACCTGAAGAAGCTCGCCACGCAGAAGGAGGCGAAGGAGCTGCTGCGCGTCACGGCGGCGATCGGCAAGCGGGCGGCGCTGAGCCCGGCGCTCAAGCGCTCGACGAAGGCGGCGCACGACGCGGCCACGGCGGTGCTGAAGGCGGGGGTGTCGGTGGTCCCGAGGGAGAAGCTCTACCAGGAGTCGCTGGCGGCGAGGGACGCGCTGAGCCAGCCCTGGGAGACCGCGCTGGCCTACCTGAAGCGAGCGGTGCGCGTGGCGGAGGACGACGGGGCCACCGGGCTCTTCGCGACGCTCTTCCAGCGCACGGCCGGGGCCCCCGCGAAGAAGAAGCCCGCGAAGGCCCCGGTGGCCTGAGTCAGTCGCCCCCGGCGATGGGGCGGTTGGAGAGGCGCCTGGATTTCAGGGCCACTCGCTCGACCCGGCGGCGTCGCACCTGCTCGACCCGGGCCTCCCACTCACCGAAGCGCACCGTGTCTCCGGCGCGGGCGAGCCGTCCGAGGCGCTCGACCACGGCGCCGGCGAGGGTCTCGGCGTCCAGCTCGCCCAGGTCGACCCCCTTGGCCTCCAGGTCGTTGAGCGTCACCCGTCCGGCGGCCATCACGATGCCGTCGCCGCGAACCTCCACGGAGGGAGACTCGTGCTCCTTGTCGTGCTCGTCGCGGATCTCCCCGACGATCTCCTCCAGCACGTCCTCGAGGGTGAGCACGCCGCTGGTGCCGCCGTACTCGTCGACCACCAGGGCCATGGGGCGCTGGGTGCGCTGCATCTCGCGCATCAGCTCGAAGAGCCCCTTGCTCTCCGGGACCACCAGCAGCTCTCGCATGATCGCCCGGAGCGAGGCGGGGGCTTCGGTCTCGTGGATGACGTCCTTGAAGTGGACGTAGCCGACGACCTTGTCGAGGTCGCTGCCCTCCACCAGGGGGTAGCGGGTGAAGCCCGAGGCGCGCATGCGGGCGACGGCGGTGGCGACGTCCGAGTCCGCGTCGATCCAGGTGACGTCGAGCCGGGGGACCATCACGCTGCGGGCGGTGCCCTCGGTGAAGCGCACCATGCGCTCGAGGAGCTGGCGCTTCTGCTGCGACAGCCGGCCCTTGGCGTAGGCCTGGGTCATCATCCCCAGCACCTCCTCCTCGGAGAGCGAGCCTTCGGTGTCCTTGAGGCCGCCGTGGCCGGTGAGCCGGAGCAGCACCCGCGCGCCCAGGTTGATGGCCATGAGGGCGGGGTAGGTGCCCCAGTAGAACCACCGGAGGGGGCGGGCGACGAGGAGCGAGAGCTTCTCCGCCTGGGAGATGGCGACCAGCTTGGGGGCCTGCTCGCCGAGGATGATGTGAGCGAAGGTCAGGGCGCTGAAGCCGAGCACGAAGGCGATCGAGTGCATCGCGTGGCCGGGCTGCACCCCCACCTGGATCGCGATGTACTCGAGCACGTGGGCGATGGCGGGCTCGCCCACCCACCCGAGCCCGAGCGAGGCCAGGGTGATGCCCAGCTGCGTGGCGGAGAGGTAGCTCTCGAGGTTGTGGAAGATGTCGACGAGGGCGCGGGCGGAGGGGTCGGTGCGCTTGGAGATGCGCTCGAGCTGCGTCGCGCGCAGCTTGACCAGCGCGAACTCGGCCGCGACGAAGAACCCATTGAGGAGGACGAAGACCGCGGTAACGAACAGCGGGAGCACGAGCGATCAGGCCACCGTCGCGCCGACCGGCGCGGAGCCCGGCTCAGGGAACAGGGCGCGCAGGGCGCCGCGGAGGCGCTCGAAGCCGAGCTCCTCGGCCGCCTCTCGCTGGAAGAGGCGCACGATGCGCCGAAGCTCCTCCGCGGTGGTGCGCCCGATGGTGAGCTCGCGCTCGATCTCCCGCTCCACGAAGGACTCCCAGGAGCCGTAGCCCTTGGCCTGGTAGAGCTCCGGACGGGACAGCTCGGCGAGGATGAGCCCCGCCTCCCAGAACTGCTTGTTGAACGAGCGCTTGAGGCCGCGGAGCTTGCCGAGGAGGTTGATCACCGCCATCAGCCGCACCTTGAGCCCCTCGGCGCCGTCGGGCGAGCGCGCGGGGGCGTGGAGCGACCCGGGCTGCGTGGCCTTCGGCGGGAGCGGGGGCGTGCCCGGCGAGGGCAGCGGCCGCCGGGCGAGGCGCCTCGGCAGCATCGGGGGAGCGCCGCGCTTGACCTTCTTCTTCTTGATCGACATCCCGCTGCTGGAGGACTCCTCCACAGCGGCCTCGACCACCGCGGGAGGGCTCACCGGGGCCGCGGCCTTGACGGCCTTCACCGGCTTCGCGGCCCTGGTCGGCTTCGTCGGCTTCGCGGACTTCGCGGCCTTCGCCGCCTTCGGAGCCGCGGACCCCTTGGCCTTCGCCGACTTGACCGGCTTCGAGGGCTTCGCCGACTTCGCGGGCTTGGCCTTCTTCGCAGGAGCGGGACGGGCCTTCACCGTGGGCTTTCCGCGCTTCGCGCTGCTCGCCTTTGCCTTCGCCATGGGACTCTCCACACCGATCCCCACAAGAATGATTTCGAGACCGCGGATCGCGACGGTCTTCGCGGTGCATAGCACTGACGTATTCGCCACGTCCACCATCTGGCGATCGCGTCAAGGGACTTCATGGCGATTTCGACTGTCAAGTAAATTGTCTTTTGGCTTCCATGAACTATCGCCCGCTACGGGGCGCTGAAGAGGCGGCTTGTCGCGGGCGCGCGGGCGCACCACACTCCCGCGCTCTCAAAGGCCCTGCGCATGAATGGTTTCCGCGGGGTCCTCGGCCGGTAGCGAAGGAGTTTCGTGAATGAGTCATCCCATCCGAAGGGTCGCCGTCCTGGGCGCCGGGGTCATGGGCGCGGGCATCGCCGCGCACCTCGCCAACGCGGGCGTGGAGGTGCTGCTGCTGGACATCGTCCCGCCGAACCTGACGCCGGCGGAGGCGGGTGATCGGGCCGCGCGCAACCGCTTCTCGCAGGGCGGCTTCGACAAGGCGCTCAAGTCCCGCCCGGCCTCGTTCTTCCATCCGTCGCGCGCGACGCTGGTCTCCGTGGGCAACTTCGCCGACGACCTCGCGAAGGTGAAGGACGTCGACCTCATCATCGAGGCCGTCGTCGAGAACATCGACATCAAGCGCAAGCTCTTCGAGCGCCTGGAGGCCCTCGCGGGCCCCGAGACGCTGATCGCGTCGAACACCTCCGGGCTGCGCATCGCGGCCATGCTGGAGGGGCGCGGCGAGTCGTTTCGCAAGCGCTTCATGGTGATCCACTTCTTCAACCCGCCCCGTTACATGAAGCTCCTGGAGCTGGTGCCGGGCGCGGAGACGGACCCGGCGGCCTTCGCGAGGGTGAAGGCCTTCGGCGCCGACGTGCTGGGCAAGGGCGTGGTCGTCGCCAAGGACACCACCAACTTCATCGGCAACCGCATCGGCGCGCACGCCATGATGGCGGCGATCCACCAGATGCTGGCCGACGGGCTCACTCCCGAGGACGTCGACGCCATCGTCGGCACCCCGATGGGCCGGCCCAAGAGCGCGGCCTTCCGCACGGCGGACATGGTGGGCCTCGATACCTTCGCGCACGTGGCCGACAACTGCCACAAGGCGCTCACCACCGACGAGGACCGCGAGGTGTTCGCGATCCCGGCCTTCATCCGCGCGATGGTCGAGAAGAAGCAGCTCGGCGACAAGACCAAGGGCGGCTTCTACAAGAAGACCGGGGAGGGCGTGCAGACGCTCGACCCGACGACCGGCGAGTACCGCGAGAAGAAGACCACCAAGGAGGTCATCTCGTTCATCAAGACGCTGCGCGACGTCGAGGACGTGGGCGAGCGGCTGCGGCTGCTGGCGGCGGACGAGGGCCCGGCGGGGAGGTTCGCGTGGAAGGTGCTCGCGAGGGGCCTGTCCTACTCGGCGCGCCGCGTGGGCGAGATCAGCGACAACGTGTGGTCCATCGATGACGGCATGCGCTGGGGATACAACTGGGAGCTCGGGCCCTTCGAGACCTGGGACGCGCTCGGCTTCGCCAAGACCACCGACCGGATGATCGCCGACGGCGTGGCGCTGCCCGAGTCGGTGAAGGCGATGCGCGCGAAGGGGATCGAGCGCTGGTACCGCGAAGACGGCGCCGTCTACAACCCGCTGAAGGGCGCCTACGAGGCGCGAGAGAGCGACCCGAAGGCCGTGCCGTTCAAGTCGGCGCGCAAGGGCGCACCGGTCTGGGAGAACGAGGGCGGGGTGATCTACGACCTGGGCGACGGCGTCGCGTCGCTCACGCTCAAGTCGAAGATGAACAGCGTCGACCCCGGCACCATCGAGGCGCAGGAGGAGGCGGTCGCTCGCGCCGAGAGGGACTTCGGGGCGCTGGTGCTCTTCAACGAGGGGGAGAACTTCTCCGTCGGCGCCAACCTGATGCTGGTGGCGATGGCCGCGTCGAGCGGCGACTTCGAGAGCATCCGCTCGCTGGCCGCGCGCTTCCAGGCGGCCAACCAGCGGATGAAGTACGCCAAGGTCCCGGTGGTCGCGGCGGCCTTCGGGATGACCCTCGGCGGGGGCCTGGAGATGTGCCTCGGCGCGGGCGCGGTGCAGGCCGCGGCGGAGACCTACTCGGGTCTCGTCGAGGTCGGCATGGGCCTCGTCCCCGGCGGCGGCGGCTGCATGAACCTGCTCTGGCGCGCGATGGAGGGACTGCCCGAGGGGGTCGCGGTCGACGCGTATCCCTTCGTCACGCAGGTGTTCAAGAACATCGCCCTCGCGAAGGTGGCCACCAGCGCCGACGAGGCGAAGATGCTCGGGTTCTTCCGCCACACGGACGGGGTGACCTTCGACCGCGCTCGGCTGCTGCACGACGCCAAGCAGCGCGCCCTGGGCCTCGCGGGCAGCGGCTGGCACGCGCCGGCGCCGCGCGAGTACAAGCTCCCGGGAGAGAGCGGCATCGCGACGCTGAAGATGATGGTGCTCGCGCTGGTGCAGGGCGGCCAGGCGACGGAGCACGACGCGAAGGTCGCGATGCACGTGGCCAACATCCTGTGCGGCGGCCTCGACGGGGCGGCGGCGCCGGTGAGCGAGTCGCGCATGCTCGAGCTCGAGGTCGAGGCCTTCCTCTCGCTCTGCGGCGAGGAGAAGACCCAGGCCCGGATGCAGTACTTCCTCATGAACAACAAGCCCCTGCGGAACTGAAGGAGACGAGAACCCAATGGCCGACGTAGTGATCGCCGCTGCCGTGCGCAGCGCCGTTGGACGGGCGCACAAGGGTGCGCTCGCATTGACCCGCCCGGACGACCTCGCCGGGCAGGTGATTCGTCACCTGCTGTCGAAGGTTCCGCAGCTCGACCCGAAGGAGGTCGACGACCTGGTGCTCGGGTGCGCGATGCCCGAAGGCGAGCAGGGGCTCAACATCGCCCGCGTGGTGGGCCTGCTCGCGGGGCTCCCCGAGGAGTCCGCCGCCATCACCGTCAACCGCTTCTGCTCGAGCGGCCTTCAGGCCATCGCGCAGGCCGCCGAGCGCGTGGCCTTCGGCAGCGTCGACACGATCATCGCCGGCGGCGTCGAGTCGATGACCATGGTCCCGATGACGGGCAACAAGATCTCCGTGAGCGCGGAGGTCATGGACCGCTTCCCGACGGCGTACACCCCCATGGGCCTCACCGCGGAGAACGTCGCGACCCGCTTCAACGTCTCCCGCGCCGACCAGGACGCCTTCGCCGCCGACAGCCATCGCAAGGCCGCCGCGGCGCAGGCCGCCGGGCGCTTCGACGACGAGATCGCCCCGGTGAGGGCCGTGCGCTACGCGGGTCGGGTGCGCGACGACGTGACCTTCTCGCGCGACGAGTTCGTGCGCGCGGACACCACCGCGGAGAAGCTCGCGGCGCTCAAGCCGGTCTTCTCGGCGAAGGGCAGCATCACCGCGGGCAACAGCTCGCCGCTCTCCGACGGGGCCGCCGCGTCGGTGGTCATGTCCAAGGCCCGCGCGGACGCGCTCGGCATCAAGGCCCTCGGGTACTTCCGCGGGTTCCAGGTGGCGGGCGTGGCGCCGGACATCATGGGCATCGGCCCGGTCCCGGCGGTGCGCAAGCTGCTCGCGCGCACCGGGCTCACGCTCGACCAGATCGACCTCATCGAGATGAACGAGGCCTTCGCGTCGCAGTCGCTCTACTGCAAGCGCGAGCTCGGCATCCCGGACGAGAAGCTCAACGTCAACGGCGGCGCCATCGCGCTCGGCCACCCGCTCGGGTGCACCGGCGCGAAGCTCACCGCCTCGCTGCTCCACGAGCTGCGCCGCCGCGGCGGCCGCTACGGCATCGTCACGATGTGCATCGGCGGCGGCATGGGCGCGGCCGGGCTCTTCGAAGCCATCCACTGACCGCCCCGGCGGGGGGGGGCGGATCGCCGCGCCCCGTCCGCCGTCTCTCGCCCCCCCTACGACCCCATCAGCCTGGAGCGCACCCGCCGCCGACGCAGGTGCCCGAGCAGCAGTCGCCGTCGACGTTGCACGAGCCGCCCGAGAGGCGGCAGGGCGGAGGCGCGCACGCTCCCCGGGTGCAGGTGCCCGAGCAGCAGTCGGCGTTGACGGTGCACGTCGCCGCGGTGGCCCTGCACACCGGACGGCACGCGCCCGCCGAGCACATCTGGCCGTTGCAGCAGTCGGTGTCCGTCGCGCAGGTTCCGCCGGACACGGTGCACGGGGCGCGGCAGAGGCCGCTCGTGCAGGCGCTCGGGGCGCAGCAGTCGGCGCTGCCCGCGCAGGCGGCGCCCAGGGCGGCGCACGCGCTGGCGCAGCGTCCGCTGCGGCACGCGTTGGGGGCGCAGCAGTCGCCGTCGGAGGTGCAGGCGGCGCCCGCCGCGCGGCACATCGGCGCGCAGACGCCGCCGAGGCAGGTGTCGGGGGCGCAGCAGTCGCCGTCGGCCGAGCACGCCGACCCGGAGGGTCGACACGCGGCCTGGCAGCGGCCCGAGGCGCAGGAGAGGGGAGAGCAGCAGTCCGAGGCGGCCGAGCACGCGGCGCCCGCGCCCCGACACGCAGGCGGAGTGCAGACCCCGCCGGTGCAGGTGGCGCCCGCGCAGCAGTCGGCGCTGCTGGTGCAGGCCGCGCCCGCGACGCGACACGGCGGCGCCGCGCACGCGCCGGCCATGCAGAGGCCCGGAGCGCAGCACTCGGCGCCCGCTCCGCAGGATCCGCCGGTGGGGGCGCAGGGCGCGCGGCAGGAGCCGCCGAGGCAGACGTCCGGGGCGCAGCAGTCGGCGCTGGTGGTGCACGCCCCGGCGAGGGGAGCGCAGGCGCTGCGGCACACGCCGCCGTTGCAGGTGAGCGGGGCGCAGCAGTCCGAGTCGACGGCGCAGGTCGCGCTCGCGGCGGCGCAGGCGGTGCGGACGCGGTCGATCGCCCAGAAGGGGCGGTGCGTGTCCTCGTCGAGGTCCTGGCAGGGGAGGCGGAACGCGGGGTAGCTCGCGTCGCCGGTGGCGGCGCGGCTGAGGTCGAGGGCCGCGACCCAGATCTGCTCGTGGCGGCCGAGGCGCGAGGTTCCGCTCAGCACGCCGCCGTAATCGCGCGTGGAGCTGAAGGCGACCCAGGCGTAGTCGTCCGGCGTGCCCGTGGGCGCCCAGGTCGGCATGTTGTCCTGCACCGTGGGGGTGGTGATCACGCCGTTGCCGATCGCGGTGTTGGCCCGCGTGAGGGCGCGCGCCGAGGTGCCGTCGCGCCGCACGAGCCAGATGTCGCTGGTGACGTCGTTCTGGCCGTCGCGGGCGGAGTGCGCGAAGGCGATCCACTGGCTGTCCCAGGAGAAGCTCGGGAACTGGTTGGTGTCCGTGGTGGCGCCGGTTCCGTAGAGGGCGCGCGCGGTGCCCCAGGTGTCGCCGGCCATGGCGTCGATGACGGCGATGCGCGCTCCGGCGACGCCGCGGTCGCGGGTGGTGGGGCTCGACGCGAAGGCCACGAGGGTGCTGTCCGGCGCCCAGTCGGGCTGCGTTCCGTAGGCGTTGCGCGCGAGGGGGACGGTGTTGATCGGACCGCCGCTGGTGCCGCTGCGCAGGGTCATCACGCCGCGCGCGGCGGACACGATGCGCGACTCGTCCGGCGAGAAGGTCGACCAGAACATCGGGATGTCGCGCCCGCCGTACTGCGTGATGAGCCTCGGCGGCGGCCGGGTGGCGGAGACCTCGGTGACCCACATGGTGTTGCCACCGACGTCCGCGGCGAGCCGGTTGCCCTGGCGCGAGAGCGTGTGGCACGCGACGCAGTCGCCGCTCGCCTCGGTGGGCGTGAGGAAGTTCTGGGGCGCGGCCTCCTCGAGGTTGCCGCGTCGCACGCCGCGAGCGGTGGTGCTCCAGTAGAAGATCGCTCCGGGGACCGGACCGCGGGAGAAGCTCACGGACAGCGTCGAGGAGCGGTAGAAGGTGCCGGGCGACGCGCTCGCCGCGCCGTCGACGGTGATGCGCACGCTGCCGTGGGGGTTGGACGCGGCGAGGTAGCGCCACACCGCGAGCGTGGGCTCGAAGCAGCCCAGGCCCGTGCCCGCCATGGTGCAGGTGGGGTGCACGCCGTCGGTCAGCACCACGACGCGAGAGCGGTCGCTCTCGAAGGTGATGCGGAAGCGGTTGCTGCCCGCGGGCCGCCACTGGAAGAGGACCCGGTTGAGGTTCTGCGGCAGCACCGTCTCGTTGGCGGGGTAGATCCAGCCCGGCGAGCGCGCGGCGTCGGCGCCGGGAGCGCCCGCCGCGGGGAAGAGCGACGCGGCATCGGGGGCAGTGCCCGCGGTGGTGACGGTCACGTCGAGCACGATGCGCAGCGAGGCGCTCGCGGCGAGGGTGCCGCTGCGCGCGGTGACGACGACGTCTCCGCCGGCGACGCCCGTCGCGGTGACGGTTCCGTCGGGGGCGACGGTGGCGAGGGAGCCTGGCGCCACGGTCCAGATCGCGGTCACCGGGACGCTGCGCCCGTCGCGGGTGCGACCCGTCGCGGTGAAGCGGGTGCTCGGTCGCGCCGTCGGGTCGGTGAGGCGCAGGGTCGTCATCGCGGGCGTCACGCTGAGTCCGACGACGGAGTCATCGCGCACGTCGACGGCGATGGGGCGATCGACCGCGACGGGCACGTCCGCGGAGGCGTCCGTCATGGGAGAGGGAGCGTCGGAGGGGGCGTCGGAGGGGGCGTCCAGAGACCCATCGGAGCGAGCATCGGAGGGCGTGTCGGAGGGCGTGTCGGAGGGGGCCGGGGAGTCCGCGGCGACGACCGCGTCGTCGGACACAGCAGGACGGTCGCCGCCCGAGGCGCTCGCGGAGGTGTCGTCCGCGCACGCTGCTGGCAGCGTCGCCAACAGCAGGAGCAGAGCCGATCGGATCGTTCGCATGGGGCGATTCTCCAGGCGCCGAAGGGTGCGCGGCGCGTGCGTAGGAGCACCGTACGACGGGCCACTCGCGGAACGGAATGTGGGCGATGTGCGCAAGCGTCGAGGCGCCGATGGATGGCGGTGTGCGCATCACACGGGCGGAGGGGATGAGTCGGAGCTCAGCGCGCGACGCTGACCTCCGCGGCGCAGGGCCGATCGGCGTTGCGGGCCCTGCCCTCGAGCCACCCGAGGGGGTTGGGCGTGGCGCACGCGTCCGTGATCACCGCCGTGCGCGGACGCGGCAGAGCGCTCTGGTGCGAGAGCGCCTGGTAGGCGTCCTGGTAGCAGAGCAGGGCGAGGGCGTTGGGCTCGCTCGCCTGGGCGCGGCAGGTGTTGGAGGGCAGGCGCGGGTCGACGTCGAGCCAGACGTCGAGCTCGACGCGGCGCGCGTCCTCGCACTCGAAGAGGCGCTCGGGCTCTGCCGGGCACTGCCCGAAGGTGACGCCCGGCGCGACCGGAGGACCGTAGACATCGGGTGCGAAGCGCTGGCAGGCGCAGCGGGCGGTGCCCGATCCGGTGAGCGCGACCGGCGTGGTGAAGCGCTCCGGGGCGCGGTCGAGCGCCGAGGTGCTGCCGCCGAAGACGGCGAACGCGAGGGCGGGGCGCGCGGCGAGGGCGGCGGGGGTGCAGCGGCCGGCTGGGAGCGTGGCGCAGGCGATCTCGCGGGCCATGCGCGCGGCGCGGCAGAAGCTCAGCACGGCGTTGCGGCTGCGGTGATCGGTCGCGGGGGGGATGGAGGCGTTCCAGAAGGCGGCGAGCTCGGGGCAGGGGTGGTCGCTGGCGAACTGAACGTGGTCCGCGAAGCCCGAGATGGCCACGCGGAGAGAGCGGGCGTCGGTGCTGGCGCTGAGCTGGAGCTGCGAGAGGGTCTGGCCCACGAGGCGCCAGCGATCGAGCACGGCGTCGCTGCGCGGCTCGAAGGCGCCGAGGCCGAAGAGGGTCTCCGTCGCGCAGGACACCTGCCAGTGCAGCCCGTCGCCGTCCGGGTTGCGTGGGACGCAACGCTCGCCGAGCTGCGAGACGATGCGCTCGATGGAGTCGCGCAGCATCGCCACGGCGGCCGGAACGCGCTGGTGCAGCTCGCGCTGGCCCTGGTCGATGCGCGCCCGGTCGGCGGCGGGGTCGACCGCGGTGCGGGCGGCGCTGCGAGGCGGATACGCCGGGATCGCGGGCGTGCGGGTGTACGCCCTCGGCGCGCAGCCGAGGAGCAGGAGGGAGGCGAGGGCGGCGCGGCGCATCGCTCAGAGCCCCCGGAGGTAGTCGAAGAGGGAGCCCAGGTTCACGCCGAGGTGCAGCGCGATGTTGACCGCGCTGTCCGAGGCGGCGGGCGCCACGCCGAACACGGTCGGCTGGATGAGCACGCCGAAGCTCACCATCCTCGGGATGGCGAAGGGGCCGCCGGAGAGGGTGACGTCGAGGCCGGTGCCGGTGTGGAGCGCGCGGCCGTCGCCCGGCGAGGCGAGCACCATCACCGGGATGGACACGTCGAGCGTGAGCCACGAGACGACGCGGGCCCGGGGCGAGACGCGGGCGTAGAGGAGCGGGGCGGCGACGCCGATGGAGACGCAGTCGCCGCGGCTGCACTGCGAGTGGAGCTCGTACTGCGCGCGGAGCTCGACGCTGCCGGGCAGGCCCCAGCGGAAGTAGAAGGGCCCCGCGTCGGCGCTGCGGTGGATGAGCGGAGGGGTCGACCGGAGCCGCGCCCGCGCGAGGCAGGTGAAGCGGACTCCCGGCGCGTCGGCGGCGCTCTCGGTCGCGAGGAAGGCGTGGACGCTCCCCTCCGAGGGAAGCGCGCGGAGGTTCTCGAGGAGGTCGTCGGGCGAGCGAGGACAGACGTCGCGGTCGGAGAGCAGCACCACCAGGGCGCTCCGGCCAGGGGCGTGCAGCTCGGGCTCGACGCGCAGCCGGGTGGGGATGACCCGGTTGATCCGAGCGCTGTCGTCGGCGGCGACGGAGGGGTCGGAGGTGGTGGCGCTGAAGGCGTTGATGGCGGCGGTCACGTCGGGCGTCGTCGCGAGGCGCCACTCGGGGAGGCCCGCGCGCGCGGTGAACGCGAAGGTGTCGTCCCCGGCGCCGGGCACGGTGCTCCAGGGGTCGGAGAGGGACATCGAGCCGTGGTCGACCAGGCCCACCGGGAGCCACGCGTCGCGCGGTCGGAGCACGGCGATGCGGGCCAGGGCGAGGTCCTGCGGGGCGCAGCGCGGGTCGTCGGCGGGGCGCATCACCACCTGCCAGAGCCCGGCCGCGCGGTCGTCGAAGGCGTGGGCGCCGCGCGCGTCGAGGGCGACTCCCTCGCGAGGACCCTGCTCGGCGCTCGTGGGGCAGAGCACCATCCGCGAGCCCTGCGGGAGCGCGTCCGGCGCGAGCACCCGGTCGCCGACGGTGGCGAGCCGCACCGGGCTCTCGGCCTCCAGCGGCACCCGCTCGGCCTCGCCCGCGCCGGCCTGGCTCACCCCGACGCCGTCGCCGGTGCGGGTGAACACGTCGAGGTGGCGCTCCAGCGTGAAGGCCTCGGGAATACCCGTCACGGTAAGCGGGGCGACCTGCGCGAGCGCCACGCAGCGGAGCGAGGCGAGCTCCGCGGGGGTCGCTCGGGCGTTGCGGGTCGGCGCCGCGGTGTAGCGCCCGGCGTGGCAGAGGCGGAGCGATCCGAGCACCTCGGCCCAGTCGCGGCGGCCGGGGGCCATCGCGCCTCCGGGCGCGCCGTAGCGCCGTCGCATCACCGAGCGAACGGCCTCGTCGGGGACCGTGAGCGCGCTGCCGTCGGCGTCGACGCGGGCGCTGAAGGTGGCGGCGGAGCCGTCGCGGTCGGGCGCGGCGGTCACCACCAGGGCGCTGGCGGCGGCGGCGGTGACGAGCTCGCTCCAGCGCATCGGGTCGCGGGCGAAGAGGTCCGCGCGAGGCGTGAGGCGCAGCTCGCCGCGGCGCCAGTCGGTGTCGAACCAGCGCGTGGCGGACTCGGAGAAGAGCCGCTGGAGGGGGGTCTGCGGGTCGCCGAAGCGCATGCTGTCGACGCGCAGCGCGAGGTCGCCGCCGTGGCGGCGGAGGTAGATCCCGGCGGCCGCGACGGAGCGCGGGACATCGACGCTCTGCGCCTCGCCCAGCGCGAGCAGCCGTGCGCCCGCGGTCGCGGTGAGCAGCGTCGGGGCGTCGGCGCCGTCGACCACCAGGAGCTCGACCCCCTCGACCGGGCACGCGGTGAGGCGCGGCGCGGTGAGGCGCAGCTCCCCGGTGGCCGTGCGCTCGAAGCGCACCGCGGTGGTGCCCTCGCCGAGGTGCGCGAGGCAGGGGCGCAGCGCGACGGACTGCGCCGGCGGCGTGTCGCGCCCGCTGGCCGGCGGGAGCGCGAAGACCTCGAGGTCCGCCGCGAGGTCGCGGCGAGCCGGGGGGAGCCCCACGTCGCGCAGCAGGGTGGGCAGATCGCGCTCTCCCTCGGGGAGCGTGACCCCCTCGCGGAGCACCGTCCCGCCGACGGTGCGGACGCCGTAGCGGCAATCGGCCTGCGAGCGGAAGCGGTCGGTGAGCGCGGCCGTCACGTGGGTCGTCGGCGCGGAGGCGGTGGTCGGAGCGAAGCAGAAGGTCTGCGCGCTCGCGGTCGTCGGGACGAAGGGGAGCGCGAGGCCGAGGGCCAGGAGGGGAGGGAGCCGCATCCGCGGGCGGGTAGCACGGACCGATGCGCCGGCTGGAGTTACTGTCGGAGGGCGGCGCGGGCGAGGCCGGTGGCCGCGTCGGCGGGGCGAACGGCGCTGCGTCACCCGCGGCGCTTCGTGATAGGGTCGCCCGCGGAATGGCCAGGGACATCGATCAGCTCGTGGACGCGGTGGTGGCGAGGGTGACGCAGGAGATGGCGACGCCCGCAAAGGACGCGGTGCGCCCGACGGTGACGCCGAGGGTCGGCAGCGCCGCCTCTGGCGCCGGGGGCGTCGCTCCGGTGGCCGGGCAGGCGAGCGCCGCGGCGCAGCCACGGCCCGACCTCGCGCGCGTCATCGACCACACGCTGCTCAAGCCCGACGCCACGCGCGACGACCTGCGCAAGCTGTGCTCCGAGGCGATGACCTGGCGCTTCTTCTCGGTGTGCGTCAACAGCGTCAACGTCTCGTTCTGCCGGCAGCAGCTGACCGGCTCGACGGTCAGCGTGTGCGCGGTGGTGGGGTTCCCGCTGGGGGCGATGACGCCCAACGCGAAGGCCTTCGAGACCACCGAGGCGATCCGCGCGGGCGCCGACGAGATCGACATGGTCATCAACGTCGGCGCGCTGAAGTCCGGCGACTACGCGCTGGTGCTCGACGACATCGCGCGCGTCGTCGGCGCGGCGCCGGGGCGGGTGGTGAAGGTCATCCTCGAGACCTCGATGCTCAGCCGCGACGAGAAGGTCATCGCCTGCGCGCTCTCCAAGGCCGCGGGCGCGAGCTACGTGAAGACCTCGACGGGCTTCGGTGGCGGCGGGGCGACCGCCGAGGACATCGCGCTGATGCGCGGGGTCGTGGGCCCCGAGCTCGGCGTGAAGGCCAGCGGCGGAGTGCGCACGGCCGCCGACGCCGACCGGATGATCGCGGTCGGGGCGACCCGCCTTGGCGCGAGCAGCTCGGTGGCGATCGTCAGCGGCGGCACCGGCTCGTCGGGCTACTGATCCGCCGGGCGGAGCCGCCCGGCCCGGTCGCTGCTGGCCACGCGCCGCGGCCCTTGCGACACACCGCCACTCGGGTTACGCCCCCCGATCCGTCATCGTCTACGCGGGAGAACCATCCGATGAACCCCACTCACGCACCGCTTCGCCGGGTCCGGTCCCTTGTGCGGCTCGCGCTCTGTCTCACGCTCGCCGCCTGTAGCGCCCGGGGCGTCGGCGGCGGCACGACGACCACCGGCGACTCCGGCACGCCGCAGCCCATGACCCTGTCGTTCACCTGCTCGCAGCTCTGCGCGCCGCTCGCGAGCGCGCCGTCGTGCGCGGGCGCGGGCGTGAGCACCTGCCAGAGCTCGTGCGCGGGTTCGCTGGCGTCGACGCCCGCGGCCTGCGTGGCGAGCGCCAACGCGCTCTACGCGTGCACCCAGACGGCGACGCCGTCGTGCTCGGCGGGGACGCAGTTTCCCTTCGCGGCGTGCCAGTCGCAGTACAGCGCCTACGTCGCGTGCGTCTCCACGCCTCAGGACGCGGGGACTCCGGCCGTGGACAGCGGCGTCCCGCCGAGGGACAGCGGGATGGTGACGCCGATGGACGAGTGCTCCGACGCGGCCGACTGCGCGGCCTGCACCGGGCGATCGTCGTGCGGCTGGTGCGCCGGTCGCTGCTGGCGGGGGTCTTCCACGGGACCGATCGGCGGCTCCTGCGGCGACTCCTCCTGGGCGTGGACCTCGGGGCAGTGCCAGTCGACGCCCCCGCCGCGCGACGCAGGTGGCCCGATCAGCCCGGCCTGCCAGTCGTGCGCGTTCTCGACGTGCCCCGATCAGGCGAACGCGTGCTCGGCCGAGCCCGCCTGCCTGCAGTGCGTGGTGGCGCCGAACGCGAGCTGCCTCTCCAACCCGCGCTTCGCGGCGATCGCCGAGTGCGCCTGCGGCGGCTGCGCCGAGGCGTGCGGCTCGCTCTGCGCGATGTTCTAGAAGGCCCCGAAGGGAGCACCGATGCTGGACCTACGATTTGTGGTGGAGCACCTCGACGAGGTGCGGGCTTCTCTCGGTCGCCGGGGACCGCTCCCGCCCGGCTTCGATCGCATCACCGAGCTGGCGCAGGCCCGCCGCGAGGCGATCCTGGCGGGCGAGGCGAAGAAGCGCGCGGTCAACGAGGCGAGCGCGGGCTTCGCGAAGCTGGCCAAGGGCTCCCCCGAGCAGGCGGCCGCGAGGGCGGCGTCGAGGGCGCTCGGGGAGGAGGCCGCGGGCTTCGAGCGCGTGCAGAAGGCCGCCGAGGCCGAGATCGAAGATCTGCTGCTGCGCATGCCCAACATGGCCGACGCGTCGGTGCCCGACGGCGAGTCCGCGGAGCAGAACGTCGTGGTGCGAAGCTGGGGCGAGAAGCCCGTGCTGGCCTTTACGCCGCGAGAGCACTTCGACCTCGGCGAGGCCCTGGGCATCCTCGATTTCGAGCGCGCCTCGAAGCTCTCCGGCCCGCGCTTCAGCGTGCTCTGGGGCGCCGGCGCGGCGATGGAGCGCGCGCTCGTGCAGTTCATGCTCGACACGCACGTGCACGACCACGGTTACACCGAGGTGTATCCGCCGTTCATGGTGAGGGCCGAGGCGCTGCGGGGCACTGGCAACCTGCCCAAGTTCGAGGCCGACCTCTTCAAGATCGCGGGCGACGGCGAGCGGGCCCACGACCTCTATCTGATCCCGACCGCGGAGGTGCCGGTGACCAACCTGCACTCGGGCGAGATCCTCGACGACGCGACGCTGCCGCGGCGCTACGTCGCCTTCACGCCGTGCTTCCGCAGCGAGGCCGGGTCCGCCGGGCGGGACACGCGCGGCCTGATCCGGCAGCACCAGTTCGACAAGGTCGAGGTCGTCCACCTCGAGCGGCCCGAGGAGAGCGAAGCGGCGCACGAGCGGCTGACGGGGGCGGCGGAGTCGATCCTGCAGCGCCTCGGGCTGCACTACCGCGTGGTGCTGCTCTGCACCGGCGACATGAGCGTGAACTCTCGCAAGACCTACGACATCGAGGTCTGGCTGCCGGGGCAGAACGCCTACCGGGAGATCTCGTCGTGCTCGAACTTCGGGGATTTCCAGGCCCGCCGGGCGGGGCTGAAGTACCGCCCCGCGGGCGACTCGAAGGCGAAGCCGCGGCTGCTGCACACGCTCAACGGCTCGGCGCTGGCGGTGGGTCGCACGCTCGTGGCCATTCTCGAGCAGTACCAGCAGCGGGACGGCAGCGTGGTGGTCCCGGAGGTGCTGCGGCCGTACATGCGAGGGCTCGAGCGCATCACGCGCTGAGCGGGCCGGAGCGGGCTACTGCCCTCGCAGCAGCGAGAGGTAGGCCTGCATCAGGCGGTCGCCGCCGAGCATGTACTCGATCGCCCCGAGCGCCAGGAAGGGACCGAAGGGGATCATGGTCCGCATCAGCGGCTCTGGTCCCTCGTCGGTCGCGGCCAGGTCGGTCTCGCCGACGTGATCCTCTTCGTCGTCCGAGGGGCCGAGCCTCCACCCGGTGACGCGCGAGACGAGGGCCAGGAACTTCTCCGAGAACGACTCGACGTCGTAGTCGAGGTCGTCGGGGTCGATGTCGGGGGCGAGCTTCCACCCGGTGACGCGCGCCAGCAGGGTCGCGAGGATGCCCTGCATCGACCCGAGGAAGAGCGCGAACAGCACCGCGTGGGGGCCGAGCAGCGCGCCCACCATGGCGAGGAGCTTCACGTCTCCGAGGCCCATGCCGTCGCGCTTCAGGAAGCGATCCCAGACGAAGTAGAACGCGTACGGGATGCCGGCGCCGAGGGCGATGCCGAGGAGCGAGGCCCTCCAGCCGATGCCCGGGAGCATGAGGCTGGCGGCAAAGCCCAGGACCGTGCCGCCCAGGGTGATGAAGTCCGGGAGGAGGAGCTTCTGCAGGTCGATGAAGGAGGCCGTCAGCAGCCCCCAGGCGAAGGCGAAGCGCACGAAGAAGAGCGCGAGGAACACCGGCAGCGCGAGGTCGACCTGCGAGCGCAGCAGCAGCTCGACCAGGGCGAGCGCCGAGACCGCGTACATCGCCTCGATGAGCGCGTAGCGGGGCGAGATGGGGGCCTTGCAGTCGCGGCATCGACCGCGCAGCCAGAGCCACGCGAGGATGGGCACGTTGTCGTAGGGCCGCACCGGCTTCTGGCAGTGGGGGCAGTGGGACCCTGGCCGCACGACCGAGTGTCGGGGCCATCGATGGACGACGACGGTGGCGAAGCTCCCCCAGATCGCGCCCCAGGCGAAGGCGAACACACGGAAGAACCAGGCCGGGAGATCGGCTGCGGTCATCCGGCGGGGGTGGGCGGGCTCGTCGGCGGCGACGAAGGAGTCTGGGGCGGGGCTCGCAGCGCGCGCAGGCAGAGCCGGGCGCGGCGGAGCTCGTTCGCCAGGGTGACCGCCCGCATCGGGTCGTGCTGGTTGCGGCGGATGAAGATCACCAGGTGCCGGCGGGCTCGCCGTCGATCGCCGGTCGCGGCGTAGAGCAGGCCGAGGACGTAGCGACCGAAGCCCTCGCCGCAGCGCGCGGACTCGAGCTCGTCGATGCGCTCGTCCAGGTCGTCGATGTCCGAGGGCGCTTCGCCCGCGTCGAGGCGAACGAGCGCGGCGTAGGCCCGGTGCAGGGCGCGCGTGGTGGTCGACCAGCGGACGGCGCGGTCGAGGGCGCTGAGGGCCTCCTCGGACTGTTCGGCGTGGTGGAGGGCGATGCCCACGGAGAACCAGTGCATGCCGCGGCGCGAGGCCGGGGCGTTGCGGGCCGCGATGCGATAGGCCTGGGCGGCGCGCATCCACCAGCCCAGGGTGAGGCAGGCGCGGCCGAGGTCGACGTGGGCAATCTCCTGGGCGACCCCGAGGCGGACCATCTTGCGGGCGACGGCGTGGGCCGAGCGCACCCGGCGCGCATAGAGGTGGGAGCGATAAATCTCGCGCAGGAGCAGGACGCGCGTCTCGGCGTCGACCCGATCGGAGGCGTAGCGGAGCCCCTTCTCGGCGTAGACGGCTGCGGCATCGGGTGACCCGGTGTGGAGCGCCAGACGGAGGTAGTCGTCTGCCGTCATGGGTCGCTGCTTCCTCACGATCCAAAACCTATAGCAGTTTCAAGCTCTCCCGGACACGAACCTTTACTGGTGGACTGAGTCCGCCGACAGGGAATGTCACTCCAGGGGGCGCTGCTTTCGCCTGCATTTCCCAGGGGATCACCGGTCGCGTCGGGCCTGGAACGCTGGAGTTCCAGCGACTGTGGCCCGTCAGCACGGGCCCCGCAGCGGAGCGCGAACGCTTCCGTTGGCGGGCCCGGTAGGGGTACACTTTCGCCCTGCACCGGGAGAGCTCTGAGCGGAGGGGGCGCCCGAAGGGAACGAGCGGGAGGTCAGTTCGCCGGGCCGACCCACCGGATGAGGCAGGCGGTGATGTTGTCCGGTCCGCCGTTCTCGTTGGCGCGGCCGATGAGCCGGGAGGCCGCGGCCTTGAGGTCGTTCTTGTTCTCCTCGACGAGGCGGAGGAGCTCCGGGTCGGGCACCGGCCCGGAGAGGCCGTCGGAGCAGAGCAGGTAGATGTCCCCGGGGTTCGGGTGGTCGAGCTTGGAGTCGACCTTCACCGAGTCCTTCATGCCGAGCGCGCGAACGATGACGTTCTTGTGGGGGAAGTTGGCGATCTCCTCCTCCGTGAGCTTGCGCATCTTCAGGTAGTCGTTGAGCAGCGAGTGGTCTTCGGTGAGCTGCTCGATGGCGCCGTTGCGGATGCGGTACACCCGCGAGTCGCCGACGTGCCCGACGATGATGCCCTCGCGCACGGCGAGGCAGACCACCAGGGTCGTGCCCATGCCGCGGTAGCGGGGCTCGCGCTGCGCGGCCTCGAAGATGCGCAGGTTGGCCAGCTTCACCGCGGTGATGAGCCGGTTCTCCTCGTAGCTCCGCTGCTTGTCCATCTTGTACGGCCAGGTCGCGTCGGGGTCCTTCGCGGTGGCCTCGAAGAACTCCCGCATCGCGTCGATGGCCATCTTCGAGGCGACCTCGCCGGAGGCGTGACCGCCCATCCCGTCGGCGACGATCACGAGGTTCTCCTCGGAGACGATCGAGAAGTTGTCCTCGTTGTGTGTGCGCTTCATGCCGACGTTGGTCTCGCCGATCAATTCCATGCGCACGGGGTGGCCTGGCACGTCGCGCTCCCTTGGTTTTCCGCGGGAGAACGCTTCCTCCCGATCTATCGGCGAAAGCTATCCCGAGTGCTTTCGGCGCGTCAACACAACACGCAGAGCGCCGACGCGCTCACGCTGCGAGGAAGTCGTTCACCGCGCGAACGAAGGCCGCGGGCTGCTCGATGAACGGCAGGTGCCCCGCGGCGGCGAGCTCGTGGTAGCGCCCGTGCGGGAGCAGCTCCGCGAGGGCGCGGCTCTCCTCCGGGCGGAAGGTGAGGTCGTCGTCGCCCGACAGGACGAGCGTCGGGGCGCGCACCTCGGAGGCGAAGGTTCGCGCGTCGAAGCGCTGCGCCGCGGCGAGGAAGTTGGCGTCGGCCTCGGCGCGGTACCGCATCGACCTCGCCATGGCCTCGATGGTCGCGTCGCTCGGGGGGCGGTGCCACCACATGCGCCCGAGGCCTCGGAAGAGGCGGGGCAGAGAGTGCGGGTCGCGGAGCGTTCCCTGTGGGGTGGAGAGCGACTGGATGGCGGCCCATCCGGCCTCGCCGAGCGCCTCGCGTGAGCGCCTCGCCACCGCGCGGACCTGCTCGCCGTCGCGGAGCGGATCGACCAGCACAAGCCGCCGGATGACCTCCGGGTGGCGCGCCGCGAGGGTGAGCGCGATGGCCGCGCCGAAGTCGTGGGCGATGAGGTCGACGGAGCCTTCGCCGCGAGCGCGGGCGAGCTCCACCAGGTCGGCCGCGGCGTCGGGCAGGGTGTATCCCTCGGCCTCGGGCGGCGGCGTCGAGCGCCCATGCCCGCGCAGGTCGACGTAGACGAGCGGCGCGGCGGCCGCGAGCGGGTCGAGCCAGGGGCGCAGGTACGTGTGGTCGAGCCCGGGCCCGCCGTGGAGCACCCAGCGCGCGGTGCGCCCGGGGCCGGGGAGCTCGACGGTGTGGAGCGTGACCGACGAGAGGCGCACGTCGCGGGTGCGGGCGATGACGGCGCCCGGAGCGGGCGAGCCGCGTCGGCAGGCGAGGGCGCAGGAGGCGAGGCCCGCGAGGAGCTGGCGGCGGCGGAGCAACATGACCGGCAAGAGGGTCTCGGGAGGGTGAGCGAAGTGGAGCCGCGCCGCCAGGAAGCGGGAGGAGGGAGGAGAGCTCCCGAAGAGTGGAGCCGCACCGGCGCGCGATGCTACGACCAGCAGCGATGGATCCGTCGCCCAGGGATGAGATGCTCCAATTGCTCCGCGACCTCGGCGCACAGCTCGCGTGGCAGCGGGACGCCGGCCTCCTGGACGCGCCCTCGCAGGGGCCCATGCCCGAGGCGCGCCCGCCCGCTCCGCCGGTGGCCGTCGCTCCGCCGGTGGTCGTGGCCGTCGCTCCGCCAGTGGCTGTCGCTCCGTCGGTCGTGGCGGTCGCTCCGTCGGTCGTGGCGGTCGCTCCGCCTCCGCTTGCGGCGCCGGTCTTAGCGGACCCGGTAAGGATCGCTCCCGCGGCGACGCCGGTCGCAGCCGCGAGCGTCGAGGGTCGCGCCGGGGCGCTGCGGGTGATCCAGGACGAGGTGAAGGCATGCCGAGCGTGCGCCCTCGCGGCGAAGCGGACGCAGACGGTGTTCGCCCGAGGCAACCCCGACGCTCGCCTCTGCTTCATCGGCGAGGGGCCGGGCGCCGACGAGGACCGTACGGGCCTGCCCTTCGTCGGGGTCGCGGGGCAGCTCCTCGACCGGATCATCGCCGCGATGCGGCTGACCGAGGATCAGGTCTACATCGCCAACATCGTGAAGTGTCGGCCGCCCAACAACCGCGTGCCCTACGACGAGGAGATGTCGGCGTGCACGCCCTTCCTGCTGCGGCAGCTGGAGGTGGTGAAGCCCGAGGTGATCGTGGCGCTCGGCAAGACGGCCGCGGGGTTCCTGCTGGACGAGAAGGGGACGATGACTTCCATGCGAGGGCGCTGGCACTCGTGGAAGGGGGTTCCGGTGATGCCCACGTGGCACCCGTCGTATGTGCTGCGGGTGCGCGACGACCCGAAGAGCACCGCCCGCGCCGAGGTCTGGACGGACATGAAGCTGGTGCTCGAGCGGCTCGGGTTGCCCGTGCCCTCGGCGCGTGGTTGATCCGGTCCATGACCTCCGCCGCCAAGACCCGACCCGACGACGACGAGCTCCCCGACCTCGCGCCGCTCGACACCGACGAGGGCGTGGTCGAGGTCCCCGACGAGCTCCGCCCCGACGCGTGGGACGACAGCCTCGAAGGGGATGACGACGTCGTGGGCGTCGACCCCGGCGCGCTGGCCGTGGTGGCCTTCGACGACGACACGCCGGGCGAGGACGACCAGGGCTCGCCGGACGATCCGATCGACGCCCTGCCCGAGGACGACCGCGGGAGGTGGGTCGGCGACGAGGAGCGACCGGGCGACGACGTGGCGGAGATCGACGAGCCCCCGGGCGACCAGCCCGACGGCGGCGAGGACGGCCCGACGCGCGACCCCTACGACGAGGTCGACACCGCGCTGCCCGCGCTCGACGACGGCGACGACGAAGAGGGGCCGACGGACGAGCCGCCCGCGTAGGGCGGGATGTCGATGTCGTCGCGGTGGCGGTCGTAGTGGCGGCGAAACCACGCGAGCGCGAGCGCGCCGAGCACCACCGCGAACCAGAGCGTGGCGAGCCGGCAGAGCAGCGTCCCGGCCTTGGCGGCGGGCGCGGGGATGGCGCCGTGGGAGAGCGCGACGAGCAGCGAGATCATGGTGATCTCCGCGCCGCCGACGCCGCCCGGGAGCATCGCGACGGCGCCCGCGAGGGTGGAGGTCGCGTACACGAAGGACGCGAGCGACAGCGGCGCCGGGGTGCCGAGGCCGACGAGGATGACCCAGAGCCCGAGGGCCTCGAGCGCCCACGCGAGCACGGAGATCGCGGTCGGCAGCAGCAGGGCCTTCGGCGAGGCGAGAATGCGCAGCGCGTCGTAGGCGTCGCGCACCTTCGGCGAGAGGCGGCGGCCGACGGCGAAGCGCTCGGTGAGCGAGATCACCCACTCGCCGAGCGGGCGGACGAGCACGAAGAGCATCAGTGCGACGACGAGCGAGGAGGCCGCGAGCGCGACGATCCAGCCGCCGGGGAAGAGCAGGCCGCCGAGGGCGACCATGGCGATGAGCGAGATGAGGTCCGTGAGGCGGTCGGCGATGACGATGGGCGCGGTGCGGGCGATGGGGTAGCCGCGGGCGCTGGCGAGGAGCGCGCTCTTGAAGACCTCGCCGGCCTTGGCGGGGGTCACGGACATCGCGAAGCCCGCGACGTAGATGCAGAAGCTCTCCGCCAGCGGGACGTCGCGGATGCCCAGCAGGCGCAGGTAGAAGTCCCACTTGAAGAAGCGGAGCGCGTAGTTGCCGAGCGAGAGCGCGAGGGAGGCGGCGAAGGTCCACCAGGCGAAGGTGGAGAGCGTGGCCCGGAGGGCGCGCACGTCGCCGAGCAGCGCGATGGCGCCGTAGAGCAGCGCGACGGCGAGCACCACGGCGAGGATGCGTTTGGTGTTCATGTCGTCGGTGGGAGGAAGGGAGGGACGGTCAGTCGTCGGACCGGAGGCCGTGCTTGCGGAAGAGGTCTCGGAGGTAGTGGCGCTCGATGCCCGCCAGCGCGGCGGCGCGCGAGAGGTTGTCCCCGGTGCGGTGCAGCAGGCGCTGGAGGTAGTCCTTCTCGAACTCGTCGATCAGGGTGCGCTTGGCGTCCTTGAAGGGCGTGAGCGGCTGGTTGGGATCGGCCCCGACCGAGGCGGTCGCCGAGGGCGAGCTCAGCGTCCCCTGGGCCTTGGTGCGCTCGCCCGACAGGATGCGCTCGAAGGCCAGGTCCGCCGGGGTGATCACCGCCCCCTCGGCCATCATCGCGGCGCGCTCGACGGCGCTCTTCAGCTCCCGGATGTTGCCCGCGTACTCGCGGCGCATCAGCTCCTGGAGCGCCTCCGGCGAGATGGCGCGAGCGCCCTGGGTGTTGGACGGCAGGCGCTGCAGGAAGTGATAGACGAGCAGCGGGATGTCGTCCGCGCGCTCCTTCAGCGGGGGGATGGTCACCCGCGCCTGCGCGAGGCGGTAGTAGAGGTCCTCGCGGAAGCGGCCGTGGTTGATCATCTGCCGCAGGTCGCGCCAGGTCGCGGAGATCACGCGCACCTGCACGGGCTTCGGGGTGGTGCTGCCGACGCGCACGACCTCGCGGCGCTCGAGCACGCGCAGCAGCTTGGGCTGCAGCTCGAGCGGCAGCTCGCCCACCTCGTCGAGGAACACGGTGCCGCTCTCGGCGGCCTCGAAGATGCCGATGCGCCGCTCGCTCGCCCCGGTGAAGGCGCCGCGCTCGTGGCCGAAGAGGACGCTCTCCGCGAGGGTCGACGGGATGGCGGTGCAGTCGAGCACCGCGAAGGGCCCCTGGCCGTAGAGGCTCGCGTCGTGGACGGCGCGCGCCGCGAGCTCCTTGCCGGTGCCGGTCTGGCCCTCGAGGAGGATCGACAGCTCGGTGCGCGCGAGGCGCTGGAGCGTCGAGAACATCTCGCGCATGGCGCCGTTGCGGCCGCGCAGCTCGCCGAAGGAGTGGATGTCCGGCAGCGGCGTCTCGACGGCGGCGTCGAGCTGGATGCGCACGACGGAGCTCCCGATCTCCAGCGTGGCGCCGGAGGGGAGCAGCGCGGACTCGATGCGCGCGCCGGCGTAGCGGGTGCCGTTGCGCGACGAGAGGTCCTTCACGTGGATGGCGCCCTGGTCGTCGACCGCGTGGAGCTCGACGTGGAAGGCCGAGATGGTCGGGTCGGAGAGGCGCACGTCGCACCCCTGGCTGCGCCCGACGATGCCGCGGGTGATCGCGAGCACGGCGTCGACGCCCATGTCCGGCCCGCTCACGACGGTGACGCGGATTCCCCGGAAGGTGGGGCCGACGAGCCGCTCGGGCTGGATCGTTCGGGTGTTCTCGACGTCGGCGAGCTTCGAGGCGCGGGTCACGCGCGGATTCTGCCACCGAGCGCGGCCGCAAGACAGAGCCATCGCCCGCCCTGGCGACGAGCGCGGCGCCACTTCGGCGAGGCGGGTGGTGTTAGTCTCCGCGCCGTGTCGGACCCCGCACGCCCGCGTTCCTCCGCCCGCGCGGACATCTGGAACATCCCCAACGCCCTCACCATGAGCCGCGTGGCGATGATTCCGGTGGTGCTCTACTACGTGACCGCGGGGACGCCCCGCGACGCCGTCATCGCCGGCTGGCTCTACGGCGCCACCGCCGTGACCGACCTGCTCGACGGCTACCTGGCCCGCAAGCAAGGGCTCGTGAGCGTGTTCGGGAAGTTCCTCGACCCGCTGGCGGACAAGCTCCTGGTGATGGCGACGCTGGTCTACCTCACGCGCATGGGGCGCATCGCGCCGTGGATCGTGGTGGTCCTCCTCGGCCGCGAGCTCTCCATCACCTCGCTGCGGGCCATCGCGGCCAACGAGGGCGTGGTCATCGCGGCGGGCGAGGGCGGCAAGTGGAAGGCCGCCATCCAGATGGTCGGCATCCTCTGCCTCGTCCTGCACTTCCGCTATCCCGTGGTGCCCTTCTACCCCCACCCGGTCGACCTCAACCTCTGCGGGCAGTGGCTGGTGGTGCTCTCGATGGTGTTCTCCGTGACCTCGGCGGTCGAGTACACCCGGCTCTTCGTCGCCGCGGTCGACGCCAAGGAGCGCCGACAGCAGGGGTCATGAGCCCGGCGCGGTGGAGGGGGGCCCGACCGGCAGCTCGCCGGTAGGCTCCGACGGGCCCGCCATCTGCGCGGTGATCAGGTCGCGCGGGACCACCCAGCTGAAGATGCTCCCGCCGCCGTCTCGCTCGACGATCTCCACCCGCCCGTGGTGCGCGTCGGCGATGCGCTTCACGATCGCGAGGCCGAGCCCGGTGCCCCGCGCGGTGCCGGAGTAGAAGGCGTCGAAGATCCGGTCTCGCAGCCCGGGCTCGATGCCGGGCCCGCGGTCGAGCACCTGGAGCGCCGCCTCGTGCTCCGTGGCGCTCACCACGATCTCGACGTCGGTGCCCACGCGCGAGGCCTGCGCGGCGTTGCGCAGGAGGTTCCAGAGCACCTGCTTGAACTGCGAGGCGTCGACGGTGGCGACGACCGGCTGCTCGGCGCTCAGCCGGATGTTGACCCTCGCCTCGGGGCCGCCGGAGGTGCGGGCGAGGGCGACCACGTCCCGCGCGAGCGAGCTCAGGTCGACGGGCGACCGGTCGGGCAGCCGCGGCCTGGCGAACTGGAGCATGTCCGTGACGAGGTCGTTGAGCCGCGCGACGTCGCGGCTGACCGTGGCGAGCAGGCTGCGCTCCTCGGTGTCGAGCGTCGCGGTCTCGCGCACCAGCTCGACGCACCCGGAGATGGCCCCGAGGGGGTTGCGGATCTCGTGCGCGAGGCCCGCGGCGAGGTGCCCGAGCTGCGCGAAGCGCTCGGAGGTCTCGACCGCGTGGCGCAGGCCCTCCTCGTGGGAGCGGTCCTCCACCACCACGATGCCTCCGCGGCGCGAGCCGTCGTGGGAGTAGAGCGGCGCGACGTGGTAGGCGACCGGGATCTCCCGGTACGGCGTCTTCAGCCGGGCGTCGCCGCTCGAGTTGCCCGCGTCGCCGTCGAGCGCCACGCGGGGGATGAAGGGCAGCACCTCGTGCGCCGGGCGGCCGAGCATCTCGCCGGGCTCGAGGTCGAGGAAGAGCGCCGCGAAGGGGTTGGCGCCGTCGACGAGGCCCTCGGCGGTGTACGTGACCAGCGCCGCGGGGATCGACCGGAGGACGTCCTCGTAGAGCGCGATGAGGCTCACGCGCGAGGCCTCCACTCGCAGCAGCGCGTCGCCGGTGACCACCAGGCGGTCGGCGAGCGCGCCCCCGATGGCGGTGATGGACACGATGGCGGTGAGGGTGACCACCATCTGGTAGGTGGTCTCGATCGGGTTGTGGGGGATGTGCAGCTGGTCCGACGGGGGCTGCACGAGGCCGAGCGCGCCGGAGAGCGCGAGCAGGCCGTAGGCGGTGAGCGACGAGACCGCCGTCCAGAGCGTGCCGTTGCCGCCGAGGACGAGCGCGGCGGTGAGGGTGCTCAGCCCGAAGAAGGTGCTGAGCGGCGAGCCCGCGCCGCCGGTGGCGTAGGCGAGCACCGTCCAGGCGGCGAGGTCGAGCGCGATGCTGACGGCGGTGAGGCGCAGCAGCCGGGCCCGCGGGGCGACGCGGATCTGCAGAGCGTACACCAGCGAGACGGCGTAGATGGCGATGATCACCGAGAGCAGGAGCTTCGGCGTGGCGTCGTCGAGCGAGTGCCCCTCCGCGAGGTACACCGCGACGGTGCCGCCGAAGATGACCGTGCAGACCATGACGCGCGCGGCGGTGAGGAGCTGGAAGCGCTCGCGGAGCTGGGCGTCGGAGTTGCCGACGAGGGAGAGCTGCTCCGGGAGGAGCGACGGGGAGCGCACCGGCACCCCGCGGCCTCAGCCGGCCTTGATATTACCGGCCATGGTAAAGATCGGGAGGTACATCGCGATGATCATGGTGCCGACGCTGCCGCCGATGAACACCATCATGATCGGCTCGAGGAGCGAGGTCATCGCGGAGACGGCGACGTCGACCTCCTCCTCGTAGAAGTCGGCGATCTTGTTGAGCATGGTGTCGAGGGCGCCGGTCTGCTCGCCCACGGCGATCATCTGCACCACCATCGACGGGAACACCTGCGTCTCCGCGAGCGGCTCCGCCATGTTCTTGCCCTCGGCGATCTTCGCGCGGGCGGTCATGATGCCCTGCTCGATGATGTAGTTGCCCGAGCTCTTGGCCACGATCTCCATGGCGTCGAGGATGGGCACGCCGGACGAGAGCAGCGTGCCGAGCGTGCGGGTGAAGCGCGCGACGGCGATCTTGCGCATCACGCCGCCGATGACCGGCATCTGCAGCAGCGCGCGGTCGATGATGCGGGTGCCGCTGGGCGTGCGCTTCCAGTAGATGAAGCCGTAGACGCCGCCGACGATGCCGCCGACGAGCAGGAAGACGTTGTTGACGAAGAAGTGCGACGCGTTGATGACCGTCTGCGTGAGCGCGGGGAGCTCGCCGCCGAACTCCTTGAACATCGCCTCGAAGCTCGGGATCACGAAGATCATCATGATCCCGATGACCGCGACGGCGATGCAGAGGACGCCGATGGGGTAGGTGAGGGCGCTCTTCACCTGGCGGACGAGCTTGGCGTTCTTCTCGATGTACGCCGCGAGGCGCTGGAGGATGGTGTCGAGGATGCCGCCGATCTCTCCGGCGCGGACCAGGTTGCAGAAGAGGTGATCGAAGATGCGCGGGTGCTTGGCCAGCGAGTCGCTGAAGGTGAGGCCGCCCTCGACGTCGTTCTTCACCGTGCGGAGCACGCGCGCGAAGGCCGGGTTCTCGATCTGCGAGCCGAGGATGTCGAGGCACTGCACCAGCGGCAGGCCCGCGTCGATCATGGTCGAGAACTGCCTCGTGAAGATCACGAGGTCCTTGGTGGTGACGCTGCCGCCGCCGCCGAAATTGAAGCTGAAGCCCTTCTTCGCGACCTTCGTCGGCTGGAGCTGCTGCTGTCGGAGACGCTGCCCGACCGCGGCCTCGTCTTCGGCATCCATGGTGCCGGTGCGAACCTCACCGGTCCGGGTCTTGGCCTCGTAGGTGAACGTCGGCATCGACCGCGATCGTATTGGGACGCGCGGCCGGGGTCAAAAGGTTCTCGCTGAAGCTTACGGTTCTCGCGACGGCGGAGGCCGGGCCGCCCCGGTGGCGCGGGCGGTCTCCACGAGCTGCAGCAGCTCGATCGGGTCGTTGGAGCGACCCTGCGCCTCTTCGAGCGTGATCTGTCGGCGGGCGACCAGCGTGGCGAGCGACTGGTTCATGGTCTGCATCCCGGAGGCGCTCTGCCCGACCTGCATCAGCGAGTAGATCTGGTGGATCTTGTCCTCGCGGATGAGCGAGCGGATGCCCGAGTTGGGCACGAGCACCTCCACCGCCGCGATGCGCCCGGGCACCCCCGCGCGCGGCAGGAGCAGCTGCGTCACCACGCCCTGCAGCACGAACGACAGCGAGATGCGCGCCTGCTGCTGCTGGTGCGCCGGGAACATGTCCACCACGCGGTGGATCGCCTGCCAGGCGGAGTTGGTGTGCAGCGTGCCCAGCACCAGGTGGCCGGTCTCCGAGACCGTGAGCGCGGCCTCGACGGTCTCCTGGTCGCGCAGCTCGCCGATGAGCACCACGTCCGGGTCCTGCCGCAGCACGTTGCGCAGGGCGTCCTTGAACGTGGCCGAGTCGGTGCCCACCTCGCGCTGGTTGACCAGCGAGTTCTTGTTGAGGTGCATGTACTCGATCGGGTCTTCGATCGTGACGATGTGCTGCCGCGTCTCGGCGTTGATCTTGTCGATGATCGCCGCGAGCGTGGTGGTCTTCCCGCTGCCCGTCGGGCCCGTCACCAGCACCAGCCCGCGGGCCTTGGTGATGAACTCTCCCACCACCGGCGGCAGCCCGAGCTCCTCCAGCGCGAGGATCTTGAAGGGGATCGCGCGGAAGGTGCCCGCCACCGCGCCGCGCTGCAGGAAGATGTTCGCGCGGAAGCGCGCGAGGCCCTTCACCCCGAAGGACAGGTCGATCTCGCAGCTGCGCTCGAAGCGGGCCCGCTGCTCCTCCGTGAGGATCTGGTAGCAGAGCCGCTGCGTGTCCGCGGGCGTGAGCACCGCGAGGTTGCGCCGCAGCGGGATCAGCTGGTCGTCGATGCGCAGCATCGGCGGGGCGCCCGTGGTGATGTGCAGGTCGCTGGCGCTCCGCTCGACCATGATGCGGAGCAGCTCGAGGATGGACGGGGGGGAGGCCTCGGCGGGGGCAGTCATGGGAGGGGTCTCAGCTGGCGGACTTGTTCACGTCCGACAAGGTCACGCGGATGATCTCCTCGGTGGTGGTCACGCCCTCCAGGCACTTGGTGATCCCGCTCATGCGCAGGGTGCGCAGGCCGCAGCGGATCGCCTGGGTCTTGAGCTCCGCCGCCGAGGCGCCCTGGAGCACGAGCTCCTTGAGCTCGTCCCACATCGGCATGACCTCGTAGAGCGCCACGCGGCCGCGGTACCCGGTGCCGTTGCAGTTGGGGCACCCCTGGCCCTTCCAGAGCCGGCCGTTGGCCTGCGCGACCTCCTCCTCCTTGAAGCCGATCTCGCGGAGCATCTCGGGGTTGACCTTGACCTCCTGCTTGCACTCCGAGCAGATGCGCCGCGCGAGGCGCTGGGCGAGCACGAGGGTCGTGGCGGCGGTCACCATGAAGGGCTCGATGCCCATGTTGAGGAGGCGCGAGACCGTCCCCGGGGCGTCGTTGGTGTGCAGCGTCGAGAGCACCATGTGGCCCGTGAGCGCGGCCTTCACGCCGATCTCCGCGGTCTCGAAATCGCGGATCTCGCCGACCATGATGATGTCCGGGTCCTGCCGGAGGAAGGACCGCAGGGCCGCGGCGAAGTTGAGCCCGATGTCGTCGTGCATCTGGCACTGGTTGATGCCCTGGAGGTTGTACTCGACGGGGTCTTCGGCGGTGGAGATGTTCTCGGAGATCTTGTTGAGCTCGGAGAGGGCCGAGTAGAGCGTCGTGGTCTTGCCCGACCCTGTCGGGCCGGTGACCAGCACCATCCCGAAGGGGTTGTGGATGGCCTTCATGAACCACTCGAGCGCCTGCTTCTCGAAGCCGAGCTTGGTCATGTCCAGCTGCAGGTTGGACTTGTCCAACAGACGCATGACGATCTTCTCGCCCCAGATCGTGGGGAGGACCGACACGCGGTAGTCCATCTCCTTGCCGCCCGGCATCTTGAGCTTGATGCGCCCGTCCTGCGGGAGGCGTCGCTCGGCGATGTCGAGGCTCGACATGATCTTGATGCGCGACGAGATCGCGTTCTTCATCTTGATGGGCGGGGACATCTCCTCGCGCAGCACGCCGTCGATGCGGTAGCGCACCCGGAGCTTCTTCTCGTAGGGCTCGATGTGGATGTCGCTCGCGCGCACCTTGATCGCGTTGAGCAGGATGGCGTTGCAGAGGCGCACGATGGGGGCGTCCTCGCTGGCCTTGGCCAGCTCCATCGCGTTGGCCTCGCTCTCCTCCTCCTCGCCGAACTCGATCTCGCCGTCGGCGAACTCATCGAGCACGTCGTTCATGTTGATGCCCTGGGCCTGCGCCTGGAACATCCGGTCGATGGCCGCGAGGATCGCGTTCTCGCTCGCGACCACGGGCTCGACGTTGTACGTCGTGAGGAAGCGCACCGCGTCGATGGCGTTGAGGTTGGTCGGGTCGCTCATCGCGACGATGAGCGAGGTGCCCGCCCGGGAGATGGGCACGATGCGGTGCTTCTCGCAGATCTCCTTGGTGACGATCTTGCCGAGCTCGGCGTCGAGCTCCACGGCGTTGAGGTCGATGGAGGGGACGCGGTACTCCTGGGCCAGGAAGTTCGCGATCTCCTTCTCGGAGATGTACCCGAGCTTCGCCAGGGCGTAGGTGAGGTTCTGCCCGGTGCGCTTCTGCTCGTCCTGCGCCGCCTTCAACTGCGTCAGGGAGATGCGCTTCTCGCGCACCAGAAGCTCGCCCAGGCGATTGCCGCTCGACATCAAATGCCTCCTTCTCGTCGCCGATTGATCCGGTAGGGCCACTGTCGACGGGCGCGGTGCATCAGAGCGGTCGCGAGGTCGGGACAGCGCACGGCGTGTTATCTATCACGCCTGGACGAGGATCATCCATGTGGTCGTGGTTGTCGCGCGCATTCCGGTCGACCGGGGGAGCCGAACGGGCGGAGGCCGAGGGGCGGTTCGAAGACGCGGTGCGTCTCTACGTCGACGCGGGCTCCCGGGAGGAGGCGGTGCGGGTGCTCCTCGCCGTCGCGGAGACCACCCGGGGCCTGGAGGCTCGCCGGGCGCTGCTCACCCGGGCCGCGACCCTCTCCCGGGACGACGCGCAGCGGGCCGAGGCTCGCCGCCGCCTGGCCCGGCTCACGGTCGAGGAGGCGGAGGAGGACCACCCCCGCACCGACGACGACCGCCGCGCCCTGGCCGACGCCGCCCGCGCCCTCGAGGCCCTCGGCGAGCACGGCGACGCGGCCCGCGCCTACGTGGTGCTCGAAGACCGCGAGGGCATCGTGCGCACGCTCACCCTCTCCGGCGACGTCGAGGCCCTCGAGCGGCTGACCGGGGCGCGCGACGACGTCGACCGCCGCGGGCTGCGCCGCCGGGCCGCCACGGAGGACGCGGACACGCGATGGCGCTCGGGCGACCGGCCGGGCTCGCTCGCGGCGCTGCGGGCCTGGGTGGGCGCCAACGCGGACGACCACGAGGCCCGTCGCCTGCTCGACCAGCGGGACGCGTCGCTGCTGCGCGGCGGCCGGTGCGAGCTGCGCCTGGACGGCGAGGCGGTCAGCCTGATGGGCCGGCTGCCGCTGGTGATCGGCCGCGAGGGCGACCTGGTGCTGCGCGGGGCCGGGGTGTCGCGTCGGCACTGCGAGATCGCGAGGGCGAGCGATCCGGAAGGGGGCTATGAGCTCCGCGACCTGGAGAGCCGCTCGGGCACGCGACTCGACGGGCTGCGCATCGGCGCGCCCATGCGGCTGCGCGACGGGCAGCGCGTGGAGCTCGGCGACGACCTCGCGCTGCGGGTCGGCCTCGACGACGGGGGGCTCACATTGCTGGTCGAGCGCGGCCTCGACCGGGGCCGGCGCGTGGCGGTGCTGGCGGGGGCGTGGCGCTCCCCGATGGGCGTGCTGCGGGTGGGGGAGAGCGGGCTGCAGCTGGAGCCGTCGGAGCCGGTGCAGCTCAACGGGCAGCGGGTCGCGATGCCGATGGTGCTGGCGCACGGTGACCGCATCGACGGTCCGCGCGGGTGGATGGAGGTTCTCTAGGAGCGCCGATGGGACTGCGAGACTGGCTCCGACGAATCACCCGTTCGACGCCCGACCCGGCCGTCCCCGCGGAGGCGGGAGAGGACGATCGGGACCTCCCCCCGCCGGTGCTGTCGCCCGCGCAGGCCGCGCCCGCCCGCAAGGTCGACGGCGTCGAGGTGACCGAGCGCCTGCGGGCGATGCCGCCCGGGGACGCGGTGCGCCGGGCGGTCGCGGCGCTGCGAGGGGAGATCGACCCGGTCGCGGCGACGGGCCTCGTGCGGATGCTGCGGGAGCTCAGCGCGCGCGACGACCTCGACGACGACGCGGGGCTGCTGCTCGCGGAGTACTTCCAGGGGCGGGGCGAGGCGGACGTGGCGGCGCGGGTGCTGGAGGCGTCCTCGCGGCGGCCCGGAGACGGTGCGCTGAGGGCCCGCCTCGGGCTCGCGGACCTGTGCATCGAGCGAGGCGATCGGGACGCGGCGGCGCGCTGGCTCGAGGAGCTGGTCGCGTGCGACCTGTCGTTCCCCGGGGCGCGAGAGCGGCTGCGGCGCCTGGGGGAGGGGGCCCGCCCGGGCGACGCCGGCGCGACGCTGCTGGCCCCGGACGCCCGCGCGGGCATCGGACGCTACGTGCTGATGAAGGAGCTCGGGCGCGGCGGGGCCGGGGCGGTGTTCCTGGCGAGGGACGAGCGGCTGGGCCGGGAGGTCGCGGTGAAGCTCCACCACGGCGGCGGGGGGAGGGAGGCGAGGCGAGCGCGGATGCGAGCGGAGGCGGAGGTCGCGGAGGCCATCCGCTCGGCGCGGGTGGTGCGGCTGCTCGACGTGAGGCCCGAGCAGGGGGCGCTGGTGATGGAGTACTGCGCGGGCGGATCGCTCCGCCAGGTGATCGCTCGCGGCCCCGTCCCGGCGGAGCCGGCGCGCGGTTGGATCCGCGACGTGGCGCTCGCGCTGGCGCGGGTCCACGAGGCGGGCTGGGTGCACCGTGACCTGAAGCCGGGCAACGTGCTGCTCCGAGCGGACGGCCGCGCGGTGGTCTCGGACCTCGGGCTCGCGCGACGCGCCGGGGAGCGCGCCGACGCGGTCGAGGGCACCCCAGGCTTCACCGCCCCGGAGGCGAGGGCGGGCGAGGCGATCGCGCCCGGCTCGGACGTGTACTCCTTCGGCGCGATGGGCCGCGCGCTCGGCCGCGGCGCGCCCCCGGCGCGCGACCCGCGGCTCCCGCCCTGCCGCTCGGCGGATCCGTCGGCCCGTCCCACAGACGGGCGCGCGCTCGTGACCTCGCTCTCCGCGATCGCCTGATCAGCGGATCTCGCCCGCTCGCACCGCGTGCACCGCGCCGTGGTCATCGCGGACGTTCAGCGCGCCGCTCGGGTCGATGTCGACCGCGACGCCGCTGAGGTCGCCGATGGACACCCGCGCCCCGATGCTCTCGCAGCGACCGATGAGCCGCTGGCGGATGGCGCCGAACCCGTCGACGCAGAGCAGCCCGAGCGTCTCGTCGAGGCGCTCGAGCAGCGCCGAGAGCACGGCCTCGCGCCCCGGGTCCTCGCCTCGCACGAGGCGCAGCGAGGTCGCGATGGCGGCGATGGCCTCGGGCATCACGGCTCCGCTCACGTTGACGCCGAGGCCGAGCACCACCGCGCTCGGCTGCACCCCGCGGTAGATCGCCTCGGCCAGCAGGCCCGCGAGCTTCTTCCCCCGGTGCCGCACGTCGTTGGGCCACTTCACCGCCGTGGGCGTGGGCGTGAACCCGTCGAGCGCCTCGGACACCGCGAGCCCCGCGCCGAGCGCGAGCAGCGGCGGCTCGATCGCGTCGAGCCCCGCGCGCCACACGATCGACAGGTAGAGGTTCTCCCCCGCCGGGGACGACCACGATCGCCCGAGGCGCCCGCGCCCCGAGGTCTGCGCGTCGGCGAGCACGACGGTCCCGTGGCCCGCGCCTGCGTTGGCGAGCGCGCGGGCGTCGTCGTTGGTCGAGCCGGTCAGGGCCTTGAGGATCAGCGGCCGACCCAGCCGGCACCCGGGCGGGCTCACGAAGCCGTGGAGGTCGTCCATCGGCGGGCCTACGGCGTGGTCTCGTCCCAGGAGCCGGTGACCTCGAGGTCGAGCCCGATGTCCACCGCGCGGGCGCCGTGGGTGAGCGCGCCGACGGAGAGGACGTCGACGCCCATCGCCCCGAGCGCAGGGACGCGCTCGAGGGTGATGCCCCCGGAGACCTCCACGATGGGGCTGTGGGCGAGCGAGCGGATGCGCCGGAGCGCCTCGATGGTCTGCTCGTCGTCGAAGTTGTCGAGCATGAGCACGTCCACGCCGGCGGCGAGCGCCTCCTCGAGCTCCTCGAGGGACTGCACCTCGCACTCGATGCGCATGGTGTGCGGGGCCGAGCGGCGGGCCCGCTCGATCGCCGGGCGGACGCCGCCGCACACGGCGACGTGGTTGTCCTTGATGAGCACCGCGGAGGAGAGGTCGTTGCGGTGGTTGTGCCCGCCGCCGGCGCGGACGGCGTAGCGGTCGAGGGCGCGCAGCCCGGGGTTGGTCTTACGGGTGTCCGTAATCCGCGCGCGGCTGCCCTCGGGGAGGGCGTCGACGAAGCGGCGGGTCAGGGTGGCGACGCCGCACATGCGCTGGAGCAGGTTGAGCGCGGCGCGCTCGCCGGTGAGGACGCCGTGCGCGGGGCCCTCGATCGCGGCGACCACGGCGCCCTTGGGGAGCAGGGTGCCGTCGGCGACGCGCGCCGTGAAGCTCACCCGGGGGTCGACGCGGGCGAACACCCGAGCGGCCACCGCGAGGCCCGCGAGGACCATGGGCTCGCGGGCAGAGAAGACCCCGCGGGCGAGGGCGTCAGGGGGAATGACCGTGCGGGTGGTGACGTCGCCGGCGGCGAGGTCCTCGGCGAGCGCGAGCGCGACGATGCGGTCGACCTCGAGGGGGGACAGCTCGGCGGGGGAGAGGAAGGGCGCGAGGTTCATGGCGTCGGCGGGAGCGTTAGCACAGAAGGCCCTCCGGGTTTCACGGGGCCCGCAAAGGGATCCACGGTCGGCCCTTGTCGGAGCCCGGGCGGGGCACTTCATATGGGCCCGCGCGGCGTCGGCGACCATGGAGCCATCGTTGTCGATTCCTCGCGCGGCACCCCAGTGAACCTGTTAGCGTCCCCGCCCGCGAACGAGCCGGCAGAAACCCTCTCTGATTCGACACCAGACAGGGCCCCTTTCCTTCCCGGTTCGAGCGCATGCCTCTTGACAGGGTTGCCGCGAATATGGTGCTAGCGGCACCGCGGTCCTGCGGCGCCCGGTCGCAGGGCGGGAGAACCGAGGACGCGACCCGCGCTCGGCCAGCAGACCGAAGACAAACCTCCGATGCAGATCTTCCCGCGCTCACTCAACCGTCTGCCGGCCATCGTCGCCGTCGTGGTCGCCCTTGCGGGCGGCCTCGTGACGTCGCTGGTCTGGTACTACTTCTCACCGCTGCACACGCAGGTCGGCTACCAGCCGCACCAGCCTGTCCCGTACAGCCACCTGCTGCACGCCGGACAGATGGGCATGGACTGCCGGTATTGCCACGCGAACATCGAGCGCGCCGCGCACGCGATGATTCCGCCGACGCAGACCTGCATGAACTGCCACGCCCTGGTGCGCACCACCTCCGCACGGCTCGCGCCGGTGCGTGAGAGCTGGGAGAGCGGCCGGGCGATCGAGTGGGTGAAGGTCCACCGCCTTCCCGACCACGCGTACTTCGATCACAGCGTGCACCTGTCCGCAGGCGTGGGCTGCGTCGAGTGCCACGGCCGGGTCGATCAGATGGACGTCGTGCGCCAGGTCCGGCCGTTGAGCATGTCCTGGTGCCTCGACTGCCACCGCAACCCGGGGCCGCGCATCCGCCCGATCGATCAGATCACCAACATGGATCCGAGTCTGAGTGGGACCGCGCAGCCTCCGCGCGTGCTCAATCCACCGCAGACGTGCTCAGGGTGTCACCGATGACGCATCGCAAGCCGTATGAGTTCGAGGGGCCCGCGCCGGACGCGGCGGTCTATTGGACCAGCCTCGATGACTTCACGCTCCAGCAGAGCGACGACCCGGCCGCCCGGGCGCACCTCGCCGAGGAGTTCACCCGGGAGTCGCTCGACTTCACCGACGGCGGGGTCTCGCGCCGCGGGTTCATGACCCTGATGGGCGCGGCCGTCGCGCTCGGGACCCTCGAGGGGTGCCGTCGGCCGGTCGACAAGATCATGCCGTACACCCGGATGCCCGAGGACGTGGCCGTCAACGTGACGAGCTACTACGCCACGGTCCTCGACCGGCGCGGCGAGTCCCTGGGGCTGCTCGTGGAGAGCCACGAGGGGCGGCCCACCAAGATCGAGGGCAACCCTGACCACAGCGCGAGCCGCGGCAAGACCGACCTCCTCGCGCAGGCCGCGGTGCTCGACCTCTACGACCCCGACCGCGCCCGTCAGCCGTCGATGCGCGGCGAAGACAAGCGCTACGCCGACGCCGAGGCGGCCCTCGCCGCGGCGCTCCAGGCGCAGGCGGCGAACGGCGGCGGCGGCCTCCGCGTGCTCGCGCAACCGACCAGCTCTCCGACCTTCGTGCGGCTCCGCCAGGCGGTGCTCCGGCGCTTCCCCAACGCGCGCTTCCACACCTGGAGCGCGGCCTCCAACAGCAATGCTCGCGAGGGCGCGAAGCTCGCCTTCGGGCAGGTCGTCCTCCCGGTGCTCTCGCTCGAGCGGGCGCGGGTGATCCTCTCCCTCGACAGCGACTTCCTCCAGACCGAGACCGGCGCGGTGCGCAACACCCGCGGCTTCGCCCAGGGGCGTCAGCCCGGCGAGGCGATGAGCCGACTCTACGTGGTCGAGCCCTCGTACACGACCACCGGCGCCAACGCCGACCACCGCCTGCGCCTCGCGGCGCGCGAGGTGGAGCTCTACCTCCAGGCCCTCGCCGGTCAGCTCGTGCGCGCGCACAGCCTCGACCTCGGCGAGATCGCCGCCGCGGTGCGCAACGTCCAGGCCCCGCAGGGCGTCCCCGCGAAGTGGGTCGAGGCCGTCGCCAACGACCTCGCCGCGCACCGCGGCGCTTCGGCGCTGGTCGTCGGCTCGCGGCAGCCCGCGACGGTTCACGCCCTCGCGCACGCCATCAACCAGGCGCTCGGCAACGCCGGGCAGACGGTGCAGTACGTCGCCCCGGCGGACCGCGACGAGGTCGACCACGGCACCGACATCGCGGCCCTCGCCGAGGCGATGGGCAACGGCCAGGTGCAGGCCCTGGTGATCCTCGGAGGAAACCCCGTCTACGACGCCCCCGGCGACCTCGCCTTCGGCGAGAAGCTCGGCCGCGTCCCCGCCAGCTTCGCGCTCTCCTCGCACCGCGACGAGACCGCCGAGCGGGCGACCTGGCACATCCCTCGGGCGCACGAGCTCGAGTCCTGGGGCGATGGGCAGTCGCTCGACGGCACCGTCGCGATCCAGCAGCCGCTGATCCAGCCGCTCTTCCAGGGCCGCTCGGACCTCGAGATCCTGGCGCTCCTCGCCGATGCGCCGTCGCCCCGCGGCCACGACCTCGTGCAGGAGACCCACCGCGGCGCCGGGGTGCCCGCGGTGATCTTCAACCGCTCCTGGCGCCGGTCGCTCAACCGCGGGGTGCACGCCGAGGCCCCGTCCAACGTGGCGGTCCCGTCGATCCTGGGTGGCGCGGTCGCGCAGCGCATGGCGCAGCGCCAGGCGGGCTCGCCCATCGGGCAGAACAACCTCGAGGTGAACTTCCTCGTGGACGCCAAGCTGCTCGACGGCCGCCACGCGAACAACGCCTGGCTGCAGGAGCTCCCGGACCCGGTCACCAAGGTCACCTGGGACAACGTCGCCTACGTCTCGCCCGCCACCGCGGCGGCGCTGAGCATCAGCAACGGCGACATGATCCGGCTCTCCAAGGGCAGCCGCTCGGTCGAGGTGGTCGCCTGGATCCTGCCGGGTCAGGCCGACTGGAGCATCGGGCTCACGCTCGGCTGGGGTCGCACCAAGGCCGGCCGCGTCGGCAGCCGCAAGGGCTTCGACGTCACCGCCCTCCGCTCCGCCGGGGCGCTGTGGTTCACCGACGGCGTCGCGCTGGCCAGGACCGGCGCGACCTACCCCCTCTCGCAGACGCAGGACCACTTCCGGATGGAAGGCCGTCCGATGGCGGTCGAGGCCACGCTGGCGGAGTTCCAGGCGACGCCGAACTTCGCCGCCCGTCGCTCGCCGACGCCCCGCACGCTGCCGCTCTGGCGCGAGGTGGATTACAGCACCGGGTATCGCTGGGGCATGACCATCGACCTGGCCACCTGCACCGGCTGCAACACCTGCGTCGTCGCCTGCCAGTCGGAGAACAACATCCCGGTGGTCGGCAAGGAGCAGGTCTCCCGCGGCCGCGAGATGCACTGGCTGCGCATCGACCGCTACTTCGTGAGCCCGAAGGCGCACGGCAACGACCGCGACGCGGAGGCGACCAGCGACCCCGCGGTGGCCTTCCAGCCGCTCGCCTGCGTGCAGTGCGAAGAGGCCCCCTGCGAGAACGTGTGCCCGGTGAACGCCACCACGCACAGCCCCGAAGGGCTCAACGACATGGCCTACAACCGCTGCATCGGCACGCGGTACTGCGCCAACAACTGCCCGTACAAGGTGCGCCGCTTCAACTACCTGAACTGGCACAACGACGGGGTCTACCAGCCCGAGGACGCCGACGTCCCGGAGACGGTCCGCATGCAGATGAACCCCAACGTCACGGTGCGCTTCCGCGGCGTCATGGAGAAGTGCACGTACTGCGTGCAGCGCATCCAGGGCCGGAAGATCGAGGCGCGCCGCTCGGACAACGGCCACGGCCGGCACATCCGCGACGGCGAGCTGATGACCGCGTGCCAGCAGGCCTGCCCGGCGGACGCGATCGTGTTTGGTGACCTCAACGACCGGGAGAGCCGCATCGCGCGGCTCCACCGCGACGACCGGCGCTACGCGCTGCTCGGGGAGATCGGCACGCAGCCGCGAACCCTGTACCTCGCCAAGGTCCGCAATCCGAACCCGGAGATGCTCGGATGAGCTTCGACGCACCGATCAAGGCCATCGGCGAGAAGGATCTCGTCGCCCCGAAGAGCACCTTCAAGTCCATCACCGAGGCGGTCAGCCGGGTGACGGAGAACCCTGCCCCGAAGGGCTGGTGGATCGCCTTCCTCACGGCGTTCACCTTCACCGGCGTCCTGCTCGGGTCCATCGGGTACCTGTTCTGGCGCGGCGTCGGCGTCTGGGGAAACAACTCCCCGGTCGCCTGGGCCTGGGACATCACCAACTTCGTCTGGTGGGTCGGCATCGGTCACGCGGGAACCCTCATCTCCGCGGTGCTGTTCCTGTTCCGTCAGAAGTGGCGCACGTCCATCAACCGCTTCGCGGAGGCGATGACCATCTTCGCGGTCATCTGCGCCCTCATCTTCCCGGGCATCCACGTCGGCCGCGTCTGGCACGCGTACTACCTGGCGCCCATCCCCAACCAGATGGGCATCTGGCCCAACTTCAAGAGCCCGCTCCTCTGGGACGTGTTCGCCGTGAGCACGTACTTCACGGTGTCCTCGCTCTTCTGGTTCGTCGGCCTCATCCCCGACCTCGCGACGCTGCGCGACCGCGCGAAGAACAACCTGCGCCGCATGGTGTACGGCTTCCTCGCGCTCGGCTGGCGCGGCTCCAACCGCCACTGGCAGAACTACGAGCGCGGCTACCTGATCCTGGCGGCGCTCTCGACCCCCCTCGTGCTCTCCGTGCACTCGGTGGTGTCCTTCGACTTCGCCACCTCCGTCGAGCCCGGCTGGCACACGACGATCTTCCCGCCGTACTTCGTCGCGGGCGCCGTGTTCTCGGGCTTCGCGATGGTGATGACGCTCCTGCTCATCGCCCGCTCGGTCTTCAAGCTCACCGACCTGGTCACGATGACCCACGTCGAGCTGATGAACAAGATCATGCTCGCGACGGGTTCGCTCGTTGGCTACGCGTACGCGATGGAGTTCTTCGTCGCCTGGTACTCGGGCAACGAGTACGAGCGCTACGTCTTCATCAACCGCGCGACCGGCCCGTACGCCTGGGCGTACTGGATCATGATCACCTGCAACGTGATCTCGCCGCAGCTCTTCTGGTCGAAGCGCCTGCGGACCAACATCCCGCTCAGCTTCGTCGTGTCGATCTTCATCAACATCGGCATGTGGTTCGAGCGCTTCGTGATCATCGTGACGTCGCTGCACCGCGACTTCATCCCGAGCTCGTGGGGCTACTTCCACCCGACGCTCATCGACATCACGACCTACATGGGCTCGCTGGGCCTGTTCTTCACGCTCTTCCTGCTATTCCTGCGCTGGGTCCCGATGATCGCCATCGCCGAGCTGAAGAGCATCCTCCCGGAGGCCGACCCGCACTTCGGCGAGCACCACGACGAGGCCCACGAGGGCGACAGCCACGGCGAGCCCGCGCTCGCGACCAGCGCGGAGGGACACTGAACCTATGTCCGTCGAGACCACCACGGTGAGCGTCCCGGAGGGCAGGCCCACGCTGCTCCTCGCGGAGTACGAGACCCCCGCGGCCTGCATGAAGGCCGCCGCGAAGCTCCGCGACGCGGGCTTCACCAAGTTCGACACCCACACGCCCTTCCCGGTGCACGGGATGGACGCGGCGATGGGGATGGGCGACTCCAGGCTCGGATGGATCGTCCTGGTGATGGGCATCACCGGCCTCATGTCCGGCATCGCCCTCATCACCTACGCCAACGGCATCGACTACCCGATCATCGTCGGCGGCAAGCCGGCGATCTCGATCCCGGCCTACGTGCCGGTGTGCTTCGAGCTGACCATCCTGCTCTCAGCGTTCGGCGCGGTGTTCGGCATGCTCGGCCTCAACAAGCTGCCGCGGCACCACCACCCGGTCTTCGAGAGCGATCGCTTCAAGGCGGCGACGGACGACAAGTTCTTCGTGAGCGTCGAGTACGCCGACCCGAAGTTCGACGCCGACCGCACGCCCGAGCTCATCGCGTCGACGAGCCCCAACCACATCGAGATCATCGAGGACACTGAGTCGTGAGCCGCGCACTCTCCATCGCCGCGAGCCTCGCGGTCTTCGTGGTCGGCTGTCGGGGCGAGGTCTCCACCGATGCGCCGATCACCCCGCTGCGGAACATGCACTTCCAGCAGCGCTACAACTCGCAGGCGCACAGCGCGTTCTACGGGGACGGCCGCACGATGCGCAACCCGCCGGAGGGCACCGTCGCGCGCTTCCCGGGCGGCGCCAACGTGCAGTACGCCAACTTCACCGTCGGCCGCGACGAGGGCTTCGACGACGACGCCGTCACCCTCGGCCTCGAGACCGACAGCCCCACCTACGTGATGACCATCCCCGATCGGGTCACGCAGGCCGCGGGCGGGCTCGGCCCGATGATCCAGCGCGGCCAGCAGCGCTACGGCATCTACTGCACCCCGTGCCACGGGGGAGTGGGTGACGGGCGCGGCCTGGTGTTCCTGCGCAGCCAGGGGCCCGACGGGCCGCGGTACCAGTACCCGCAGCCGGCCAACCTGCACGACGACCGCATCCGGCACATCCCCGATGGTCAGCTCTACGCGACCATCTCCAACGGGGTGCGCAACATGCCCGGGTACTCCGCGCAGATTCCCGTGAGCGACCGCTGGGCGATCGTCGCGTACGTGCGCGCGCTCCAGCTCAGCCAGATCAACAACGGAGCCACGCCGTGAGCGCCGCCACTACCGACAAGAATGATTTCCGGACCACCGGGACCTCCTGGGCCAACGCGTGGAAGATCGCCGCGGGCGTCGGAGTCCTCGGCCTCGCAGGCGCGGGCGCGGGCTTCGCGGCGGACGCGCAGCGCTTCGCGTTCTCGTACCTCTTCGCGTTCATCGTCTTCCTGACCATCGCGATCGGCGCGACCTTCTTCGTGCTCCTGCAGCACCTCACCAACGCGGGCTGGAGCGTCACGATCCGGCGCACGTCCGAGTTCTTCATGAGCGCGCTGCCCATCTTCGCGCTGCTCTTCCTCCCGATCGCGGCCAACCTCGACCACCTGCTCCCCTGGTGGAGCCCCGACCACGGCGCGCACGCGGCGCACCACGCCGCCGCGGAGTCCCCCGAGCACGGCCACGAGGCCCCCGCCGCCCACGGCGAGCACGGCGAGCCCGCGGCCCCGGCCGACGAGCACGGCCACGCCGCGCCGGGCCACCGCCTCTCCAACGACGAGATCGAGCACTCGCTGCACGCCGAGGTGATGGCGTCGAAGACCTGGTACCTGAGCCACGGCTTCTTCGCGGTCCGCGCGGTGATCTACTTCCTCTTCTGGACCTTCCTGTCGATGAAGCTGTTTCGCAACAGCACCCTCCAGGACAGCACGAAGGACCTCAAGCTCACCGCGAGCTCGCAGGGGATGGCCCCGGCCGCTACCTTCGGCCTCGCGCTGACGACCACCTTCGCGGCCTTCGACTGGATCATGTCGCTGCTGCCGAACTGGTACTCCACCATCTTCGGCGTGCAGATCTTCTCCACCACGATGGTGGCGATCTTCTCGGTGCTCATCCTCGTCGGCTACGCGATGCGGGCCTCGGGCGTGAGCGGCAACGCGATCACCACCGAGCACTTCCACGACCTCGGCAAGCTGCTCTTCGGGTTCAACGTCTTCTGGGCGTACATCTCGTTCTCGCAGTTCTTCCTGATCTGGTACGCGAGCATCCCGGAGGAGACGGTGTTCTTCCACCTCCGCTGGAGCAACGGGCCGTGGAAGTCCGTCAGCCTCGCGATCCTCTTCCTGCACTTCATCCTGCCCTTCGCGCTGCTGCTCTCGCGCAACACGAAGCGCTACGCCGGCCAGAAGGTGCTGGCGCTCGCGGCCGGGCTGCTCCTGGTCATGCACGTCGTCGAGATGTACTGGCTGGTGATGCCCAACTTCGCCGCGGCGAAGAACATCGGGCCGCAGATGGCCGAGGCCCTCGCGCCCCACTGGATGGACTTCGCGTGCCTCCTCGGGGTCGGCGGCGCCTACCTCGCCGCGGTCTTCTTCCGCATGTCGCAGCACCCGGTGGTGCCCGTGGGCGACCCGCGCTTCACGCGCTCCAAGCGCTTCGAGAACGCCTGACAAGGATCTGAAGGATCATGGCTGTCGACAAGACCGAACCACCGATCAAGGTCATCCTCACCGTCGCCGGGCTGTCCGTCGGCGTCCTGATGGCGATGCGCTTGTTCTTCGTCTCGTACTTCAACAACTCCTACGAGGCCCGCTCGCGCGAGCACGTCGACGCGATGCTGCGCGGCGGCTCGTACATCTGGACCGCGGCCCGCGTGCGCACCGACGAGGCCCGCCGCCTCGGTGGGCTCCAGGCCGCGATGTCGGCCGTGTCCCAGGGTCAGCGCCCCGGGGCCATCAGCCCGACCGCCTCGACGGACCTCGCGCCGCTCCAGGGCTGGAGCCTCGCGCCCCGTGAGGTGCCGCGCGCTGCCCCGGCGCCCACGCCGGTCGCAGCGCCCGCTCCCGCTCCGGTCGCGGCTCCCGTTCCGGCCCCTGCGGCTCCGGTCGCGGCTCCCGCTCCGGCTCCCGCGGCGCACGTTGCTCCCGCGGCTCCCATCCACCCGGCGGTCGCCCCCGCGGCCGCTCCGGGAGCGCACTGAGAGCCTGATGAACCCCCGCGTCTCCCGCTGGTCGTCGGTCCTGTGTCTCGCGCTCGCGATGTCGTCGCGTGCGGCGAACGCGCAGGTCAACGTCCTCCCGCGGGAGATGCAGAACATCGGCGTCATCGAGCACCTCAACGGCCAGGTGCCCGGCGACACCACCTTCCTCGACGAGAACGGCCACCCCGTTCGCCTCGGGCAGTACTTCGACGGGCGCCGCCCGGTGGTGCTCAACCTCGCGTACTCGCGCTGCGCCACGCTCTGCAACATGGTGCTCAACGCCGCCGTGCGGGGCCTCCAGGAGACCACCTGGAGCGTGGGCGAGGAGTTCGTCGCCATCACGATCAGCATCGACCCCCGCGAGACGCCGCGGGTGGCCTCGGAGCGGCGGGGCAGGGTGCTCGCCCAGTACAACCGCCCCTCCGCGGCGCGCGGCTGGCACTTCCTCACCGGCTCGGAGTCGCAGATCCGGCGGGTCGCCGACGCGGTGGGCTTCCAATACCGATATGACCGCGCCCAGGACCAGTACGCGCACCCCGCGGTGACGATGCTGCTCACCCCCGACGGCAAGGTCGCCCGCTACCTGTACGGCATCCAGTACAAGCCGACGGACGTGCGCGTCGGGCTGCTCGAGGCCTCGCAGGGGCGCTCGATCAGCACCGTCGAGCGCCTGATCCTGTATTGCTATCACTACGACCCGCAGGGTCAGGGCTACGTGCTCTGGGCGATGCGGGTCATGCGGCTCGGCGGCGCCCTGACGCTGCTGGTGTTTGGCTCTTTCCTCACCGTGATGTGGCAGCGGGAGCGGCGTCGGCGTCCTCCCGAGTCCCATCCCCCCGCGGCGCCCACCAGCGCCGCGGCCTGAGATGGTTTTCCACCGACAGCACGAACAGACCTGAGAAGGCTTCTGCGATGAACAGCACCGATTTGATGAAGCAGCTCCCCCCCCAGTGGTCGACCTTCGGCCAGGGGTACGACTGGCTGTTCTATTTCGTCTACTGGATGAGCGTGATCCTCTTCGTGGGGATCATCGGCACGGCGGTGTTCTTCGTCGTGAAGTATCAGCGCAAGCCCGGCGTGAAGGCCGAGCCCACCGGGCACAACCTGGTGATGGAGCTCGCCTGGACCGTCGCGCCGGTCGTGCTGCTGGTGCTGCTCTTCCACTGGGGCTTCGCGGGCTACGTCAGCCTGACCTCGCCGCCCCCGGACGCGCTCGACATCCGGGTGCGCGCCCGCAAGTGGTCCTGGGACTTCGAGTACCCCAACGGCGGCCACTCGCAGAACGACGTCACCGTCCCCATCAACCGCCCGGTGCGCTTCGTGATGTCCTCCGAGGACGTCATCCACGCGATGTTCATCCCGGCCTTCCGGGTGAAGCGCGACGCGGTGCCCGGCATGTACTCGACGCTCTGGTTCCAGGCGACGCACCTCGGAAACACCCGCTTCTTCTGCGCGGAGTACTGCGGCGCCGCGGACGAGCCGGTGACCCAGGCCGACGGCTCGCGCCGCGAGACGGGGCACTTCTCCATGGGCGGCCAGGTGCACATCGTCGCGCAGGCCGCGTGGGCGCCGTACCTCGAGTCCATCCTCCGCGCGCCCTCGCACGCGAACGGCACCGAGTTCACGCCCGCCGAGTGGGGTGAGCAGCTCTACACCCAGCAGAACTGCAACACCTGCCACTCCACCAGCGGCACGCCGATGACCGGCCCGACCTGGCAACACCTCTTCGGACAAGATGTCCCCCTCGCGGACGGCTCGCACGTCCAGGCCGACGAGAACTACCTCCGCCGGTCCATCCTTGAGCCCAACGCGCAGATCGTGCAGGGCTTCAGTCCCGTCATGCCGTCCTACCAGGGATCGCTGACCGACCGGCAGCTCGACGCGCTGATCGCCTACATCCGAACGCTGCGCTGAAGGCCACGAAGTCCTGAGGGAGTTTCGAGGAAACCGAATATGGCAACCGAAGTCGCAAATGCTCCCTCGCACCACGAGGAGCCTGATCCGAACGTGAACTACCTCATCGCCAGCCGGGGCGTCTGGTCCTGGCTGACCACCCTCGATCACAAGCGAATCGGGGTGATGTACCTGATCTCCGTGATCCTGGCGTTCTTCATGGGCGGCATGTTCGCGCTGCTCATCCGCCTCGAGCTGCTGACGCCCGGCCGCACCATCATGGGCGCGGCCACCTACAACCGGGTGTTCACGCTCCACGGCGCGATCATGGTGTTCCTCTTCATCATCCCGAGCATCCCGGCGGCGCTCGGTAACTTCGTCCTGCCGATCATGCTCGGCGCGAAGGACGTGGCGTTCCCGCGGCTCAACCTGATGAGCTTCTACATCTATGTAGTGGGCGCCATCTTCTGCCTCTTCAGCATCGTCTCCGGCGCCATCGACACCGGGTGGACCTTCTACACCCCGTACAGCACCACCAGCTCGTCGAGCGTGGTGTCCATGACCCTCGGGGTGTTCATCCTCGGCTTCTCGAGCATCCTCACGGGGCTCAACTTCATCGTCACCATCCACAAGCTCCGCGCGCCCGGCATGCACTGGCGCCGGCTGCCCCTCTTCGTCTGGGGCATGTACGCGACCTCCATCATCCAGGTGCTCGCGACCCCGGTGCTCGCCATCACCCTGCTGCTCCTCGCGATGGAGAAGGTGCTCGGCCTCGGCATCTTCGACTCCGCCCTCGGCGGCGACCCGGTGCTCTTCCAGCACTTCTTCTGGTTCTACTCGCACCCCGCCGTCTACATCATGATCGTGCCGGGCATGGCCGTGGTCAGCGAGCTCTTCGCGACCTTCTCGCGCCGCGCGGTCTTCGGCTACTTCGCCATCGCCATGAGCTCGCTGGGCCTCGCCCTGCTGGGCTTCCTCGTGTGGGGACACCACCTGTTCACCAGCGGCCAGTCCGAGTTCGCCACCATGGTGTTCTCCGGGCTCACCATGCTCGTGGCCATTCCCTCTGGCGTGAAGGTCTTCAACTGGACCGCGACCCTCTACCGGGGATCGATCTGGCTCACGACCCCGATGCTCTACGCGCTGTCGTTCCTGGTGCAGTTCACCATCGGCGGCCTCACGGGGCTCTTCCTGGGCACGCTCTCCGTCGACATCCACCTCCACGACACGTACTTCGTGGTCGCCCACTTCCACTACGTGATGATGGGCGGCACCGTGATGGGCTTCCTCGGCGGGATGCTCTACTGGTGGCCGAAGATCACCGGCAAGATGTACAACGAGACCGCCGCCAAGGTCTCCTGGGCCTTCGTGTTCGTGGGCTTCAACGCCGTGTTCATCGCCCAGTTCATCATGGGCTCGCGCGGCATGCCCCGTCGCTACTACGACTACGTGCCGGAGTTCCGCCCGTACCACGCGTTCTCGACCTACGGGTCGTGGGTGCTCGCGGTGGGCTTCTTCATCCTCGCCGGCGTGCTGATCCAGTCGCTGCGCAAGGGCGCGAAGGCGCCGCCGAACCCGTGGGGCTCCGCGGGCTTCGAGTGGAACACCGCGTCGCCGCCGGTCTTCTCGAACTTCAATGAGACGCCGGTGATCACCCGCGGCCCGTACGACTACCACGAGGCCACCGAGGAGGAGCTGTTCGACGGCTTCCCCGAAGACTTCAAGAAGACCGAGTCCTGAGCGAGGCTCACAGCCTCCGGCCAACGATCACTCGTAGAGAGAACAGCGATGAGCAGCGCCCCCACCACCGACGCCTCCCACGCCGCCCCCGAGGGCGGCCACGGGCACGGGCATCAGTACCCCTTCCTCGCGCATCACTTCGATACGCCCGTTCATCAGTTCGACTCCGCCAAGCTGGGGATGTGGATCTTCATCGCCACGGAGATCCTGATGCTCGGCGGGCTCTTCGTGGCCTATGGGATCTTCCGCGGCCAGGAGCCGGAGATCTTCCACGCGGCGCACGAGCGGCTCGACCGGATCATGGGCGCGGTCAACACCGTCGTCCTGCTGTTCAGCTCGCTCACCGCGGCGCTCGCGGTGCGGCAGTCGCAGGTCGGTGACCGCAAGGGCACCACCCGGTGGCTGGTCATCACCCTGCTCTGCGCCTGCATCTTCCTCGTGGTGAAGTTCTTCGAGTACCAGCACAAGTTCCACGACGGGCTGCTGCCGGGGCACTACTTCCAGGCGCACCTGCAGCAGTTCGCGCACCACGGGCACGTGCTGCCGTACCGCGCGCACATGTTCTTCGCGCTCTACTTCATGATGACGGGCCTGCACGGCGTCCACGTCGTCATCGGCATGGGCGTGCTGTCCTGGGTGCTCAAGCAGAACCTCGACGGCAGGATCTCCAAGCAATACTTCACCCCGGTCGAGATCGGCGCGCTGTACTGGCACCTCGTCGACCTCGTCTGGATCTACCTCTTCCCGTTGCTGTACCTGGTGGGCTGATGAGCACTTCAACCTCCGACCACGCCTCGCACGACCACGACCACGAAGACGGCGAGGTGCACGCGCACGTCAACTCGCCCCTCTTCATGATCGCCATCTTCGCGGCGCTCATCGTCCTCACGATCATCACCGTGGCGGTGTCCTATATCGACCTGGGCGCCGCCAACACCTTCGTCGCCATCGCCATCGCGACGCTGAAGGCCACGCTGGTGGCGACCTTCTTCATGCACCTCAAGGGCGACAAGGCGATCCACTCGATCATCTTCGTCGGCGCCTTCCTCTTCCTCGTCATCTTCCTGGGGTTGTCCAATGACGACCTCACGACCCGCGGCCACGTCGACATCGACAACGGCGCTCGCGTCCTCGAGCGCACCGGCGTCCGCGCTCCGGGCGGCCTGCAGGTCCCCGCTGGCGCCGCCCCCGCGGCAGGCGCGGCCGAGCACCACTGATTGTCTCCCGGGGGCTTGAGGCTCGCCGCGCTCCTCGCCGCGCTCCTCGCCCCCGCCTGCCGTCGCAAGCACCTCCCCGTCGCCTCCGTCCCGCAGCTCCCGTATCCGCAGTGCGGACCCGGCGCTCTGCCCGTGGGCAACGTCCTCCTGGAGGGCCACCTGCGCTCGGGGCCCTTCTCCGTCGAGCAGCTCATCGACGAGCGCTTCTCCCTCCGCCAGCGCGACTGCCTCTTCGTCCTGACGGTGCGCCAGGAGTGGCCGCGCGGCGTCGCCGACGTGGAGGTCGTCTATGACCACGCGTGGCTGCCGCTGCGCGCCTGGAAGCGCATGACGCTCCCCGGCGTGCGCCGCGCCGACGGCATGGCGGACATCCGCCGGTACGAGCTGCGCACCCCGACCATCACCGTCACCCGGCTCAGCAACGGCGCGAGGAGCTACGAGATCCTCCGCGGCGACCGCCCCACCGTGGTGCTCGGTCCGGGCCGGGGATTGCTCACCGCGTGGATCCGTCGCGCTCACCTCGGGGTGGGCGAAGGGGTGCGCGAGGTGGCGCTCGACATCCGCGAGGCGCTGGAGGTCGTGCGGCTGGTCACGCTGCGCCGAGAGCCCGATCAATACATGGCCGAGTATGGCCGCTCCCTCCGCGTGTACACGGTGTACGGCCGCGAGAGCGTGTTCGCCGACGAGCACGACGTGGTGGTGGGAGACCTCTCGGGGCTCCGCCAGGACGCCGTGCTGCACACCCCGGCCCCGCCGCCGATGCCGCTCTACGGCGCGCCCGACCCGGTCCACACGCCGTAGCCGAGGCAGGCCGCGGGGTCCGGCGGCGCCGGGGTCACGCCGGTGCCGTCGAGTCGCCACGGGGAGGCGCAGCGGGCGCGCCGGGCGAACCCCGCCGCGTCGCCCTCGTAGGGCGCGACGGACCACACCCACGCCTGCGTGGCCATCCCGGAGATCGCCAGGAGCCGGCCGTCGGCGCTCCAGCGCATCGCCGTGGGAACGTCGGGGTAGGGCGGAGCGGCGGCCAGCAGGCGTCCGGTGGCGAGCTCCCAGACGCGGGCGATCCGGTCCGTGCCGAGGGTGGCGATGAAGCCGCCGCCGGGGCGGATGCGGAGCGCCACCACGACCCCGTCGAGGGCGTGCCAGGAGCGGGTGACGGCGCCCGAGGCGAGGTCGACGAGGGACACGTCTCCGCCAGACGCCCCCAGCGCGAGGGCGCGCCCGTCGGGCGACACGGAGGCGCTCGACACCATCGACACGGGGATCTCCCGGGTCACGCGGGCGCTCGCTGGATCGACGAGGAAGACCCCCGCAGGCTGCGCGCCGACGACCTCGCCACGAGGGGTCACAGGGAGGTCGGCGAGGCGGCTCTCCGGGAGGGAGCCGTCGTCGACCCGCCGCCCGCTCGCGGCGTCCCAGACGGTCACCGAGCCGCTCTCTCCCAGCACCACGGCCCGCCGCGTGGCCTCGTCGAGGCGCGCGGCCAGCACCGGCGCACCCGTGGAGATGCGCGATCGCTCTCGACGCGTCGCGAGGTCCCAGAGGCGGACGTGGCCATCGAAGCCGAAGGTGAGGGCCGAGGCGCCGTCGCGGCTGAAGACCACATCGCGCACCCTGCCCTGGTGCCCATCGAGGCTCCCTCGGGCGGCGCCGGTCGAGGCGTCCCAGAGCGCGACGAGGCCAGCCTCGGACGACGTCGCCAGGGTGCGCCCATCGGGAGAGAGCGCCACGGACCGCACGCCCTGCGGGTTGGGAGGGGGGACGTTCGCGCCGGGAGCGAGGGGGGCTTCGGGCTGCGGATCGGCGGACCCGACGGTGAAGCGCGAGGCGCCCGTGGCGACGTCCCACGCCCGCGCGGTGCCGTCGTTCGAGGCGGTGTAGAGCACGGCGCCGGAGGCATCGAAGAGGGCGCTCCGCACCCGGGCGCGGTGGCCGATCATCCGCCGGAGCGAGCGAGGCGGCGAGAGCGACGCCACGCGGATCGACGCGGACTCACCCGCCAGCACCATCCTCCCGGCTTGCGCCGTGATGGAGAAGATCACGCCGTCTGAAGGGAGCGCTCCGTCGAGCTCGCCCCGCGAGGCGTCCCAGCTGCGCAGCACCCCGGCCTCGTCGGTGGTGAGCAGCCTCGCCCCGATGAAGGCCGCGTCGTTGGCGCTGCCGTGGTGCCCGGGGAGGGAGGTGACGCGCTCCCCGGTACGGAGGTTCCAGACCGGGACGGACGGGTCGACGACCGCGGCGGCCAGCAGGGTACCCGACGGGTCGACGGTCACGCGGTAGACGGCCGCGCCTCCCGCGAAGGTCCGTCGCGGCTGCCCGGAGCCGACGTCCCACGGGATGACGGCGCCGTCGTCGCCGCCGCTCACCAGGGTGTCGGAGCCCACCCACGAGAGGCTGTTCACCCGTCCCTGGTGGCCCGAGAGCGCGAGCGGAGGGGCCATGGTGCGCGCGTCCCAGACGAGCACCCGTCCGTCGTCTCCGGTGCTCGCGAGGCGGGCTCCGTCGGGGGAGAAGCGCACGTCGCGGATCATCGATGCGTGAGCGCCGGGCCTGATCTGCGAGGTCCATGGAGGGGAGGCGATCCAGACGCGGAGGGTTCCGCCGCGGTCGCCGACCGCGAAGCGCGCGCCGTCGGGAGACCAGTCCACGGCCTGCGAGGGCTCTCCGCTCGAGCGGTCCAGGGCGGTCCGCGGCGTCCCATCGGAGGCGGCGTAGACCGCGGCGGCGCCGTCGGCGTTCACGCCCAGCACGAAGCGGCCGTCGGGGGAGAGGCGCCCGGTGATGGGGCCTTCGCGGGACCAGCGTAGTCGCTTCGCGGCCATGTCCCAGGCCTGGAGCGAGCGGCCGAAGCCGGCGCTGAGCAGCAGCGCGCCGTCCGGGGTGAGCGCCGCCCACAAGACGCCCCCGTGCTGGGCGGGAGCGACGTCCATCAGGCCCGCGAACGGGTCGAGGGCCTGCGCCGAGAGGAAGCGCAGCGTGGGCGGACCCTCCGGACGCCCTCCCCACGAGCCCGCCAGGAGGGGCAGCGCCCTCGCCGGGTCGCCCGCCAGCAGGGCCTGGCGCGCGAGCTCCTCCAGCCCGTCGCCCAGCCGTCGCTCGGACAGGGCCCTCGCGCTCACGGCGACCGATCGCTGCCTCGCCGCCTCGTCTCGCTCGGCGGCGATGCGACGGAAGCTGTACGCGCCGAAGGCGGCGAGCGCCGAGGCCGCGGCGAGGGTCGTGAGGACCAGCGCCCGGTGACGCCGCACCCATCGGGAGACGAGCTGCCACGGGGTGTAGTGGTGGGCGCGCACCAGCTGCCCCGCCTGGAAGCGACGGAGGTCCTCCGCGAGGCCCTGCGCCGTCGGGTAGCGGTCGGAGGAGCGCGCGGCCATCGCCCGATCGACGATCGCCACCAGCTCGGCGGGGATCTCGGGCGCCAGCTCGGAGAGCGCCTTCGGCGGGCCCTCGATGACCCGCCTCAGCACCTCGGCGGCGCCGCTCGCCTCCGCGTAGGGTCGGAGTCCCGAGAGCACGTGATAGAGCATCGCGCCGATGGCGTAGACGTCCGCCCGCTCGTCGACCGCCTCGCCGCGAGCCTGCTCGGGCGGCATGTACGAGGGCGTCCCCATGACGGTGCCCGCCACCGTCTCGCCGCCGTCGCCATCGATGCGTGGGGCCGAGGGGAGCGACGCCGCCTCCTCGCCGGTGGCGAGGTTGCGAGCGAGGCCCCAGTCGATCACCACGGTCTCGCCGTAGGAGCCCACCAGCACGTTCTCGGGCTTCAGGTCGCGGTGGATCACCCGCTCGCCGTGCGCGTAGGCGAGGGCGTCGGCGACGTCGATGACGTGGGGGAGGAGCGCGAGCCGCTCGCCGCCGGTCGCCGCTCCGGCCACCAGCTCTCCGAGGGTGCGGCCCTGCACCAGCTTCATGGCGTAGAAGGGCTCCGCCTCGGACCAGCGCCCGACCTCGTACACCGGGACGATCGAAGGGTGCTGGAGGTTGGCCGTGACCAGCGCTTCGCGGGCGAAGCGGAGCAGCACGTCGCGGTCGGCCCGGCGCACCTCCTTGATGGCCACGACGCGCCCGGTGCGTCGGTCGAGCGCGCGGAAGATCCGCCCGAGGCCCCCACGCGCGAACTCCTCCATCATCGCGTACATCGACCGGTCGACGGGCAGGAGCCGCTCGACCGTCGCGCCGCGGAGCTCGTCGCCGAGGGGGCGCGACCCGGTCTGGAGCAGCGTGGGGTCGACGCTCTCCCCGGACTCCCCATCGGGGCCGTGACTCACGGCGTGGGCTCCCCGGTCGCGTCGTGGCGCTCGTTGGCGTGGCGCAGCCTGCGGGTGAGCACCCGTAGCACCCCGGCCGCGACCTCCGGGCGCTCTCGCAGCAGGTCGGCGAAGTCGTCCTGGGCGACGCGGAGCAGGGTCACCGAGGTGGCCGCCGTCGCGGTGGCGCTGCGGGGCGCCGGGTCGAGGAGGGCCATCTCGCCGAAGACCTCCCGTTCGCCCATCGTGGCGAGGGTTCGGCCACCGCGGGAGACTCGCACCGACCCTTCGAGCACCAGGTAGAGCGCGTCGCCCCGGTCGCCCTCGCGGAAGACCTGCTCCTCCTCGTCGACGGTGATCTCGGTGGTGATGGCCGCGAGCCCGACGAGGTCCTCGCTCGGCACCGCGGCGAACAGCTCGATGCCCTTCAGGAACAGCACCTTCTCCGCGGTCGTGATCATCGGTCCTCCGTGCTCGGGGTGGTCGAGGCGCGCCAGGGCATCCGCGGCGGTCTCCCGCACGACCGCCCTCTGATCTCTCGCCAGCGCGCGCAGCCTCGGGCGGGCGGAGAGCACCTCCGCGGCGCCCGCATAGTACGCGGCGCAGGCGACCATCCATGCGCTCCCGTCGTCGAGCAGCGCCTCCACCCAGGCGTCGCGGGTGCGCGTCGGCAGCTTCAACCGCCGCGAGGCCGCCGCGATGCGAGCGCCCCTCGGAGACTCCTCGATCAGCGACACCACCAGGGCCTTGAGCGAGGCGATGGGGCGGGGCCAGTCGCTGGAGTCCAGGAGCTCGACGGCGTTGGCGCGGCGCACCGGGTCTGGATCATCGAGGTTGGCGCGCACCGTCGCCGCATCGAGCGCGGGGTGGAGCGCTCCCAGCAGGTGGAAGACCCGGTCGCGCGCCCGCTCGCTGCGCTCCCTCAGGGCGCGGGAGATCAGCGCCGCGGGGCCCTCCAGGTCGGCGGGGCGGTAGGGCACCGGCGCCCTCGTCCCGTCGGTTCGGAGGGCCGACTCGTCCCGACCGAGGCCCTCCGCGGCGGCCATCGCCCCGAAGGCCCGAGCGAGCTCTGCCTCGCAGGCCGCGACCAGGGTTGCTTCGGGGAGCTCGAGCTCCGGGGCCTTTGCGCGGGCGCGTTGGAGGGCCTCGCAGGCGGCGTCGCGGGCGGCCTCGTCGTCGTGGCTCAGAGCGCTCACGACCGCGGAGAGCGAGGTGGTCGTCCCCAGCGCCCCGAGCGCGCGGATCGCGGCCGATCGCAGCGCAGGCGAGGAGAGCGCCTCGAGGAGCGCGGGCTCCGCGGGTGGGCCCACGGCGGCGGCGGCCTCCGCGGCGCGCCTCGCCTCGCGACGGTCTGCGAAGCGGAGCAGCAGCGCAGGGAGCAGCGCGGGGTCGGCCGCGCGTCGGGCGATCTCCAGACCGAGGGAGCGCGCCTCGCGCCGTGGGTCGGCGAGGAGGGCGCTCGCCCGGGCCAGGACCCTGGCGCGGTCCTCGGCGTCTCCGTGGCTGTGCAGCGCCTCGGCCGCGGCGGCGACGAGCACCGGGTCCGCGTCGTCGAGGAGGGCGGAGACCCGGCCGAGCTGAGAGGGCCTTGCGGCGCGGGCGGCGGCGGCGCGGACGCTGGTGTCGTCGGCGAGGGCGCGGTCGAGCTCGGCGTCGCTGAGTCCGCAGGGAGCGAGGCAGGTGAGGGCGCCCGCGCGGATCGCGGCGTCGGGGTGCCCGGCGAGGGCGCGCAGCTCGGCGTCGAGGGCGAAGGGCGCGAGGCGCGCGAGGTCGAGGGCGTGGCGCAGCGTCGCGGGGTCGGCGGAGCGCAGGGCCTCTCTCGCGGCGCGCTCGATGTCGCGGGTGACCACGTCGTCCGGGGCGCTCTCCGGGATGCGACGTCGACGGAGCGTCTCGGCCAGCGAGCGCGCGTAGGCGGGGCGCAGTCGGAGCACCGCGACGATCCAGAGGCAGGCGGCGGTGGCGGCGACGGCGGCCAGGGGCGCGAGGGCGGTCGAGGCGGCCCGGTAGGCGAGGAGGCCGGCGCCGGCGAGGGCCTCGGTGCAGGGCTTGATCACCCCGTCGATGGTGGCCTTGCGGCGACCGCGCGCGGCGGCCGGCACCGGGAGGTAGAGCAGCTGCATCGCGGCGTCGTGGAGGGTGAAGCGGAACACCTTGCCGCCCTCGCTCACGGCGGCCACGGGGAGCGTCGGCGAGGCGAGGAGGCCGAGGGCGCTCAGCCCGAGGGTTCCGGGGAGGAAGAGCAGGGCGCCGGTGACCCCGAAGCGCTCGAGCACCCGGGCGGTGACGAAGAACTGGACGAAGAGGGAGACGGCGCCGATGCCGCTGGAGAGCAGGGCGAAGAAGCGCAGCATCGCGACGCGATCGCCGGCGAAGGTCTGCACGGCGATGCTCTTGAACTGGAAGTCGAGGAGGGTCGAGGCGAGCACGCCGCACGCGATCATCGGGCCGAGCAGGCGCAGGTGTCCGGCGCCCGGAGGGTCGATGTCCGTCGTCGCGCCGGGGCGTTGCGGGGGGCGAGGGGAGGCGTGGCGGGCGCCGGGGCGGCGAGCGAGCAGGGTGGAGAAGAGCGCGACGGCGAGGAGGAAGCCGGCGACCGCGAGCAGCAGCGCCTCGGCGCCGGTGCGCGTGACGAGCTGCGAGATGACCGCGCCGACGGTGATGTTGGCGACGGTGCCTCCGGCGGCGATGAGGCCGAAGACGCGGCGGGCCTCGCGGGGGGAGAAGCGCTCTCCCGCGCTGGTCCAGAACTGCATCATCAGCAGGGCGCCCATCACCTCCACGCCCACGTAGAGGGCGTAGTAGACCCAGCGCTCGCCGAGCGCCCACCAGGCGCCGAGGGCCAGCGCCGCGAGGGTCGCGGAGGTCGCCCGCACCAGGCGGTCGCGTCGCACCCGGTCGGCGACGCGGGCGTAGAGCAGCCCGACCAGGCTCACCGCCAGCGGCGACGCGACGTACATCAGCGGCAGCCGGGAGGGCGACTCGTGAGCGAGGAAGAGCGCGTCGCGCACCGAGCGGCCCACGAAGAAGGCCGAGACGGCGCAGTAGTTCCACGCGAAGAGGAGCGCGGCCTCTGTCCGCTGTCCGGGCCGGAGCGTCACGGCCGGGATCGTAGAGCAATCGACGATCGCGGGGCGCCGCGCCGTGAGCTCGTGGAGCGACCGCTCGCAGATGCGGCGCGATCGACCGCAAGAGTGTATCAACCCGGGCCGAGGTCCCCCCTACCGATGGCTCGTGAAGTGCGATGAACGGAACCCAGTCCAAGGGCGCCCAGGCGCCCGCCATGCAGCAGTACCTCCGTGAGAAGGCCCGCTACCCCGAGGCGCTGCTCTTCTTCCGGATGGGAGATTTCTACGAGCTCTTCTTCGACGACGCGCTCACCGCCGCGAAGGCGCTCGACCTCACGCTCACCTCGCGCAACAAGAACGAGGCCGACTCCATCCCGATGTGCGGCATCCCCTATCACGCCGCGCCCGCGTACATCCCGCGGCTGCTGGAGATGGGGCACAACGTGGCGGTCTGCGAGCAGCTCGAGGACCCCTCCAAGGCCAAGGGGATCGTCAAGCGAGGCGTGGTGCGCGTGCTCACCCCGGCGCTCGTGCTCGACGCCGAGTCGCTCGATGCGCGATCGAACCAGTTCCTCGCGGCGGTGGTGCCGCCGGAGAGCGGGCGGCAGTGGTCCATCGCGGCCTATGACCTCTCCACCGGCGAGCTCTTCACCAGCGAGGTGCAGGACCTCTTCGGGGTCGTCGGCGAGCTCGCCCGCCTCGACGTCCGAGAGCTCGTCTGCCCGAAGGACCACGAGGCCGCCGTGCGCGCCGAGGTGCGGATGCTCCCTCGGCTCTTCGTTCGCGCGGTGGCCCCCATCGGGGCGAGCGAGGCGAGCGACGTGCTGGCCTCGGCGATGGGCGACGAGGGGCTGCACGCGGGCTTCGGCGAGCTTCCGGTGGGAACGCGCGTCGCGGCCGCTCTGGCGCTGCGCTACGCGATGGCCTTCCAGCCGGGCACGGCGGTGTCGGTGCAGCGGGCGGCGAGGCTCGACGCGCGAGAGCACCTGCACCTCGACGAGACCACGCAGGGGCACCTGGAGCTGTTCCGCTCGGTGCGCGGCGACAAGAAGGGCACGCTGCTCGCGCACCTCGACGAGACCATCACCGCGATGGGCGCGCGGCGCCTGCGCACCTGGCTGGCCTTCCCCCTCCAGGACATCAAGCGGGTGCACCGCCGGCAGGACGCCGTCGAGGCGCTGGTGGTGCACCCGGAGCTGCGGCAGGGGGTGCGCGAGTCGCTGGCGATGATCCCCGACCTGGAGCGCCTCGCGGTGCGGGCGACGATGAAGGTCGCCACGCCGCGAGACCTGGGCGCCCTGCGCGACGGGCTGCGGCGCATGCCCTCGCTGCTCGCGACGCTCAGCGCCAACGCGGAGGCCGCCGAGGCGCTCGGGCCGCTGCGCGCGATGGACCCCTGCGCGCCGCTCTGCGCGATGCTCGATGGGTCGCTCGCGGACAGCCCCCCGGCGGCGCTGGAGGACGGCGGGGTGTTTCGCGCGGGCTTCGACCTGGAGCTCGACCGCTACACCTCGCTCGCGAGCAACGCCCGCGAGGTGATCCTCACGATGGAGACGCGCGAGCGCACGCGCACCAAGATCACTTCACTGAAGATCAAGTTCAATGGAGTGTTCGGGTACTTCATCGAGGTGACGAAGGCCAACCTGCACCTGGTTCCCTCGGACTATCGCCGGAAGCAGACCATCGCCGGGGGAGAGCGCTTCATCACCGACGAGCTCACCTCGCTGGAGACGGAGATCCTGGAGGCCGAGGAGCGCGCCCGGGAGCTGGAGCGAGAGCGCTACGAGCAGCTGCGGGGCAAGGTCGCCGACGCGGTGGGCAAGCTCTCGAAGCTGGCCAACCAGCTGGCGGATCTCGACGCCATCGCGGCGCTGGCGGAGGTCGCGCACCGGCACGACTACACGCGCCCCATCGTGGACGACAGCGGCGTGATCGACCTGCGCGACGCGCGGCACCCGGTGGTCGAGACCATGCTGGAGCCGGGGGCCTTCGTCCCCAATGACATCAAGCTGGAGCAGTCGGGCGCGCGGCTGCTGCTGGTGACCGGTCCCAACATGGCGGGCAAGAGCACGCTGATGCGGCAGGTGGCGCTCATCGTGCTGATGGCCCAGGCGGGGAGCTTCGTCCCGGCGCGCTCGGCCCGCGTGGGCAAGGTCGATCGGATCTTCACCCGAGTGGGAGCGAGCGACGACGTCGCGCGAGGGGCGAGCACCTTCATGGTGGAGATGCGCGAGACGGCCACCATCCTGCGCGGGGCGACGGCGCGCTCGCTGGTGCTCTTCGACGAGATCGGCCGGGGGACGAGCACCTTCGACGGGCTCGCCATCGCGTGGGCCGTCGCGGAGTACCTGCACGACGCGGTGAAGGCGAGGGCGATGTTCGCGACGCACTACCACGAGCTGTGCGCGCTGGCGGAGACGCGCTCGCACGTGGCCAACGTCAACGTGTCGGCGAGGGAGACCGGCGACGACATCGTGTTCCTGCACAAGCTGGCGGAGGGCGGGGCGAGCCGCTCCTACGGGGTGGCGGTGGCGAAGATCGCGGGGCTGCCGGAGCCGGTGCTGCTGCGCGCGAGGGCCATGCTGAAGGACCTGGAGCGCGGCGAAGGCCCGATGAAGAAGGCCCCGAAGCAGATCGGGTTGTTCGAGGAGAGGCCGGCGCCGGTGTCGAGGGAGCACCCGGTGATCGCGGCGCTGGAGGCGGTGGAGCTCGACCGGATGACGCCGATGGAGTCGCTGCACCTCCTGGCGCAGTTGAAGGCGATGATCGCGGCGAAGTGAGCGGCGCGGTGGAGATGAACTCGCGCGCGTGGGTCCTCGCGGTGGCCCTCCTGGGCTGTCGGGGTCGGCCCTCGCCCGATGCGGCGGTGGCGCTCGATGTGCCTCGCGTCGACGTCGTCGCGGAGGCTGCGGTCGAGGCCCCGGTCGATGTTCCGGTGGACGTCCCTGCGCCGTCGAGGCGGGTGGTGGTGACCCTCTCGGGCGACCTCATGCTGCACCGCGGGGTGCTCGACCACTTCGACGACCACGCCCCGCAGGGCGGCCTCGCGTGGTCCCTCAACTGGATCGCCTCGCTGGTGGCGCCTCGCGAGGTGGCTCTCACCTGGCTCGACTCGCCGCTCACCGACGCCTTCCGGCCGCCCTTCGCGGGCGCTCCCGGGGCGCTTGGGACGTCGCGCGCCATCGGTCGCTCGGTGGCTCGTGACCTCGCTCGCATCGGCGTCGATGGCGTCTGCCTCGCGACGCAGCACGCCTACGACCAGATGGGCGACGGGCTCACGGAGACGGCCGCGGCGCTGCGAGGCGCTGGCCTCGGCGTCGCAGGAGCGGGCGACTCGGAGGAGGCCGCGTGGAGCGCGTGGGTGACCGAGCGCGAAGGGATGCGGGTGGCCTTCCTCTGCTTCACCCAGCGGGTGCAGATGGCTGCCGGGCGCAACGGAACCCACGCGACGGTGGCGCAGTCCATCGACGGGGCGAGGGCGGTGGCGGCGATCACGGCGGCCCGCGCCCAGGCCGACGTGGTGGTCGCCGGGGTGCAGTGGAACCGCGCTCCGTTTCGCCCACTGGGAGAGGACCAGCGAGCGCTGGCGAGGCAGCTGGTGGAGGCGGGAGCCGACGTGGTGGTCGGCACCGGCGTGGTCACGCAGGCGAGGGTCGAGCGGGTGACCTCGCCGCGCGGCGACGCGGTGGTCGCGTGGTCGATGGGCTCGCTGCTCTCCAACTACGGAGCGCAGTGGAGGGGGCTCGAGAACCCGTCGCCCGCCATCGAGCGGGTGCTGGTCGACCCGGCGACGCGCGACGTGGCGCTGATGAGGGCGCAGTTCGAGCGGATGGACGACGGGAGGCTGTCGCTGGTGACGCTCACCGCCAACGCGCTGTGGATGCAGCACGGGGAGGAAGGGGTGAGGGTGGTTCCGCTGAGGCTGCTGGAGACGGACCTGCGGAGGGCGAGGGCGAGGGCCGCAGGCGAGGCGCTGGGACCGGCGGTGCGCGTGAGGGAGTGAACGGGACTCACTCCCAGTAGGAGAGGACCTCGCGCTCCACGACCCGACGCGAGTCTCGGCGGCGCTGCCACTGCGTCGCGGTCGCAACCAGGACGCAGGCTGCGACGAGCGCCCCCGACTGCGCGGTCCTCGAGGCGTCGTGGAGCCCCAGCCCGAGGAACCACAGCAGCCCGAGCGTGCCTGCGAGCTGCCAGGTCCAGCGGTGGCGCAAGAGCCCGAGCGCGGCGACCAGGAGCGCGACGGGGGACCAGAGCTCGACGCCCCCGAGGCCGCGGGTGAAGCCTGCGGTGACGCTGATCCCAGCGGCCGCGAAGGTGCCGAGCTCCCACCAGGAGGTGCCGTCGATGCCGTCGCGGCGGCCCCACGAGGGTCGAGCCGCGGCGACCGCGAGGCCCACCAAAGACGTGGCCACGACCGTCCATCGGAAGGCGGTCATGTCCTCGTTGGGCCACAGCGAGTGTGCCGAAGCCATCACCGCGAAGGGGAGGCAGAAGCCCGCGACCGCGAGCGCCGGTCCGACGCGGAGCGCCCGCCAGAGGCCGAGGCCGATCACGCTCGCGACGAGGGTGGCGATGGCGATCACCCACGCGTTGCCCCAGTGGGCCGGCTCCCGGCCCAGGAGGAACATCGCGACGCCGCCCGCGTAGGGCGCGGCGCCTGCCGTCAGGATCGCCGCGGGAGCCCTTCCCCACCCGCGGGCGCGGGCGAGTTGGCCCGCGATCAGACAGGCCGCGAGCGCCGCGACGCACGGTCCGGCGAAGCCGAGCTCGTCGTGCGTGAGGGCCTCGATCAGCATCGCGAAGCCCGGCGCCAGCACCGCGACCGTCGCCGCGAGGGCCGATACCACGGTGGTCCAGCGCAGGTCGGCGAGGCGAGCGTCGCCGGGGGTGGCCTCGCTACGGGCGAGGGCGAGCAGGGCCTCCATCTGCTCGGCCGTGATCACCCCGCGGCGGACGGCCTCGGCCATGTGGGCATCGGACACCGGGCGTTGGGCGCGCATCGGGCGAGGTTACGAGCGAAGCCCTCGGGTGTCTCTCGGGGGAGGTGCTACCAGCGCCAGGTCGGCGCGAGGTCGATGTGCACGTACCAGACGCCCAGCGTCTCGCCCGCCATGGCCGCTCGCGCCGCGTCCACCGCCGTCGCGCCCGGCAGGAAGCCGATGGCCTGCTCGGCCTCGGTGAGCTCTCGCTGGCGAAGGACGCCATAGCCGCTGGTGTCGAGCAGCCAGGAGTAGCCGGCGGCCACGCGCAGCAGCAGCGAACGGCTCGGCCGCCACTCGCTCGCCACGCCGAGGCCCACCCAGTTGGACGAGTCGGGCAGCTCGCGACCCTCGGTGAGCGCGCGGCCCTGGGTGTAGGCGAAGTGGTGCGAGAGCGAGGCCTCCAGGTCGAGGGCCCAGCGGCGCGTTCCGAGCGGAGAGACCAGCACGGTGGCCGCCACGCTGGGGCCGAAGTTGCCCCCGAGGCCGCCGCCCGCGGAGACCCCGAGGGCGCGCCACGGTCGCAGCTCGACGAAGCCTCCGGTGAGGCCGAGCGGAGAGCCCACGCCCACCGAGGCCCCGAGCGCGATGCTGTGGCGGAAGTAGTCGCGGACCACCCGACGACGCCGCAGGGGAACAGGGTCGGCGTGGGCGCTCGCCGTGGCGGCGAGGAGCGCGATCAGGGGGAGCAGTCCGGGGAAGCGCATCGCGTCGACCTCCAAGCCAGAGGAGCGTTCGCAATGCGTGTGCCCATCGCAGAATCGTGGGCTGTGGTGGAGGGTCGATGCGGCAGGGTGGGGCGGTCTTGCGAGGCGCCCACCCGCGCTGGCGCAGGGTGGCTCAGGGCCGAGGCGGGGCGAAGCCGCGGAGCGCGCTCAGCACCTCGACCATCGAGCGCGCGAAGACGTCGTTGTGGTGCGTCGCGAGCAGCAGCACCCGGCGCGCGTCGGGGAATCTCCGGGCGAGCGCCGCGCTCATCGCGGGCGGGATCAGGTCGTCGTCGGCGCCGTGCAAAAGCAGCGTCGGGATGGTGATGGAGGGCGCCCGGCTCCAGGTGTCGAAGGGGTCACGCACCAGCCAATGGGCGGGCAGCCACGGCGCGGTGAGGGCGCCCATGTCGGCCATCGAGGTGTACGGGGCGATGAGCACGAGGCGCGATCCGTGGCCCCGGCGGGCCATCTCCGACGCGACCCCGGTGCCGAGCGAGAAGCCCTGGAGCACCAGCGACTCGCGAGGGATGTGGAGGGGGCCTTCGAGGTGCCGAAGCAGCGCCTCGGCGGAGGCGTAGAGCGAGGCCTCGGTGGGCTCCACCGAGCGCATCAGGCCGTAGCCCGGATACTCCGCCGCGACCACGCCGTAGCCCGCCGAGTGCAGCGCCTCGCCGAGCTCGACCTGCCACGCGAGCTGCTCGCCGTTGCCGTGGAAGTGCACCACCGTGCGCGCTCCCGGTGGGGCGGGCCAGTGGAGGGCGGCGACGCGCCAGCCCGAGCCGGAGGGGATGGAGAGCAGCGTGGCGCCCCGCGCGGCGGGGGCGACGGTCTCGGCGGGGGCGGCGAAGACCAGGCGGCGCTGGAGGAGGAAGAGCGCGGCGGCGGAGAGGATCCACCCGGCGAGCAGGAGGCGGGCGAGGACGAGGAGGAGGGAGCGGGCGCGGCGCACGGGGTGTTCGCCGGGAGTGATAGCAGCGCAGCGCGGGGAGTCAGTTGGAGTCGATGTCGAACTCCAGGTCGGCCACGGCGACGTCCCAGACGCGGGCCTCCTCGCGGCGGCGGTCGAGGGCGCTGCGCAGGACGTCGGTGTCGTTGCGGGGCATGCGGGCGAAGCGCAGCCCGAGGCCGCGCTCGCCGAGGACGTCGGCGCGGGTGCGCACCACGACGGCCTCGATGAAGATGCGGTGCCAGGTTCCGGGCGGGATGAAGACCAGGAGCACCTCCTCGCCGAGGGTGAGCGAGGGGTTGCCGTGGAGGAACATCCCCGTGCTGGAGAGGTTGGTGCACTCGAGCTCGACGGGCCGGTCGAAGCCGTCGGCGAACACCGCCGCGGGGATCGAGACCGCCGCCCGGGCATCGAGGCGTCGCTGCGGAACAGGAAGGTCGGTGTGCATGAACGAACCGTAGGAGTTCGCGCGGAGGGTCTGCGAAATTCATGGCCGGTGGGGGAGGGCAGAGCTCTGCACCCTGTCGGGCCCGTGAGGTACCGTGCGACGGTGAGCGGACGAGGCGTGGAGGAGCTGATCGGCGAGACCCCGCTGGTGGCGCTGCGGCGGGTGAGCGAGGGGTGTCGCGTTCCGGTGCTGGTGAAGTGCGAGCACCTCAACCCGGGCGGCTCCGTGAAGGACCGCATCGCGCGGGCGATCGTCGACGCCGCCGAGGCGAGCGGGGCGCTGCAGCCGGGCGACACGCTGGTCGAGGCCACCGCGGGCAACACGGGGGTCGGTCTCGCGTTGATGGCCGCGTCGAGGGGCTATCGGCTGCTCTGCGTGATGCCCGAGAAGATGTCCGAGGAGAAGCGAGCGTCGCTGCGGTCGCTCGGGGCGGAGGTGGTGATCACCGAGAACGCTCCGCCCGGTGATCCGAGAAACTTCAAGATGGTCGCGAGGCGCATCGCGACCGAGCGGCCGGGGCATTTCCTGACGGACCAGTTTCGCAACCCAACCAACCCGAGGGCGCACGAGGAGACCACGGGGCCGGAGATCTGGCGGCAGTGCGAGGGGCGCATCGGGGCCTTCGTCACGGGCGCCGGGACGGGAGGGACGATCACCGGCGTGGGGCGCTACCTCAAGCGCATGGACCCGAGGGTGAGGGTGGTGCTGGCGGATCCGAAGGGGAGCCGGCTCGGGGGATTGCTGGGCTTTGCGCCGCTCACCGAAGGGGGCTCGTACCTGCTGGAGGGGATCGGGTCGAGCGAGGTCCCGGCGGTGATGGACCCGTCGTTGATCGATGGCGTCGAGGTGGTCGACGACCGGGAGAGCTTCACCATGGCGAGGCGACTGGTGACCGAGGAGGGGCTGCTGGTCGGAGGCTCCTCGGGCACCGCGGTGGTGGCGGCGCTGCGCCTGGCGCGCGAAGGGCGGGTCGACGGCCCGGTGGTCGCGGTGCTCGCCGACGCGTGGGACCGCTACCGCTCTCGCATCTTCGACGACGCGTGGATGTCCCGCGTTCCGTAGAGGGCCCCGCTCCGGGCCGTGTTACGCATCGAACAGGGGACTTCCGTTCGTCCGTCCCACTGCCTCACCAGGAGACCCATGAAGCAACCTCTTCCGCTCTCACTGTTCTGTGCGACGCTCGCGATCGCGTGCAGCAGCGACCCCGCTGTCGTGGAGGTCGACTCGGGGATCGAGGACGTGCCCGTGGCGAAGGACGTCCCCGTCGCGACCGACAAGCCGGTGGCCACCGACCAGCCCGCGGTGACGGACACGCCGGTGACGACGGACGCGCCCGTGGCGATGGATGTCCCGGTGACGGCCGATGTGCCCGTCGCGATGGACGTGCCCATCGCGATGGACGTGCCCGTGGCGATGGATCGCCCGGTCGCGATGGACGTGCCCCTCGCGACGGACGTCCCCGTGATGCCCGATGTGCCCGCGACGGCGGATGCTCCCGATGTGCCGGCGATGGCCGATGTGCCCGCGTGCCCCATGGGAGCGATCCGCTGCGGCGCGGTCTGCACGCTGCTCGGTAGCGACACGCTGAACTGCGGCGCCTGCGGAAACGACTGCGGCTCGGGGCGATACTGCGCCCTCGGCGTGTGCCAGGCCGACCGCTGCGTGGGCGTCGCCTGCGCGGCGACGGACCCCTGCCACTCGGCCAGCGTCTGCGACCGCGTCACCGGAACCTGCCACGCCGAGTCCCTCACCCTCACCGTGTCCGCGGCGGGCGCCTCCCCCGTCCTCGGCCTTCCCGACTGCACCCCGGGCGGCACCGGATCGGCGCCGCTCTGTAGCCGGCAGGGCTTCGACACCCGCGGTGACTTCGCGGCGCAGGCCAACAACGGCGGCGTCGCCGCGGTCACCAGCGGAGAGCTCGGCGGCGGGAGCAACCCCTACCACCGCTCCGCCCAGGTCAACGACGGTCGCTACGGCAACGGCGCCTCGTGGGTTGCCTCCGGCGCCAACGGCTGGATCAAGATCGACCTCGGGCGCGTGATCGCCATCGACCGGGTGACCTTCGGCCGCGACCGCCTCGATGGCCTCAGCGATCGTCCCAGCGGGCCCTTCACCGTGCTGGTCGCGACCAGCGAGGCGGCCTACGCCAACGGCAACGAGACCAACGACGCTAGCGAGTACCGCCGGGTGTTCGACTCCTCGGTGCTCGACCACCGCGGCGAGACCATCCCCCTCGGGCAGAACGTGACCGCGCAGTTCGCGCCGGTGACCGGGCGCTTCGTGAAGATCGCCTTCACCACCGACGGCGTGGGCATCGACGAGGTCGAGGTCTTCGGCTGCGACCCCACCACCGCCACCTGCCCCGCGCTCCCTTCGGGTGACGGGACCACCTGCAACGACGGCCTCACGGTCACCGCGGCCGACCGCTGCGCGGGCGGGGCCTGCGTGGGCACCGCGTGCTCCGCGGGCATGGCCGACTGCGACGGCGCCGCCGCCAACGCCTGCGAGGTCGACACCCGCACCAGCCTCGCCCACTGCGGCGCCTGCGCTCACGCGTGCCCGTCGGCGCCTCGCCTCGCCGCCACCTGCGTCGCGGGCGCCTGCGGCTTCGGGAGCTGCGAGTCGGGCTTCGGCAACTGTGACGCCAACACCGCCAACGGATGCGAGACGGAGCTCGCCACCACCGCGGCCCACTGCGGCGCCTGCGGCATGGCCTGCGCCTCGGGGCAGGTGTGCCAGGGCGGCGCCTGCCGCACGCCGCGCCATGCGTCCTTCGTGTTCGTCCCGGGCCCCGGGACGGTGCACGTGTACTCGCCCACGGCCAACGCGCTGCGACTCTCGCTCGACGTCGGAACCGCCACCCCGACCGCGCTCCCCGGCATGACCTTCACCGCGGCGGGCGTGAGCGTGGGCACGGTCTCCGCGACCGGCGTGCTGCGCGTGGACGGCGACGCTCCCTTCGTGGCGTGGGTGCACGACGGGCCGACGGGCGACAAGATCCTCCCCGCGGGGGCCCTCGACGGCGCGCTGCGAGGCACCGAGCTCTACACCTGGTCGGCCGGTGGGATCGCGATCCTCACGGGCGCTGCGGCGCCGAGCTCGGTGGTGGTGCAGCGGGTGCCCGACACCGGCCCCGGGGGCGTGACGCTCGACACATGGACCTCGCCCACGGCCAACGGCTTCCACACGGTCTCGACGCCCACCTCGGGGGTCTACCGGGTGACCTCCGTGGGCGCTCCGGTCACCGCCTTCGGCCAGGTGCTCGGCGAGACGTACAACCACTTCGCGTATGTTCCGGCCGACGAGGGGGGACTGCGGGGCAACGGCTTCCGCTACGTCGAGCCCGCCGGGGCGCCGGGCGTGCGACGGATGATGGTGCAGTCGCTCGATGGTCCCTCGGCGGTGACCTTCACCGTCGGCTCCACCGTGACGATGCGGGCCCTCGTCGGGGCGGTCACCACCACGGCCATCGACTTCCCCGCGAACACCCTCATCACCGCGACCAGCTCGACGCCGGCCATCGCGTGGATCGAGGCCGACCCGGGCTCTCCCTCGGACGGCTCGCTCCTCGACGCGGACTTCGTCCCCTCGCTGCGCGGCCGCACCTTCGACACCGAGTGGACCTTCCGCACCAACGTCGCCACGGCCACGGGCCTCCCCGAGCGCCGCTCGGACATCGACGCGATCGCCTTCACCAACGCCACGCAGGTGCAGCTCTTCGCCGCCGGGGCCGCGGTGCCGACCACCACGGTGATGATCAACCGCGGCCAGCGAGCGCGGCTCCTCACCGACGCCACGCCCGACGCCTACGTGCGCGTGGTGACCAGCCAGCCCGCGCTGGTCGAGCACTCGCACGCGCCCTTCCAGTTCGCCATCCGCGCGCCCTCCATCGTCACCTACGAGTAGCGTCCCGCGGGCACAGCGGGCGCATCCATTCCCGGTACGACCGCGAGGCCGTCGGCGGAGATCTCCCCGGTACGACCGCGAGGCCGTCGGTAACCCGAGCCAGACCCTGAGCGTTAGC
>CBIHPK010000003.1:0-166692 GCA_966211675.1 uncultured Myxococcaceae bacterium
GCGCTCGAGGTGGGCACCGAGGGGCAGCTCGGCGGCCAGGCGCTGGTGATGTGCGTCTCCGGCACCTGGAAGGACCTCACGGACAACGTGAACTTCATGGCCGGCAACCTCACCGGGCAGGTGCGAAACATCGCGGAGGTGACGACCGCGGTCGCGAACGGTGACCTCTCCAAGAAGATCACCGCGGAGGCGCAGGGAGAGATCCTCGAGCTGAAGAGCACGATCAACATCATGGTCGATCAGCTCAACGCCTTCGCCGGTGAGGTGACTCGCGTGGCGCGCGAGGTGGGCACCGAAGGGAAGCTCGGCGGGCAGGCCGAGGTGAAGGGCGTCGCGGGCACCTGGAAGGACCTCACCGACTCGGTGAACTCCATGGCCGGAAACCTCACCGGGCAGGTGCGAAACATCGCCGAGGTGACGACGGCGGTCGCGAACGGCGACCTCTCCAAGAAGATCACCGCCGATGCGCGCGGCGAGATCCTCGAGCTGAAGAACACGATCAACATCATGGTCGACCAGCTCAACGCCTTCGCCGGTGAGGTGACGCGCGTGGCGCGCGAGGTGGGCACCGAGGGGCGCCTGGGCGGCCAGGCCTTCGTGAAGGGCGTCGCGGGCACCTGGAAGGACCTCACGGACAACGTGAACCTCATGGCGAACAACCTCACCGGGCAGGTGCGGAACGTCGCCGAGGTGACCAAGGCCGTGGCGACCGGCGACCTCTCCAAGAAGATCACCGTCGACGTGAAGGGCGAGATGCTGGAGCTGAAGAACACCATCAACGTGATGGTCGATCAGCTCAACGCCTTCGCCGGCGAGGTGACTCGCGTGGCGCGCGAGGTGGGCACCGAGGGGAAGCTCGGCGGCCAGGCCGACGTGAAGGGCGTCGCGGGCACCTGGAAGGACCTCACGGACAACGTGAACTCCATGGCCGGCAACCTCACCGCGCAGGTGCGAGGCATCGCTCGCGTGGTGACGGCGGTCGCCAACGGAGACCTGAAGCGCAAGCTGGCCCTGGAGGCCAAGGGGGAGATCGCGGCGCTCGCGGACACCATCAACGAGATGATCGACACGCTCGCGACCTTCGCCGACCAGGTGACGGGCGTCGCGCGCGAGGTGGGCATCGAGGGCAAGCTGGGCGGCCAGGCGAGGGTGCCGGGCGCGGCGGGCATCTGGAGGGACCTCACGGACAACGTGAACCAGCTGGCGGCCAACCTCACCACGCAGGTGCGCGCCATCGCCGACGTGGCGACCGCGGTGACGAAGGGCGACCTCACCCGGAGCATCGCCGTCGAGGCGCAGGGCGAGCTGGCGGCGTTGAAGGACAACGTCAACCAGATGATCGCCAACCTGCGCGAGACGACGCAGAAGAACACCGAGCAGGACTGGCTGAAGACCAACCTCGCGCGCTTCACCCGGGTGCTCCAGGGGCAGCGCAACCTGGAGGCCGTCTCGCGGCTGATCCTGAAGGAGCTCGCGCCGCTCGTGGCCGCGCAGCAGGGCGTCTTCTACCTGATGGACGCGACCAACGCCGTCGGCCAAGACGAGGGCGTGCTCAAGATGATCGCGAGCTACGCGTACCGGGAGCGCAAGCACCTGTCCAACCAGTTCAAGGTGGGAGAGGGCCTGGTGGGGCAGTGCGTGCTGGAGCGCGAGCGCATCCTGCTCACGGAGGTTCCGGAGAACTACATCAAGATCGGCTCCGGGCTCGGGGAGTCGACGCCGCGCAACATCGTGGTGCTCCCGGTGGTCTTCGAGGGGGTCGTGAAGGCGGTCATCGAGCTGGCGTCGTTCTATCGCTTCAGCGAGATCCACCTGGCCTTCCTCGACCAGCTCACGGAGAGCATCGGCATCGTGCTCAACACCATCGCCGCGGGCATGCGCACCGAGGAGCTGCTCAAGCAGTCGACCTCGCTCGCCGACGAGCTGCGCTCGCAGCAGCAGGAGCTCACCGAGACCAACCGCCGACTGGAGCTGCAGGCCCACTCGCTCCAGGCCTCGGAGGAGCGCCTGAAGCAGCAGCAGGAAGAACTCCAGCAGACCAACGAGGAGCTGGAGGAGCGCTCGCAGCTGCTCCAGGTGCAGAACGCCGAGGTGGAGCGGAAGAACCGCGAGATCGAGCAGGCCAAGCTGGCCCTCGAAGACCGCGCCCAGCAGCTCTCGCTCTCGTCCAAGTACAAGAGCGAGTTCCTCGCCAACATGTCCCACGAGCTGCGCACGCCGCTCAACAGCCTGCTCATCCTGGCGCGGCTGCTCGCGGACAACCGCGAGGGCAACCTCGACGCCCGCCAGGTGGAGTTCGCCCAGACGATCTACACCGCCGGGGCCGACCTGCTCTCGCTCATCAACGACATCCTCGACCTCTCCAAGATCGAGTCCGGCACCATGGCCGTGGACATCGACGAGGTGGGCCTGCGCGGGGTGCAGGAGTTCGTCGAGCGCACCTTCCGGCAGGGCGCCACGGACAAGGGCCTGGAGTTCTCCGTCGAGCTCTCGCCGAGGCTCCCGTCGACCGTCTACACGGACCCGCGGCGGCTCCAGCAGGTGCTCAAGAACCTCCTGGCCAACGCGCTGAAGTTCACCGAGCAGGGCTCCGTGGCGCTGCGCATCGACGTGGTGAAGGGCGGCTGGAGCCCGGAGGTCGACTCGCTCAACCGCGCGGAGACGGTCATCGCCTTCGCCGTGGCCGACACCGGCATCGGCATCCCCACGCAGAAGCAGAAGATCATCTTCGAGGCCTTCCAGCAGGCCGACGGCACCACCAGCCGGAAGTACGGCGGCACGGGCCTCGGGCTCTCCATCAGCCGCGAGATCGCGCGACTGCTGGGCGGCGAGATCCGCGTCGTGAGCGCGCCCGGCCAGGGCAGCACGTTCACCTTCTTCCTCCCTCGCACGCCCGGCGCGCAGACGCTCCTCGCGAGCGGCGCCCTGCCCCGCACCGCGCCCACCGCCACCCGGACGCTCCCCGCGCCGGACCCGGGGCCCTCGGAGGCCTCCGCGGAGAGCGCCGTGGCGGAGGTGCTGGACACCTCCCGGATCGCCCCGAGCGTCGGCATCCCCGACGACCGGGACCTCATCCAGCCCGGCGACCGGGTGCTGCTCATCATCGACGACGACCTGCCCTTCGCGAAGATCCTGCTCGAGCTCGCGAGGGAGAACGGCTTCCGCGGCGTGGTGGCCCTGCGCGGGGACACCGGGCTCACGCTCGCCCGCGAGCTGCGCCCCGACGCGATCACCCTCGACCTGCGGCTGCCGGTGGTGGACGGCTGGGCGATCCTCGACCGGCTCAAGCACGACCCGCGCACCCGGCACATCCCGGTGCACGTGATCTCCGCGGTGGAGGAGGGCCGTCAGCGCGGCCTGCGCCTCGGGGCCATGGCCTACCTGCAGAAGCCCATCGACCGCGGGTCCCTCTCCGCGGCCCTCGCCAGCGTGCGCGGCTTCGTGGAGCGGCGGGTGAAGAACCTCCTCATCGTCGAGGACGACCCCACGCAGCGCGCGGCGATCGTGGCGCTCATCGGCAACGGGGACGTGCAGAGCACCGCCGTGGGCACCGCGGAGGAGGCGCTGGAGGCGCTGCGGCGCGAGCGCTTCGACTGCATGGTGCTCGACCTCGGGCTGCCGGACATGACGGGCCTGGAGTTCATCGACCAGGTGAAGGCCGACGAGGCGCTGCGGGAGATCCCGATCATCGTCTACACGGGCCGCGAGCTCACGCAGGAGCAGGAGACGGAGCTCAAGCGGGTGACCGACGCGATCATCGTGAAGAGCGTGAGCTCGCCGGAGCACCTGCTCGACGAGACGGCGCTCTTCCTGCACCGCATCGAGGCCAACCTGCCGGAGAGCAAGCGCCGGATGCTCCAGCAGGTGCACCAGGCGGACCCGGTGTTCGTCGGCAAGCGGGTGCTGGTGGTCGACGACGACGTGCGGAACATCTTCGCCATCACCAGCGTGCTGGAGCGGCAGGGGATGGTGGTGACCTTCGCGGAGAACGGCCGCAAGGGCATCGACAGCCTGAAGGCCGCGCCCGGCGTCGACGTGGTGCTGATGGACGTGATGATGCCCGAGATGGACGGCTACGAGACGACGAGGGAGATCCGCAAGGACCCGCGCTTCGCGGCGCTGCCCATCATCGCGCTCACGGCGAAGGCCATGAAGGGCGACCGGGAGAAGTGCATCGCCGCGGGCGCCTCGGACTACATCACCAAGCCCGTCGACCCGGACAGCCTGCTCTCGCTCCTGCGCATCTGGCTCTACGGTAAATGATGGAGAGCGACGACCTCGAAGCGCTGGAGATCGAGCTCCTCACGGAGGGGATCTTCCGGCACTACGGGGTCGACTTCCGGCACTACGCCTACGCCTCGCTCCGGCGGCGCATCCTGAACAGCGTCGCCTCGGAGAAGCTCACCACCATCGCGCAGCTGATCGACCGGGTGCTGCACGACAGCGACGCGATGGAGCGCCTGCTGCTGCAGCTCTCGGTCAACGTGACGTCGATGTTCCGCGACCCGGGCTTCTACCGGGTATTTCGCGAGAAGGTCGTGCCGCTGCTGCGCTCGCACCCCTTCATCCGCATCTGGCACGCCGGCTGTTCGACCGGCGAGGAGGTCTACTCCATGGCCATCCTGCTGGAGGAGGAGGGGCTCTACGAGCGCTCGCGGATCTACGCCACGGACATGAACGAGGCCGTCCTCGCGCAGGCGCGCAAGGGCATCTTCGCCATGGACCTCATGCCCGGCTACAGCCGCAACTACTCGCTCGCCGGGGGCAAGGGTCAGCTCTCGGACTACTACCTCGCCCGCTACGACTTCGCGCTCTTCCGCCAGTCGCTGCGGCGCAACGTCGTCTTCGCGCACCACAACCTGGTCACCGACGGCTCGTTCAACGAGTTCAACGTGATCCTCTGCCGCAACGTGATGATCTACTTCGACCGCGAGCTGCAGGGCACCGTGCACCGTCTCTTCTACGCCAGCCTGCGGCGCTTCGGCATCCTCGCGCTCGGCCGGAGGGAGTCGTTGCGCGGCACCGAGCACGAGGCCGACTACGCCGAGCTCGACCCGGTAGAGCGCATCTACCGGAGGATGGCCTGAGGAGGGCCCCGGTACGCCATGAAGCGCGCCCTCGTCGTGCTCGGAGCCTCGCTCGGCGGCCTCGACGCCCTCCGCACGATGCTGTCCGCGCTCTCGACGAGCTTCCCGTGGCCCCTGGTGATCGCGCAGCACCGCAGCTCGGAGGACGTCTCCGACATGCTGCCGCTGATGCTCCAGCGCACCTGCCCGCTGCCGGTGAGCGAGGTCGAGGACAAGGACCCGATCCTCGGCGGTCACGTCTACATCGCCCCGCCGGACTATCACCTGCTCATCGAGCAGGGCGCCTTCGCGCTCTCCACGGAGGCCCGGGTGTCGCACGCGCGCCCGTCCATCGACGTGCTCTTCGACTCCGCCGCGGCGGCCTACGGCCCGCGGGTGGTGGCGGTGGTGCTCACCGGGGCGAGCGCCGACGGGGCCCGCGGCGCGGCGCGAGTGAAGGCCGCCGGGGGCATGCTGCTGGTGCAGGACCCGGCGACCGCGGAGAGCCCGACGATGCCCCTCGCGGCCATCGCGGCGGCGGCGGCGGACGTGGTCCTGCCCATCGAGGCGCTGGGGGCCTACCTCGACCGCCTCGCCGAGAGCGGGCGCTGAGAGAGCCCCAGGGGGCTAAAGGCCTCAGGGGTCGAGCGAGCGGCGCAGCAGGCGGGCGAGCGTGCGGAGCAGCAGCGCGAGGTCGACGGGCTTGGTGAGGTAGGCGCTGAAGCCCGCGGAGAGGGCCCGGGCGCGGTCCTCCGGGCGGGCGAAGGCGGTGAGCGCGACCGCCGGGATGGAGCCGCCGCTCGCGGGCCCCGAGGCGCGCACCCGCGCGATGAGCTCGATGCCGTCCTGGCCGGGCATCCCGATGTCCGAGACCAGCAGGTCGGGGCGGGCGTCGCGCAGGGTGCGCGCGGCCTCGTCGGCGCTGGCGGCGGTGGACACCCTCGCGCCGCAGGACTGGAGCAGCGAGCGCAGCAGCTCGCGCGCGTCGAGCTCGTCGTCGACCACCAGGACGTGCACCCCTTCGAGCGAGGGCTCGCGCTCGATGGGGGCGGAGCGGTCGGGGAGCACCGCGGGCGAGCCCGGCTCCGGGGCGGCCGAGGCCTCGGGCTCCGCCGCGACGAGCGGGAAGCGCGCGACGAAGGTCGCCCCTCGGCCCACGCCCTCGCTCTGCACCGACACGCTGCCGCCGTGGAGCTCGACCAGGTGTCGCACGATGGCGAGGCCCAGCCCGAGGCCGCCGTGCTGCCTCGCGCTGCCCGCGTCGGCCTGGCGGAAGCGCTCGAACACGTGCGGCAGGAACTCCGGCCCGATGCCCTGCCCCGTGTCGCTCACCTCGATCTCGAGCTGCTCTTCGAGCCGGCGCAGCCGCACCTCCACCCGACCGCCGCGGGGGGTGAACTTCACGGCGTTGGACAGGAGGTTCCAGACGACCTGCTGGAGCCGGCCGGGGTCGGCGTAGACGGTGCTGAGGTCGCGCTCGCACGAGACCTGGAGATGGAGCCCCTTGGCCTCCGCGGCGGGGCGCACCGAGTCGACCGCGGCCCCCACGATGGCGAACGGGTCGAGCGCCGTGATCTCCAGCGGGAGCTTGCCCGACACGATGCGGCTCACGTCGAGGATGTCGTCGACCAGCCGGGCCTGCACGTGGGCGTTGCGCTCGATGGTCGCGAGGGCGTGCGCCCGGCGCGTCTCGGCGAGCTGCCCCGACTGGAGCATGCGGGTCCACCCGAGGATGGCGTTGAGCGGCGTGCGCAGCTCGTGGCTGAGCGTCGACAGGAACTCGTCCTTCAGCCGGTTGGCCTGCTCGGCCTCGGCGCGAGCGAGCTGGGCGCGCACCAGCAGCTCGGCCCGCTCGTGCTCGGCGGCCTTGCGCTCGCTCACGTCCCGGATGATCGCCAGCACCAGTCGCTCGCCGCCCACCTCGGCGCCGCGAGCGCTAGACTCCACCGGGAAGGTCGACCCGTCGCGGCGGCGGTGCATGGACTCCAGCAGCACCCCCGCGCTCGCGGCCCGCTCCAGGTCGTCGTGCAGGGTGTGCAGGGTCTCCGGAGTGCGCAGGTCGTAGATGGAGAGCCCCAGCAGCGTCTCCCGGTCGTACCCGTACGCGGCCACGGCGGCCTGGTTGGCCTCGACGATGCGCCCGTCCCCGGGCCTCAGGAACAGCATGATGTCCCGGCCCTCGACGGAGAGCAGCCGGTAGCGGTCCATCACCGCGGCGGCGGGGGCCGCGTCCTGCCAGGCGCGCTTCGCAGCGAGCAGCTCGAGCTCCGTGGCCGCGAGCTCCGCGAGGTCGCGCAGGGTCGCGAGGTCGCGCTCGCTCCACGCCCGGGGCCGCCGGTCGATCACGCACACGACGCCCGGGTGATGGCCGTCCGGGGTCGTGATGGGCACCGCCGCGAGGGCGACCGCGCCGGGCGGAGCGAGGCCCGGGAGTGCCCCGAGGGATGGGGTCTCTCGCAGGTCTTCCACGAGGAGGTCGCCGCCCTCGAGCAGCAGGTGCGCGGCGTGCGAGTCCGAGACCGGTACCTCCAGCGGAGCCTCGAGCCCGACCTGGCCGATCACCCGCTCTCGCCGATCGTCGACCAGCGAGACCGCCGCCATCGGGACCGCGAGGAGGTCTCGCGCGAGCCGGGCGATGCGCTCGAAGGCCGGGCCGGGGTCCTGGTCGAGGATCCCGGTCGCGCGCAGCGCCGCGAGCCGGTCGGGGTCATCGAGGCGGCGTGGTGTCATGGAGTGGTCATCGGTCGTCGCCAGCGGTGGTCGTACACGCCACGGCCCGGCCTGCGACCCACTTAGCGCCGATGAACGGGCGGCGGTAGGGAGACGTTGCCCCGCCGTCCTCGCTGCGGTGCCGGGGCCGCCGATGTGATGGAATCAGGGCACGCGCATGAGCACCGACGAGATCGTCGTCCCGGACGTGAGGGTGCAGCGCCGGCGCCGGTGGCTGCGGCCCTTCCTCTGGCTCGCGGGGCTCTCGCTCTCCATCGCCGCGATCATGGTCTGGGGGGCCTGGACGCTCTGCCCTTCGATGCTGCTCGGGGTGGTGTTGATCCTCACGGACGTGCTCATCCCCCGCAGCGAGCAGGCGACGCTCGGCGTGAGCGCGGCGGGCGTGCGGATCACCACCGAGCGCTCGGAGCAGTCGCTCTCGCGGGAGCAGGTGCGACGCGCGGTGATCCTCTCGCACGGCGCCCACGTGATGCTCGGCATCGAGCCGAGGTCGGGGCCCTTCATCGAGCTGCTGCTCCCCAGGGCGGCGGCGCCGCTGCCGGAGCTCGCCGCGCGCTGCATCGACCGGCTCGGGCTCGGCGCCCATGAGCGCGTGCTGGAGTTTGGAAACCCAGTGGCAGTGGTGCGCGCCATCGTCGCCTGGATCGGCGGCGTCGCCGTCGGGTCCCTGGTGAGCCTGCTGGCCTGGAACACCCTGGTCGGCGTGGTGGGTTCGTGGGGCGCGTGGTTCGACGGGGCGCTGGTCGTGCTCGCCGCGCTGGTGGCGTGGGGCGTCGCCCGGTCGAGCCGCACCGTCGACCTCGCGGTGGGCGCCGACGGCATCGAGCTGCGGGGCCCGTGGCGGCGGCGCTACATCCCCTACGCGGCCCTGGAGGGCGTCGCGTGGGTGCCCTACTCGGTGCTGGAGGTGCGCGAGGCGTCGCGCCCGCTGCTGCGCCTCACCAACACCTCGCTGGTCGAGGACGTCTCCATGGCCAACGCGTTCACCTTCGCGGTCGAGCAGGCGCAGTCCCGCTACGCGGCGCAGCGGAGGGAGACGGCGCTCACGGCCCTGCTGGCCCGAGACGGGCGCGCGGCGGGCGAGTGGCAGGCGGCGCTGAGGGCGCTCCCCACGCCGGGCCGGGCCTACCGGGCGCAGGGCTTCGCGAGGGAGGACCTGGCCGCGCTGCTCGTCGACGCGTCGGCCCCGGAGGAGCTGCGCCTCGGCGCCGCGGTGGTGCTGAGGGAGATGAACCCCGCGGAGGAGGTCACGCGCATCCGGGTGGCGGCGGAGGCGTGCGCCCACGCGCCGATGCGCGAGGCGCTGCAGCGCGCGGCGGACGACACGCTCGACGACGCCGCGATCGCGGCGCTGCGGAGGGGATAGAGCGAGGGGGAGGAAGTGCTAGCGGATCAGGGAAGGCCGAAGATGGCCCGGTTGGCGGAGTTGCGGCTGGTGAGGGTGCCGTCTCCGAGCTGGCCGGAGTCACCGCGACCCCAGCAGGTGACGGAGCCGTCGGTGCTCACCGCGCAGCCGAACTCGTCTCCCTCCTCCACGTGCTGCGCGGAGGTCAGCAGCAGCACCGCGGTGGGGAAGGCGCGCTGCGTGCGGGTGTTGTCCCCGACCTGACCGTAGAGGTTGTAGCCCCAGCAGAGCAGCGCCCCGGAGGCGCGCCGCGCGCAGGTGGTGTTGGCGCCCGCCTCGACCTGCACCGCGTCCATCAGCACCGGCACCGGGGTGGGCGTGGTGCGGGTGGTGACGGTGGAGTCGCCGAGCTGGCCGTAGAGGTTGTAGCCCCAGCACACCACCGAGCCGTCGCCGCGGCGGGCGCAGGTGTGGGCGTTGCCCGCGGTGAGCTCCACCACGTTGGTGAGGCCCGTCACGGCCACCGGCGCCGTGCGGTTGGTGCGCGTGCCGTCGCCGAGCTGACCCTGCACGTTGGAGCCCCAGCAGAGCACCGTTCCGTCGCGGCGGCGGGCGCAGGTGTGGGCGCCGCCCGAGGCGACCTCGACCGCGTCGCCCACGCTCAGGATCGGCACCGGCACGGTGCGCTGCGTGACGCTCCCGTCGCCGAGCTGGCCGCTGGAGTTCAGGCCCCAGCAGACCACCTGGCCGGTCGCCCGCACCGCGCAGGCGTGCCCGCCCCCGGCGCTGACGTCGACCCCGTCGGCGACGCCGAAGACCGGCACCGGGAGGCGCGAGGAGGCGATGGCTCCGTTGCCGAGCTGGCCGCTGGTGCCGAGGCCCCAGCAGGAGACCGTGTGGTCGCCGCGCAGCGCGCAGTTGAAGTTGCTGCCCGCGCTGAGCTGGTCGACGTTGTCGAGGCCGACCACCGCCACCGGAGAGGAGCGGGTGGCCGTGCCGTTGTCGCCGAGCTGGCCGTAGGCGTTGTAGCCCCAGCACACCGCCGTGCGCGCCGCGGTGGTCGCGCAGGCGTGCGTGCTCCCGAGGGAGACCCGCAGCGCCGGGCAGGTGGTGGCGGTGCAGCCCGGGCTCGAGGGCACGCCGAAGACGGAGCCGCTGGGGATCGGGCGGTTGGTGACCGATCCGTCGCCGACCTGACCGGAGGTGTTGCCGCCCCAGCAGGAGACGGTGCGGTCGGCGCGGCGGACGCACGCGAAGACCTGACCGAGCGCGAGGCGGCTCGCGTCCGTGACGCCGGCCACCGGGCCCTGCACCACGCGCGACGTGGTGGTGTTGTCGCCGAGCTGGCCGCTGGAGTTCAGGCCCCAGCAGACGATCGAGCCGCCCACCCGGCGGGCGCAGGAGAAGGCCTCGCCGGTGGAGATCTCGGCGGCGTCGAGCACGCCGAGCACCAGCGACGGGGCCGCGCGGGCGGTGGTGGTGCCGTCGCCGAGGGCCCCGTAGGTGTTGAGGCCCCAGCAGAGCACCGCGCCGGTGCGGCGGAGCGCGCAGGTGTGGGAGGCGCCCGCGCTCACCTGCACGACGTCGCTGGTGGTGGGCACGACCACCGGCGAGGGCCGGTTGGCCGCGGTGCCGTCGCCGATCTGACCGGTGGCGTTGTAGCCCCAGCAGCTGACCGTGCCGTCGCGGCGTACGGCGCAGGTGTGCGAGCGGCCGGCGCTGATCTCGACCACGTCGGTGAGGCCCGCGACGGCGGTGGGCACGTTGCGGTTGACCAGGGTGGTGTCCCCGAGCTGGCCGAAGGAGTTGCGCCCCCAGCAGGCGACGGTCCCGCTGCGGCGCAGCGCGCAGGCGTGCGAGCCGCCGACGGCGATCTCGACCGCGTCGGAGATGCCGAAGACCGCGATGGGCGTGGCGCGCGTGGCCGTGGCGCCGTCGCCGATCTGGCCGTAGGTGCCCGCGCCCCAGCAGCTCACCGCGCCGCTGCCGAGCAGGGCGCAGGTGTTGGTGTCGCCCGCGGAGAGCTGGGTCACGCCGCGCAGGCCCGGCACCGTGGTGGGGGCGGCGCGGCTGGTGGTGGTCCCGTCGCCGAGCTGGCTGCTGGAGTTGAGGCCCCAGCAGACCACCGAGCCGTCGGTCTGCACCGCGCACGCGTGGGCGGCGCCGATGCCGATGGGCAGGCCGGTGTTGCCCACGCAGCGGCCGGTCGCGCAGGTCTGCCCCGGAGCGCAGGCGAGCCCGCAGCCGCCGCAGTGCATCGTCGAGGAGGCCAGGTCGACCTCGCAGCCGGTGGAGGCCATGCGGTCGCAGTCCGCGAAGCTGCCGGTGCAGGCGCCGACGGCGCAGGCGTTCTCTCGGCAGACCGCGGTGGCGTTGGCGAGGGCGCACGCGCTCGGCGCGTCGGGCGCCTCGTCGGTCATGGTGTCGCAGTCGTTGTCCATGCCGTCGCAGCGCTCCGCCGAGGGGACCACCTCGCCGGTGCACGCCCCGAAGCGGCGGTCGGTGCCGCAGACCTGAGTCCCCGCGCGGCAGACCCCGTGTCCCGCGGTGCCCGCGGCGCCGGAGTAGCAGCTCTGCGTCGCCCCGGGGGAGCACTCGCCGCAGCCGTCGTCGGCCATGCCGTTGCAGTCGTCATCGAGGCCGTTGCCGCAGCTCTCCGCCCCCGCGGGCAGCGTCTCGCCGAGGCACGCGACGCCGTAGGTCCCGGCCGGGCTGCACACCTGCGTGCCGGCCGCGCAGCGACCCACGCCGCGGGTGGCCGCCGGGCCGGAGTAGCAGGCGCGGGTGGTTCCCGGAGCGCACTCGCCGCAGCCCTCGTCCACCATGCCGTCGCAGTCGTCGTCGACGGCGTTGCCGCAGGCCTCGGTGCCCGGGAGCACCTGACCCGGGCAGCTCGCGGGCCATCGCCCCGGCGCCTCGCAGACCTGTGTTCCAGCCGCGCAGCGACCGCTCCCGAGGGTGCCCGTCGGACCCGTGTAGCAGGGCCTCGTCGCGGCCACGACGCACTCGTTGCAGCCGTCGTCGACCATGCCGTTGCAGTCGTCGTCGACCCCGTCGCCGCAGGTCTCCATGGCGGCCGGGAGCACCGAGCCGGTGCAGTCGCTCCAGGTCCTCGTGCCCGAGCACACCTGCACGCCCGCGCGGCAGCGCCCCACGCCGTCGGTGCCCATCGGACCCGCGTAGCAGCTCCGCGTGCTCTCGGTGATGCACAGCCCGCCGTCGCCCTCGTCGGCGTCCGTCGGCGTCGTCCCGGTGTCCGCCGGGACCATCGCGTCCGGCGCGTCCATGGCCGTCCCGGTGTCGGTGCCCGTGTCGGTGCCCGTCCCGGTGTCCGTGCCCGTGCCCGTGTCGGTGCTCGTCCCGGTGTCCGTGCCCGTGCCCGTGTCCGTCCCGGTGTCGGCACCCACGCCGGCATCGCCGCCCGAGTCAGCGAGGACGCCCGTGTCCGCGGCGGCATCCGTGGCGGACGCATCGTGGTCGGTGACAGCGGGGCTGTCGCCCCCTCCACAGCCCGCAGCGGTGAGCAGCGCGGCCAGACCCAGGGAAAGGCGTTTCATCGATTCTCCTCCAGCGTGTCGGGCTGCGGCGCGGTGCATCCGCGCCTCGCGATCGCCACGCCGCGATCGTATGTCAGCCCTTCCGTCCGGAGGACAGCACGATCGAAGACCCGAGCGCGGTAGAGGCGGCGTCAGCCCCGGCCGCGAGGGCGCCAGAGGTCGACCGAGGCCGCAGCGGGGTAGTCCATCATCACCTCGGTGAGCGGGACGATTCTCCAGGCTTGCAACCGGCCGAAGCCGTTCTTCTCGAAGAGGTAGCCGCCCAGCAGCCACGTCGCCGAGTGGATCGGACGACCCTCCGTGTCCCTCACCACGAAGACGTCGCCGAAGCGCGCGGCGGTGGGGATGCGAACGAAGTCGCGGCGGAGCACGGCGTCCATCTCGTCGCCGTTGCCCAGAGGGCCGCTCTCCCGGCCGAGGAAGCGCAGCGAGGTCCAGAAGCAGTTGGTCCACTCCTGCCCCGCGGGGGGGAAGGTTCCGAGGTGCGAGCGCGCCCACTCGGGCAGCAGCACCTCGAGCGGGATCGTCGTCTCGCCCGCGGCCCGCGCGGCGTTCAGGCGCTCGCGCACCGCGGCGCGATCGCCCTCGACGAAGCTCGAAGCGACCCGCTCGACCGCGGCGGCCTCGCCCAGCCGCAGCGCGACGGACGCGCTCGGCCGACTCAGCATCGCCCGCATGAAGCCGCGGCACGCCTCGCGGGTGCCGAGGCTGTCGCAGATCACGGGGATGTCCGAGAAGGCCGGGACGCCGTCGCGGTGCCAGGTGAGCGAGTCCATGAGCGGACGGATGGACGGAGGCAGCCCGGGCGCGGTGCTGAAGGGGCCGATCTGCGGCGAGCGGTAGAAGGTGTCGTCCGACTGGGGGTTGCCCTCGATGAGCGCGAGCACGGAGTACAGGCGCGATCGGGCCGGAAGCGAGAGCGCGGCCACGGACTGCAGGGGCGGCAGCACCGAGCAGCCGGAGGCGTCGCAGTCGAGGCGCGTGTCGGCTCCGGCGACGTCGGCCAGCAGGGTCGAGGCGCGCTCTCGGGTGTAGCCGGGCAGTCGCCAGCGACGCGGCACCGCCCAGTCGCGCGTCGGCAGGATCTCGTCCGGCAGGGACACGATGCGCGTCACCACCACGAGGTCCTCCGAGCGAACGCCCGGGGTGTCGTCCAGGGCCACCGCGGGGCGAGCGAGGGCCGCGGGCTGGCGATGGTTGAGCCGGACGAAGCCGAGCACCGCGATCAGTCCGACCACGAGCAGCGAGCCGTACACGATGTGGCGCTCGTGACGGGCGGGCTCCGACGGGGGAGGCCGCACGGGATCCGGGGCGCGGACCGCGGGCCTCCTTGCTCGTCTCCTGGACATCGGAAGAAAATCCTCGCTCGGGGGGAAAGAAGCGCTCGGCGGCGTCTCGACCCTGGTGATCGTGACGCCATCCGGGGCTTCAGCAAGGATCAATCCAGGCGGCGCAGACCGGGCTTTGGCGCTCCGCGAGGGGGGGTAGGCGACCCGGAGTGTGTCGGTCGCGTGCACCTGGACGGTGCAAGGTCCTGCACAGTGCGGCGCCCTGGCGTCGGGGCGCCCGGTCAGCCCTCGGGGCTGGACCAGACGTAGCCCGCGATGCCCTCGCTCACGTAGGTCCCGGCCCCGACCAGGGCGTCGCGCTCTCCGGCGCTGAGCGTGTAGTAATGGTCGCCGTTGGCCCCGCGGTAGAGCCGGTAGAGCGGCACCGCCCCGCACTGCGCCGTGGGCGCGAGGAAGCCCATCACCCCCTCGACGGTCCCGGGCGAGCGGCCCTCGCACACGGGGCTGTTGACCGTGGTGTAGAAGTGCTTGCCGTAGCTCATGATGCAGCGGTTGAGCCCCAGCAGGCCGCCGACGTTGGAGCCGTAGAGGTAGTAGGCCGGGTCGCCCTCGAGCACCCACGGGGCGCCCACCTCGCCTCGGGCCGTCGTGTAGAAGTGCTCGCCGCTGGCGGGGTAGTAGTAGCGGTACACCGGCACGCGGCAGCCGCCCCGATCGTCGCAGCGCCCGTTGCAGTTGTCGTCCGCGAGGTTGCACGCCTCCGCCGGGCGGTTGCCGCAGGCGCCGCAGTTCGACGGATCGCTCCCCAGGTTGGCCTCGCAGCCATTGGCGGCGTTGCCGTCGCAGTTGCCATAGCCCCCGACGCAGGCGGTCACGGTGCACGATCCCCCCGAGCAGCCGGTGCCCGAGGCGTTGGGCAGCGAGCAGTTGCGACCGCAGGCGCCGCAGGAGGTCGGGGTGTTGTTGATGTCCACCTCGCAGCCGTCCGAGGCGGCGCCGTTGCAGTCGGCGAAGCCCCCGTCGCAGGAGGCCACGAGGCAGCGCCCGGAGGCGCAGGCCGCGGTCGCGTGCCCGAGGGCGCAGCGCGAGGGGCAGCTCCCGCAGTGGTTGACGTCGCTGGCGAGGTTGACCTCGCAGCCGTTGCCCGCCGCGCCGTCGCAGTCCGCGAAGCTCCCGGTGCACGCGGCCACGGTGCAGGCCCCCGCGACGCAGGCCCCCGCGGCGTTGGCCGGGGCGCAGCGCATCCCGCACCCGCCGCAGTGGCTGGCGTCGGCGCGCACGTTGACCTCGCAGCCGTTGGCCGCGACGCCGTCGCAGTCCGCGAAGCCCGCGGCGCAGCTCGCCACCGCGCACCGGCCGCCGGAGCAGCCGGCCGTGGCGTTGGGCAGGTCGCACACGGCGCCGCAGCTGCCGCAGTTGCGGACGTCGCCGGTGAGGTCGACCTCGCAGCCGTTGCTCGCGCTGCGGTCGCAGTCGCCGCGGCCCGTCGCGCACATCGAGAGCCCGCAGGTCCCGCCGCTGCACGCGGCCGTGCCCCCGGGGACCATGCAGGCCATCCGGCACATGCCGCAGTTGGAGACGTCGCCGCGGAGGTTCACCTCGCAGCCGTTGTCGGCGCTGCCGTCGCAGTCCGCGAAGCCGTCGTCGCAGGTGGTGATGGTGCAGCGCCCGGTGGCGCAGGCCCCGGTGGCGTTGGAGGGGGCGCAGGTGCGACCGCACGCGCCGCAGTTGCGCAGGTCCGAGCGCGCGTCGACCTCGCAGCCGTTGGAGTCCACGCCGTCGCAGTCCTGGTAGCCCATCACGCAGGAGGTGAAGCACTCCCCCGCGAGGCAGCCGGGGAAGGCGTTGGGCCTCGCGGCGCAGCGGTTTCCGCAGCGGCCGCAGTTGGACACGCTGCTCGGCAGCTCGACCTCGCAGCCGTTGGTGGGGTTGGCGTCGCAGTCCCCGAAGCCCACCGCGCAGGCCCCCACGGCGCAGGCCCCGTCGACGCACGCGGGCGTCCCGTTGGGCGGATTGCAGGCGGTGGTGCACTGCCCGCAGTGCGCCGGGTCGCGGCGCAGGTCGACCTCGCAGCCGTTGTCCGCGTTGCCGTCGCAGTCGCCGTAGCCCGCGTCGCAGGTGAAGGCGCAGCGCCCGGAGTCGCAGCGGTTGGTCGCGTGGGGTCGCGCGGCGCAGGCCATGCCGCAGCCGCCGCAGTGCGCGGCGTCCATCAGGGTGTTGGTCTCGCAGCCGTTGGCGGGCGCCCGGTCGCAGTCGGCGTAGGGGGCGATGCAGGTGCCGACGGCGCACATGCCGTTCTGGCAGGCGGCGGTCGCGTTGGGGACGCTGCACCGGACGCCGCACGCGCCGCAGCTCGCGACGTTGGAGACGGTGTCGATGCAGGCGCCGGTGCAGCACTGGAGCAGCCCCGGGCAGGGCCTCGCCTCGGTGCAGCCGCTCACGCAGACGTTGCCCACGCAGAGCAATCCCGCGGGGCAGTGATCGTCGACCACGCACTCCACGCAGCTCCGGGTGGGGACGTTGCAGTGCCTCGCCGAGGGGAGCCCTCCGCCGTCGACGCCCGCGTCTCCGCCCGCCGCGCCGCCGCAGGCCTCGTCGTTGCGACAGCCCGCCACGCAGGTGGTGCCGCTGCAGTACTGGCCCACCGGGCAGGTGTCCGCGGAGGGGACGCAGGGGACGCAGCGGCCCGACTCGACCTCGCAGGCGCCGCCGGAGGGGTTGCCCGCGCAGTCGGCGTTGGTCATGCAGCGGGTGTTCACGTCCACGGGCACGTCCACCGGAACATCCGCGGGCGCGTCGACCTGCACCTCGGGGGCGTCCATGGTGACGACGTCCATCGCGTCCATGGTCGAGGCGTCGAAGACGTCCTTGGCCGCGACGTCGAGGGCCCCGGTGTCGGCGACCCCCGAGTCGGAGCCCGCATCGGGCCCGCCCACCACCGAGAGCCCCAGCGAACAGCCCGCGGAGAGCGCCCCGAGCAGGGCGAGGAGGAGCGGCGTCGGGGGCGCCCGGCGAGATGGCTTCGTCATGCGGTCGACGGTACCTCAGAGCGCCGCGGCGGAGGACCCTCTCCGCACCGGCGGCGGCGGTCTCAGATGCCGCTGGCGACGGAGATGCCGTCCGCGGGGGTCGCGAGGCTGTTGAAGGGCCCCTGCCCCGAGCGCACCGGCAGCCTCGCGGTGAACACCGCGCCCCCCGGCGAGCCCGGGCGCAGCGACACCGTCCCGCCGTGCTCCTCGATGATGCGCCGCACCACCGCGAGGCCGAGCCCGGTGCCCGTCGCCTTCGAGGTGAAGAAGGGCTCGAAGACCCGAGAGAGGTCCACGTTGCCGAGGCCCGCGCCGGTGTCCTCGACCTCCAGGTCGACCCCGGGCTGCCCGGGGCTCATCTCCACCGCCTTCGCCCGCAGCGTCACGCTCCCCCCGTGCGGCAGCGCCTGGATGGCGTTGACCATCACGTTCACCAGGGCCTGCCGCAGCAGCCGGCTGTCGGCCTCGATCATCGGCAGCTCGGGGTCGATCTCGCGCCGGACCTCGATGGCCGCGCCGTTGCTCGCCGTGGCGGCCGCGTTCCACGCCTCGTCGAGCAGCCGGTCGACGGGCACGGGGCGGGGCGCCAGGTTCACCGGCCGGGCGAAGTCGAGCAGGTCGCTCACGATGCGGTTGAGCCGGTCGCTCTCCTCCCGGACGATGTCGAGGAGCATCTTCGCGTCCCCGGTGGGCTTGAGCAGCCGGTCGATGGAGCCGAGGGAGTTGAAGATCACCCCGAGCGGGTTGCGCACCTCGTGGGCCATCACCGCCGAGAGCTCGCCCAGCGCCGCGAGGCGCTCGCGCTGCACCAGCCGGGACTGCGCGGCGGTCAGCGCGTCGAGCCGACGGCGCGCCTCCTCGTGCAGCTCCGCGTTCTCCAGGCCCACCTGCACCACGCTCGCGACCGCGCGGGCGAGCGCCAGCTCGTCGTCGCGCAGCCGGCGCCCCGGGAGGTCGCCCACCACCAGCGCGCCCCGCACGCCGCCCTGCCCCTCGAAGGGGATGAACCACAGCGAGCGAGGGGTGACCTCGTCGCGCCAGAACACCGAGGCCCGCGGGGAGCTGCGCGAGTCGCCGAGGGCGGTCACCTCCCCCTGCTCCAGCAGCTCGACCACCCAGGGAGCGGTCGCGAGCCGCACGCGCACGATCGCGGCCGCCTCCGCCGTCGGCCACGAGGCCGCGCGACGCAGCGACTCGCCCCGGCGCAGCACCCAGGCGGACACCTCCCTGGCGCCCATCATCGCCGCGACCACCTCGCAGGCCGCCCGCAGCAGCGGCACCGAGCCGCCGCGCGCCTCCGCCAGCATGGCCCTCGCGAGGGTGCTCACGGCCTCCAGCTCTCGCTCTCGCCGCCGCGCCCTCGCGAGGTCGCGCACGTTGTCGAGCGCCGCCGAGACCTGCGCCGAGAGCAGCCGCGCCACCGGGACGTCGTCCTCCCGCAGCCAGCGCCCGACGAGCAGCAGCAGCGCCGGGCCGCCGCTCCAGCCGTCGACGCGGGTCACCACGGCGCGAAGCGTCTCGACCGCCGCGACGTCGACGTCCGCGAGGGCCGCGGCGGAGACGGCGGCCACCGAGGCGAGCTCGGCGTAGCCGTCGTCGCTGAAGGCCTCGCCCCAGCCCCAGGCCTCGTGGCAGAGCGGCGTCCACGCGGTGCGCGCCACGGAGAGCGACCGGCCCAGCGCCCGCTCGACCGTCTCGCGGTCGGGCTCGTAGCCCTCGACGAAGCGCACCGCGAGCCCGTCGCCGTCGGGCTGCAGGAGCACGCCGATGAGCTCCGAGCCGCCGAGGCCGCTGCGCAGCCCGGCCTCGACCTCCGCCTCGGTGCGCAGCAGGTGCACCGACACGCCCAGGTGCGAGAGGCTGAAGCGCCGCACTCGCAGCGCCGCGCGGTCGGTCACGTCGCGCACCAGCACCAGCACGTCGCTGCCGATGCTGCTCAGCTGGAGCTCGACGTTGCGTCGCGTCCCGTCGGGACGGCGCACCACCACCTCGTACTCGGGCGGGACCACCTCGCCGCGCAGCCGGCGCGCCACGCGCTGCGTCACCCGGGCGCTGTCCTCCGGGGCGACCAGCTCCGCCGCCTTGCGGCCGACGAGCGACTCCTTCTCGAGGCCGGTGATCTCCGCGAGGGCGTCGTTGGCGTAGATCACCACCCCCTTGTGGTGCACCAGGATACCGAGCGGCGAGGCGTCGAGAAGGCGGCGGTACAACGAAGGATCCCTCCTGTTTCACCCGTCGAGGGCGGCGGGGCGCGCCGTGGGGCCGTGTAACGGTGACCGCGGTGCGTCGCCCGCGTGACGCCGGGCGTCGGCCCGCCGCACGGCGGAGACTGTGCGCTTACGAGGGGGTTTTGTTCAAGCGTGACCCTGTGCTAGACGCCGCGCGGACGATGGCCGCGAGCTACTTCGACGTCGACGGAACACTGGTCCGCACGAACCTCGTTCACCCGACCCTGTTCTACCTCCTCAACCAGGCTACGCCTGCGCGCACGCTCGCCCGCCTCGGGGGCGCGCTGCTCCGGGCGCCGCTGCTGGCGCTGGCCGAGCTGCGCGACCGCCGCGCCTTCAACGAGGAGCTGTACATGCTCTTCCGGGGCATGAGCGAAGACCGCCTGCACGCCCTCGCCGACGAGGCCGTCGACAAGGTGCTGCGCCCGGCGATCTACCCCGGCGCGCGCGACCTCATCCGCCGCTGCAAGGACCTCGGGCACGAGGTGGTCATCTGCTCCGGCGCGCTCGACTTCCTGATGGCCCCGCTCGCCCGCGAGCTCGGGGCCGACAGCGTCATCGCCAACCGGCTGGAGTTCCACGACCGCGTCGCGAGCGGCCGGATGATCCCGCCGGTGGTGGCGGGGCCGACCAAGGCGCTGCTCATCCGAGAGCACGCCCGACGCGGCGGCCACGACCTCGACGCCAGCTTCGCTTACAGTGACTCGTACTCCGACGTGCCGATGCTCTCGGTCGTCGGCCACCCCTCCGCCGTCAACCCGGACGCGGCCCTCGAGCGACTCGCGCACGCGCACCGCTGGCCCGTCGTGCACCTGGATCGGACCCCGTGACCCACCCCTGCGTCGTGACCCTCGACCGCAAGAGCGCGCCCCGCGTCCTCTTCGCCGGCAACCGCCTCATCGAAGTCGACCTGCCCGCGGGCACCCGGGTGATCTACCCGAAGCCCCCGCTGGAGGGCCTGCGCGACCCCGACGCGGCCATCCGCTACGCGATCAACCACCCGTACAACCGCGAGCCGCTCTACGCGCTGCTGCGCCCCGGGATGAAGGTCGTCATCGCGATGGACGACATCTCGCTGCCGCTGCCGCCCATGAAGCGGCCCGACGTGCGCGAGCGGGTGCTCACCATCGTGCTGCAGCTCCTCGCCGACCACGGGGTCGACGACTTCGAGATGATCATCGCGACGAGCGTGCACCGGAAGATGACCGGCCCCGAGGTGCGGCACATCGTCGGCGACCGGATCTTCGACGCCTACTGGCCAAAGCGGCTCTACAACCACGACGCGGAGGACCGCGACAACATGGCCTTCGTCGGCGAGACCGACCTGGGCGAGCGCGTGGTGCTCAACAAGAAGGCGGTCGAGGCCGACCTGGTCATCTACGTGAACCTCAACCTCGTCCCCATGGACGGCGGCCACAAGAGCGTGGCCGTGGGGCTGTGCGGCTACGAGAGCCTCAAGGCGCACCACAACCCCAAGGTGATGCGCAAGTGCCACTCGTACATGGACCCGAAGACGAGCGAGCTGAACACCGTCGTCGAGCGCATGGGCAAGGTCACCAACAAGGTGCTCAAGGTCTTCACCATCGAGACCACGGTGAACAACCGGATGTTCGACCGGGCGCTGTCGTTCCTCCACAAGAACGAGGACGACTGGACGGGCAACGAGCGCCTCGCCTTCAAGGGCGTGCAGTTCGCGCTCGACCGCACCCCGGCCGAGGCGCGGCAGAAGATCTTCGAGAAGGTGCCGTCGCCCTTCGAGCTCACCGGCGTCTTCGCGGGTGAGACCGAGGCCGCGCACGCGCACACCCTCAAGCGCTGCTTCGAGCAGTACTGCGTGCCCGTCGAGGGCCAGGCCGACATCCTCGTCTGCGGCATCCCCTACGTCTCGCCCTACAACATCAACGCCTTCCTCAACCCGCTGCTCGTGCAGGTCATGGCGCAGGGCTACCTGTTCAACATGTACCGCAACCAGCCCCTCGTGAAGAAGGGCGGGACCATGATCATCACGCACCCGTGCACCGACCGCTTCGACCACGCGCAGCACGCGCCGTACGTCGAGTTCGTGCACCGGCTCCTGCCGGAGACGCGCGACGCGATGCAGCTGCACAAGCGCTTCGAGGCCGAGTTCGCGCAGCACCCGGCCTACCTCCAGATGTACCGCCGCGGCAACGCGTACCACCCGGTGCACGCGTTCTTCATGTGGTACTGGGGCGAGGCCGGGCGGCAGCACGTGGGGCGCGTGATCGTGGTGGGCGCGGACAACGGGTACATCCCGCAGGTGCTCGGCTACGAGACCGCGCGCTCGATGCACGAGGCGCTGGAGATGGCCAAGGATGGCGCGCCCTCGTCGCCGCAGATCACCTGCATGCACCTGCCGCCCATCGTGATGGCGGACATGGTCATGCCCCGCAGCCACGGAGCCGCCACGTGATGATGAACGGGCACAGCCCGCTCGACGTCTCGAAGATCCTCGAAGGCTCACGGATCATCGTCGTCGGAGGAACGGGCTTCCTCGGCAAGGTCTGGCTCTCGCTCCTGCTCTGCCACTACCCCGACGTGGGCAAGGTCTTCCTGGTAGTGCGCTCCAAGGGGTCGCAGGACTCGGAGGCCCGCTTCTGGACCGACATCGCCCCGAGCGAGCCCTTCGCGCCGCTGCGGGCGAGGCACCCGGGGGCGGAGTACGAGGAGTTCCTCCGGCAGAAGATCCACGTGGTCGACGCGGACGTCTCCAAGCCGCTCTGCGGCTTCAGCAACGAGCTGCGCAAGCAGATCGAAGGCACCATCGACGCGATGGTCAACGTCGCCGGCGTGGTGGACTTCAACCCGCCGCTCGACGAGGCCCTGCTCACCAACGCCGCGGGGATGCAGAACCTCGTGGTGCTCGCCAAGGCCCTGGGCAACGTGCCGGTGCTGCACACCAGCACCTGCTACGTGGCGGGCTACCGCAGCGGGCGCGTGGAGGAGGTCGACCCGCGCAAGGACCCCTTCCCCTACTTCAAGGACATGCCCGACGCCCCGTGGGATCCGCACCGCGAGATCTCCGAGGGCCTGGCGCTGGCCGCGAGCGTGACCAGGCACGCCGACGACGCCAACCGCGTGGCGCAGTACGAGCGCGACGCGAGGGCCGCCCTCGAGGCGAAGAAGGAGCCCACCACGGGGGCGATCTTCGCCGCGGAGGTGAAGAAGGTACGGGAGAAATGGCTGGCGGCCGAGGGCGAGCGCGTGGGCATGGAGCGCGCGAAGTTCTGGGGCTGGACCAACACGTACACGTACACCAAGAGCCTCGGCGAGCAGGTGCTCGCGGGCTCCGGGTTGCCCTTCACCATCGTGCGCCCCGCGGTGATCGAGTCCTCCGTCGCCTTCCCCTCGCCGGGATGGAACGAGGGCATCAACACCATGGCCCCGATCATGTTCATGTTCATGAGCGGGCACATGCAGATCCCGGCGCACCAGACCGCCGGGCTCGACATCATCCCCGTGGACATGGTCTCCGGCGGCATGATCCTGGCGCTGGCGGCCCTGCTCGAAGGGACGCACGAGCCCGCCTATCACCTCGGCACCAGCCACACGAACCCCGTCTCGATGCACCGCATCATCGAGGTGTCGGGGCTCTACAAGCGCAAGCACTACCAGCGCACCAGCAAGGGCAACCCCTGGGCGAACTTCATCCAGGCCCACTGGGAGCCCACGCCGGTCACCAAGGAGGGCTTCTTCAACCGCGGAGCGCCCGCCTTCGCCCGCGCCGCCAAGACCCTCTCGCAGCTCGCTCGCAAGGCCTCCGTGGGCCCCGCGGCGGTGCTCTTCGCCCCGACCTCGCGAGCGCTCAACTCGTACAGCGAGCTGGCCAAGCGCAACGGAGAGATCTTCGCGCTCTTCGTCCCCTTCATGGCCGAGACCGACTACCAGTTCGTCACCGACAACATGTCGGCCCTGGTGGCGCGGCTCAACGAGACCGACCGCGCGGCGCTCAACTGGGCCCCGGAGGCCATCGACTGGCGGCACTACCTGATGGAGGTCCACTACCCGGGCCTCGACCGCTGGGTGATGCCGCTCATCGAGGAGCGCCTCAACCGCCCGGCGAAGCCGCTGCGGGCCTACGTCTCGCTGCTCGACGTGCTCGACGAGGCCGCCGAGCGCCACGAGCATCGCCCCGCGCTGCTGCGCATGGAGGGCGACGGGCTCGCTCGCGTGTCCTTCTTCGAGTGGAAGGCGCGCGCCGAGGCCACCGCCGCGAGGCTCACCGCCATGGGCGTCAAGCCCGGCGACCGGGTGCTGCTCTGCGCGGGCAACCACCCGGCGTGGCCCATCGCGTACTTCGGCATCCTGCGCGCGGGCGCCGTCGCCGTCCCCACGGACGCCGCGATGGAGGCCGGTCCGCTCTCCAACGTGCTGCGCGCGTCGCGGGCCGTGGTGATCATCTCCGACGACAAGGTGCTCGAGCGCCTCGCCACGCTCCCCGACCTCACCGCCACCCCGGTGGACCTGCACGCCATCACCGCCGAGGACGCGTCGCTCACGGCGCCGGCGATCGCGGCCCCGACGGCCGACACCCTCGCGAGCGTGATCTACACCTCGGGCACCACCGGGACCCCGAAGGGCGTGATGCTCTCGCACGGCAACTTCTGCCGGCTGATCGCGTCGCTCGCTCCGGTGTTCCCGCTCGGCGAGGGCGACCGGGTGCTCTCGGTGCTGCCGCTGCATCACACCTTCGAGTTCACGTGCGGGCTGCTGCTGCCGCTCTCCCGCGGCTCGTCCATGGTCTACCTCGACGAGCTCACCGGGGAGCGCGTGGTCGAGGCGCTGCGCGACGCGAAGGTGTCCGCGATGGTGGGCGTCCCGGCGCTCTGGCAGCTCCTCGAGCGACGCATCACCCAGCAGGTGAGGGACCTCGGCCCTGGCGCCAGCACGGTCTTCGACGCCGCCCTCGCGCTCAACCGCACGCTCGGAGAGAAGGCCGGCATCAACGTCGGCCAGGTGCTCTTCGGCCCGGTGCACGCGCGCCTCGGCGGACGGCTGCGCTTCCTCATCTCGGGCGGCGCCGCGCTCCCCAAGGAGACGGCGGAGCTGTTCCGCGGGCTCGGGCTGCCGCTCGCGGAGGGCTACGGGCTCACCGAGGCGGCGCCGGTGCTCACCGTCGCCAAGGCGAGCTCCTCGGCCAAGCCCGGCAGCGTGGGCGGGCCCATCCCCGGCGTCGAGGTGAAGATCCTCAACCCCGATCCCTCGGGCGTGGGTGAGGTGGTCGCGCGAGGGCCCAACGTGATGATGGGCTACGCCGACGACCCGGAGGCCACCGCCGCGGTGCTCTCCCCCGACGGCTGGCTGCGCACGGGCGACCTCGGGGCCATCGACAAGAAGGGCAAGCTCACCCTCGTCGGTCGCAGCAAGGACGTCGTCGTCGCCTCCAACGGCGAGAACATCTACCCCGACGACGTCGAGCGCGCTCTCGGCGAGGTGGCCCTGGTCAAGGAGCTCGTGGTGCTCGGCATCGCCGACCCGCGAGGCGGAGAGCGCCTGGCGCTGCTGGCCGTGCCGGACCTGGAGGGCGTCGAGCCCGAGGAGCGCGTGGCCCGTCGCGACCGCGCGCTGCGCAACCTGAAGAACGCCGTGCGCGACCTGCCGCCGGCCTGGCAGCCCGCGGTGGTGCTGCCCTACGACGCGACGCTCCCTCGCACGGCGACGCGCAAGGTGAAGCGCAACGAGGTGCGCCCGGTGATCGAGCGCCTCGTGGCGGCCTCGACCCCGACGCGCCCGGTGGCGGGCGCCGCCTCGACGGACAACCCCGTGCGCAAGGCGATCGCGACCATCGCCCGCCGCCCGGTGGAGGAGGTCACGGAGAAGACCCGGCTGCGGGGAGACCTTGGCTACGACTCGCTGATGGCGATGGAGCTCGCCGTGGCCCTGGAGGCGATCCGGGGGCGGCAGGTTCCGCAGGAGATGGTCACGCTGGAGACCGTCGGAGAGCTGGAGCGGGCGCTGGGCCTGGAGAGCGAGCACGCCCGGCTGCACGAGGAGCCCCGCGCCGCGGCCCCGACGGACGAGGACGACGAGATCCGGCTCGACGTGCCGGGGCCCCTGAAGGACGCGGCGAAGTCCGCGCTCTCGGTGCTGCAGCGCGAGTTCTACGCGACGCTGATGAAGCCCCGGGTGACCGGGCGCGCGTACATCCCGCACAACCGCAACGCGCTGGTGGTGGCCAACCACACGAGCCACCTGGACATGGGCTTCGTGAAGTACGCCCTCGGGACCTACGGCAAGAACCTCGTGGCCCTCGCGGCGCGGGACTACTTCTTCGACACGCCACTCAAGCGCGCGGTGATGGAGAACCTCACCAACGTGGCGAGCTTCGACCGCGACGCGGGCCTGCACGAGACCCTCAACGAGGTCGGAGCGCTGCTGCGAGCGGGCAAGACGGTGCTGATCTTCCCGGAGGGGACGCGCAGCCCCGACGGGCGGATCCAGAAGTTCCTCGGGGCGGTCGGGTTCCTGGCGCTGCACCACGAGGTGGACGTGCTGCCGGTGTGGCTCGGCGGAACCTACGAGGCGATGCCCAAGAGCCGGATGGTCCCGACGAAGCGGGACATCACCGCGCGCATCGGGCCGTCGCTGGACTTCGAGCAGCTCCGCCGGCTCACCAGGGGGATGAAGCCCGTGGAGTCGGCGCGCACCGTGGCGAGGCTCGCTCAGCGGGCGGTGGAGGCCCTGCGCGACGGCTCGGTGCTCGACCTCTCGACGCTGGCCGACGCCAAGGAGGAGGCGCCGCGCAAGCACCCGCTGGTGGCGCTCTTCGACGAGCTGCCGAGGCGCTTCGTCGCGGGCCGCGTGGAGAACCCGGTGAGCTTCTACTTCACCCTCGGCGCCGAGCCGGAGGCCAAGTGGACCGTCCAGGTCGACGCGAAGGAGTGCCGCGTGGTCATGGGCAAGAGCGAGGGCGGCACCGCGGACTGCGTGCTCAAGACCAGCGCGGAGCTGTTCACTCGCATCGTGCGCGAGGGCTACGAGCCCGGGGTCGCGGAGTTCATGTCGGGGCAGGTGAAGTCCAACGACGTGAGCCTGCTGCAGACCTTCACCCGCGCCTTCCAACTGGGTTGAGGCACTGAGGCAACGATGAAGGCACTGGTCACCGGCGCGACGGGATTCCTTGGCAGCCACCTGGTCGACGCGCTGCTGGCGCGCGGTCACTCCGTGGTGGCGCTCGCGCGCACCCCGGGGCGCCTGAAGCCCCGCGAGGGGGTTTCCGCGGTGAAGGGGGACATCCTCGACGCGGACCCGCTCAAGGCGGCGATGGAGGGCTGCGAGGCGGTCTTCCACTGCGCGGGCGTGGTGTCTCGCGACCCGGACGACGGGGAGCTGCTCTGGCGCACCCACGTGCTGGGCACGCGCAACGTGGCGCAGGCGGCGAAGGCGGCGGGGGTGAAGCGGCTGATCCACGCGAGCACCAGCGGCACCGTGGCCATCAGCGAGGACGCCACGCAGGTCTCGCGCGAGGACGACCCGACGCCCTACAAGCTGATCGAGAAGTTCCCGTACTACCGCTCGAAGCTCTACGCCGAGCAGGAGGCGCTGCGGGCCAACGGCGAGGCGCTCGCGGTGGTGAGCGTCAACCCGTCGCTGCTGCTGGGGCCGGGCGACGAGCTCGGCTCCTCCACCGGGGACGTGAAGGACTTCCTCGACCGGAGGATCCCGGCGATCCCGGCGGGCGGCGTGGCCTACGTCGACGCGCGCGACGCGGCCGAGGCGATGGCGCTCGCGTACGAGAGGGGGACCCCCGGGCGGCGCTACCTCATCAACGCCAGCAACTGCACCCTGCGGGAGTTCTTCGACCGGCTGGAGCGGGTCACCGGGGTGAAGGCCCCGACGCTGCGGCTGCCTCCCTCGCGCACCCTGGCGAGGTTCGGCGCGCAGCTCATGGAGGCCGGCGCGAAGTTCGCGGGCGTCAAGGCCCCGGTGGACGCCACGAGCGTCGAGATGGCGCAGCTCTACTGGTACTGCGACAGCTCCCGCGCCACGCGCGAGCTCGGATGGACCCCGCGAGACCCCATCGCCACCCTCGCGGACACGGTCGACGACCTCCGTGAGCGCACGAGCTACAAGCCCCTTCGTTGATCGCTCCCCCTCCGAGGTCTCCCTTGCGAACGCTCTCCTTCCTTCTCCTCCCCATGGTCCTCGCGGGGTGCAGCGATCCGGTGCGCCCTCCGGTCTCGAGCACCGACCTCGGCTCCGTCGCCGACGCCCCCACCGCCGACGCCCCCACCGCCGACACCCCCTCGACGGACCGCCCGAGCGATGTCCCCGTGGACGCCGCCACGGACGTACCGAGCGATGTCCCCGTAGACGCCGCGACGGACGTCCCGATGGACGTCTCAACGGACATCCCTTCCGACATTCCATCGGACATTCCATCGGACATCCCAACGGATATCCCTTCGGACATCCCTTCCGACATCCCCTCCGACCTGGGCTTCGACGTCCCGTCGGACAGCGGCTCCGACGCCGGGCTGACGGACGCCCCGGCCGCCGATGGGGCCCTCGACGACAGCGGCCTGGGCGCCTGGTTCACCCTCGGGGACGGAACCTGCGGAGCGCGCGCACGCCGGGTGGCGGCGATCCCCGGCACGCACGTCGACCCGGACGCCGGGCCCATCGAGTGGCTGACCAACCCTCCCTCCTCGGGCAACCACTTCGGAGCCTGGGCCCACTGGGGCGCCTGGCCCGACCTGGCCCGCGGCTACTGGGTTCACAACCTCGAGCACGGCGGCGTGGCCTTCCTCTACCGCTGCGCGACGGCGCCCTGCACCGCGACCCGAGACGCGCTCGTCTCCGTGATGAACAGCCTCCCGGTCGACCCGGCGTGCGTGCCCACGGACGCCGAGCCCACCCGGGCGCGCGTGGTCATCACCAACGACGCGCTCATCACCACCCCCATCGCGGCCAGCGCCTGGGGCGCCGTGTACGAGGCGAGCTGCGTCGACGCCGCCTCGCTCCGGCAGTTCTACGCGATGTTCGCCGGGCACGCCCCGGAGGACTTCTGCGCCGACGGCTTCGTGCCCTGAGCTACGCGTCCGCGTCGAGAGAAGAACCGCAAGGGTCGCAAGGGTCGCAAGGGTCGCAAGGGATTGATGGCATGGGCTGTCGGACGCTCGTCGCCTGCGTCGCCCGTTCGGCCCTGACGCCCTCGCCCCTCCCTTGCGACCCTTGCGCCCTTGCGGTTCTTCTCTCACGGCGCTCGGAGTCAGCGATCCCCGACGAGCCCCCGCAGGTGGCCGGACGAGCGAGCGTCTCACCCCCCGAGGATCCCCTGTGGAAAGGGACTACGCGCTCACCGAGCGCTCCACCACCACCGGCGCCGAGCCCTCGAAGAGCGCCCTCGCGCAGGGCGCGATCACCTCGGAGAGCGCCTCCCGCACCGCCGCCGAGTGCTCCTCCGCCCCGAGCCGCCCCCACGCTCGCCAGGCGCCCGGGTCGACGCCCTCCTCCATCACGGTCACCGCCGGGGCGCGGGAGAGCGCGTCGGCGAAGCAGCGCTCGGCCACGCCGCGGAGCTTCGGGTGCTCGTTCAATGCCCAGGCCACGAAGCGCCACGCGAGGCCGGCGTGCCGCTCCTCGTCCGCCGCGATGCGGGTGAGCGCCGCGACCGCCTCGGGCTCCGTCGCGCCCCGCAGCTGCGCCTGCGCCACCAGCGCCGCGATGGTCTCGCCCACGCAGCCCTCGACGATCGCGTCGCGCAGGGACTTCTCCGCGCCGAGGCCGTCGAGCGCCCCGCCCACGTCGAGCGCGCCGGGGCCCTCGGTGGAGCCGTCGAGCCGAGAGGCCAGCGCGAGGCAGGAGCGAGCGTGCGAGACCTCGTCGAGCGCCGCCTGCTGCGCGTCGGCCAGCAGCGAGGGCGGAGCGCCCAGGGCCATGAGCTCCAGGGTGAAGCGGGCGAAGGAGGCCACCGAGGCGTGCTCCATCCGGCCGTCGTCGCGCCACTGCCTCGCGAGCGCCCGGCGGGTCGTCGCGTCGAGCTCCGCGACCTCCCCCTCCGAGGCCACCGACCACGCGGACCCTACGACCATCCTCGCCGCGCGCGCCTCCCCGGCGACCATCATCGGGCGCCCGCAGCAGGCCATCTCGCACCAGAGGTAGCAGCACTGGTCGCCCTCCACCTCGACCGCGTAGGCGGGGTTGCAGCAGCCGCTCTGGACATACCTGGGGGAGTAACAGCCGTTCGGCTCGCTGGGCACGTCGAGGGGCGGAAGACCGCCATCCCCCGTCCCCGCGTCCTCGGGAGGGCGCAGCCCCGGCGGGTTGCGGATGCGGTCCTCGACCTGCGCTCGGGTCATGCACTGCCGCTTCCCGCGCCCGGCCGAGCACAGCGGCGGCGTGTCGACGGTCGGAGCGTCCACCACGTCGGGACGGTCCACGGAGGGGGGCACGTCCAGGGGCGCGCCGGTGTCGACGGGAGTCCCCAGGTCGAGCGGAGTCACCCGATCGACGGGAGCGCCGAGGTCGACGGGCGCTCCGGTGTCGAGGGCGGTGTCCGCGGAGGCGTCCGTCGCGGTCACGGAGTCGGCGCAGCCCAGCGGGAGCAGCGGCGCAAGCGTGGCGAGGAGACCGTACCGGAAGCGGGTGGCGTTGCGCATGATGCGCGGGAGCATGGCACCGGCCGTGCCGCTCAGAAAGGTGGGGCGGTCAGAGCGCGATGCGCTGGAGCGTGCCGGCGCTGTCGATGCCGTAGAGGTTGCCGCTCGCCGAGAAGAGGTGGCGGATGTCGCTCAGGTCGGCGCCGGTGAGCTCCTCGTAGGCGCCGTCTTCGAGCGTGGTGGCGCCGAGCGCGCCGTCTTCCTCGACCGCGTAGAAGACGCCCTGGTGGATCGTCGCCGCGAGCGTGTCGTCGTAGGCCCCTTCGGCGCCGAAGAGTTCCCACTCGCCGCTCTCCGCGTCGACCTTGTAGAGCGAGCCGTCGTTCTCCAGCACGTAGACGTAGCCCTGCCAGAAGAAGAGCTGGTCGGTGTCGTAGCCCTCGCCGAGCTCCGTGGCGTCGCCGCCGTCGACCGGCATCGCGAAGAGGCTCCCGTCCTCGTCGACGTAGTAGACGGTGCCGTCGGACGCGTCCGCGGCGACCACGTCACCCCACGCGCCGTCCTCGCCGATCTGCTCCCACTCGCCCGAGGTCGGGTCGATCTGGTAGAGCGTGCCGCTCTCCTCGATGGCGTAGAGCAGCCCCTCGTCGGTGCCGTCCGCCAGCAGCAGGCGGGTGTTGTAGCCCTCGCCGAGAGCCTTGAAGGCGCCGTACTTCGCGCTCGTCGAGTAGAGCGTGCCGCCCTCCTCGTAGGTGAAGAGCTTGCGGCCGAGGCCCACGCCGGTGACCGTGTTCTTCCACAGGCCGACCTCGCTCTCCTGGATCTTGCTGACCATCTTCGACTCCTCCATTCGCGCAGCGGGAATCCTTCTCCCCCGCGCGGGCGGCGCACCCTCGCACAGTCTCCACCGCGCGCGCCATCACGGCGTCACGTCCCAAGCGCTCTCAGCCCGCGGGTTCGGCCACGGAGAGCGCGCCCTGCGACAGCGGGACCACCGCGCAGTCGCCCTCGGAGCCGTCCTCCCAGACCAGGCAGGTGAAGTCGATGGGCGCGTCCAGGGCGATCATCGGGTGGTGCCACACGCCGGGCCGGTAGCTCACGCCCTGCGTCGCCGTCGCCACGAAGGCCCGCGCGGTGGAGAGGTCCGGCGCGTCGCCGCCGAGCGCCACCAGCACCAGGTAGCGCCGGGCGTTCATGGGGATGAACACCTGCGTCGAGAGCGGGTGCTTCTCCAGCAGCGCGACCTCCATGGGCCACTCGGTCCTCGGGGCGCAGCGGAAGCTGCACACGTTGAGCGTGGCGTGAGGGCGCAGCGTGGCGACCTCCGCGAGGCGGTCGCGGCGCGCGGCGGTGCCCTGGTTGGCGGGCTTCGCGGCGACGTCCGGGCGATCGGCGGAGACCACGTCGCCGAAGGGCGCGTAGGCCTCCGGGGTGAGGGCCACGGGGGTGAGCCAGCGCACGTCAGCTGCCGCGATAGGTGCTGTAGCCGAAGGGGCTGAGCAGCAGCGGGACGTGGTGGTGCTGGCCCGCGTCGCGCACCCGGAAGACGATCACCGCCTCGGGGAAGAAGCCCTCGACGCCGAGCCCGCTGAAGTACGAGTCGGTGTCGAAGGTGAGGCGGTACACGCCCACCGCGAGGCGCATGGAGGGCGGGACCAGCGTGCGCAGCCGGCCGTCCTCGTCCGTCACGCCGACGCCCATGGGGGCCCAGGCGCCGTCGTCCACGCGGTGCTCGAGGGTGATCGCGACGCCCGCCGCGGGGCGGCCTCGCGCGGTGTCCAGGACGTGGGTGGTGATGCTGTTCATGGTTCGAGGAGCTTCTCCAGCCGGAGTCGGGTGATGCGGTGCTGCTCGGCCGCGGCGACGCGCAGCTCCGCGGCGGGGTCGTTCTTCATCCGAGCGCGGGCGAGGGTGAGCATCTCGTCGAGGCTCCGCCCGGTGGCGCAGACGATGTAGATGAATCCGAAGCGAGCCTCGTAGGCCCGGTTGATCTCCGCGAGCTCGGCGCGCATCGCCTCCGTCGCGCCCTGGATGCCCGACTGCTCGGCGCTCGACCAGGCCTTGGCAGTGGCGTCCTGCCCCGCGGCGGCCTTCTTCTCGCCGATGCGAGGGTGCGCTCGGAAGGCCTCCTGCCAGTCCTCCGAGGAGGTCCACGACCAGGTGGCGTCGGCGGTCGCGAGCAGGTCGGCGACGGTGGCGTAGGGCTGCCCCTCGCGCATCCACTCGATCCAGCGAGACGAGCCGCAGCAGGACCTCAGCGCCGCCTCCGCCGCCGCCGGGGTGAGCGTGTTGAAGCGCCGCAACCCGAGACCCTGGCGGGCCTCCGCGGAGAGCGTCCCGAAGGCGCGAAGTCGGCTCACGCCCCCGTCGGGGAAGACCTCCAGCCGAAGGTGCGTGGCCTCCCCGGCGGGCAGCAGCTCGTCCTCGAACCAGTGGCGGGTGTCCGCCTGGAGCTTCGTGCGAGGCAGCAGCTCACGCCACGCGTGCTCGTCCGCGAGGCGGGCCTCACCGCCCTCCCCCGTCGCGTCGCAGACCATCACCCGGCAGGTGTCCGGGTAGTTGCCCTTGAAGTGGTGCGTGTCGATGACGAGCCGAGAGAGCACTCCTCGCGCGGCGAGCTTCACCAGGGCCCAGTCGTGGTGCGGACCGCGGCTGCGCCGGGTCTCCCAGCCGTCGCCCATGTTGAGCGCGCGGTCGGGCATGATGAGGTTTCGCCGCTCGCCGAAGAACATGTCGCTGCACGTCACGACGTGGGCGCCGTTCTCCGCGGCCGCGAGGTCGACCTCTCCTCGGGCGTGGCCGGTGCGCTTCCAGTCGGGCACCGCCTCGCCGAAGACCCGCAGTCGCGCCACGCCCCCATCGGGGAAGATGTTCAATCGCACATGCGAGAACGCATGCGGAACCTCGATGGAGAAGAGGTTCTTCGAGTCGCCGTTCAGGGGTGACTTCGGGAGCACCTCGATCCACTCCATGGAGGGGTCCGTGAGCTCCTCGATGCGGGCGTCGGTGCGCGCCGCGCAGGCCTCGATGGAGCAGTGCGAGGGGAAGTTTCCGCGGAAGAAGGCCGTGTCCACCACCACGCCTCGGATCACCCCCGGGACGCCCAGTCGCACGATGGCCCAGTCGTGCCCGGCGACGCGCTTTCGCCGGCTCTCCCAGCCGTCCATCCACTTGCCTCGGTCGGTGTACTCGTGCGGCAGGAAGACGGCGTCGGCGGGCTTGAGGAGGTTCTCCTTCTCGGCGAAGAAGTCGTCGCTCGCGGCGATCACGGCGCCTCGCAGGCGCAGCGAGGCGAGGTCCATCAGTTCGGTGAAGGGGGCTTGCGTCATGAGCGTGTGATCCAGCGCCCGGAGGGGGCGATCGGGGTGGTGCGGTCGTAGGCCGGGGCGCCGCGCAGGAAGGTCTGCCGCACGACCCCTCGCAGCGTCTCTCCCTCGTAGGGAGTGAGCTTGTTGCGATGATGGATGAAGGGCGCGCTCACCACGAAGGTCGCGTCCGGGTCGAAGACCACCAGGTCGGCGTCCATGCCCTCGGCGAGGGCGCCCTTGCGACCGGCGATCCCAGCGTGCTTCGCCGGGGCGCGGCACATCCACTCCACCACCCGGTCGAGCCCGATGCCCCGGGCGTGCGCCTCGCTCCACACCGCGGAGAGGCTGAACTGCAGCCCCGCGATGCCTCCCCAGGCCGCCATGAAGTCACCGGACTCCACCCGCTTGAGGTCCGGTGTGCAGGGCGAGTGGTCGGAGACGACCATGGAGAGGAGGCCGTCTTGAAGGGCCTTCCAGAGCCGATCGCGGTTGCCTCGGTCCCGGATGGGCGGAGCGCACTTGTACCAGGTGGCCCCATCGGGGACCTGCTCGGCGGTGAAGTGGAGATAGTGCGGAGCGGTCTCGGCGGTGAGCGGAACGCCCTCGTCGCGCGCCCTCGCCAGCGTCTCCAGCGCCCCCGCGGAGGAGAGGTGGACGACGTGCACGGGCGTCCCGATCTCCTTGCAGAGCCGGTAGAGGAGGGCCACCGCCTCGTCCTCCGCGGCGGGGGGACGGGAGCGAAGCCAGGTCGAGTAGGCGCGGCTGTCGGGCGGCGGAGACTCTTCGGCCATCGCCCTCGTGGCGGCGTCGAGGGGCCCCGGCAGCTCGGCGTGCACCATGAAGACGGCGCCCGTCCCATGGAGCCGTATGAGCGCTCGGCGCACGTCGTCAGCGTCCACGCAGGGAAACTCATCGACCCCGGAGGGCGCGAGGAAACACTTGAACCCGAGGGCTCCTCGGCCGAGCACGTCGGCGAGCACCGAGGTGTCGCCGCGGGTGTTGTCGGGGATCGCCCCTCCCCAGAGGCCCACGTCGACGGAGCATCGGCCGTCCATGGTCTCGGCCTTGGTCATCAGCCCGGCGGTAGTGGTCACCGGCGGAAGGCTGTTGAGGGGCATGTCGACCACGGTGGTGATGCCCCCGGCGGCGGCGGCGCGCGTGGCGCTCTCGAAGCCCTCCCACTCGGTGCGACCGGGCTCGTTGATGTGAACGTGCGTGTCGACCACGCCGGGCATCAGCACGAGCTCGCCCACGTCGAGCGACCCGGCTCCGGCGGGGAAGTCGGCGTGGTCGGAGACGCGGGTGATGCGCCCGTCGCGGACGTGCACCGAGGCGGCGCGGATGCCCGCGGGGGTCACCACGCGGGCGCTGCGAAAGACCTTCTCGTCGGCCATGGGCGGTGTGTTCCTCAGTCTTCCTTCGCGCCCTGATCGATCCAGGCGCCGATGCGGTCGCGCTCGGCGTCGGTGATGTGGGTGGCGTTGTTGAGGGGCATGTTGCGCAGGCTCACCACGCGGAGCTTGACCCGATCCCTCCACGGAAGGACCTGCGAGTAGCGCTCGAAGATGATCCCGTTGGGGGCGACGGTGACCGCGGGGTTGGTGGGGTGCGTCGAGTGGCAGGGGACGCAGCGCGCCTGGAAGATGGGCTCCACGTCGGCCCATCGCTGCGGGCCGGTGGCGCTGCTCTCCCGGTGGGTGAAGCCCGTGGGGTGCGAGAAGAAGATCAGCGTCGCCACGCAGGTCGCGAAGAACACCAGCGTCGTCGGGAGGAACCAGTTCCGCCAGGTGAAGCGGATGTTCATGAAGTGGCGGATGAGCGCGCTGCCGAAGGCGAGCACCAGAAGCACCGCCCAGTTGAGCGCGTGTCCGAAGGTGAGCGGGAAGTGGTTGCTGATCATGATGAACAGCAACGGGAAGGTCATGTAGTTGTTGTGGATCGAGCGCGCCTTGGCCTGGTAGCCCTTGGCGAGGTTCTGTTTCCGGTGCTCTCGCGTGGCGTCCACCAGCTCGCGCTGCGACGGCATGATGACCATCCACACGTTGCCGGTCATGAGCGTGCCGAGCATCACGCCCACGTGCATGTAGGCCGCGCGCCCGCTGAGGTAGTGGAAGAGCACCGCGGAGAGCCCCAGCACGATCGCGATGGAGAGCAGGAACGACAGCGTCTGCCGCTTGCCCAGGGGGGAGCGCCAGAGCAGGTCGTAGAGCACCCACGCGGAGGCCACGCAGCCGAGGCCGAGGAGCACCGCGCGGCCGCCGGTGATGCGGGAGACGGCGGCGTCGGTCATGAGCGCGGCGCCGCCCATGTAGTAGACGAGCACGAGCAGCGAGATGCCGCTCAGCCAGGTGACGCCGTTCTGCCACTTGAACCAGTGGAGCACCTTCGGCAGCGCGCCCGGCTCGGGGTTGAGCTTCTTCACCTGGTAGAAGCCGCCGCTGTGGATCATCCAGTTCTCCCCGATGAGCCCCTTCTCGGGGTGATCGGGCATCACCAGGTTGCGATCGAGCCAGTTGAAGAGCATCGAATTGCCGATCCACATGATGCCGGCGATGAGGTGGACCCATCGCGCGATGAGGTGGAGCAGCTCGGTCAGGGACGCCATGGCGCGCGACTATAGACAGGTGCGCGGCGACGGCAATCGCGCCGTCAGCGGGGCATCACCGCGAGGTCGTTGATGCGCCATCGGCCGCCGAGCGCCGCGGTGTCCAGCATGTGGCAGCCGGTGCTCGGTCCGCCGAAGCGAACGATCGAATACTGGAGGCCGCCGAGCTCGCAGATGGCCGCGGCCTGGTCGTTCTCGTCCGGGAAGGCCACCGCTCGGGTGATGCTGGGGCAGGGCTCCGAGCAGCGCACCGTCGGGACGAAGACGTCCGACACGGTGGACGACGCGACGGGGCTGCTCGCGATGTAGACCGCGGGCGTGGAGCTCGAGCCGGAGAAGGCCATCGCGTAGTGGCCCCGGCGGTCGACGGTGCGGTAGGCGTGCACGGCCTGGGCGTTGACGCGGTTGGCGATGAGCGCGGGCGTGGTCGCCGTGTGGAAGCCGCTGCTGGTCGGGGACATCACGAAGGCCGAGTAGCCGCTCCCGCTGTCGGCGGGGCGCAGCTGCAAGTACTGGCCCTGGTTGCCCGGGTAGCCCGTCATCCAGAGCACGCTCAGGCCGAACTGCTGGTTGCGGTTCCAGGCCTGCACCTCGCGGAGGTTGTTGCTGCGGTGGTCGAAGACCCGCACGTTGCCGACGGCGCCGGGGTTCGATCCACCGGCGAAGGTGTAGGCCACCGCGAAGCTCCCTTGGCCGTTGGAGACGATCTCGAAGACCGAGCGCGCCTGACCGGGGGCGGCCACGTCGCGGACGAGCCCGCCGGTGCTCGCGTCCACCACGCTCACGGCGTCGTCGTTGACCACGATGAGCTGCGGACCGCCGAGGTCGCTGAGCGTGTCGAAGGCCACGCCGACGGCGCGAGGGTGAGCGATGGTGAGCGGCAGGTCGGAGCAGGCGCGGTCGTCCGCGAAGGACCATCGGAGCAGCCGCGAGGCGTTGGAGTCGACGTCCTCGGCGACGGCCACGAGGTAGGGCGCGCGGCACGCCGTCGGGATCACCCCGGTGTCCACCGGCGGAGTGCCCACGTCCACCGGGGGAGTGCCCACGTCCACGGGAGGAGTGCCCGTGTCGCGAGGCGGCGTGCCGGTGTCCGTGGGGGGAGTGCCCGTGTCCGTGGGGGGAGTGCCCGTGTCCGTGGGGGGAGTGCCGAGGTCCGTGGGAGGGACGCCGGTGTCCGCGGGGAGGCCCGCGTCGCCCACGCGGCCACCGAGGAAGTGGTCGAAGTCGATGCTGCACCCGGCGAGGAGCGTGAGCGCGCAGAGGGTGAGCGGTCGGAGCACGGCGGCCATCGCCGGGGGTTGTCGCATCACCCGGGGGCCCACGTCACGCCCCCGACGGACGGAGGGCATCTGGACATATCCCGTCACCAGCGCTTGCGCCCCGGCGCGGGGTGGCGCCATAGCTCCTCGGAGCGATGCAGCTCATCATCACGGAGAAGCCCAGCGTGGCCCGCGACCTTGCGAAGGCCCTCGGGGTGCGCGGCGGCGGACAGGGGTGCATCGAGGGCGAGGGCCGGGTCATCACCTGGTGCCTCGGGCACCTGGTGGAGTTCGAGGAGCCCGACGCCTACGACCCGGCGTGGAAGCCCTGGCGGCTCTCGTCGCTGCCGATGCTCCCGGAGGCCTTCAAGCTGCGGCCCGTGCGCAGCTCGGCCTCGCAGTGGAAGGTGGTGCGCTCGCTCCTGCGAGACCGGCGCTTCGACGAGGTGGTCAACGCCTGCGACGCGGGGCGCGAGGGGGAGCTCATCTTCCGCCTGTGCCACGAGCTCGCCGGGGCCCGCGCGGCGGTGCGCCGTCTCTGGATCTCCTCGCTCACCGAGGCGGCCATCCGAGAGGGCTTCGCGCGGCTCGAGCCCTCGGCGAAGTACGACGCGCTCGGCGACGCCGCGCGCTGCCGGGCCGAGGCCGACTGGCTGGTGGGCATCAACGCCACGCGCGCGGTGACCGTGCGGGGCCGCAGCGCCGGGAGCGACGCGCTCTTCTCCGTGGGAAGGGTGCAGACCCCGACGCTGGCGATGCTGGTGGCGCGCGACCAGGCCATCCGGGCCTTCGTCCCGAAGGACTACTGGGAGATCGCCGGGGAGTTCGCGACCGCCGAGGGGGCTCGCTTCACGGCCCGGTGGACCGCCGACGGACGACAGCGGCTGGGCCGCGTGGAGCTGGCGCAGTCGGTCGTCGATCGCGCCTCGGCCCGGGTGGGACCGCCGCACGGGCCGAGGGTGGAGTCCATCGAGACGAAGCGTCAGCGGGTGTCCGCGCCGATGCTCTTCGACCTCACCTCGCTTCAGCGCACGGCCAACGGCCGCTACGGCTTCTCGGCGCAGCGCACGCTCGACCTCGCCCAGGCCCTCTACGAGAAGCACAAGGTGCTCACCTATCCGCGCACCGACTCGCGGCACCTGCAGAAGGGGATGCACGAGACGCTGCCCGCGGTGATCCGGAGGGTGGGAGAGCAGCCGGAGTACGCGGCCTTCGCGGAGAGGCTCTCGGCGGGCCCGCTGCCGCGCTCGGGCCGGGTCTTCGACGACGGCAAGGTGCGCGACCACCACGCGATCATCCCCACGGACCACAAGGGCTCGCTGCACTCGCTCTCGCCCGACGAGCGAAGGCTCTTCGACCTGGTGGTGCGGAGGTTCCTCGGGGTGTTCTACCCCGACGCGGAGTTCGACCAGACGGTGGCGGTGGTGGTCGTGGGCGAAGGCGCGGCGGCCCCGAAGTCGGCCGCGAGGCGGGGCCCGAAGGACGACGAGAAGAAGGACGAGGAGGCCGACGACCGGCTGCTCGACGCGCTGCCTCCGCCGCCCGATCGCTTCGTGGCCCGAGGGCGGGTGAGGATCACGGCGGGCTGGCAGGAGGTCGCGGGCTACGGCGACGACGAGCCCTCCTCGAAGGGCGCGAAGGACGACTCGCAGTCGCTCCCGGCGCTGAAGGAGGGAGAGGCGCTCCGAGGGCGCTACACGCCGGAGAAGAAGCAGACGCAGGCGCCGCGGAGGTTCAACGACGCGACCATCCTCGGGGCGATGGAGTCCGCGGGCCGGCAGGTGGACGACGAGGCGCTGCGAGAGGCGCTGAAGGACCGCGGCCTCGGCACCCCCGCGACCCGGGCCTCGATGATCGAGACGCTGATCACCCGCGGCTACGCCGAGAGGGAGCAGAAGTCGCTGGTGTCGACCCCCCTGGGCGAGGCGCTCAACAACGGGCTGCCGGTCCCGGCGCTGGCCTCCGCGGAGCTCACCGGGGCGTGGGAGGAGCGGCTCTCCCGAGTGGCCCGAGGCGCGGAGAAGCGCGACGACTTCATGCGAGACATCAAGGACGTGGTGCGCGACCTGGTGAAGCGAGTGGCTGCGGCGCCGGGCATCGCGGCGCCGGGAGCGACGAGGGCGAGGCCCGAGCGGCGAGGCGCGGCGACGAGGGAGGCCGCGGCGAAGGTCCCGGAGGTGGCGCTCGTGGAGCAGGGCGCCCCGGCGCTGGGGAGCCGCACCGGCGTGGTGTGCCCGGTGTGCGGCCAGGGGACGCTGATCGTGGGGCGTCGAGCGTGGGGCTGCTCGCGGTGGAAGGAGGGCTGCGGGGCGGTGTTTCCCTTCGAGGGGGGCATGCCCGGAGCGAAGCCTGCGGCGAAGCCGAAGAGGGCGCGAAAGCCGGGCGCCGTGCCCGCGAAGCCGAGGAGGAAGAAGGGCGGAGCGTGAGCGACGGGGGACTCTACTTCCGGCGGCGGATGAGTCCCTCCTGGGTGCAGCTCGCGACGAGGCGGCCCTTGCGGTCGAAGAAGCGCCCACGGACGAGGCCGCGGGAGCCCGAGGCGGAGGGGCTCTCGACGGCGTAGAGCAGCCAGTCGTCGAAGCGAAACGAGCGATGGAACCACATCGCGTGATCGAGCGACGCGACCTGCATCCCCGGGGTGAGCCAGCTCACTCCGTGCGGATCGAGGGCGGTGCCGAGGAAGGAGAAGTCGGACGCATAGGCGAGCATGTAACGATGGAGCGCGGCGTCGTCGGGGAGCGTGTCGATGGCGCGCACCCAGAGGTGGCGCCGGGGCTCGACGGCCGTGGGCTTGAGGGGGTTGCGGGGCTCCACGGGGCGGATCTCGATGGGCCGCTCGGCGGTGGCGATGGCGCGGAAGGCCGCGGGCAGCCGGTCGGCGAGGGCCAGGGCGAGCTCGCGCTCGGAGCGCAGCGCCTCCGGGGGCGGGACCTCGGGCATCGGGTCCTGGTGTTCGAGGCCGTCCTCCTCGACCTGGAAGGAGGCCTCGAGGCTGAAGATGGCCTCGCCCTCCTGCACGGCGTCGACGCGTCGGGTGACGAAGCTCTTGCCGTCGCGCAGCCGGTCGACCGAGTAGACGATGGGGCGGCGCAGGTCGCCGGCGCGGATGAAGTAGCCGTGGAGCGAGTGCACCGGGCGGTCGCCGGGGACCGTCTGCGCCGCGGCGGAGAGCGCCTGGCCGAGCACCTGGCCGCCGAAGATGGCGCCCCAGCCGAGGTCCTGGCTGTTGCCGCGGAAGAGGTCTCGGTCGAGGCGCTCGAGGGCGAGGAGTTCGACCAGGTCGGACAGGATGCGCTGCATGATGGGTGGTCGGTAATGGGGGTGTCCCGGGGCGCGCCGTCAAGGGCGTCGGCGAGGCCCGTTCGTCCACGATGCGGAGACCGCGAATCAACGCGAGTGGAAGTGTTGGGGGCGGAGCGATCCAGCGGCTGATCAATGGTGTAGGTTCGTCCGACGCCCCATGCCGGATAGCCGCAGCTCATTCAGCACCGTCGAGCCGCTCCGCCACGTCGCCTGGGCGCGCGACCTCGACGAGCAGCGCCTGACCTACCTCAGCGGCACCATCGGCGAGTTCGTGGGCGCCGGCGAGGCGGAGGTCGTCGGCTGGGACGCGCTGCTGGCGGCGGTGCACCCGGACGACGCGTGGCGCTTCGAGGCCACCGGCGACGCGACCTTCGAGTTCCGCTTCCACCGCCGAGGCGAGCTCCGATGGGCCGCCGCCCGGATGATCCGCAGCGAGGCTCGCCTCGACGGCGTCATCGTCGACATCACCGACCGGGTCCAAGCCGAGAAGGCCACCTCCGCCGAGCAGGCCGAGGGACGGGTCCTCGCGCAGCGCTACCGCAACATCCTCGACACGGTCTTCGACGGCATCAACATCACCGGCTTCGACGGGGTGATCCGCTACTGCAACCGGCAGTTCGCGGCGATGCTGGGGGCGACCCCGGAGGAGGTCGTCGGCAAGAGCATGGGCGACCTGATCTTCCCGGAGGACGCGGAGCAGGCCGAGGAGCGCATCCGGAGGCGGCGCGCGGGCTACCCCTACCCCTTCACCTGGCGCCTTCGCTCGCTCGCGGACGGGCACGTGGTGATGGTCCGCGCCAACAGCCGCGAGCTCAAGGACGAGCACGGCAACCCGGAGGCGATGCTCGGGGTCATCACCGACATCACTGGCACCCGCCGCATCGTGGAGAGGCTGCTGCAGTCGCAGAAGCTGGAGAGCCTCGGGGTGCTCGCGGGCGGCATCGCGCACGACTTCAACAACCTCCTCGTGGGCATCCTCGGCAACGCGGGGCTCACGCTCTCGGAGCTGCCCGCCACGAGCCCGCTCAAGCCCCTGGTGGCCGACATCCAGACCGCGGCGCTGCGCGCGGCCGCCCTCACCCGGCAGCTGCTCGCCTACTCCGGCAAGGGTCGCTTCGTCCTCGGCCCGGTCGACCTCGGGCGCCTCGTGGAGGAGATGGCCCCGGGCCTGCTCGCCGCCGTCGGCAAGAACGTCACGCTCACCTTCCGGCTGTCGCCCGGGCTCCCGATCATCGAGGGCGACGCCTCGCAGATCCGCCAGGTGGTGACGACCCTGATCAACAACGCCTCGGACGCCATCGGCGACCGCTCCGGCGAGGTGACACTCGCGACCAGCGTGGTGCACGCGGACGACGCCTTCCTCGCGGACACCTTCGTCGACGACGAGCTCGCGCCCGGCGACTTCGTCTGCCTGGAGGTGTCGGACACCGGCGAGGGCATGACCCCGGAGACCGCCGCGCGGATCTTCGACCCCTTCTACACGACGCGCTTCGTGGGCCGAGGGCTCGGGCTGGCCGCGGTGCTCGGGATCCTCCGCGGGCACAAGGGCGCCATCAAGGCGGTGAGCGAGCCGGGGCGGGGCACCACGCTGCGGACCTTCTTCCCGCTCCACCGGGTGGTGCCCGAGGCGTCGGCGCGGCCGAGCTCGCAGGCGAAGGCGCCGGGTCCGCGCACCGTGCTGGTGATCGACGACGAGGAGGGCGTGCGCAACGTGGTGCGGCGCATCTTCGAGCGCGCCGGCTACGAGGTGCTGCTCGCCTGCGATGGCATCGAAGGGGTCGAGCGCTTCCGCGAGCGGCACCGCGAGATCGGCGCGGTGCTGCTCGACATCACGATGCCGCGCATGGGCGGCGAGGAGACCTTCGCCGAGCTGCGGCGCATCCGCGACGACGTGCGGGTGCTGCTCGCCAGCGGGTACTCCGAGCAGGAGGCGATGAGCCGCTTCGCGGGGAAGGGGCTCGCGGGCTTCGTGGAGAAGCCCTTCCGCGCGCAGACCCTGCTCGAGAAGCTCGAGGCCGTCCTCGACGGCTGAGGGTCGCGCGGTATCGTCGCGACCCGATGGAACCCTCCGACCCCCGACGCTTCGCCCCCGCCACGCAGCGCAACCGCGACCCGATCCTCGAGGTGCTCCGACGGGTGCTCCCTCGGGAGGGCACGGTGCTGGAGGTCGCCAGCGGCAGCGGCGAGCACGCGGTGTACTTCGCGGAGGCGCTCCCCTCGCTGACCTGGCAGCCGACGGACGCGAGCGAGGCGGCGAGGGCGAGCATCGCGGCGTGGAAGGCGGACTCGGGCCTGCGCAACCTGGTCGCCCCGCGGTCCCTCGACGCGGCGTCGCCGCAGTGGCCGCTCGACCGGGCGGACGCCGTGGTGTGCATCAACATGGTGCACATCGCCCCGTGGGCGGCCTGCGAGGGGCTGATGCGGGGCGCCGCGAGGGTGCTCCCGCCGGGCGCTCCGCTGGTGCTCTATGGGCCCTTTCGCGTCGGGGGAGCGCACACCGCGCCGAGCAACGCGGCCTTCGATGAGGACCTGCGACGGCGAGATCCCGCCTGGGGGGTGCGCGACCTGGAGGCGGTGGTGGAGGAGGCGAGGGCGAACGGTCTCGCCCACGTCGAGACGGTGGCGATGCCGGCGAACAACCTGACGGTGGTGTTCCGCCGCGACGGGGGGAGGACGGTGGCCTGAGGGCGTTCAGCGAGGGCGGCAGCGGCCGCGGAAGTAGAACCAGCCGGGGGGACACGCCATGGGCTGGACGCCGCCCTGGACGCAGACGCCATTGCTGAAGAAGGTCCCGGGCGGGCACGCCACGGGCTGCGACGGGACCGCGACGGGGGTGCAGACGCCGTTGATGAGGGCGGTGTTGGGGGGACAGATCACCTGCGTGGGCTGACCCATCGGGAGGCACCGGCCGTTGGAGAGGAAGAAGCCCGCCGGGCACGCCATGGGCTGCTGCTGCATCGGCACGCAGCGACCGCCGTTGAAGATGTAGCCCGGCGGGCACGCCACCGGCTGCGGCTGCTGCATCGGGACGCAGGAGCCGTTGATGAAGGCGTAGCCCGCGGGACAGGCCACCGGCTGCGGCACCCCGACGGTCACGCACATGCCGTTCTGGAACACCTGCCCCGGCGGACACATCTGTCCTCGGAAGGGCACGCAGCGTCCCCAGCGATTGCGCATGAAGCCCGGTGGGCAGCGGTACTGCGCGGAGGCCGGAGCGGCCATGAGCAGCGTGCCCAGCGCGGCCAGCATCGGGACGAGCATCGCGGTCGAACGTCGTGTGAACATCATGAGTGAAGCCTCCAGTGGGAGAGTACGGACCTTCCTCCGTGCGCCTTCAATGCACAACAGCCGTCTGGCCGTAGTCGATGTCGACGCCGGCGGAGGTGGTGCCGTTTCCGAGCTGGCCGTAGTTGTTGAAACCCCAGCAGCGCACGGTGGTGTCGGGCCTCACCACGCAGGTGTGCATCCCCGCCGGGCCGAGCTCCGCCACCGGCCCTGCGCGCGGCACCAGCTGAGGGCCGCGAGGCGCCTGGAAGGACCCGACCCCGAGCTGGCAGGTGGTGTTCTCTCCCCAGCACACCAGCGACCGGTCGCGGCGCACCACGCAGGTGTGGTGGTAGCCCGCCGCGATGCGCACCGCGGGACCGGCGCCCCCGACGACCACCGGGCTCGCCTGGGTCCCCTCGCCCGCGACGCCGACCGCTCCCTGCGCGTTGGAGCCCCAGCACATCACCGAGCCGTCGCGTCGCAGCGCGCAGGTGTGGCTCTCGCCCGCGGCGAGCGCCGCCACGTCCGTCACCCCGGGCACCAGCGTGGGCCTCGTCACCGGCTCGCGGGCGCGGTGACCGTTGCCGAGCTGCCCCTGCTCCTGCTGACCCCAGCACCACACGAAGCCCGCCCGGTCGAGCGCGCAGGTGTGCTGCTCCCCGGCCACGACCTGCACCACGTTGGCGAGGCCCACCACCGGCACCGCGGCGAAGCGCAGGTCGTCGGTGCCGTCGCCGAGCTGCCCGTTGCCGTTCTGCCCCCAGCAGCGCAGCGAGCCGTCGGCCATCGTCGCGCAGCCGTGGAAGCCTCCGACCGCCACCGAGGTCGCGCCCTGCAGGCCGTCGATGGGCGTGGGCTGACCGCGCGCTCCGCGCAGCAGCAGGCCCCAGCACAGCACCTGACCGGTCTGGAGCAGCGCGCAGGTGGTCTGCTCCCCCGCGGCGATCTGGCGCACGTTGGCGAGCGCCGGGACCATCACCGGGCTGAGCTGATCCTCGGTGGTGTCGTTGCCGACCTGGCGGGAGTTGTTCCAGCCCCAGCAGGCGACGGTGCCGGTGCGGAGCAGGGCGCAGGAGTGGAAGCGCCCCGCCGCGAGCTGCACCACGCCGCCGAGGCCGGCGATGTCGCGGTCCATCCCCGTGCCGCGACACTGCGGCGGGCGATAGCCCGGGACCGTCGGCGCGGCCGTGGCCGTGGTGGGCGGCGGAGGCGGGAGCTGACCGCTCACCGTGGGCGGCGCCGGGCTCGATCCGCCCTTCACGACGGCGACGACGCCGACCGCCACGACGAGCAGCGCCACGGCGCCGAGCCCGAGGAGCAGACCCATGGAGGATCCGCTCTTCGGGGGCGCCGGGGGCGGCGCGTAGCCCTGCGTCGGAGGCCACGGACCAGAGGCGGTCGGAGCCCACGGGGGCTGCGACGGCGGGCCGTAGCCGGGCTGCGCCATCGTGGGGTGGATCACCGGCGCGGAGGCGTACCCGGCCGGGGTCGCCATCGGCGCGGCGGTCGGCAGCGGGCCGGGGTAGGTCTGCGCCACGACGGGGACGCCCGCGGCGTTGGAGAGCACCGGGATCAGCGCCGCGAGGGCCTCGTTGGCGTCGTGGAAGCGCTGCGCCGGGTCGCGCACCACGCAGCGGGAGAACCACGCGTCGAAGCCCGGAGGGATCATCGCCGCGCGGCCGTAGAGCGCGGCGCGCACCGAGGCCGGGTCGAGCGGGTCGACGAAGATCTCCTTGAGCAGCATCGCGATGGCGAAGTCGCCGTGCGCGATGCGCCAGTAGTACGCGCCGGTGAGCGCATAGAACGCGATCAGCCCGAGCGCCCAGACGTCCGTCGCGGGGCGGATGGCGCCCTGCTCGGCCTGCTCCGGGGCCATCCAGAGCGGCGAGCCCAGCGTCGAGGTGGACATCGCCGCGGTGCGCGACTCGCCGATCACCTTGGCGATGCCGAAGTCGAGGATCTTCACCGTGTAGGCGGAGCCCTCGCGGCGGGCGTGCGCGAGGAAGATGTTCTCGGGCTTGAGGTCGCGGTGCACGAGCCCGCCGCGGTGCGCCGCCCCGAGGCCGTGGCAGAGCTGGCGGAACACCTCCAGCAGCTCCCCCGGCGAGAGCGCGCGCTGCTCCAGCACCTTCGCGAGCTCGTCTCCTTCGAGGAGCTCCATCGCCATCCACGGCGTCTCGGTCTCCTCGTCGATGCCCGCCGCGACGACCTCCACCAGGTGGTCGCTCCGGACGCGAGCGCCCACGGTCGCCTCCTGGGTGAAGCGCTCCCGGTTCTTCGGGTCGCGCACCAGGTCGGGCAGCATGATCTTGAGCGCCCGCTGGCGCTGCGTGCTCACCTGCTCGACCACGTAGACCGCGCCCATCCCTCCGGCGCTCAGGTGCCGCAGGACGCGGTAGTCCCTCGCGAAGATCATCCCCGGAACAAGCTGCGGCAACGCCATGGAGCGGGGAATCTACCGCCCGCCCGGCCCCGGCGGCTACCGCTGCGCGGAGGCGGCGAGGCCGCTGGAGCGGGCGAGCGAGGCGAGCACCCGCACCAGGTCGCGAGGCTCGACGGGCTTGGGCAGGTGCTCGTCGAAGCCCGCGCGCAGGGCCCGAGCGCGGTCTTCGGCGCGGGCGTAGGCGGTGAGCGCGACCGCGGGCACCCGGCCGCCGCGGTCGTGGGGCATCGCGCGCAGGTCGCGGATGAGCGAGTACCCGTCGCCGCCGGGCATCCCGATGTCCGAGATGATCAGGTCCGGCGCGTCCTTGGCGACCAGCTCGCGGGCCTCGGCGGCGCTCGCGGCGCTGATGACCTGCACGTGGCAGAGCTCGAGCATCGCCACCAGGAGGTTGCGGGTGTCGGGCTCGTCCTCGACGACCAGCACCCGCAGCCCGACCACCTCCGGCGGGCAGTCGAAGCCCAGCGAAGGGTGCGAGGGAGGCTCCACCGAGCGGTGCCCCAGCAGCGCCCCGTCCGGCACCGGGAGCCGCACGATGAACTCCGAGCCGCGGCCTTCGCCGTCGCTGTGCGCCTCGATGGTGCCGCCGTGAAGCTCGACGAGGTGCTTCACGATGGCGAGCCCGAGGCCGAGGCCGCCCTGCGCGCGGGTGCTCGACCCGTCCGCCTGGCGGAAGCGGTCGAACATGTACGGCAGGAACTCCGGCGAGACGCCGCGGCCCGTGTCGCAGAAGCGCAGCTCGACGTGCGCCCCCACCCGGCGCGAGGTGACCTTCACCCGGCCGCCCCGAGGGGTGAACTTCACCGCGTTGGTGAGGAGGTTCCAGGCCACCTGCTGCAGCCTCGCCGCGTCGCCGAGCACGGGGCCGAGCGTCGGGTCGAGGTCGAGCTCCAGGGCCACCTCCTTGGCGTCCGCGGCCACGCGCACCGACTCCGCCGCCGGCTCGATGAACTGCCCGGGCAGCACCGCGCCCATCTCCAGCCGCAGCCGGCCCGACACGATCCGGCTCACGTCGAGCAGGTCCTCGACGAGCTGCACCTGCGCCCGCGCGTTGCGCTCGATGGTGGCGAGCGCCTGCCGCTGCTTCGTTTCGGAGAGCCGGCCCATGCGCAGCATCTCCGCCCAGCCCAGCATCGCCGTGAGGGGCGTGCGCAGCTCGTGGCTCACCGTCGCCAGGAACTCGTCCTTCAGGTGGCTCGCCGCCTCCGCCTCGCGCAGCAGCGCCTCGCGCTGCTCGATCAGGTCGCGCAGCTCGTACTGACGGCTGCGGGCGTTGAGCGCCGCCCTCATCGCGCTCACCAGCGTGCGGGCTCGCATGGGCCGCTCGACCAGCGACACGTTGCCCCGGTCGATGATCGCCCGGAGCCTCCCGCTGCTCGCCCGCCCGAGCGCCCCGGGGAAGGTGCACACCACCAGCGGCAGGTCGGACCACGCGGGCTGCTGGCCGAGCGCGTCGAGCAGCGTGCGCACCCCCTCCTCGGTGAGGGCCTCCTCGGTGAACACCGCCGCCCCGGCGCCGCGCTGCATCGCGTCGACGAGGCACGCGACGTCCGTGCAGGTCTCCGCGTCGAGGCCCGCGTCGACGATCGCGCGCTGCATCAGCTTCGCGTCGATTCCCACCGGGGCGAGCACGAGCACCCGCGTCGCCTCCCGGTCAGAACCCGCGGTCGGCATCGTCGCTCCCCATCAGCGGGTCGCTGGCGCCCGTATAGGTTGGCACCCCCGTGAGCACGCCGTGGAAGGCCTTCATGGGCGGGCCCACCTCGAAGCCATTGGGCCCGACGGTGAACTCCCGGATCGTGCGCTCGTGGCTGCCGCTGCGCTTCTTCATCACCGCGAGCGCGTTGCGCACCCGGCCGCCGGACTCGAAGTAGCGCATCACGATCACCGCGTCGGCGATGTAGCTCGCGTCCACCGGCGTGGTCATCCCGCTGCCGAGGATGCCGTGCTGCGTGGCGATGAGGATGGTCATCACCCCTCGCTGGCTCAGGTACGAAAGCAGCTCGTGGAGCTGGATCACCAGGTACTCCTCCGCGGGCATGGATTTCAGGTAGCCGTTGAGGCTGTCGATCACCACGAGGCGAGCGTTTCGTTGCTCGACCGCGTCGCGCACCCTGTGGATGAACTCCCCGGGGCTGAGCTCCGCCGGGTCGACCTGCTGGAGCATCACTTTCCCCGACTCGACGTGCTGGCGCAGTCCGACGCCGAGGGCCTCCGCCCGGAAGAGCAGGGTGCCGACGTTCTCGTCGAAGGTGAAGAGCGCGCCGGTCTCGCCCCGCTCCGCGGCCCTGGCGACGTACTGCGAGGCCAGCGCGGACTTGCCGACGCCGGTGGGCCCGAGGATGAGCGTGCTGGTGCCTCGGTCGAGGCCGCCTCCGACCAGGGCGTCGATGGCCGGCACGCCGCTGGTGACGGGCTCCGGGGAGAAGGGCTTCCGGTGCTCCGCCGCGACCAGGCGGGGGAAGACCTTGAGCCCGCCCTTGAGGACGTTGAAGTCATGAAAGCCCGCGCGGAAGGTCGAGCCCCGCAGCTTGCCCACCCGCAGCCGGCGTCGGTCGGCGCCGTAGACGGGGGCCATCTGCTCCAGGGTGATGACCCCGTGGGCGAGGCTCTGGAGCTGCCCGTCGAAGTTCTCGCCGGTGAGGTCGTCGAGCATGATGACGGTGCACGCCCGGCCCGAGAAGTACTGCTTCAGGGTCAGCACCTGGCGGCGGTAGTTGAGCGCGTCCTGCGCCAGCATGCGGATGTCGGAGAGGGAGTCGAAGACCACCCTCGATGGCCCGATGCGGTCGACCTCCGCGAGGAGGGTCTTCATCACCTCGGAGAGCTCGACCTCCGCGGGGTAGAAGACGGTGTAGGGCTCGTTGGCCTCGCCGTCGTGGGTGCGCATCGCGGTCGCGTCGAGCTCGAAGAGGGTGACGCCGTCGAGGCTCCACCCGTGCGAGTGCGCCGTGGTGCGAAGCTCCGCCTCGGTCTCCGAGAGGGTGATGTAGAGCGCCACCTCCCCCCGCTCCGCCCCCGCCATCAGGAACTGCAGCGCCATCGTGGTCTTGCCGACACCGGGGTTGCCCTGGACCAGGTACACGCGGTCACACGGGAGTCCACCGCCGAGGATGTCATCGAGACCCTCGATGCCCGTGGAGGCGCGTTGCAGGGTGAACGACTTCATCGGGGGGCCTCCTGCGATGGCGTACGGAACGACCGGCGCCATCGACTTCGTGGGTCTCAACGATCTGCCAGGGGTGATTGGGATCTTCGGGTCGCTACCGGATGCCGGGACGGAGGGACCTACTTGTTCGCCCGCTGACGGGCCTTGCCCGCGAGCTCACGAGCCCGCCCCTCGACGGTCATCTGCTCGTTGTCGATCACCTGGCCCACGCGATTCTTGATCGCGCCGGTGACCTCCTCGATCTTGCCCTGCACGCGGCCCTCGGCCTTGGCCTCCTCCTGCCGGGCCTCGCCCTCGAGCTCCTTGGCGTGCCCCTCGGCCTCCATCTGCTCGTTGCCGATCAGGCTCCCCACGGCGCGCTTCACCTTGCCGCCGATCTCCTGGGCCACGCCTTCGCTACGCTTGCTCTCGGTGCTCATCTGGACTCTCCCTGTGCTGCGTCGGACGACACCATCGCCGTCTGGCTGGGAGCTCTTTTTCAATCCCCATGCCGCGCTCGATCTCCTCGCAATTGGCCTTGTTTCAAGGTCATCGAGGCTTTGCGGGCGCCCTCCCCCGAGGCGCCTCGCCACACCCCCTGCGCCCTGTGGCGGGCTTGCGTAGCCGCAATGATCACCCCCCCCTCGTCGGGGGTTCAGGGGCCGGTCATGGCCTCCGGGCGGACGTGCCGGTCGAACTCCTCCCCGCTGAGCAGCCCGAGGTCGATGGCCGCCTCGCGCAGGGTCACCCGCCGGGCGAGGGCCGACTTCGCGACGCGAGCGGCGTTGTCGTAGCCGATCACCGGGTTGAGCGCGGTCACCAGCATCAGCGAGTCGCGCAGGTGGCGCGCGATGACCTCGCGGTCGGCCTCGATGCCCTCGACGCAGTGCTCCCGGAAGCTGGTGCAGGCGTCCGAGAGCAGGGCGATGGAGCCGAGCAGGTTGTGGATGATCACCGGCTTGAAGACGTTGAGCTCGAGGTGTCCGCTGCTTCCCCCGACGGCGATGGCGACGTCGTTGCCCATGACCTGGGCGCACACCATGGTCAGCGCCTCGGCCTGCGTGGGGTTGACCTTGCCGGGCATGATCGAGCTGCCCGGCTCGTTGGCCGGGAGCACCAGCTCGCCGAGCCCGCAGCGCGGACCGCTCGCCAGCAGGCGCACGTCGTTGGCGATCTTCATGGCCGCGACCGCGAGCACCCTCAGCGCGCCGCTCAGCGCCACGAGCGCGTCGTGCGCGGCGAGGGCGGCGAACTTGTTGGGCGCCGTGCGGAAGGGCAGCGCGGTGAGCGAGGCGACCTCGGCGGCGACCACCTCGGCGTAGCGGGGGTGGGTGTTGAGCCCGGTGCCCACCGCGCTGCCGCCGAGGGCGAGCTCGTAGACCGGGTCGAGCGCCTGGGCGATGCAGCGCTCGGCGAAGGCGAGCTGCGCCGCGTAGCCGGAGAACTCCTGTCCGAGCGTGAGCGGCGTCGCGTCCATCAGGTGGGTGCGGCCGATCTTCACCACGTCGCGGAAGGCGAGCGAGCGCTCCTCGAAGGCCGCGCGCAGGGCCGAGAGGGCGGGCAGCAGACGGGCCGAGACCTCCGTCGCCGCGGCCACGTGCATCACCGTGGGGAAGACGTCGTTGGAGGACTGCGAGCGGTTGACGTCGTCGTTGGGGTGCACCGGTCGCTTCGATCCCATCACTCCCCCGGCGAGCTCGATGGCGCGGTTGGCGATCACCTCGTTGGCGTTCATGTTCGACTGGGTGCCGCTGCCGGTCTGCCAGACCACCAGCGGGAAGTGCTCGTCGAGGCGCCCCTCGATCACCTCGTCGGCGGCGCGCACGATGAGCGCGCACTTCTCCGCGTCGAGCAGCCCGAGCTCCCGGTTGGCCAGCGCGGCGGCCTTCTTCACCACCCCGAAGGCGCGCACCATCGACGGGGGAAAGCGGTGCCCCCCGATGCGGAAGTTCTCCAGCGAGCGCTGCGTCTGCGCGCCCCAGTAGCGGTCCGCGGGGACCTGGACCTCGCCCATGGAGTCGGTCTCCCGCCGGGTGGCGGCGGTGCTCTTCGTCGGCTTCATCGCAGGAGCATGGAGCCCATCGCCCCCTGCGCGGAAGCTGCTCCCGGCCGTCGACGCGACCGCGCGTTCGTGTTCCGCTCCCGGGCCGATGCGCTCTCCCTACGCCCTGCTGCTCTCGCTCTCGCTCGCGGCCTGCTCCTCCTCGTCGCAGTCGACCTCTCCCCCCGTCGACGCTTCGTCCGCGCAGGACCTCGGCGCCCCGGTGGACGCGACCGTCGCCCTCCCCGACCGCCCCGTGGTCGACGCTCCCGTTGCGCCGGACCGCGGCGTGGTCGTGGACGTCCCTCCCCTCGACTACCGCGAGCTGCCCCCGCTCTCGCCGATGCCCATCCGCCGCTTCGCCGCCGCGCCCGAGGCCGCGCTCATGCCGGGCTACGACTACCGGGCGCTGGTCGTGACCGACGTCGGCACCCTCACCATCGACCTCTTCGAGGAGGCCACGCCCGTGACGGTGAACTCCTTCGTCTGGCTGGCGCGCAACCACTTCTTCGACGGCATCGCGTTCCATCGGGTGATCGAGGGCTTCGTCGCGCAGGGCGGAGACCCCAACACCGTCGACGGAGGCCGCGCCACCTGGGGCCGCGGAGGACCGGGCTACAACTTCGGCCTGGAGGTCACCGACGAGCTCCACTTCGACGCGCCCGGCGTGCTCGGCATGGCGCGAGGGACCTCGCCCAACAGCAACGGCTCGCAGTTCTACCTGACGCTCGCCCCGACCCCCAACCTCGACGGCCAGTACACCGTCTTCGGTCGAGTGCTCGGCGTCGCGGACCTCGACGTCCTCGACCACATCGCCCGCGGCGAGCCGCCAGAGACGCCCACGCGCATCACGTCGGTGACGATCCTCGCCGGCGCGCGCTGACCCAGTCCAGGTCGGGCCCGACCTTCGACCCGCCAGGGGGCTTCTCCCCTTGCGCCCGCTCGGTCTCGGCGTCCTGGCCGGGGTGCGTCTCGCGAGCGATCTCCGGCGCGCCCTCCTGACGCTTGGCGGTCTCGGGCATGTTGGTGACGTGCGTGTCGATCTGCTCCTTCTCCTCGACCGGCATCAGGATCTTGTTGATCTCCGCGCCCATGATCAGCGCCAGCGCCGAGACCCACATCCAGAGCAGCAGCACCACCACGCCGCCGAGGGCCCCGTAGGTCGCCTCGTAGCTGCCGAAGTGCTGGGCGTACTGGCTGAAGCCCCACGAGGCGATCACCCAGAGGATCACCCCCACGATCGACCCCGGAGACACCAGCTGGAAGTGCGGCTTCACGTTGGGCAGCACCTGGTAGAGCAGCGCCCAGGTGGCCATCATGATCGCCCCCGCGATGGGGAAGCGCACCCACGAGAGCACCTCCCCGAGCGTGCCGCCGACCCAGTGCGCCAGCGCGGGCACCGCGAGCGCCACGAGGGAGGCCACGAGGGCGACGAGCCCGACTCCGAGGGTGGTCGCCAGCGCCAGCAGCCGGCGCCTCCAGAAGGGGCGCGTCTCGACGACGTCGTAGGCGTGATTGAGCGCGGGGATGAGCGACGCGACGCCCGCGGAGGCCGACCAGAGCGCGCCGATGAAGCCCAGGGTGAGCACCCCGGTGGCGGGCTGGGTCTTGAGCGCCGTGAGCCGGGTGGAGACGATGGCCGTCACCTCGCGCGGCATCACCAGCGAGATCTGGTGCACCACGTCGTCGATGGTCTCCCAGCTCACGATCTTGCTCAGCACCCCCACCACGAAGAGCAGGAAGGGGAAGAGCGAGAGCACGCAGTAGAAGGTCACCGTCGCCGCGACGTCGTCGACGGCGTCGTGGTCCAGCTCCTTGAAGAGCCGGGAGAAGAACACCTTCCAGGGCATGTCCCGCCCCGGCACCAGGAGCCGCGTTCGGCCGAGGGCCCGCCGCGTCACTCGCCCCCTCCCGCGATGCGCCGTCGCTCAGGCCGCACGTCCGCCTCGGGTGGCCGCGGTCTGCCACTGGCCGCTGCGTGCTCGGACGCCGCTGCCTGGACGCTCCATCGGTGGCGGATCCAGAGGCTCTCGCAGCACGTCACAGACCGTGATCGCGACCTCTCCTCCCTCCTCCGCGGTGGTGTTCACCTGGCGAAGCAGCGTGGCGGTTCGTTCGTGGGCCAGCTTCATGACGTCCAGGATGTCCATTGGGAACCGTCTCCCTTCTGCGCCGCCCCCTTCCGGGGCGTCGAAATGGATTGGTGTTGGTTTCCCCAGAGCGATCCATCACCCGCATGGTGATGAAGCACGGATTGGCCATACGGGGAGAGCAGTCCGCGTGCCAGTAGCGCTCCGTTCGCCGAGACGTGGCCTCGCGCGCCGCGATCGCCCCAAAGGGACCTCCACGCATCGCAGGTCGGCGCCGCCACACTGTGGCAGCGGCGCTCATGGGTGCGCGTAGGAGACAAGGAAGCACCATCGCGTGCGCCCTTGGCGAGGGCGGCGCATCGGCGGTAGACACCCGCGGCGACCCCCTCGTCCCCACACTCCCCGAAGAGAGAGAGAGCCCCATGAAGGTCCAGTGCTCCGTGCTGCTGTTGTTGGTGCTCTCGTCGGGCTGTGCGTCGCGGGGCGGATACGCCGAGCCGGGGCCCGCGTCGGCCTCGGCCAACCCGCCGTCGCCGCCGAGCGTGCAGTCGGGCCAGCCCCTCCAGCCCTCCCCGGCGACCGGGCGCCAGTCGGAGATCCCTCCCACGGTGGGCCTGCTGGGCAACAACATCCCGGCCAACGAACCGAACCCGCAGCCCTCGTGCAGCACCGACGCCGACTGCGTCCCCGCGGCGTGCTGCCACCCCGAGGCCTGCACCGCGAGAGCGAGCGCCCCCCGCTGCTCCGGCGTGATGTGCACCGAGCAGTGCGCCCCCGGGACCCTCGACTGCGGCCAGGCCCGCTGCGTCTGCCTGGGCGGCCGCTGCGGGGTCCAGCGCCGCGGCTGATCGCCCGCCGCGCGCCACGATGACGCTTGACGACGTCGTCGGCGGTGGTCTCCCATCGCCTCGATGGCGCCCCCGCCCGAAGCGGGCGCAGACCGCGCGTGGCGTGGGCTCGCGCTCTCCGTCACCGCCCTCGCCCACGGCGCGGCCCTGGGCGGGCGGCTGCTCGACGGCGACCGGCTGCTCCTCGTCCGCAACCCGAGCCTCCACTCCTTCGCGGGCCTGTCCCCGCTGCTCTCCGAGGGGCGGGTGCTCCTGCGCGGCGCCGGGCTCCCGGTGCGCGACCACGCCCCCCTCGGGGCGCTCTCGACCTGGCTCTCCTGGCAGTGGTTTCGCGCCGCCCCGATGGTGCAGCACGCGATCGGACCCGCCCTGCTCCTCGCCCTCGTCGCCTCGCTCTTCGCCCTGCTCCGCGCCCGCCGGGTGTCCGCCCCCCTCGCCGCCGCCGCCTCGCTCGCGCTCTCGCTCCACCCCTGCGCCGCGGACCTGAGCGCTCCCCTCGCCGGCCGCGATGCGCTCCTCGCCCTCACTGTGGCGATCTTCGCCGCCCGCCGCGCTGACGGAGCCACCGCCCGCGCGGGCATCGCCTGGAGCGCCGCGGCCTCCCTCGCCTCGGGCCTCCTCTGCCCCGGCCACGGGCTCTTCGGCCTGCTCCCGGCGTGCTTCGTCCGAGCCCGCAGCGAGCGCCTCGTCGCCCTCGCCGCGGCCTCGCTCTCGACCCTCGTCGCGCTCGCGATCACCCGAGGCTCCGCTCCGTGGCTCCCCCCGACGGGAGCGCTCGGAGCCGGGGTCACCGCGAGCCTCCTCGCCTGGATCCCCTCCCCCTCGCCCTTCGTCGCCGCCACCGCGAGCTCCGTCTCCAGCGCCGCGTGGATCCTCCCGCTGCTCCTCGCCGCCCTCTCGCTCTCGCTCTCCTCCCGCACGGACGAGCCCGACGACGCCGCGCTGCTCCGCGCCGGGGCCGCGGCGCTGCTCGCCTCGACGCTCGCCTCGGCGCTCTCGGGCGCCTCGCTCCTCGCCGTGGGCCTCGGCGCCCTCGGGCTGCACCTCGGGCTCGTGCTCTCGCTCACCGCGCTGCTGCGCGCTCGGGGCGAGGCGATCGGGCGATCGCTCCGACCGTGGGTGCTCCTCGGCTTCGCGCTCCCGGCGGCGCTCACCGCGCACCGCGTGCGGGGCTGGACCGACGACGCCACCGTGCTCCGCGCGATCGCCCGGCGCGACCCCTCGGACCCGGAGTCCTCGCTCGCCCTCGCTCGCCTCGAGCTGCGCCGGCATCGACTCACCGCCGCCGCTCCGTGGTGCCTCCGCTACGCGCTCTCTCAGCCGGACACCGGGCGCGCCGACGGCTGCCTCGGCGCCATGGCCGCGGCGAGGGGCGACCGGCGCGCTTCGGTGATGCTGCTCCGCCGCTGGGCCGCCGGGCTCGACGACCGACGGGCGCTGCGCGCGGCCTCGCTGGAGCTGTCCGCCGCGATGCCCGACCCTCGCTTCGGCGAGGCCTTCCGCGAGGCCACCGGGTACTCGCTCCCGCAGCCCCGACCGGGGGAGACGCCGTGAGGCGCGCGGCGATCGCGCTGCTCGTCGGGGCGCTGGGCATCGCGCTCGGGTGGTGGCTCAGCCGCGGCGGGCTGGACGAGTGGGGCGGGGCGAGGGCTCGGGCGCTGGTAGCCTTCGCGGCGCTGGGCTGGGCGGTCTTCGTTCGCGATCGACGGCGCGAGGGGAGGCCGCTGCGCATCCACGTGGCGCACGGCGTCGCGGGGGCGGTGGCGCTCTGCGCGGCGGCGGCGTGGTTCAACTTCGGCGCGGTGATCGCGACCGGCGGAGTGCACCGCCACGACGTCTTCCACTACTACGTCGGCAGCAAGTACCACCGAGAGCTCGGCTACGGGCTCATCTACCGCTGCGCCGCGCTCGCGGAGGCCGAGACCGGGGGCGAGGCGCTGGTGCGGCAGCGGATGTTCCGCGACCTGGTGACGGACCGGCTGGTGCCCGCGAGCGAGGCCCTGCGCGACCCGTCGTTCTGCCACTCGCGCTTCTCCCCGGAGCGCTGGCAGAGCTTCCGAGAGGACGTGCGCAACCTCCGCACGGGGCTCAACGAGCCCGCGTGGCGGCAGAGCCAGGTCGACCACGGGTACAACCCCACGCCCGCGTGGACCGTCACCAGCGGAGCGCTCTCCCGGGTCGTCCCCTCGACGGAGCTCGGGCTGCGCTTCCTGGCCTCGCTCGACCTGCTGCTCATGGCGCTCTGCGTGGCGGCGCTGGCCGCGTCCTTCGGCTGGCGCGTCGCCGCGCTCGCCCTCGTCCTCTGGGGAACCCAGGAGCCCGGCCGCTTCACCTGGGTCGCCTTCTCCATGCTGCGCTTCGACTGGTTCTTCCTGCTGGTGCTCTCGCTGGTGGCGCTGCGTCGGGGGCGTCCAGGGCTCGCGGGAGCGGCGCTCGGGTGGGCCGCCGCCATGCGAGGCTTCCCCGCGCTCGGGCTCGTCGGGGTGCTCCTCTCGGGCCTCGCCTCCCCGGCGCTGCGGGCGCGCTACGCCCCCGACCGACGGCGCTTCGCCGCGGGCTTCGGGGCCGCCGTGCTGGTGCTCGTCGCCCTCGGCTCCGCGGTGGTCGGACCCTCCTCCTGGATCGAGTGGACCCAGCACATCCGCCGCCACGCCGCGGTGGCCTCCTCCAACAAGGCCGGCCTCGGCATCCTGGTGTCCTTCGACCCGGAGCACCGCGTCGAGCGGGTGCAGGCCCGCCTCCCCGGCGCCTCGGCGGAGGAGTGGATGCAGCGCTGGGCCGACGAGGTGCGAGCGACCCGCGAGGCGCGCCAACTCTGGCTCCGCGCGCTGCAGCTCGCGTTCGGCGCCCTGCTGCTGGTGGCGCTCGGCCGCGCCCGCCGCCCTTGGATCGGGCTCACCCTCGCGATCCTCGCCGCCCCCATCGCCACCGAGCTCTCGGGCTACTACCTCATGCTCTTCGTGGTGGCCGCGGTGCTGGCCACGGCGCGCGCGTCGCTCGAGCGCTGGCTGCTGGGCTTCGCCGCGGCGGTGCAGGTGCTGATGGTGATGCCCGCGGTGGGGTGGTTCTACGACGACCGCTACCTCGCCATCTCGCTCGCCTACGTCATCGCCTCGGTGGCCCTCACGGCCGTCTTCGCCCGGCGACCGGCTATGCTCGCGCCGCCCTCCCCCTCGACCCGATCCCCGAAGGAGTCCCCGCCCGATGTCCTCGACCGCCCCGCGTAGCCTGCTGCCCCTGCTCGTCCTCCCGATGCTGCTCGCCGCGGCGTCGACAGGCTGCGGCGAGACCGCCGTCACCGCGCCGCCCTCGACCAGCGACGCCGCGGCCACCGACACCGGCGCCGTCACCGCGACGGACGTGCCCGCGGTGGTCGACGCCGGAGAGGCCCCCTCGGAGGACGTCCCCCCGAGCGTGGTCGATGACGTGCCCGACCCGGACGTCGTCGAGCCTCCGCTCGAGGTGGGCTCCTGCGACGCGCTCGCTCCGGGGATGGTCACCGGCTTTCGCGTCGACTCGCTCGACCGCTCCTTCATCCTGACGCTGCCTCCGGGGGCGACGGCGCCGGGCGGACACTGGGCGGTGATCTTCAACTGGCACGGGCTCGGCGACAGCGCCGCCAACATGAACCCGCTCTTCGCCGGGGAGGTGGGCAACGCCGCGATGCCCTTCATCCTGGTGACGCCGGTGTCGACTCGCCTCGGCCCCACCACCTCGCCGCTCGGCCTCGAGTGGGAGAACCTCCGGGCCACCACGCCCAACCGCGAGGCCCGCCTCTTCGACGCCGTGCTCCGCTGCCTCGACACGCGCTGGGGCGTCGACCGCGACCGCGTCTACACCGCCGGCTTCTCCGCGGGCGCGATCATGTCCGACCTGCTCGGCGTGCTGCGCGGCTCGCAGCTCGCCGCCGTCGCGAGCTACTCCGGGGGCTACTTCTCCAACCCCGACAACCCCCCGACGCTGGGCCCGCTGCGCACCTACCCCAACTGGCCCGCGCTCCCGAGCAGCGCCCGCTACTCGCAGCTCCTGATGTTCGGCGGCGAGAGCGACGCGTTCAACCTCTTCGTGGCGATGGCGCACTTCGACGTCTTCGCGGGCAACGACGTGGGCTACCTCAACGCCCGCCGCCATGACGTCGTCTACTGCAACCACAACGGCGGCCACACGGTCCCCCGCACGCTGCTGGGGCGGCAGGTGGTGCAGTTCTTCGCGGCGCACCCGCGGGGCGTCGCCGCGTCGCCCTGGGCCGCGGCGCTCCCGACGGGGTGGCCCTCGTACTGCGGCTTCCGCGCTCGGCTGCAGTAGCGCTCGGCGCTTGACGCCCACCGCCCCGGGCCGACACTCCCAGCGCATGAGCGAGTACCGGATCGACAAGGTGCGCCACCGCGTCGCGGTCACGCTCGACAGCGGCCTCTGCCTCGACGGCAGCCTCTTCCTGCAGAGCGTCGCTCGCTTCCGCCCGGGGCCCGAAGACCCGCTCGACGCGCTCAACGGCGCCGACCGCTTCCTGCCCCTGGAGCTCGCCTCCGGCGAGGTGCTCCTCGTGCAGAAGTCCCACGTCGCCTTCGTCTCCACCGCCCTGCCCCGCGAGGACGACACCGTCGACCGCGGCGTCGTCGGCATGCACGTCGAGCTCACCCTCGCCGACGGCCGCGCGTGGACCGGGTCGATCTTCCCCGAGGCGCGCGCCGACCGCACCCGGCTCGTCGACTTCCTCAACGACACGCCGCTCGACTTCATCGCCCTCTTCACCCAGGACCGGCTGCTCGCGGTGAGCCGACGCCACCTCGCCTTCGCGCGGGCGGTGGCCTGATGCCGCAGCTCGACCGGCTCCTCTCGGCCATGGTGAGCCACCGCGCCGCCGCGCTACGGCTGCGCGAGGGGGAGCTCGCGGAGTTCGAGATCGACGGCGTCCCGAGGCCCGTCACCAAGACCCCGCTCACCGGACCGCAGGTGCTCTCGCTGCTCACGGAGATCGCGCCGCCCGACGTCGCGGCGCTCCTCGCCTCGGGGCAGCCCGCGGACTTCGCCTACCTCTCCGACGACGGCGCCTTCACCGTGCAGGCGGCGCCCGTCGAGGGCCTCTGGAGGGCGCGCATCACCATCGACGAGGGCCGCGAGCGGCAGCGGCTCACCGGACAGTTCCGCGCCATCAAGCGCCCGGTCGCCCCGGTCGAGCCCGCGGAGACGCCCCCACCTGCCGCGACGCCCGCGCAGACGCCCGCGACGCCCGCGGAGACGCCCGCGCAGGTCCCGGCGCCGATGGAGGCCGTGCTTCCGATCGCGGTGGCGGAGGAGGAGGACCACGACGCGATCCACCCCTTCGAGGGCATCGAGGCGGCGCGCGCGGCGCTCGACTCGCTGCTGCGCTCCATGGTCTCCAAGCGCGCCTCCGACCTGCACCTGCGCTGCGCTCAGCCGCCCATCCTCCGGCTGCACGGGGAGATGTACCGGCTGCCCGAGGAGGCCCCGCTCGACGCCGCGGTGCTCGACGCGATGATCCGCTCGGTGATGCCCGAGCGAAACCGCCGACAGTACGCGGCGAGCCACGACACGGACTACGCCTACGAGCTGACCGGCGTCGGTCGCTTCCGCGCCAACGCGCTTCGCGAGCGGCTCGGCCCGGCGGCGGTGTTCCGTCACATCCCGGCCTCGGTGGTGACCGTCGAGCAGATGGGCATCTCGCCGGAGGTGCAGCGGCTCTGCCAGCTCACCAAGGGCCTCGTGCTGGTGACCGGGCCCACTGGTTCGGGCAAGAGCACCACGCTCTGCGCGCTCATCGACCTCGTCAACCGCTCGCGCACCGACCACGTCATCACCATCGAAGACCCGATCGAGTTCGTTCACGCCGCGAAGAAGTGCGTCATCACGCAGCGCCAGGTGGGCGTGCACACCGACTCCTTCAAGAACGCCCTGCGCGCCGCCCTGCGCGAGGACCCGGACATCATCCTGGTGGGCGAGCTGCGCGACCTGGAGACCGTCTCCATCGCCATCGAGACCGCCGAGACGGGGCACCTGGTCTTCGGCACCCTGCACACCTCCACCGCGGCCAGCACCGTCGACCGGATCATCGACCAGTTCCCCGCCGACCGTCAGGCGCAGATCAGGGTGATGCTCGCGGGCTCGCTGCGCGCGGTGATCTCGCAGACCCTCTGCAAGAAGCTCGGCGGCGGGCGGGTGGCGGCACGCGAGGTGCTGCTCACCACCCCCGCGGTCGCCAACCTCATCCGCGAGGGCAAGACCTTCCAGATCCCCACGGTGATGCAGACCTCGCGGCGCATCGGGATGGTCACGCTCAACGACGCGCTGCTCGACCTCGTCGACGGCGCGCTCATCGACCCCGCCGAGGGCTACGCGAGGTCGCTGGAGAAGGCCCCCTACGTCGCGGCGCTCAAGGCCCGCGGGCTCGACACGCCCTTCGCGGAGTGAGCGCCCCCTACGCCGCGCACACCGCCAGCACCTGGCGCATGTCCGTCATCCCGAGCAGGCACTTCTCGATCCCGTCCTGCAGCAGCGTGGTCATGCCGCCCGCCATGGAGGCCTCGCGCAGCTCGTCCACCGGCGCGTGGCGGGCGACGAGGCGCTTGATCGCCGGGTCGGTGATCATCAGCTCGTGCAGCGCCACGCGGCCCTTGTAGCCGCTGTTGCCGCAGGCCGCGCAGCCCGGCGCCCGCCAGAGGCGCACGGTGCCTCCGGGCGCGAGCTCGGGCCGCGACGCGACCGCCGCCTCGCCGAGCGCCAGCGCGATCTCGGCGCGCGCCTCCTCCGGCGCGTCGTAGGGCTCCTTGCAGTGCTTGCAGAGGGCGCGGGCGAGGCGCTGCGCCAGCACGCCCGCGAGCGCGTCGGCGAAGCTGAAGGGGTCGAGGCCCATGTCGAGCAGGCGGGTCACCGTCTCCGGAGCGCTGTTGGTGTGCAGCGTGGAGAGCACCAGGTGGCCGGTGAGCGAGGCCTCCACGGCGGTTCCGGCGGTCTCCGCGTCGCGCATCTCGCCCACCATGATCACGTCCGGGTCCGCTCGCAGGAAGGCGCGCATCGCGTTGGCGAAGGTGAGCCCCGCGCGGACGTTGACCTGCATCTGTCGCAGCCCGGCCTGGGTGATCTCCACCGGGTCCTCGGCGGTCCAGATCTTCATGTCGGGGGTGTTGATGGCGCCGAGCATGGAGTGGAGCGTGGTGGTCTTGCCCGACCCGGTGGGACCCACGCAGAGGATGAGCCCGTAGGGCCTCGCGAGGATGCGGGCGACCTCGCGGTGGTTGCGCTCGGACAGGCCCATCTGCGCCAGCGGCAGCGGCCGTGACGACGCGAGGATGCGCAGCACCGCGTCCTCGTCGCCCATGGAGGTGGGCAGCGTCGCCACGCGCAGCTCCACCGCCTGCCCGGAGAGGCGCAGCTTGATCTTGCCGTCCTGCGGCTTCCTGCGCTCGGCGATGTCGAGCCCCGCGAGGATCTTCATGCGCGCCACCAGCGGGCGGCGGCTGGCGGGCGGGAGCTCGCGGTAGACCATGCAGTCGCCGTCGATGCGGAAGCGCACGATGGTGTTCTCCGCAGGGCCGTTGGGCTCGATGTGGATGTCCGACGCGCCGCGGCGGTACGCGTCGCTGAAGATCCGATGGACGAGGCGCACGATGACGTTGTCGGACACCTCCGTGGCTTCGACCCCGTCGCCCTCCTCGTCGCCCTCCGGGGTCAGCGCGCCGAGCTCTCGGAGGATCTGCTCGAAGTCCTCCTGCGGCGCCGCCGCTTCGAGCGGCGCAGGGACGACGGGGGCGCGCGCGGGGGCCGGCGCGGGGGCCGAACCGGGGTCCAGCGCGAGCCACGCCGCGACGTGGCGGGCGAGCTGCGTCGGCGCGACGATCACCTCCCGCACGCGGCGCCCGATGCGGAACTCCAGCAGGTTGCGGTGCTCCGGCGTCATGGGCTCGCGCGTGGCGAGGGTGAGGGTGCGGGCGTCGACGGCGGTCGGCAGCACGCCGTAGCGGTGGATCACCTCGCGCGGCATCTCCGCCGCCGCCGCCGGGTCCGGCGCGCTCGCGTCGAGGTCGACGAAGGGCAGGTGGAACTTCGCCGCCACCGCGCGCGCGAGCTCGACCTCGGTGATGAGGTCCATCCCGCGCAGCACCTCGCCGAGCCGCAGCCCGGTCGCCGCCGCGGGCTCGACCGCCGCGACCGGGGCCGCCGCCGGGGCGGGAGCCGCGGGCGCCGCGGGCGGGGTCACCGCGGGCATGACCGTCGTGCGGTGCCGGAGCTCGGACTGCTGGACCAGCGCGCGGTCGACGTTCTCGCGGCTGACGACGCCCATCGAGAGCAGGATCGAGCCCATCTGCTCCAGGCGCTCCAGGCCGAGCACGTTGTCGCGAGAGAAGAGCAGCTCCCGGAAGGGCCCTCCCCCGAGCGGAACCGCCCGGATGCCCAGCGCCGCGCCCTCGACCGTGGAGGTGACGCTCACGTCGAAGTAGCGCTCACGGGAGACGTGCACCCGCAGGGGCTCCGCCGCGCCGGTCGCCGCCGGGACGCTCCCGCGGCCGCGCTTGAGCAGGCCGATGAAGACGGTGCGCTCGGCGGCCACGGCGATCCTGCGGTCGAAGGCGTCGAGCTCCGGGTCGTTGGAGCCGAGCCAGATCACGAACTCCTTCGCCTCCGGGGCGAAGTTCTCGAGCAGGCCCGTGATGCTGCGCCCGTCCGTGAGCCCGATCTCCGCGGGGACCCCCAGCAGCTCCGGTCGCGCGCCCGCCGTCCATCCCCCCAGGAGGGTCGCTCCCGATTGGAAGGCTCCGCCTCTGGACCTCGTTGATTCGTCTGCCAAGCGCCTCAGTCTCCTCGCGTCAGCGACGCCTCTCCCGGGCCGCGGGGTCCTGCCGATAGAAGTCCGCGAAGAGGGTGTAGAGCTCGGGCAGCGCGTTCAGAAGCGGTCCGGGCCGCTCGAAGAAGGACTCTGTCGCCACGGCGAAGAACTCCGCCTCGTTGCGCGCCCCGTAGGGGTCGAGCACCCGCTGCACCTCCGGGTCGTGGCGCTTGAGCGCGAGGAAGGCCTCCGAGCACACCTCCGCCCAGCTCCGCCGCGCCGCCCCGTCGGGCAGCGGCGGCGTGCCGTCCACCGGCCCGTCCACCATGTCGATCTTGTGCGCGAACTCGTGGAACACCACGTTGCGCCCGTCGTCCGGGTCGCGCGCCCCGCGCTTCACCGCGTCCCACACCAGGATCACCGGCCCTCCCTTGTGGGCCTGCCCCAGGATCGCCTCGGACTCCTCGACCACCGCCCCGCCGCGCTCGAAGACGCCCTGCTGGCGCTCCGCCGCGATGACCGTGCTCGGGTACACCAGGATGCTCTCGACATCATCGTAGAGGTCGTGGTCCCGGCCCAGCAGCAGCAGGCACGCCTCCGCGGCGACGGTCACCCGCACCTCGTCGGTCATCTCCAGGCCGCCGCAGCCCTCCCAGTGCTTCTCCTCGACGAAGACCCTCACCAGGTCGCGCAGCCTCGATCGCTCCTCCTCGTCGAGCAGCGCCCAGTGCGCGACGTTGCGCCGGATGATCGCCTCCCACCCCTCCGGGAAGGGCGTCTCCAGCAGGTGGGCGCGTCGTCGTCGGGTCAGCCAGTCGAACCACATCGCAGACCACCCTACCGCGGGCATCGCCGATGCACTGCCCCCATTGCATGAACTCCCTTCACCTCGTCGCCCTCCCCCTCTGCCTCGCTTCCTCCCTCGCCGCCTCCACGGCCCTCGCCGACCCCTTCTCCGCCGGCGACCACATCGAGGCCACCATGGGCTTCCTCGCCACCTCGCAGGACCACCGCGCCACCGGCTTCGCCAACCCCTCCGCCCCGGCCCTCTCGCAAGCCTTCCGCGGCGCTCCCTACGACCGGTCCCTCGGGCTCGGCCTGCGCTACGAGACGCGCGCGGTGCTCTCGCACGTCCGCATGACCGCCGGGCTCGACCTGCCCTTCGCCAGCTTCGACGGCGCCTCCACGATGCGCGTCGACGAGCACGACGTCACCCCTCGCTCCATGTGGAGCTGGGCGGTGCGCTTCGGCCTGGGTGGCGAGTACGGCTTCGGCCCGGTGACCCCCTTCGTCGACCTGCTGGGATCGGTGCAGCGGGTCACCACCACGCTCAACGTCGACGGCCGGGCGCTGGACTACGAGGCCCTGCGCTTCGGCTTCACCGGGCGAGCGGGGCTGCGGGTGAGCCTGCGCCCGTGGTTCTTCCTGACGGCCTCCGGCGAGCTCGGGCTGCTGGGCCCGACGCGCTGGAGCGCCGACGTGGGAGCGGGCTTTCGCGTGGGGTCATGACGCGAGCGCCATGGCGACGGCGGACGCCGCCCTGGCCACGAGGGGAGCCGGCGGGCTGAGCACTCCTCATCGCCCGATTCCCCTCCCATCCCCCTTTCCCGCTCCCCCCTCGGAACGGCACCATCGCGCCCGGCTTCACACCCATTCGCTACGAGGGAGCACGGCGCCGATGTTGACCGGACGGATGATGGCCTTCCCGCTGACGATCACCCACCTGTGGCAGCGCGCGAGGGAGTTCTTCCCTCGCCAGGAGGTGGTCACCCGCCTCCCGGACAAGAGCCTGCACCGGCAGACCTACGCGGACTTCGCGGCGCGCTCGGCCCGCCTCGCCAACGCCCTGAAGAAGCTCGGCGTCGGCCCCGGCGACCGCGTCGCCACCCTCTGCTGGAACCACCGCCAGCACCTCGAGGCCTACTACGCCGTGCCGATGATGGGCGCCGTGGTGCACACGCTCAACATCCGGCTGCACCCGAGCGAGCTGCTCTACATCGCTCAGAGCGCCGAGGACTCGGTGCTCATCGTCGACCGCTCGCTCTGGAAGCTCTACGAGGCCTTCGGTCCGGAGGTGCGCACCATCCGCCACGTCATCGTGGTCCCCGATGCGGGCCCCGCGCCGGAAGGAACCCACGACTACGAAGCCCTCCTCGCGGCCGAGCACGACGAGTACGACTGGCCCGCGCTCGACGAGAACGCCGCCGCGATGCTCTGTTACACCTCCGGCACCACGGGCAACCCCAAGGGCGTGCTGCTCTCGCACCGCTCGACGCTGCTGCACGCGATGGTGTCCTGCATGACGGACACCCTCGGCATCCGTCAGGGCGACACGGTGATGCCCGTGGTGCCGATGTTCCACGCGGCGGCGTGGGGGCTGCCGTACAGCGCGGTGCTCGCGGGCTCGAAGATGGTCATGCCCGGACCGCACCTCGACGCGGTCTCGCTGCTCGACCTCATGGCCGCCGAGAAGGTCACCCTGGCCGCGGGCGTCCCCACCATCTGGCTGGGCATCCTCGCGGCCCTGGACGCCGAGCCCAGGCGCTGGGACCTGCGCTCCGTGCGCGCCATGATCATCGGCGGAGCGGCCGCGCCCGCGTCGATGATCGAGGGCTTCGCCACGCGCCACGCGCTCCAGGTCGTGCACGCCTGGGGCATGACCGAGATGAGCCCCCTCGGAACCGTCGCCAACATCAAGCACGCCCTCCTCGACCGCAGCCCCGAGGAGCTGCTGAGCTACCGCGCGAGCCAGGGCTACGCGGTGCCCTTCGTCGAGACCCGCCACGTCAACGACCAGGGGAGCCCGCTGCCCCGCGACGGGCAGACCTTCGGCGAGCTGGAGGTGCGCGGTCCGTGGGTCGCGTCGAGCTACTACAACGGCGACGGCGGCGACCGCTTCACCGAGGACGGGTGGTTCAAGACCGGCGACGTGGTGACCCTCGACCCGGAGGGCTACATGCGCATCACCGACCGCGCGAAGGACGTCATCAAGTCCGGCGGCGAGTGGATCAGCAGCGTCGCGCTGGAGAACGCCCTGATGAGCCACCCCGCGGTGCTGGAGGCCGCCGTGTTCGCCGCGCAGCACCCGACCTGGAGCGAGCGCCCCGTGGCCGCGGTGGCCTTCAAGCCGGGGCAGAGCGCGACCCCGGAGGAGCTGCGCGCGCACATCGAGGAGCGCTTCGCGAAGTTCTGGCTGCCCGACGCCTACGTGGTCGTGCCGCAGATCCCGCGCACCTCGACGGGGAAGTTCCTGAAGTCGAAGCTGCGCGAGGAGCATGGCCGCATCCTCCTCCGGCCGGCTGCGACCTGAGCGCAGGAGGAGACCGTCGGATTGGAGCCCGAGCGCGTTACGCGAATCCCCGCCCTGGTCGCGCTCGCGGCCACCGGGGCCGCCCTCGTCCACGCCCTGACCTTCAGCGGCTGCAACGTCGACGACGCGTACATCTCGTACCGCTACGCGCACCACCTCGCCCACGGCGCGGGCCTGGTCTTCAACCCCGGCGAGCGCGTCGAGGGCTACACCAACTTCCTCTGGACCGTCCTCGCCGCCCTCTCCCTTCGCCTCCACCTCCCGGCCCCGCTCGTCCTCCCTCTCGTCTCCCTCGCCGCCCTCGCCGCCCTGGTGCTCGTCACCCTCCGCGGCGCCCGCTCGCTCTCCCCCGCACCCTCCGCCCCGCACCCGCTGGGCGGCCTCTTCGCGGGCCTCGTCGTCGCCGCCTCCGCGGGCCTCGCGTACCACTCCTTCGCGGGCCTGGAGACGGTCCCCTTCGCCCTCGCCTGGACCCTCGCCGCCCTCTCCGCCGTGCGCGGCCGACCGTGGTCCTTCGCCCTCTCCGGCGGCGCGGCCTTCCTGCTGCGCCCGGAGGCGGGCCTGCTCCTCGCGTGGGGCGCCGCAACCCTTCTGCTCCTCTCCCCCGCTCCACGCCGCGACGTGCTCCGAGCGGGCTCCGCGCTCGCCATCGCGCTCCTCGCCTACCTCGCCTGGAAGCTCTCGTACTTCGGCGAGCTGCTCCCCAACACCCTGCGCGCGAAGGTCCCCGATCGCGCCCTCGGGCTGCGCTACCTGCTCGGCTGGTCGACCCTCTCGGGCGGACTCCTGATCGTCGCCCTCGGGGCGCTGCCGTCCATGTCCCGCGCTTCGAGGGCGCTGCTGGCGCTGGTCGCGCTCCACACGCTGGCGGTGCTCTTCGAGGGCGGCGACTGGATGTTCGGCCACCGCCTGCTGCTCCCCTCGCTGCCCTGCCTCGCGATGGCCCTCGACGCGCCCCTGGTCGCGCTCCTCCCTCCGCCGCGATGGCGCCTCCCCCGCGCCGCGGCCGCCCTCGCCGCCCTCGCCGCGCTCACCCTCTGGAGCGCCCAGAACCTCCGCGCCGGCGCCCTCATCCGCGACTCCAACCTCCTCCTCGGCGCTCAGGACGTCTCCCGCGCCTCGCTCGCCCGGGAGCTCCTCTCCCGCGGCGCACGCTCCGCCGCCCTCTACGACATCGGCGTCTTCGGCTACGCGGTGCCCTCGATGCGCATCGCCGACCTCGGCGGACTCACCGACCGCGAGCTCGCCTCGCGCCCCGGCGGCCTCGGTCGCAAGCAGGTCGACGACGCCTGGCTGCGCGCCCGCGACCCCGACGTGGTGCTCGCCAACGCGCTCCCGGTGGCGCTGCCGGGCCGCTCGGAGGCGCTGCTGCGGGTCCAGTGGCCCGTGGAGCGCCGCCTGCTGGCGCTGCCGGGCTTCGCCGCGCGCTACGTCCCCGAGTGCGTCGCCAGCGTCGGCGGGCACTACCTCCTGCTGGTCTACCGTCGGCGCGACCGGGCCCTCTCGCCCGCCTCCCCCGGAGCGCGCTGCACCAGCCTCCCGGAGGCCCTGCGTCGCACCGTTCGCTGGCACCCCGAGATGGCCGCGGAGCAATCGCCCGATTGAGATAACACTCAGGGCCAATCCCCCTATGAGCGGCCATCGACTCTCGACTCAGGATTTCCTCACCGTGGTGCGCCTCGCCCCGCTGGTCTCCCTCGACCTGGTGGTGCTCAACCACCGAGGCCAGGTGCTGGTGGGCCTGCGCACCAACCGCCCCGCGGAGGGCTACTGGTTCGTCCCCGGCGGTCGCATCCAGAAGGACGAGCGCCTGGACGCCGCCTTCCGCCGCCTCACCGGCGAGGAGCTCGGCCACCCCCGCTCGCTCTCCGACGCCTCCCCGCTTGGCGTCTACGAGCACCTCTACGAGGACAACTTCGCCGGCGAGCCCGGCGTCTCCACCCACTACGTCGTCATCGCCCACCGGCTCGTGCTCGACCTGGACCTCGCCTCCCTCCCCGGCGCCCAGCACGCCCGCTGGAGATGGATGCACCCCGACCAGCTGCGCGACGACCCCACGGTGCACGCCAACACGCGCGCCTACTTCCACCCGTGAACGAGCCCGGCCCCCGGCGTCTGCTGGCCTGGATCGCCGCCGCGCTCGGCGCCCTCTCGGCGCTCAAGCCCATGCGCGAGTCGGACCTCTTCTGGCACCTGGCGCTGGGTCGCGCCGTGCTCCGAGCGGGTCGCCGCGTGGTGCCGGAGCCCATGTCCGCCGCGGCCCTCGGCCACACCCGCGCGGTGCCCGAGTGGCTCTGGGACCTCGCCTGCTACGGCCTCTGGACCCACGGCGGAGCCCTCGCGCTCACGCTCGCCCTCGCGCTCTTCGGCGGGCTCATCACCTCGCTCGGATGGCGGGTGCTCCGAGGCCACGACGCCCGCACGCCATGGCCTGCTGCCGCGCTCACCCTCGCCCTCGCGCTCCCTGCCCTCGTGGGCCGCGTGCGCGAGCGCCCGGAGGTCGTCGCCCTGGCCCTGCTGCTGGGGTCGCTGCTCCTGCTCCGCCGCTGGGGCGCCTCTCCCGAGAGCCGAAGCCGTACGGGCCTCGCGCTGGTCGCGGTGGGCGTCCTCTGGGCGCAGGTCCACGGCACGGCGCCGCTGCTCGCGCCGATGGTGCTGGTCTCGGTCGCCCCCTCGCTGCTCGACCACCTGCGCCGCCGCTCGCTCGACCGCGCCTCCCTCGCCCTGCTCGCGGGCGTCACCGCCGCCTGCCTCACCGGGGCCCTCGGTCCCTCGGCCCTCCTCGCGCTGCGGGCCCACTCTCGGGGCGACGCCGTGGCGCACCTCGCGGACATGCACCGCCCGCTCTGGGAGTCCTTCGACCCGACCGCCGCGGTGATGGGCCCCTCCTTCGTGGCGCTGCTGCTGCTGGGTCTCGGGGGGATGCTGCACGCAGGGCGCTGCTGGCCCCGCCGCCTCGGGTGGGCCGCGCTCGGCTGCCTCCTGGCCTCGACCGCGGTGCGAGGCTTCGCCCCCGGCGCGCTGCTGCTGCTCCCCCTCGCCGCCGCCGGAACCTCCGCCCTCTGGACCTCCCTCCACGCCCGCGCGGGCCGTGGCGCGACCATCGCCACCGCGGTGCTCTCGCTCGCCCTGCTGGCTCGCGGCGCCGTGTGGTTCGAGGCCCGCCAGGGTCCCCTGGGCGAGCTCGGCGTCCCACCGCTCTCTCAGCCCGCGGGCGCCGTCCCGACGCTCCGCTCGCTCCCGCCGGGGAGCGTGGTCTACGCCTCCATGGACGCCTCGGCCTCGCTCGGATACGCGCTCGACGGGCGCTCTCGCACGCTGGTCGACAGCCGCACGCCGATGCACTTCGACGACCTCCAGTTCGCCGTGAGCCGCGACCTGCAGCGAGCGCTCGACCCCTCCGCGGGACTGCGGCGCTACGGCGTGCGGGCGGCGGTGGTCGAGCGCGACTCGGCCCTCTGCGCCTGGCTCGACGGCGACGCCCGCTGGCGTCCGGTACAGCTCGCGGGCGCCTGGAGCGTCTTCGTCTCCGAGCCTGATCCCTCCGGGGGAGCGAGGCTCGCGGCGCTGTCCCCGTGCGGCCCTCGCTGGGTGCGTCAGGGGTGCTCACCGGACGCCTCGCGAGAGCTGGCCGCGCAGGTCGCGAGGCTGCCGCGCGACGAGGCCCTGGTGGTGGGCGCCGGGGTCGCGCTCTCGTGCGGCGGGCCCATCGACCCGGCGACCGCCCCGCTGCTGGAGTCGGCCGCGGCGACGCGCCCGGTGCCCTCGTGGCTGCGCCCGCTGCGCGCCCGGGTGGCGATCCGCGCAGGCCGCCTCGACGAGGCCCTCGAGGACGTGACCGCGCTCTGCGCCGAAGGGCGCCTGGACGCGCTGGCCGACCTCGCCCCCGCGCTCCAGCGGGCCGGGCGCACCGCGGACCTTCGCGCACCGCTCTCTGCCGCGGCGGAGGCCATGGACGACGCCACGCCGGCGCTGGTGAGGGCGGAGCTCGCGTCGATCCTGGCGACGCTCGGGGACGTCGAGGGGGCGAGGTTTCACGCGACGAGGGCGGCGGCGCTGGGGAGCGCGAGGGCGGCGCCGGTGCTGCGCTGGGTGGCGCGCCGTCACCCGGACGCGAGGGCGAGGGCCGACGCCGACGCGTGGGCCCGCGCGCTCAGCCCTTGATGCGAGCGATCACCCGGCCGACGAAGAAGGGCCCCATGTGCTCCATGTACTCGCCCGTCTGCTTCGTCTTCCGCATGGACTGAACCACGTGCGAGAGGGGGTAGAGCGACGCGCCGATGAGGCCGATGACGAAGTCGTTGTCGTGCGTGTCGAGGCCGTGGCAGGCGAGGCGGATGTCGTGCGCGAGGTCCTGCGCGCCGTACTGCCGCCCGATGGTGCCGTGCTCGCGGAGGATCGCGCCCTGCTCCTTCGGGTCGAGTCGGCTGAAGGCCCCGGTGCGCTTGAGCGGGTACCACACCGCCCAGTCCCAGCCGTCGTGCAGGACCGTGTCGCGCGGGCGGTCGATGAGCCAGTGCTGCAGGTCGCTCTCGTAGCCGGTGCTGTAGGTGCGACCGAACATCGCGAACTCCGGCCGCACCTTCCACGGGGTGAGGTCCGCCGAGCGGGTGGAGGCGCGCACCGCGTCGTGGACGCGCGTGACGAAGTACGCGGGGTCCTCGCTGAAGGTCAGCAGCCCGAGGCGCTGCGGGTGGTTGACGTCGGCGTAGAGCACCGACGGAATACGGCTCTGCGTAAGCCGGGTCTGCAGGGCGCTCACCGCCGCGTCGAAGTTGGTCGGGTGCTCGAAGACCGAGAGCTGCATGAACAGCCTGCGGTCGCTCACCTGCGGAACCCCGTCCTTCGGGGCCCCCCGCTCGCTCACGTCGATGGTGCCCTGCTCGCCTGCGCCGTGCTTCGTTGCTTCGCTCATGGGGTCCGCTTCATCCCACGGCGTGCCCGCCGGGGAAAGGGCCCTCTCACTCGCCGCGGACGGTGATGGTGAGCCTCGCGGGCTCCGGCTCCGACGAGCCCGACACGAGGATGTAGGTCCCCACGGCCACGCCCGCGAGCACCGCGGCGGCGCCGGTCCAGAACCACCAGCGCGAGGTGATGGGCGTCGCCTCGGCCTGCGGCACCACGACCCGCAGCGGCGCGAACGCGTCGCCTCGCGAGGCCACCGCGATGCCCCGAGGGTCGACGGCCTCGAGGTAGTACTCCACCACCGGCGGACGGACCTCCTCCGGCGGGATCGACGCGGAGAACACCCCGGCGCTTCGGCTCGTGCGCAGCCGCCGGAAGAGCCCCCGCGAGCCCGGCCGGTAGGCCAGCACCAGGGCCTCGGCGCGCCGGTCCGGGTCGGTGATCTGCGCGGTGAGCGTGAGCAGCACGCCCGCGGTCTGCTGCGCCGGCGAGCGATGGTCGATGGTCACCGGCCGCTCGGCGCGCGCGCCGTCGCTGGTCCTCGCCACGCCGGGCCGCCCGTCGCGCACCCAGCGATCGACGACCCCCTGGTAGAAGTCCCGGATGCGCGGCGCCTGGCCCGCTTCGAGGGCGTGCTCGGGGTCGCGGGCGAGCATCAGCCGGAAGGCCCCTTCGCTCTCCTCGTCGCGGTTGAGCGCGAGGTACGACAACCCGAGGAGCTCGTAGATGGCGACCTCCTGAGCGGGCGTGTTGCCTCGCCGGAGCAGCGCCGCGGAGAGGGTCTGCACGGCCTCCTCGTAGCGGAGGTCGTCGAACTGCTGCCGCCCGGTGGCCACGAGCTGCGCGTTGCCGTTGGTCTGCGCCAGGGCCACCGCGGGCGTCGCGAGGCCGAGGGCGAGCACGACGACCAGGGAGCCTCGGAGGGAGGGAGACATCGCCGCGGATGCTATGAGGCGCGAGGGTGGACGGTCAACGCGCGCTCACGGTCGTCGCGCACGCAGAGGCCGAGGTAGATGCAGTCGAAGACGAAGATCATCGCGTAGAGGAAGTACATGAACGCGTAGGTGCTCGGCTCGTCGATGCGAGGGTGCGTCCGCAGGTGCCCGTCGACGAACTGCGCGGGCCACCAGGTGGCCAGGAAGAAGGACCCCGCGAGGGTGCCGATCATCTTGAGCCAGGCGGCCGCGGTGGAGAGGCCCTCGCGCCCCGGCCGCGACAGGTGGAAGACCGGGAACGCGATGCTCATCACGAGGTTCATGGACATGGACGAGGCCACGCCCTTCACGTCGTTGAAGTAGAGCGTGAAGGTGTAGATCGCCATGAAGGCCGTGACCGCGGAGAGCGCGAAGAGGGGATAGAACCAGCGCTTCAACCACGGCACCACCTGCGCCTCGCGCCCGTAGCGCGCGAGCTGGTAGAGGATGAACACGTCGAAGACGAGCCAGAACCGGTTGCCGTAGAGGAAGAACCAATGGAGCTTCGCGTGCGTGAGCTCGAAGGAGAAGATCGACTCCCAGGCCACGTTGAGCACGATGCAGGGCCACGGGACGCCGTACGAGCGGTCCTTGAAGCCGCGTCGGATGATGATCGCGTAGGCCGCGGTCCAGGCGGCGTACATCACCCCGCCGAACAGGGCCTGCACGGGCGAGAACCCCGGCTGCCGCATGAGCTCGTCCCAGAATTCCATGCGGCTGATCTTCGCCCGCGCAGCTCCACGGCGTCCACCGCCCATCCGGGAGCGCGTCCGTGAGGCTGCACCACCTCGCCCTGCGCTCTGCCGACCCGGCCGCCCTCGCCCGCTGGTACGCCACGCTCTTCGGCCTCCCGGTGTGGCGCGAGCAGCCGGGGCCCTCCATCTGGCTCGGGCTCGATGACGCCGCGCTGATGATCGAGCCCGCGGGACCCTCCGAGCCGGGCGTCCCGGCCGGGACGATGGAGTTCTTCGCGCTCCGGGTGAGCCCCGCCGGGCGCGACGCCTTCGTCGAGCGCTGCGCCCTCGCCGGGGTGGCGGTCGAGCACCGCACGGCCTTCACGGTCTACGTGCGCGACCCCGACGGCCGCCGGGTGGGCGTGTCGTGCTTCGACGGCTTCCCATCGGCGCCCGGGGTGGAGTAGACCGACGGGACTATGGCGCACGTCACCGTGTTGGGCGCCGGACTCGTGGCAGGCCCCGTAGTCCGGCACATCCTCGAAGCGTCCTCGCACACCGTCACGGTGGCGGCCCGGTCCGTCGACCGCGCCAACGAGCTGGTGCAGTCGCACCCTCGGGGCAGCACCGTCGCCTTCGACATCGACGACGCCGCGGCGCTCGACCGCCTCGCCGCCACGAGCGACGTGATGGTCTCCATGCTCCCGTACCTGCACCACGTGAAGGTCGCCGAGGCGTGCATCGCCCACCGGCACCACCTGGTGACCACGTCCTACGTCTCGCCCGCGATGCGCGCGCTGCACGACCGGGCGAAGGCCGCCGGCGTGGTGCTGCTCAACGAGCTCGGGCTCGACCCGGGCATCGACCACATGTCCGCGATGAAGATCATCCACGGCATCCGCGCCGCCGGCGGAACGGTCACCTCCTTCCGCTCCTACTGCGGCGGGCTCCCGGCGCCGGAGTCCAACGACAACCCCTTCGGGTACAAGTTCTCCTGGTCGCCGCGAGGCGTGGTGCTCGCCGCCCGCAACGCCGCGAAGTACCTCCGCGACGGCGTCGAGGTGGTGGTCCCGGGCCCCGAGCTCTTCGCCAACCCGGAGATCGTCACCGTCGAGGGCGCCGGGGTCTTCGAGGGCTACCCCAACCGAGACTCCACGGCCTACGTGGGCGTGTATGACCTCGCCGGGGTGAAGACCATGTTCCGTGGGACGCTGCGCAACCTCGGCCACTGCGAGACCTGGAAGGCGATGGCGGACATCGGGCTCTTCGACGACACCCGCCGCCGCTACGCCGCGGAGTCGTACCGCGGCGTGCTCGCGGAGCTCGGCGGCGTCGCCGTCGACGCGGACGTCGAGGGCGCGGTCGCGGCGAAGGCGGGCATCGCGAGGGACAGCGCGCCCATCCAGAAGCTCACCTGGCTGGGGATGTTCGAGGGCGCGGCGCTCCCGGAGTCGGACACCTCGCCCCTCGACGCGCTGGTGAGCCGCATGGTCGAGCGGCTCCAGTACAAGCCCGGCGAGCGCGACATGATCGCGCTGCAGCACGAGTTCATCGCGGAGTACGGCGACCGCAAGGAGTTCCTGCGCTCGACGCTGGTGGACTTCGGCGTGCCGGGCGGCCCGAGCGCGATGTCCCGCACCGTGGGCCTGCCCGCGGCCATCGGCGTGCTCCGCGTCCTCGACGGAACCATCCGCGACCGCGGCGTGGTCGTCCCGGTCACCCCCGAGGTCTACAACCCCATCCTCGACGAGCTCGAGTCCCTGGGCATCCGCTTCCGCGAAGAGCGCCGCCCGGCCTGAGCGCCATGTCGCTCTCCCGTCTGCTCGATCACACCCTGCTGCTGCTGCTCCTGCTCGGCGTCTCGCTGGTGCTCCTCAAACGGGAGCTCCTGATCCCCTCTCGGCGGGCGCGCTGGGCCCTGCGCCTGGGCTTCGCCTCCTGGGCGCTGCTCTGGGCTTCCGCGACGCCGGCCGTCTCGGCCGCGCTGATGCGCTCGCTCGAGCCCGCGGTCCCCGCGACGGAGGCGGTGGTGCCGGCCTCGCGGCGAGCGCAGACGGCGCTGGTGGTGATGGGCTCCAACGTCGATCCGGCCATCGAGGGCATCCCCCTGCGCGAGCGCCTCGACAGCGCCGGCCGGGCCCGCACCCAGGGCGCCGCGCGCTGGTACCAGCGCACCCAGCCCGCGGCGGTGATCGTCACCGGCGTCGGCCCGGAGTCGGACCCGAGCGCCTCGGCGGAGGCGATGGCCGACGCGCTCGTCAACGGGGGCGTCCCCCGCGATCGCATCTGGCTGGAGCCCCGCGCCACCAACACCCGGGAGAACGCCCGCTACAGCGTCGAGCTCGGGCGCGCCCGCGGCATCACCCGCTTCGTGGTGGTGACGAGCGCGGTGCACCTCCGGAGGTCGCTGAGGGAGTTCCGCCGGGCGGGGGTCGAGCCCGTCGGGGCGCCGGTGGAGTACCTCGGGCCGACCTTCGGACGCGCCGTCGACCTGCTCCCCTCGGCCTCCTCGCTCTCCCGCACCGAGCAGTGCCTGCACGAATTCCTGGGGATGTTGAAGCCCTGACATTCCCTGTCCGCCAGGAATTCAGCCATCCGTTCAGCACTGAGCAGAATCGCAGCGTTGCAGCCGATGCCCCGCGAGGGGATTAGCTAGAGAGAAGGGACGACGCCATGCACGACGACGATCAGGACGAGGGACTCAGCACCGCGGGCACCCGTTACCTCATCAGCGACCGCGACCTCGACGCCCTCGCGGAGGCCGAGATGGCCTTCTCGCGCTGGGAGGAGACGCGCCGCTGGTGGCTGGTGGGCTGCCTCGACGACCGCGCCGCGCTCGACAAGGCCAACAGCGCCTGAAGCGGCGCCCCCTCCCCCGCAACGCATTCCTCCCGATCATGGCGACCCGACCGAGCGCAGGGTGGGTGCAGGCGCTGCTGTTCCATCGACAGCGAGAGCTGCTGCGGGAGGTCGCCCGCGAGGTCGGCGCGGACCTGCTCTTCCTCAAGGCCGCGTGGTCCGACGCGGTGCTCTTCGGGGCGCGCGGAGAGCGCACCGGCAGCGACCTCGACGTGCTGGTGAGCCCGGGGCGCTTCGAGGCCTTCGCGGCGGCCCTGGAGCAGCGGGGCTTCCGTCGCTACGAGCCCGCCACGCACCGGGCCACCATCGAGTGGGGCTCCAAGGAGTGGACCTACAGCCACCCCGGCGCGTGGATGCCCGTCGACCTGCACCGCGAGCTCGGCGAGCGCCCGTGGTTCGACCTCGACCCGGCGGCGGTCTTCTCCCGCGCTCGAGACTGGCGCGCGGGCGCCGAGACCATCCGATCGCTCGGCGCGGAGGACCAGCTCCTCTTCGCCGCGCTCCACTACGCCAACCACCTCTACGAGATCGACGCGCGCCACGCCGGCGACGTGATCCGCCTGCTGGAGCGCGAGGCGATCGACTGGTCGCTGGTGTTCCGCGAGGCCGACCGCGGGGGCATGCGCCTGGTGGTGCAGCTCCTCCTCGAGCACCTGCGCGCTCGCGGCGTCGACGCCCCGAGGACCCCGTGGGAGCTCCAGCCCTGGATGCGGGCCCGTCGACGGATCATCGGGCGCTGGGTCGAGGCCGGCGAGACGCTCCGCAGGCGACGACCGATGGGTCGCCGCTCAGGGGTGCTGCTGGAGCGGCCGGTGTTGAGCGATCGGTGGGGTGGACTGCCCGGCTGGGCGATCCGGTACGCGGCCTTGCGTGCGCTCGACCGCGTACTGCGCTGAGGCGCTGCGGATCAGGTGTTGGCGAAGCCGAACTCGTCGCAGACGCCGGGGTTCTTGCCGCCCGCGCCTGGATCGCAGGCGAGGCTGTAGGTCTCGAGGGGAAGGTCCTCCACGACGCGCGGCGCCTCGTAGGGGAGCAGCGGCGCCGGGGCGTTCGGGTTCATGTTCTCGGGGGGCATAAGGGAGACTCCTCTTCAGCGTTGTATCAGCCGCTCACCGCACGATGAACAGCGTTCCGGTTCCGGACTGCACGAAGGCCGCGTCGACGAAGGTGTCGCCGTCGACGTCGCCGATCCAGTTGGTGCTGGTGATCGACAGGGAGGTGCCGCTACCCACGGTGTCGATGAAGCGATCCGGCGCGGTCGCGGTCACGCCGGTCCACGACGCGCGGCCGCGGTAGATCGAGAGGCGCGGCGGGTTGCTCGCCTGGTAGCCCTGGGTGCCGATCAGCAGGTCGGCCGAGGGGGCCGCCGCCTGCAGCAGCGACGGGCGCACCTGGGACGGATCGTAGATCGACGCGAGCGAGCGACCGAAGAGGTCGTTGGGGCCCGACGTCGCGGCGGTGCGCACGCTGCCGCCCAGCGTCAGGCTGCCGTCGGCCCCGCCGTAGTACAGGAACACCTCTCCGCCCAGGCCCGTGCTCCCCACCGGCGCGCTGCCGAGGGTGCCGATGGCGAGGTCGCTGCGACCGTCGCCGTTGATGTCCCCCACGCCGCCGACCTGGCACTGACCGGACGCGGCGGTCGAGCCCGCGGCGCTGCCGGCGCTGCCCGCGAGCACGCCCACGCGGGTGAAGTTGGCGTCCGCCGCGCGCAGCGAGGTCGCGGTCGCCAGCGAGCGGCCGGCGAAGACGAAGACGCTCCCCTGGTTGTTGGGGCCCCCGCCGATGGCGAGGTCTTCGAGCATGTCGCCGCCCATCACCCGGCCGATGCCCGCGAGGGTGAAGCCGAAGAAGGTGGTCGCGGTGGCGTTGCGGATGATGAGTTCCGCGGCGTTGGGGGTGAGCGTCGCGGGCCAGGTGCGGCGACCGCGGAAGACCACCACCGCGCCGCCGTCGGTCGCGTTGGGAGCGCCGGCCACGACGTCGTTGAGGCCGTCGCCGTCGAAGTCGCCGACGCGAGCGAGGGAGACGCCGAGGCGCGCCGTCGCGAACTCGCCGGTGCCGCTGCCGATGATGACGTTCGCCTCGGTGGGGAGGTAGACCTCCGCCCCGCGGCGCCACATCGCCGACGCGCGACCGAAGTAGAGGTACACGATGCCCGCGCGCGTCGCGCCCGCCGTGGTGGGACCGGGCTCGGAGATCGCGAGGTCGGAGATGCCGTCACCGTTCACGTCGCCGAGCGCGGACACGACGAAGCCGAAGCGCCCATCCGAGGCGCCCCCGCGGAACTCCGTGTAGTCCGTCGCCGAGAGGCCCGTCGCGGAGCCGAAGTAGATCCGCGCGTTGCCGCCGGTGGTGGTGGCCGAGGTGCCGGAGCCCACGAGGACGTCGGCGAAGCCGTCGGCGTTGAAGTCCTGGCCCCCGGAGACCGAGTTGCCCAGCGGAGGCACCGGGTTGACGATCTGATCGACGACCACATCCGGGGTCACCGGCCCGGCGGTCGCGACGGTCGGGCTCGCGTTGCCCGAGACGTCGAAGGCGCGCATCGCGACGTAGTACGGCCGGCCCAGCTGGAGGCCGCTGATGTCCGCGGTGTTGGGGGTGCCCGGCGCGCCCGGGGTCGCCGTGACCACCGCGAGCGCGCCCGCGGCGAAGTTGGTCAGGGTGAGCGGCACGACGGCGGTGCGCACCTCGTAGTGGTGGACGGCCCGGGTGCCAGTGCCCGAGGGGCTCGGGTCCGAGCCGTCGGTCCAGGTGAGCCGCATGGTGCCCGCGCGGCGCGCCGAGCGGGGCGTCGTCGGGATCGTCGACACGAGGGCCGCAGGCGCCGTCGGGATGCCCGTGTCGACGACCACGGTGACCGAGGCCATGCCCACGCCGCGGCCGGGGACGTCCGCGGTCGTGGCCGTGAGGTTGACCGCGTCGCCCTCGGGAAGCATCACGCCCCCGAAGGTGACCATCCCCCCGCCGACGGTCCCGGCGATCGGGGCGCCACCGTTGATGGTGAGGTTGACGTTGGTGCCGTTGGGCGCGTCGGTGCTGAGGGTGATGTTGGCGGTGCGGGTCGTGTACGTCGCGCCCGCCATCGGGCTGGTGAACGCCAGCGTCGGGGGGTTGCCGACCTCGATGGTGCACGTCCCGCTGGTCAGGCCGTTGTTGCCCGCCGGGTCCGTCGCCGAGAGCCGGAGCGCCGTGGAGCCCGCGAAGAACTGCAGGTTCTCGAAGGTGCCGGTGCCGCCGCCCATGGACGGGGCGGTGAGCTCGAAGGTGCGCGGCATGTCGCCGGTGCGCGTGAGCGTCAGCGTCACGGGATAGGCGTCGCTGTTCACGACCACGTTGGTGCGCGCGGTGCCGTCCGCCCCGGGGCGCACGATGCGGTTGCAGTTGAAGATGCTGGGCGCAGGCGCCGCCGAGTCGACGTAGAGCACCGTCGGAGCGGAGGACCCGCGGTCGCCCGCGGCGTCCGTGACCGCCACCTGGAGCGACGGGCTGGTGGGATCAGGCGAGGTCGGCGAGGTGCGCAGCGGGAAGGTCTCCGGCAGCGTCACGCCGGGGAAGCGAGCGATGCCGACGAAGCCCATGCCCAGCGCGGCGCAGGGGTCGCCCGCCGCGGTGGGCGCCACGGTCGCCATGCCCAGCGGCGTCGCGATGGTGTTGGCCGTGAGCACCGCGGCGCCGGAGGGGCGGTCGGTGCAGGCCACGACGTCGGCCTGCAGCCCGTTGACGGCGGGGTTGGTGTCGCGCGCCGCGTTGAGGATGGTCGCGGCGTTGCCGGAGACGTACGCGGCGGGCGCGACGATGCGCACCGAGGGGAGCGTCGACTGGCAGCGCACGTTGGCGATGGAGCCGCGGGCGATGTTGCCCGCCGCGTCCTGCGTCGAGACCTCGACGGTGAAGGGCGCGCTGCCGTCGGGGCAGGTGACCTGCACGCAGGCGTCGGTGGTCGCGGAGGCCGGGACGTCGGCGCACCCGGCCGGATCGGTCGGCGTCGAGCCCATCACGTTGGCGCACACCCGGCGGCCCGCGGCGTCGCTGCGGGCGCAGACGTTGAACTGCACCCCGGGGACCGCGGCGTTGACGTCCCCCGTGAGGCCGATGACCGCGTTGGCCATGGGGCTCTGCACGGTGAGGGTCGGGGCGACGGAATCGACGGTGAAGCGGCTCTCCGCCGAGCGGCCGACGTTGCCCGCGCGGTTGGTGCACGTGGCGCGGGTGACGAACTCGCCGTCGGGGCTGAGCCGCACGTTGGCGAAGCGAGCCATGCCGGACATGACGGCGGCGCGCAGCGGCGTGGCGGTGCCGGTGATCGCGAGCTCGACCTCGCGGCCGTCTTCGATGTCGGTGCTGACGGTGAAGGACGTGGCGAAGGGCATGCCCGCGCCCGCGGTGCTGTCGGTGAGGTTGAGCGAGCTGCGCGCCGGGGCGGTGATGGAGCAGCGCGGGACGTTGCAGTCCACGGAGACGGTGCTGGTGCCGCAGGTGGTGGTCGTGCCGGAGCGGCGGACCTCCAGGGTGGACATGGCGCCGGTGTCGAGCTGCACGCCCTCGAAGCGCACCGTCGCGCCGCTCACGGTGGTGTTGCCCACGCTACGGCCGTTGACGAGGAGCTCGAGGCGCGAGCCGACCGGCGCGTTGGTGGCGATCTGCACCCCGTAGGCGAAGCCGTTGCTGCAGTTGTTGTCCGAGTCGTCGGCCACGCCGAGCACCGCCGAGGGAGCCGGGCGGATGAACTCCACCGAGGGGCAGAGACCGCCGCCGTCGGTGCCGATGTCCGTGCCCGTGTCGGTACCCACGTCGGTGCTAGCGTCCGCTACGTCACCACCCGCATCGACCGGGGGCGGGACCGGGTTGTCCGAACAGCCGACAGCCGCGGTAGCGAAGAGCGGAAGCAATAGTCCCAGACGGATGCGTTGCGACATGGTGAGTCCCCGGAGAAGTGAGTTCAGAGCGTTAGTGACATCGCGGGTTTATCACACCCGCTCGACCTGCGGCACGCTGCATGGTTCCCCAGCTGACGACTGTAAAGACGCGGCGGCTGGTTTGCGCCGGATCGATACGAGGCCCGCTCCGACGGACTTCACGCCCTCTCCGCGAAGCCACGCGAACCTCGCGGCGAGCGCCTCGTCGTCGGCGGTGCGCACGTCGCGCTCAGGCCGCAGGACCCCCGGCGCGACGATGGTGTACGGGCCCAGCGCCGGGTCGCGCCCGGGCTCGCAGTCCTCCGACGGGGCGGTCACCTCGAGCGATCCGGCCGCGGCGGCGTAGCGGGCTCGGGCCCTGGCGCAGGCCGACGGATACGGACCCAGGTAATCGCCCCCCTCGTGCAGCGCCGTCGCGTGGCAGCGCTGGCAGGCCGCGAGCAGGTCGCAGTCGCGGCACCCGTGCACCCGCGACCAGGTGAGGCCCTCGAAGAGCTCGCGCTCGGGCGCGCTCTGCAGCGCCTCCGCCAGCGGCGTCTGCGTGAGGTCGGCCAGGATGTTGGGCGTGTCGGAGCAGGCCTGCAGGCGACCGTCGGGCAGCACCACCAGCCCCGAGCGACCGACGCCGCAGGGGAAGGCCGCGAGCTTCGAGGCGCGAGCGCGGGCCTCCTCCTCCGAGGGCTCCCAGGGGGTGAGCATCTTCTGGCGCAGCAGGTCTTCCGGGGAGACGCGCACGGCCCACGGGTCCGCCGCGCCGTCCTCGCGCATGGTCAGGTCGGTGGACGACTGGTGCTCGCACCCGAGGTCCCTCGCGAGCGCCTCGACGCTCCGCGCCCCGAGCGGGGAGAGCGTCGTCGCGGGGGTCTTCAGCACCACGCGCACGCCCCGCTGGCGGAGCGCGGTGATGGCGCCGACGGTGCGATCGAAGGAGCGGGGCACGCGGGTCACCGCGTCGTGCTCCTCGGCCACGCCCGAGTAGAGGCTCACGTGGACCTCGAGCAGCCCGATGCGCGCGAGCTCCTCGGCGTAGGCCTCGTCGATGAGGAAGCCGTTGGTGAAGAGTCGCAGCGCGAAGCCCCGGCCGCGGGCGTAGCGCAGGATGTCGAAGAGGTCCGGGCGCAGCGTGGCCTCGCCGCCGCTCACGTTGAGCGTGAACACCCCGGCGTCGGCGATGCCGTCGATGATCGATCGCAGCTCCTCGAAGCCCAGCTCGCCCTTCTGCCCCTGCACCTGGTAGCAGTGGTGACAGGCGTGGTTGCAGCGGTCGGCCACCTGGAGGTGCACCCCCATCGGGCGGCCGTGCCGCAGCGCGAGCGAGCGGAGGAGCTGCGCGCCGTTCATGGTCCCTCGGCCGCGGGACGCAGCAGCCCGCGGGCGGCGAGGTCGTCGATGAAGCGCTCGACGTCGGCGCGGGCCGTGGGCTCGTCGACGGCGAAGCGCTCGCACACCGCGGCCACCATCTGGTCGACCGTCGAGCCGTCGCAGCGCTCCCAGAGGAAGCTCCCGACGGCGTTGAAGAGGCGCACCCGGTTGGCGTCGAGGGAGATCACGGCGACCTGGTCGTCGTAGCGCCGCCAGACCGCGTCGCTGGCGTGGTGGACGGTTCGTTGGGCGTTCATGTCGGGTAGGTCGTCGGTTGGAGGGCGGCGTCGAGGGCGGCAAGATAGCCCGGTCCCCACGGCAAGCCCAGCTTCAGCGCGCGCGCCCTGGCGCCCATGGAGAGGGCGAGGTCGGTGCGGGCTCGAGCGTGGGGGTCGCCTCCCCGGGGACGGGTCACGTGCGGCATCAGGCGAATGGTTGCCAGGGTGCCCGCGATCCATTCAACGGCGGCCTCCGGGGAGCGATGGACGAAGGCCAGGGCCGCCAGGGGGAGACGGCTCGGCGACTCCAGCTCGGGCGCGGGCTCGCGGGTGAAGGGCATCGCGAGCGCCGTCGGGACCTCGCCCGACAGGTCGAGGAGCACCGCGTTGGAGGCGAAGGCCCTCGCTCCCGCGTGGCGTACCGCGGTGGTCTTGCCGACGCCGGGAGGCGCGACCAGCAGCGCGACCCCTCCCTCCACGGTGACCGCCCCGGCGTGGACCAGCAGGCAACGGTGCAGCGCCGCGTCCCTCGCCACGAGCTCGCAGAAGCCCGCGAGCCAGGGGGTGGGCCACGAGGGGTCGCCTCGCAGCGTGAGCTGATCGTGGTCGGGGTGAGCGTCGAGCGCGAAGCCCACCTCGGCCGTGGCGGGCGCAGCGCCCGGAGGGAGCTCGTCGGCCAGGGTGACCCGCACCCGGCGGGCGTCGTCCCCGACGGGGGCGCGGTAGGGGTCGAGCAGCGGGTGCAGCGACGGTCCCTCGACCCGTAGTGCGACGGGGCCGAAGCGCAGCCCGACGACGGCGCTCACGCGAGCCAGCGATCGAGCAGGGGGAGCACCGGGCGGTCGCGAGGGACCGCGAGCGTGACGCAGGGGACCGCTCGGATCAGGTCGTGCGCGTGGTCGAGCAGCGCCGCGGCGGCGGGGTCGCCCTTGGCGAACCACACCATCGCCTGGAGCATGTCCGGGAAGGCCAGCGCCGCGGGGCAGTCGGTGATCGAGAGCTCGTCGGACTTGCGAAGGAAGATCAGCGCCCGGAGCCGCCCCCGCCGAGGGACCGTCGGTCGCTGCCACTCGCCCACGAAGGGCAGCGCGTGGGCGTCCCATCCCTCGGACGTGCGGCGCACCGCGACGAGGTCGTCGGAGAGCACGTTCGCGTCGGGGAGCTTGCGCGCGGTGGTGGTCTTTCCCCCTTCGGAGCGGGCGATGAAGAGCACCGCGCCGCGCTCGTCGGCGTAGCCGCAGGCGTGGACCATCGCGCCCCGGTGCGACGGGAGCTCGCTCGCGAGCTGGAGCCGCAGCGGCGTGTCGATGGGGGTGATGTCCTCCATCGGGTCGTCGGTGACGAGCGTGGGGCGCACGACCGCCGTCGCCCGGTGGCGAGCGAGGTCGACCCTCGTCTCGCCGTCAGGGCGCAGGAAGTGGAAGGTCCCATCGGGGGCGCGCTCGAAGTCGACGCCAGGGAAGCGGTTGCGAACCGGGTGAGGCGCGACCCACGCGGGGTCGACGAGGAGGTCGAGACGGAGGTCGTCGGGGCAGCCGTCGTCGGGCGCGGCATAGCGCCCGAAGCGGACGTCGACGTGGCGGGGGTTCATCGGTCCGCTGGCCTCGATCGCCACGCGCAGTCCCGCGATGTCGAGCCTCACGGGCGCACCGACCGCAGCGCGCCCAGCGCCGCGCGCAGCAGCGCCCGGAGCTCGCTCGCCCTCGGCCAGCGGAGCGAGAGCGGAGGCTGGTCGACCACCGCGGCGCGGCCGAGCACGTCGGCCCAGGGCACCAGGCCGTCCTCCCGCGAGAGCGCGTCGCCACGGCAGCGCAGCCCGGCGGGCTCCACCGCCACGACGCGATGGACGAACAGCGCCGTGCCGCGGGTGAAGGCCACGAGCTCGCCCGCGCGCAGCGACCGGAGCGAGCCCGGCGTGACGGACACGGTCGCCCCGTCCCGGATCGCGGGCCACATGCTGCTGCCGCGGACGGTCCAGCGGACGGGGGCGCCCTCGCGCAGTCGGTCGATGATCACGCGCTCAGCGAGGGCCGTCATGGTGGGTGGTGGGGGGTACGTTGCCAGTCCGGGCGGGGCGGTTCAACGCCAGTGAACGCAGACGGCCTTCAGCGCGCAGCCCTCGCAGCGCTCGGGGAGCTCGCGGCTGGAGGGGCAGCGGCCGCTGATGCCCAGGTGGCAGAGCGCGAAGTCGTACTGCACCGGGTCGTCGGCGCTGAGCAGCCGGAGCGCGGCGGTGATCTCCTCGGCGGTGCGCCACGAGGCGTCGGTGCGCGAGGTGAAGCCGAGGTTGCGGGCGATGCGGTGCACGTGCACGTCGACGGGCATGAGCAGCGCCGAGGGGGGAAGCGTCGAGAGCCCGAGGTCCACGCCGGAGCGCCGCACCACCCAGCGCAGGAAGAGCATCAGCCGCTTGGAGGCGCTGGGGCCCGCCGGGTCCGGGAGGAGGTGCGACTGCGCCCGGTCCGCGCCACCGGGCCACGCGATGGCGCGGAGCTGGTGCACCCACTCGGTGAGCGCGGGGCGGAGCTCGCGGTGGGCCTCCCACGCGCGCTCCAGCGTGGCGAGGACTCGACCGTCGCGGCGGAGGTTCTCGCCGAGGGCGAAGAGCAGGTCGGCCACATCGGCGCCGCGGAAGGTGCGATGCCGGAAGCCTCGCAGCCGCTCCCGCAGCGCCTCGCGGTCCTCCCGGCGGATCACCTCCGCGGGAGAGGGGCCGAGGCGCACGCAGAGGTCCTCGAGCTTCTGTCCGATGATGGCGACTCGGCCGAAGGCCATGAGCGCGGAGAGCAGCGCGACGAGGGCGCGGTCGTCGGGGTCGGCGTAGCGATGGGCGAAGCGGAGCGGGTCGCTGGCGAGCGCCGAGCGCGGGTCGAAGCCACGGTGGAAGGCCGCGACCGCCACGAGGGCCCGGTCGACCTGGAGGCGGCGTCGGCGAGGCGTGGTGAGGGGGGCGGCCATCGGGAGCTCCGTGGCGTCGCTACCATGGACCGCGGGTGGAGGCCCACCCACGAAGAGGGTGTTGCCCGCCCTCGCGTTGACGTTAGTGTCCCGCGCCGTGTCGAGAGCCCCCCGAGCAGCGTGGTTCCTGGCGGCGTGCGCGCTGGCCCCATCGTCCTGGGCGCTCGACCGGCTGACGAAGGGCCCGTGGCTGATGGACCTTCGCACCGACAGCGTGGTGGTCATGGCCGAGCGTCGGCGGCCGGGGCGCCTGGAGGTGCGGGCCATCCCGCAGGGTCCGGGCGGCGACCTCGCGGAGGGCGCGGTGACCGCCCGCTCGGGCGTCGACGCGACCCTCCAGGAGCTCACCCTCAGCGGCCTTCGCCCCGGCACCCGCTACCGCTACGAGGTCTCCGGACCCGACGTCGAGACGGCCTCCGGAACCTTCGGCACCGCGCCCACCAACCCGGTGCCCTTCCGCTTCGTGATCTACGGCGACACGCGGAGCCAGGCGCGACCGCACGCCGCCGTGGTGGAGGCCATACGTCGCGAGGGTCCGGAGTTCGTCGTGCACACCGGCGACCTCGTGGAGGACGGTCGCAACGAGGACGACTGGCAGCAGTTCTTCACCCTCGAAGCGCCGCTCCTGCGGGTGGCTCCCTTCGTCCCGGTCATCGGCAACCACGAGATCGCCCAGCCGTTCTCCAACGGGATGGACAACTACCGCCGCTACGTCCACGTCGCGCCGGGCGGGCCCAGCGTGGAGCTCGACTCGGTGCTGCGCTACGGCAACGTCCGCTTCGTCCTCGCCAACTCCTACGACGACTGGTCCGGCGACGCCCGCGGATGGATCGACCGAGAGCTCGGCCGGGCTCGGCGAGAGGGCCCCGACGACTGGCTCTTCGTGGTGATGCACTGGGGTCCGCGCTCGTCCGGGCCGCACGGCGACAACGAGCTCGTGGCCGAGGCGGGCGTCGACGCGATCCTGCGCAGGCACCGCGTCGACCTGGTGATCTCCGGGCACGACCACGCCTATGAGCGCGGCGACGACGAGGGCCTGCGCTACATCGTGAGCGGAGGCGCGGGAGCCCCCCTCTACCGCCGGCGCGACGACCGGACCATGACCCGGGCCTTCGCCGCGGAGCACCACTACGTGCGCGTCGACGTGGAGCGCGACAAGGTGGAGTTCACGGCGCTCCGCCCGGACGGCACCACCATCGACCGAGCGACGCTCCGTCACCTGGGCTGGAGCGACACCGCGGTGGTGGTCCGCCAGGCCCCGGCCCCGGTGAGCGCCCCGGCGCCCCCGGAGATCCCCGACGTCCCGGAGGACTGGTCGTGGGTGTGGAAGGTCCTGCCCGCGCTGGCGGTCGTGGGCCTCGGCGCCTGGTGGCTGCGTCGTCGCCAGGCGTGAGCGCGGACGTGTATCCGACGGCGACGCCCCGGCGTAGCTACGGACATGAACCGACGAAGCTGGCTACAAGGGTGTCTGGCGGTGGCCGCGACGGCGGCGTGCAGCCGCGCGGTGGCGAGGGCGCCGGGCGCGACGCCTCGCATGCCCGAGGCGTCCGTGCGGACGCCCGTCGTCGAGGCGGTGGCCTCCGGCGACGGGGGCGCCGACCCGCCGATCGGCGACCGCCTCGTGCTCTCCAATGACGAGTGGCGGCGGCGGCTCACGCCCGAGCGCTTCCACGTGATGCGAGAGCAGGGCACCGAGCGCGCCTTCACCGGGCGCTACTGGGACCAGCACGCCGACGGCGTCTACCGCTGCGCCGCGTGCGGGGCGCCGCTCTTCCGCTCGTCGGACAAGTTCGAGTCGGGCACCGGGTGGCCGAGCTTCACCCGTCCCATCGCCGAGGGCCGGGTCGCCCGCACCGTCGACACCTCCATGGGCATGGAGCGCGACGAGGTGCACTGCGCCCGCTGCGACGGTCACCTCGGTCACGTCTTCGAGGACGGCCCCGCGCCCACCGGGCTGCGCTACTGCATCAACTCGGTGTCGCTGGACTTCCGGCCGCGCTGAGCTCCCTCAGGGCAGCGCGCAGGCGTAGCGCTGGAGGGTCGTGCGCGCCGGGCTGTGCGAGGCGTCGCGAGTGAGGAGCAGCACGGCGGCGGGCGACTGCACCGCGAGCGTCGCCGGTCCGGGGACGACGCCGCGCACCCCGGTGAGCCACGAGGCGCTGCCGTCGGGCAGCAGCCGCGCGAGGGACTGCCGCCCCGCGGCCGCGTCGCTCACCATCGCGACGACGAGGTCGCGGTCGAGCGCCAGCGCGTCGAGGCGGGCCCTCGGCTCGACCGCCGGGTCGGCGAGGGCCGCCGGGGCCACGACGGCGTTGCTGCGAAGGAGCATCGGGCTCCCCACGGGGTTGATCTGCGCGGTGAGCGAGGCGCCCCCGAGCCGCACCGGGCCGAGGGCGCCGATGGGCCAGCGCGCCCGGCTCGCCACCGAGCCGTCGGGCAGCAGCGTGAGCACCCAGGGCTCCACCGCGGGGTCGGCCGCGTCGATTCGCAGCGTCGTCGGCTCGGCCGCGTCGAGGCGCACCGAGCGGGCGCCCGGCTGGTCGCTCGCCACGCTCGACGGCGACCTCGGGACCGCTCGCGCATCGAGCGGCATCACCCGCACCGCGGTCGGGGTCGCCCACGCGAGGAGCAGGCCTCCCTCGACCGGGGCGAGCGCCAGCGAGGTGACCGGGGTGGTGAGCGCCTCGACGACGCGGGGGACGTTCTGCGCCTCCATGGAGGCCGATCGCCGCGCGACGACGAGGTCGCGGCCGCGCTCGACGTAGGCCAGCGCGAAGCCCGTCGGAGTACGCGCCATGGTAAAGACGCTCACCGGCTCGGCGAGCACGCGGGGCTCCTCGAGGGAGCGCAGGTCGGGCGCGAAGCGCTGCACGCGGAGGGCGCCCGCGCGGTCGCGCCAGGCGAGCACGGTGACGCCGTCGAGCGGGAGCAGCGCCGGCGGGGCGAGCGGGTCGAGGGCGTCGTCGAGGGCGACCGCGGCGTGCGCGGTGACCACGCAGCGGGCGTGCGGCGCGGGGCGCAGCTGGGCGCCGGCGGGGAGCGCGAGCGCGGAGGCGCACGCGAAGGCGAGGCGTCCCCTCATCGGAGCGTGACGGTGTAGCGGCGGCCCTGACCGACGACGGTGGTGGTGAGCGGCCACGAGCCGATGCGCGCGGTGGTGATGTTGTACGGGAGCACGGCGAGCGAGGCCCGGCCGGTGGGGTTGGCGGGGAGCTCGGCGAGGGCGCGCGCCGGGAGCACCGCGCGGCCGACGTCGCCGTAGGTCTGCACCGCGGCGCGGTAGCTGCGCGTCTCGTCGCCGACGGTCTCGTAGAGCGAGAGCACCACCCAGACCTCGCGGGCCGCGTTGGGGACCCACTCCACGACGAGGTCGCGCGAGCGGTCGACGACGATCTCCCCGGCGCCCGGGGGCGAGGTCACCACCACCGTCGGAGGGACCGTGAAGGACAGGTCGAAGGCGGGGATCTCCCTCGTCCCGGGGGCGCGGACCCTCACCGTGCGCGGCCCGGGGAACTCCGTCCCGTCGGTGTAGTAGGGGGCGTACTGGCCCATCGGTTGCGGGCGCAGCGAGACCTCCGTGAGCCCGCCGGTGAGGCCGATCACGCCGGCGTTGGGGAAGGTGCGAGGGTGCGGATCGACCGGCGCCGCTCCCGCGCTGGTGCAGACCGAGAAGTCCCACGCCCCGGCCGAGCGCTGTCCGCAGCGCTGGTCATCGGGGTAGGGCAGGTAGCGGAAGGTCGCCGCGACGTAGGTGGTGTCTTCCAGGCCCGACGAGTTGCTGCCGATGTAGAGCGTGCCGTAGCGCTGGTCGAAGACCGTGGCGTCCGCGAAGGTGGTCTGACCCGCGTCGACCAGCGCCCCGTCGGCGGTGATGACCCCGGCCTCGACGGGCCGGAAGGGGTCGAGGCCGTCGGGGTTGAGCCCCGGCAGGACGTCCGTGAGGAGCCCCCCGTCCCCGCGCGCGGCGGTGCCGTCGACGGTGCTCGCGCAGCCGGCGACCACGAGGGAGAGCGCGAGGGTGATGCTGTGGGAGCGCACGGCGCGCGAGTCTGGGCCAGATCCGCGCGCAGTTGCAAACGGCCTCGGGGCGGCGGTCAGAGGTCCTTGGTGTAGACCCGGTAGCGCTTGTAGATCTTCGCGCCCATGGCGGCGATGCCGCTGTTGATGGGCGAGTCGTCCTCGCGGGTCCACGACAGCTCGCCCCAGGTGTAGCCCTTGGCCGAGCCGCGCTTCGCGACCTCGACGTACATCGCCGCGGAGAGCGGCATGTACTTGCGCACGCCGCGGAGCTCCTTGCGGATGCCGAGCAGCATCAGCCGCGAGGACTTCGGCCCGGACACCTTCAGCCGCCAGAGCGCCTTCAGGAGTCCGAAGGGAAACTCCTTGCCGCGGATGTCGCGGATGCACTCGTTCATGTTGGGCAGCAGGATGCACATCCCCATCGGCTTGCCGTCGATCTCCGCGATGAACGCCAGGTCCGGGTCGATGATCAGCTTGAGGTCCTCGGCGGTCTTCTCGATCTCGTCGGGGAGCGCCGGGACGAAGCCCCACTTGCCCTCCCAGGCGTCGTTGTAGATGTCCATGATGATCTTCAGCTCATCGTGCATCTTCGAGGTGTTCACCGAGCGCAGCTTGAGCTCCGGCAGGGCCTTCATGTCCGCCCAGGCCTTCTCCACCCGCTTCGGAAACTCCGCGACCTCGTAGCGCCACGCGTAGAGGTCCTTCTCCTTGGTGAGCCCCCAGGCCTCGGTGACCCGGCCCTGCCACGGGCGCGAGTGCGCCATCATCAGCACCGGGGGCGAGTCGAAGCCCTCCACCAGCGTGCCGATCTCCTCGTTGGCGTAGAGCCCGTAGGGGCCGCTCATCCGGGTCATGCCCTTGGCCTTCAGCCACGCCGCCGCGCGCTCGAGCAGCGCCGCGCCCACCGCGTCGTCGTCGATGGTGTCGAAGAACCCGTAGAAGCCGTTCTTCTCCTTCCAGACCCGGTTGTGCTCGTGGTCGATGGAGGCCGAGATGCGCCCCACCAGCTCGCCCCCGCGTCGAGCGACGAAGTACACCGCCTCGCCCCGCTTGAAGAACGGGTTCTTCTTCGGGTCGAGCCGGGGCTTGATGTCGAACATCTCCAGCGGCGCGATGAAGTTCGGGTCTCCCTTGAACACCGCGTGCGAGGCGTCGATGAACTCGCGAGGATCGCTCCCCGCCGCAATCTCCCGGATCTCGATCTCTGCCATAGGTGCGCGGCTTGTAGCCCCATCGGCGCGCGGACTCCAGTCACCGCCCCGGTGGATGATTCGCGCGATCCCTGGTTGCCTTCCGCCGCGAGGTTGGGGTACACCCCGCGCCGTCCGAGGGAGAGATCCTGAAGATCATATGGCCCGGCTGACCTTGGCTCGTGAACCCCGCCAGGTCGGAAACGAAGCAACGGCAGCGTAGATCGCGGTGCAGCCGGGCCACCCTCTCCTTCTTCCGATCCACTGATCGCAAGGGCCTCCCCCGAGGCCGCGACCAGACACCCCATCAAGAGCCCTCGGCTCACGCCAACGGCGTCGGGTCGACCTCGCCCCTGGCGACGACCTCCGCTCCGCCCCGGGCCGTGGCCCAGGCGGCGAGCGAGCGCATCCCCTCGTCGACGGTCACCACCGGCACCCACCCGAGCTCCTTGCGAGCGCGCTGCACGTTGAAATACGCGACCTGCCCGAGGGACGACACCTCCGCGCGGTTGCACGCCAGCGGGTCCGCGCCGCGCTCGGCCCACCAGCCCAGCGCATACGCCGCCCAGTAGGGCAGGCTCCCGGCGGAGACCTTGTCCCCGCCCGCCGCGGCCACCGAGCGGGTCACGAACTCCCGCGCCGTCACCCGCTCGTCGTCGGTCACGTAGTAGGCGCGCCCCGCCGCGGCCGGCGTCGTGAGCGAACGCACCATCGCGTCGACCACGCTGTCGACGTGGCTCGACGGCACCATCGCCCGCCCGCCGTCGACCCAGCGCCAGCGCCCCGAGCGCACCCGACGCAGCACCCCCGGCAGCCAGCGGGTGTCGTCCGCGCCCCAGAGGATCCCCGGGCGGATCACCACCGTCGAGAAGGCGTCGTTGCCCGCGGCCCCCACGAGGTCGTCGGCGAGCGAGAGCGCCTCCGCCGAGCGGTCGGTGAAGCGCGGCGGCGAGGGATGCTCCTCGTCGACGTAGCTGCGAGCGACGCCCCCGCGGGTGACCGACTCGCTCGACCGGAACACCAGCCTCCGCACGCCCAGCGCCCTCGCCGAGTGCAGCACGTTCTCCGCTCCGACCAGGTTGACCGCCTCCGCGAGCGCCGGTGGCGTCCGCGAACCGACCTGCGCGCAGTGCACCACCGCCTCGACGCCTGCCATCGCCGCGCGCACCGAGGCCTCGTCGGTCACCGAGCCCTCGCGCTCGACCGCGCCGATCGCCCGCAGCCTCGACCTCGCCGCGGGGTCCGACTCCGCGCGCACCAGCGCCCGCACCCGATGGCCCTCTCGCAGCAGCCTCGCGGCCAGCGTCCGCCCCAGGAATCCCGTGGCCCCGGTGATGAGCAGCTCCACCCGCGGGAGTGTGTACCAACGCCTCGCGCGGACGAAGTATCTTCCGCCGCCATGCAACACCCCCAACGCCCGGTGCAGGGTGCGAGCGAGCTGGTGCTCCCCTTCTGGGCGGCGCTGCCCGAGGTCGTGCGGATGATCCTCGGCGCGGGCGCGCGCATCACCCTCACCATCATGGTGGCGAGGGCGCTGCTGCGCCTCGTGCCGCGGCTCGAGCGCTTCATCACGCAGCGGGCCGCCGCGCGGGGGCCCAAGGACACCGTCGCCACGGCCTCGATGATCCAGCAGAGCCAGCGCGTCGAGACCCTGGTGCGCGTGTCGGGCTCCGTGGCGCGGGCGATCGTCTACGCCATCGCCACGGTCACCGTGCTCGCGAGCATCGGCCTCGACGTCACGCCGGTGCTGGCCGGCGCGGGCATCGCGGGCGTCGCCGTGGGCTTCGGCGCGCAGACCATCGTGAAGGACTTCTTCGGCGGCTTCTTCATCCTGATGGAGAACCAGTACGCGGTGGGCGACACCATCTCCATCGGCGCCATCACCGGCACGGTCGAGGAGATGACCATGCGGGTCACCGTGCTCCGCGACGCCGCCGGCCCGCTGCACTTCATCCCCAACGGCGGCATCGGGACGGTCACCAACCGCACCCTCTCGTGGCAGCGCGCCATCGTGGACGTGAGCTCTCCCTGGAGCGTCCCCGTCGAGCGCGCCCGCGCGGCCCTCCTGGCGGCGGTGCAGCCCCTCATCGACGAGCCCGCGAAGTACGAGCTGCGCGGCGCCGTGGAGCTCGAAGGGCCCCTCGACTTCAACGGCGAGAAGGTCACCTGGCGGCTGTCCGCGCGCTGCGACCCGAAGAAGCTCCCGCAGGCGCGCGCCTCGCTCCTCGCGGCCCTTCAGCGGGCCCTCCCCCGCGCCGCCGACAGCGACCGCCTCGACTGGTCGAAGGTGCGCGACGAGGGCTGACCGCCGCCGTGTCCCCGGTCAACGGCCCACTCGACGCGCGGCGCAGGAATGCACTAACGTCGCGAAGCCGCGACGGCAGAGATCCTTCTGAGCGTCCGATCACCCCCTACGAAGAGGCCCCACTGATGATCGCCCTGGGTCGACTCCAGCGCCTGCTGCTCTCCGTCTGCGCGTTCGCCGCCGTGCTCGTCGCCGCCGCCCCCGAGGCCCACGCCATCCCGCTGCTCAACGGCTTCGGCGGTCCGACGGGCTACGGCACCGCCGACCACTGCGTGCACCCCAACGACGACGGCTCCTACGCGGGCCCCGGCGGCACAGGCACCCCGGTGGCCATCGACCTGCGCCCCGCCTTCCCCGGCGGCCTCGGCTTCTTCGGCCGGACCTTCAACACCTTCTATCTCAACACCAACGGCAACATCACCTTCAACGCGGCGCTCTTCACCTATACGCCCGCGGCCTTTCCGGTGGCCGACCAGCCGATGATCGCGCCGTGGTGGGCCGACGTGGACACCCGCGGCGGAGGCCAGCCGAGCAACAACTCGATCTGCTTCCACATCGAGCCCAACCGCATCGTCATCACCTGGCACAACGTCGGGTACTACAGCTCGCACAACGACCGGCTCAACGACTTCCAGATGATCCTGTCGACCTCGGGCTCGTGCACCACGGGCGGCGACTTCGACGTGGAGTTTCGTTACAACCGCTGCGAGTGGATCACCGGCGACGCCTCCGGCGGCACCGGCGGCTTCGGCGGAACGCCCGCCCAGGTGGGCTTCGACGCCGGCAACCGCATGAACTTCGTGGCGCTGCCCGACTCGCGGATGCCCACGATCATCAACGTGTGTCGCAGCTCCAACGTCCCCGGCGGAGCGCCGGGCCTCTTCCGCTTCCAGATCCGCGGCGGCATCCTGGCGGGCGGCTGCGCCGGAGCGGGCATGCCCTGCACCGTCCCCGGCCAGATGGGCGCCTGCGGCATGGGCGTGACCATCTGCTCGGGCATGGGCACCACCTGCTCGCAGGTCAACCGCCCCCGCGCCCGCGCCTGCAACGGCTTCGACAACGACTGCGACGGCATGATCGACGAGGGCAACGACCTCTGCCCGACCAACCAGGTGTGCGACCGCGGCCAGTGCGTCGAGCGCTGCCAGCCCGAGCTCGGCTGCCTCACGGGCCGCTCCTGCTCGGACCGCGGCACCTGCGTCGAGACCTCCTGCCTCACCATGAACTGCCCCGCCGGACAGCGCTGCGCCGGCGGCCGCTGCGTGGGCGTGTGCGACGGCGTGACCTGCCCGTGGGCGCAGAGCTGCCGCGCGGGCCGCTGCGTCAACCCCTGCGCCGACGTGGTCTGCGACGGCCGCGACGTCTGCGACGACGACCCCCGCTCCACCACCTTCGGCCAGTGCGTCGCGGGCTGCCAGTGCCGCCCCTGCGCCGCGGGCTCGACCTGCCAGCCCGACGGGCACTGCACCGTGGACGCGTGCACCGGGGTCACCTGCCCCACCGGCGCCCACTGCGAGGGCGGCACCTGCCACGACTCCTGCGAGTCGGCCCCCGACACTCGCCTCTGCCCGGCCGGTGAGGTGTGCCGCCTCGGAGAGTGCGTGAGCGGCGCCAGCATGCCCCTCGACGGCGGCGTCGCCCCGACCGACGGCGGCGGACCGGCGACGGACACCGGCCGCCCCACCGCTGACACCGGCCGGGCCACCGACGCCGGCCGCGACGCGGGGCGGGTCGACGCGGGCCGCGACGCCGGACGAGTGGTCGACGCGGGCTCGCTCCGCTGGACCCAGGGGTCGACCGGCTGCGCCTGCCGCACCGGCGTCGCCGAGCACCAGCCGCGCTGGTACCTCGGGGCCCTCGCCTTCGGCGCCGCGCTCGCGGTGCGCCGCCGCCGTCGCGCGCTCCGCTGAGCCGCCTCCGCCCCTCATTCCCCCTCCGCGTCCCCCCTGCTGATCGCGCTCCGCGGCCGCGGCTCCTCTCCCTCGACGAGAGCCGCGGCGCTGGGCTATGGTCGCGCCAATCTCGTCGGCCGCCGATGCCCCCATCGACGCGCCGCCGTCTTCCCTTGCGCGCTTCTCCCTGAACCTCCCAGCGGTGGGGTGAGCGCTCTCCGACGCAGAAGTGAGGCCACGTTCATGACCGCCCCGGGCAACCTCCGAACCCTACTCAACGCGTGCGCCGCGATGGCCGTGACCTCCCTCGTCGCGACCTCCGCGGAAGCGATCCCGCTGCTCAACGGGTTCGGCGGCCCGACGGGCTACGGCACGGTGGACCACTGCGTCCACCCCAACGACGACGGCTCCTACGCGGGTCCGAGCGGCACCGGCGCGGCGCAGGCCATCGACCTTCGGCCCGCCTTCCCGATGGGCCTGACCTTCTTCGGGCGCACCTACCAGAGCTTCTATCTCAACACCAACGGCAACATCACCTTCCGCGGCGGCCTCGGCACCTTCACGCCGCAGCCCTTCCCGGTGGCCGACCAGCCGATGATCGCGCCGTGGTGGGCCGACGTGGACACCCGCGGCGGAGGCCAGCCGAGCAACAACTCGATCTGCTTCCACGTCGAGCCCAACCGCATCGTCGTGACCTGGCACAACGTCGGGTACTTCAGCTCGCACAACGACCACCTCAACGACTTCCAGATGGTGCTCTCCACCTCTGGCACCTGCACCCGCGTCGGCGACTTCGACGTGGAGTTTCGCTACAACCGCTGCGAGTGGATCACCGGGGACGCCTCCGGCGGCATGGGCGGCTTCGGAGGGACGCCCGCGCAGGTGGGCTTCGACGCCGGCAACCGCATGAACTACGTCGCGCTGCCGATGTCGCGCACCATGGCGATCCAGGAGGTGTGCCGCACCTCCAACGTCCCCGGCGGGTCGCCCGGGCTCTACCGATTCCAGATCCGCGGCGGCGACATCGCGGGCGGGTGCACCGGCGCGGGCCTGCCGTGCACGGTCCCCGGCCAGATGGGCGCCTGCGCCATGGGCGTGACCTTCTGCGCGGGCATGGGCACCAGCTGCCAGCAGGTGAACATGCCCCGCCCGCGCGCCTGCAACGGCTTCGACAACGACTGCGACGGCATGCCCGACGAGGGCAACGACCTCTGCGGCACCAACCTGGTCTGCGACCGCGGCCAGTGCGTCAACCGCTGCCAGCCCGAGCTCGGCTGCCTCCCCGGCCAGACCTGCTCCGCCCGCGGCACCTGCGTCGAGACCGCGTGCCTCGACGTGACCTGCCCCAGCGGCGAGCGCTGCTCCGACGGCCGCTGCATCGGCATCTGCGAGGGCGTCACCTGCCCCTACGCGCAGGTCTGCCGCGCCGGTCGCTGCATCAACCCCTGCCAGGGCGTGGTCTGCGACGGCCGAGACGTCTGCGACAACACCCCCACCTCGGCGACCTTCGGCCAGTGCATCCCCGGGTGCCAGTGCCGCCCCTGCGCCGACGGCGCGAGCTGCCAGCCGGACGGCTACTGCAGCGAAGACCTCTGCACCGGCATCACCTGCCCGAGCGGAACCTACTGCCAGCGCGGCATGTGCCGCGACGCCTGCGAGGCGCCGCCGGACACCATCCTCTGCCCCTCCGGCGAGGTCTGCCGCGACGGCAGCTGCGTCCCGGGCACCCGCCCGATGCCGATGCGCGACGCCGGCACCGCCGACGGCGCGACCACCCCCGACGGCGCCGTGGCGGACGCGGGCCGTGACGCGGGCCGTGACGCCGGCCGCGACGCGGGCGGCGGGGTCGACGGCTCCATCGACAGCGGCGTGGCCCCGAGCCTGCCGCCCTCCAGCCGCGACTGCACCTGCCACGCGTCCAGCCACGACGCCGACCCCTCCTGGGGCTTCGGCGCGCTCGCCCTCGGCGCGGTCATCGCGGTCCGCCGTCGCCGCCGCCGGGCCGGGCGCTGAGCGCCGGGCGGTCGATCATTACCTCATCTCGTAAAAACCCTCTCGACGCTGGAGCCCTGGAACCTCGATGAAGCAATCGAAGCTCGCCCCTGTGGTGTGTGCCTGTCTCGCCGCGTTCGCCGTCGCCCACTGCGGTGACGACGCGACGCCGCCGGCCGGCGGCGGCAACAACTGCGCGGCGCTGGCGAGCATGGTGCCCGGCGCCTGGCGCCCGGTCGCGAGCGGCACCACCGACAACATCCTGTCGATGTGGGCCTCCGCGCCGGACCGGCTGTACATCGTCGGCGAGCAGACGCTGCGGCGCTACAACGGCACGGCCTTCGTCGCCGGTCCGATGGTCGGCCTCATGGACGACATGGGGAAGCGCAACTTCCGCCTGGTCTCCATCGGCGGCTTCGGCGACTCGATCTTCGCCGGCGGGGTGACCATCCCCGCGTCGGGCTCGGCGGAGGCGGGCGTCGGCGGGATGCTTCGCTTCCCGGTGATGGGCGGAGCCGTCCCCACGACCAGCGCCCCGGTGACGGCCAACCTCGGTCCCACCGAGCTGCGGATGTTCTGGGGATCGTCCGCGACGGACATCTGGGCGGTCGGCACCGACCAGGCCTGGCACTACGACGGCACCCGCTGGGCCAACAGCTCCATGGGCATCACCGCGGGCAGCGACCTGCAGGCCATCTACGGCTTCGGCACCAACGACCTCTGGGCCGTCGGCGCCAAGGTCTACCGCGGCAACGGCACCACCTGGACCGAGCAGACCCTGAGCGGCTCCAACTACTACTACGGCGTCTGGGGAGCGACCGCGAGCGACGTCTGGCTGGTGGGCACGAGCGCGGCGCAGCGCTGGGACGGGCGGCAGTTCAACCGGGTGCTCACGGGCACCACGAGCACCCTGCGCGCGGTCTGGGGCAGCAGCCCGACGAACGTCTGGGCCGTCGGCGCGGGCGGCACCGCGGTGCACTGGAACGGCGCCGCCTGGGGCCCGGTGCCCTCGATGACGACGCGCGACCTGCGGGTCATCTGGGGCTTCAGCGCCAACAACATCTGGGCGGCCGGGGACAACGGCACGGTGCTCAACTACGTCGCGACGAGCCCGCCCACCGCGGCGGGCAACTGCAACCAGAACACCGACATGACCAACTTCGGCGACGGCATGGGCCTTCGCCTCGCGGCCACCTCGCAGACCATCTGCGCCCGCCGCGGCGACGGGACGGCCGCGTGCTGGGGCGCCAACAACAACGGCATGATCGCCGACGGCACCCGCGAGACGCGCTCGACGCCCACCAACATCATGGGCCTCACCGGGGTGGTCGACGTCGCGGTGGGCCGCTTCCACGGGTGCGCGGTGAAGTCCGACGGCACCGCGTGGTGCTGGGGCGTCGGCCGCAGCGGGCAGATCGGCAACGGGATGATGGTCGACCAGGCCACGCCGGTGCAGGTGCAGGGCGTCGACGACGCGATCTCCGTGGCGGTGGGCGACGCGCACTCCTGCGTGGTGCGCCGCAGCGGATCGGCCTCGTGCTGGGGCGCCAACGCCGACGGCCAGGTGGGCGACGGCACCAACTCCAACCGCGCCTTCGCGGTGACCGTGTCGGGCCCGACGGACTTCCAGCAGATCGACGCGGGCCCCAACCACACCTGCGGCATCCGCTCGAACGGCGGCGTGGCCTGCTGGGGACGTGGCACCCAGGGGCAGCTGGGCAACGGCATGCGCGCGACCAGCGCGACGCCCGTCGAGGCGACCGGCATCGCCGACGCCATCGCGGTCTCCACGGGCCTCGGCCACACCTGCGTCGCCCGCAACTCGGGGGCGGTCTTCTGCTGGGGCGCCAACGCCGACGGCCAGGTGGGCGACGGGACCATGACCGACCAGCCCACGCCCACGGCGGTCCCGGGCATCTCCACGGCGCTGGGCGTCGGCGCCGGGGAGAAGCACTCCTGCGTGCTGCTGCGCAACGGCGGGGCCCGCTGCTGGGGCAGCAACTCCACCGGTCAGCTCGGCAACGGCACCACCACCAGCAGCCTCACGCCGGTGGTGGTCTCCGTGGTCGACCGCGCCATCGCGATCGTCACGGGCTTCGGCTTCTCCTGCGCCCTGCGAGGCAGCGGCCAGGTGCTCTGCTGGGGCAGCAACATGAACGGCCAGCTCGGCCGCGGAAACATCGGCGGCAACGGGACGACCCCGGAGCCGGTGACCGGCCTCTGATCGATCGGGGCCCCTCCGTCCCGGGGGGCCACGCCGGAGGGAATCGAGGAGCCCCCTTCGCTGCGCAGTGAGCGCGGCGGAGGGGGTTTCTTTTTACCGGGGTATGTAAGGGACGGGGAGCGGAAGGGGGCCTCGGGCGCCCCCGGTCGGGGATCGGGTCAGGGCTGGGCGGTCTCGGAGCCGGAGCAGTTGCGCAGGGTGTTGGAGCCGCTGCGGCAGGGGCCCGCGTTGCAGGCGCCGGGGCAGGTCGAGCACGAGTACTGGCTGCTCGCCATGCAGTAGGTGCCGAAGACCGGGTCGGTGAAGCCGCCGGAGGTCGGGCACTGCCAGTTCTCCATGCCGGAGTACGCCGTCGGCTCGGTGGTGCAGACCGTGGCGGCGACCTTCCACGCGCGGCACGCGGCGCTGTCGCCGGTGTTGAAGGGATAGGTCCCGCCGAGGCTGGTGGGCGCGGTCATGTTGTAGCCGGTGGTGAGGCAGCCGGCGATGGGCGAGGTCCAGCCGTGATAGAGCGGCGGCATCGCGCCGCAGGTGCCGCGCACGCAGAACTGGCCCGTCGGGCAGGAGCGCCCGCAGGCGCCGCAGTTCATCCCGTCGGACTGCAGGTTCGCGCAGGTGTTGCTGCAGTTGGTCTGCCCCATCGGGCAGCCGCACACCCCGCCCGCGCAGGGGATCATCCCCGGGCAGGCCGTCCCGCACGCGCCGCAGTTGGCGCGGTCGGTCTGCGTGTTCGCGCAGGTGGCGGTGGCCCCCGTCCCGCAGTAGGTCTGTCCCGTCGCGCAGCCGCAGCGCCCCGAGAGGCACGCCTGGCCGGCCGGACACACGTTGCCGCAGGCGCCGCAGTTGTCCCGGTCGCTGGAGACCGTGATGCAGGCCGCCCCGCAGCGGAGCTGTGTAGAGGTGCACGGGGCGGAGCACACGCCCGCCGCGCAGATGCGGTCGGCCGCGCAGGCCTGGCCGCACATGCCGCAGTTGACGTTGTCCGTGCGAGGGTCGACGCACAGGGCGCCACACAGCAGGCTGGGCGCCGCGCACACCGAGGCGTCGGTGGTGGTCAGCGGTCGGCAGAGCCCCATGCGGCACGCGAAGCCCGCGCCGCAGGTGACGCCGCAGGCGCCGCAGTTGGCCGGGTCGTACTGCGCGTTCACGCAGCGCCCGCTGCAGTTGATCTGCGTCGCGGTGCAGGCGCCCGCGCAGGCGCCCCCGGTGCAGACCTGGCCGGCCGCGCAGGTGGTCCCGCAGGCGCCGCAGTTGGCGACACTGGTGCTGGTGTCGACGCAGAGGTCGCCGCACCGGATGGTGCCGGTCGGGCAGCCCGGCTGGCAGACCCCGAGCGCGCAGAGCTGGCCCGTGGGGCAGGCGGTGCCGCACGCCCCGCAGTGGAGCCGGTCGGTGGCCGTGTTGACGCAGAGCGCGCCGCAGGCGGTGCGCCCGGTGGGGCAGTCGATCGAGCAGTGGCCCATGCGGCACGCCGCCGGGGTGGGGCACACGTTGCCGCAGGCGCCGCAGTTGGTGGTGTCGTTGGCCGTGTCGGTGCAGACGCCGCTGCAGACCGTGAAGGTGGCCGGGCAGCCCACCGGGGCGCAGGCGCCCGCGGTGCATCGCTGGCCCGACGGGCACGCGTTGCCGCAGGTGCCGCAGTGGGCGTTGCTCGTGGCCAGGTCGACGCACGCGTTGCCGCACATCATCTGCGAGGCCGGGCACATCAGCCGGCACGACCCGCCCTCGCAGACCTGGCCCGCGGCGCAGCGGTTGCCGCAGGCGCCGCAGTTGCGCTCGTCGTTGCTGGTGTCCGTGCAGGTCCGACCGGAGGCGGCGCCCGCGTCCATGCTCACGCCGGCGTCGCCGACGAGGTCACAGCGCGCGTACATCGGGCCGCACTCCTGGGTGCACGCTCCCTCGGAGCAGACGAGGCCGGCCGCGCAGGAGCGCTCGCACGAGCCGCAGCTGGTGCGGTCGGTGTTGAGGTTGACGCAGCGCTGGCCGCAGCGGGTCTGGCCCGTCGGGCAGGCGCCGAGGCAGCGGCCGCTCACGCACATCTGGTCGCCCGCGCAGGCGAAGCCACAGGTGCCGCAGTTCATCGAGTCGGACCCGAGGTCGAGGCAGGTGTTGCGGCAGGGCGAGAGCGGGGCGTCGCAGGTGAGACCGCCCATGTCCGTGGCGATGCCACTGTCGGGCTGCACGGTGAAGCGGGTGTCGGTGTCACCGCATCCCTGCGCCACGGCCAGGAGGAGCAGCGTCGCGAGGGCGCGAGGGACGAACGAGGACAGCTGGGTTCGCATGGGGGTGTTCATCGTGGGCACGGGTTCTTACGGGGACGGCGTGAAGCGGACGGTGCTGTTGGCCGTGGGGACGCAACGGAACACGGCTTCATCGGGGCAGCCCGACACGCCGGCGGTGCCGCCGGGGCCCTCGATGCCCACGGTGGCCGAGCTCGTGATCGCGAAGTTCCGATAGATCAGCTCGATCACGTTGCTGCCCTCGTTGAACACGGCCTCGGCCGTGAAGGTGTCGGTGTCACCGAGGAGGGTGGTCTCGCGCCACTCCACCACCCAGCGGCGGTTGGGCGTCGTGCCGACCGTCGCCACGCACACCCCCGGATCATCCGTGGCCAGGTCGGCCCAGAAGACGGCCACCACGCTGTTGGGCGTGCTGGTCGAGGGGATCGTCCCGCCCAGCGACGCGCTCACCGCGCCGTCCATGCCGAGCCAGCCGTTGGAGGTGATGTTGATCATCGCCCCCGTCATGATCTCGGTGCCCCAGTAGCGCATCGGGAAGGGCGCCATCACCCGCGCCGACTGATCGTCCGCGTTCGGGACGTAGGTCATGGCGCCGGGCGCCGCGCAGGCGTCGACGAAGGTCGAGGCGTTGGCGATACGCTCCCGCGCGTAGCCTGGCGCGCAGGTTCCGGCGATGCAGACCCGGCCCGCCGCGCAGGCGTTGCCGCAGGCGCCGCAGTGGCTGCGATTGATCTGCAGGTTGGCGCAGTCCGTACCGCAGACCGTCAGCCCGGCCGCGCAGGCGCAGGCGCCAGCGGTGCACACCTGGCTCGGCGAGCACTCGTTGCCGCAGGCGCCGCAGTTGGTGCGGTCGGTCATGGTGTTCGAGCACGCCGTGCCGCAGCGGACCTGGCCGGTCGCGCAGGGCGAGCCGCACGCGCCCGCGGCGCAGAGGCGGTTGCCCGCGCACGCCACGCCGCACATCCCGCAGTTGGCGTTGTCGGTTCGCACGTCGGTGCAGGCCGCGCCGCAGCGCACGCTCGGCGCCGGGCAGAACGGGTCCGTCGAGAGGACCCCCGTGCAGACCCCGGCCACGCAGGCCTGCGAGGCGGTGCAGGCGGTGCCGCAGGCGCCGCAGTTGGCGGGGTCGGCGGCGGTCACGGAGCACACGCCGCCGCAGAGGGTCTGCCCCGCCGCGCAGGTGGGCGCGCACGCGCCGCCCGTACACACCTGGAGCGCCGGGCACGCCGTGCCGCACGCCCCGCAGTTGGCCCGGTCGGTGGTCGTGTTGACGCACCGGTCGCCGCAGAGGGTCTGGCCCGCGCCGCACTCGCGAACGCAGGCCCCGGCCCGGCAGATTCGCCCGTCGGTGCAGGCCATGCCGCAGGCGCCGCAGTTGGCGTTGGAGGTCTGCAGGTCGACGCAGTCCTCGCTGCAACGGGTCTGGCCCATCGCGCAGGTCGCGGTGCAGACGCCCGCGGTGCACACGTTGCTCGGGGGGCATGCCATGCCGCAGCGGCCGCAGTTGTCTCGGTCGGTCTGGACGTTGGCGCAGCGCGCGCCGCAGGCCATGGTCCCGGTCGGGCAGTCGGCCAGCCGGCACCGGCCCGCCTGGCAGGAGAAGCCCTGCGAGCAGGTCGCCCGGCACGCGCCGCAGTTGGCGTTGTCGCTCTGCAGGTCGACGCAGCGGTCCTGGCAGGCGGACTCCCCGGCCGGGCAGCCGGGGCGGCAGACGCCCGCCACGCAGAGCTGGCCCGCGCTGCAGGCGTGGTTGCAGGTGCCGCAGTGCAGCCGGTTGCTGGTCACGTTGGCGCAGAGGGCCCCGGCCCCCGCGGGCAGCTCGCAGCGGGTCACGCCCGCCGGGCACGAGACCGCGCACGCGCCCTCGACGCAGATGGTGCCCGCCGCGCAGGCCGTGCCGCAGGCGCCGCAGTGCTCCTGGCTGGTCTGCAAATCGACGCACTGGCCGCTGCAGACGGTCTGGTCTTCGCCGCAGGGCGAGAGGCAACGCCCCGAGACGCAGCGCTCACCGGTCCCGCAGGCCGTGCCACAGGCGCCGCAGTTGCGAGCGTCGGACGAGATGTCCGCGCACGCCGAGCCGCACGCCGTCTGCGGAGGATTGCAGGTCACCCCGCCGCCATCGTCCGACGAACAGCTCACCAAGGCACCCAGAGCGACCCCTGCGGCAAGGAGCCGCCACCAACGAAGCATCACATGAACCTCCAATTCGGTAGAGGCAGTCTCGCCCTCCCCCAGCGCCCCGGTCAATCCCGAGTTGGTCGACGCGGCATCTGTGTCACCCGTCGATGTCCGGAGGCGCTTCCCCGCGGGCACGGAGCCTGCGCATCCTGCGCGCCGTGACCTCCTCCTCGGCGCTCGGGGCGCTCGCGCGGCAGTCGTCGGTCTACGCCCTCACGATGCTGCTCTCGCGCGCCATGTCCTTCGTGATGGTGCCGGTCTACACGCACCGCCTCGGGGCCGCGGACTACGGGCTCGCGGAGCTCATCGACACGGTCGACCTCGTCGCCCTGGTGCTCTTCTCCTCGGCCATCTCCGACCCCTTCCTGCGCTACCTCCACGACGCCCCGGACGCCCGCGGGCGCGACCGGGTGACCTCCACGGCGATCCTCTTCCTCGCCGGGGTCGGCGGCCTCGTCGCCCTCGCCGGGTCCCTCGCCTCGCCCGCCCTCGCGGCGCTGCTCCTGCGCGACGCCGCCCGCGCCCCGCTGCTCCAGCTCACCTTCGGCGCCGTGGCCTTCCAGGCCATGCTCGAGATCCCGCTCACCCGCTTCCGCGCCGACGACCGCCCGCTCGCCTTCGCCGCCTGGACCCTCGCTCGCACCGGCCTCGGGCTCGCGTTCAACCTCGCCTTCATCGCGGCGCTCGACCTCGGCGTCCGCGGCCTCGCGCTCGCCACGCTCCTCGCCTCCGCGGTCACCGCCTCCGCGCTCTGCGCCCTCACGCTGCGCCGCACCGGCCTCGGCTTCGACGCCGCGGCGCTGCGCCGGATGCACGCCTTCGGCTGGCCCCTCATCCCCGGCGCGCTGGCCCTCGTCGCCCTGCAGCACGGCCGCAGCTATGTGCTCAACCACTACTGCTCCCTCGCCGACGTCGGCCGCTGGGCGCTCGGCTTCAAGTTCGGAGCGCTGCTCTCCCAGGTGCTCGGCAACCCCCTCCGCAACGCCTGGACCGCGCAGATGTACGAGCTCTGGGACGGCCCCCACGGCCGCGAGCGCTACGTCCGCGCCTTCACCCTCTTCGCCGGTCTCTTCGCCTGGGCAGCCCTCGCCCTCTCCGTCGCCGCGCCGGACCTCGTGTACTTCATCGCCCCTCCGGCCTTCGCCAGCGCCGCGCTGGTCATCCCCGCCGTCGCGTCCGCCTTCGCGATGCGCGAGATGGCGGAGTTCTTCCGCAACGGGCTCGTCCTCGGCGGCGACCCCCGACCGGTCGCGTGGATCGAGCCCGCGCTCGCCCTCTTCGACCTCGGCCTCGGCGTCGCGCTCGTCTCCCGCTACGGCCTGCGCGGCGCCATCGTCGCCACGCCCATCGTGTTCGCCCTCTACGCGCTCGCGCTCCACCGCGCCGTCCGACGGGTGCTGCCGGTGCGCTACGAGTACCGCCGCGTCGCGGTCCTCCTCGGGCTCGCGCTCTCGCTGGGGGTGCTGGGCTACCGCGGCCTCGACGCGCCTCGCGCGGTCAACCTCGCGCTGCGGGCGGCGATCATCGTGGCCTACCCCGCCCTCGCGGCGCTGCTGGTGTTCCGCGCCCCCGACGAGCGCGAGGCGATGGACGCGTTGCGACGGCGATTGACCCGGTGGTAGACCGGGCGCATCCCGCCATGCACCGCCAGGTCGCCCCCCGCTTGCTCGTGCTGATGGCCTTCTGCGCGTCGTGCCGCTGCTCTCCGCAGCGGTCCTTTCGGGCGGCGCAGCGACTCACGCTGGGGGTGACCTCGGTCCCCGCGAGCCCCACCTCGCACGGCCCGCCCTCGGTCGCCGGGTGCCCCGTCTTCCCCCCCGACAACCCCTGGAACCGCGACGTCTCCCGCGACCCGGTCGACCCCCGCTCGGACCGCTACATCGCCAACATCCAGGCCCACGGTCCGGGCTTCCTGCACCCCGACTTCGGCTCCAACCCCCAGTACGGCATCCCCTATGTGGTCGTGCCCGAGTCGCAGCCGCGCGTGGCCGTCACCTACAACGAGTACGGCGACGAGAGCGACCCGGGGCCGCACCCGATCCCGCTCGACGCGCCCGTCGAGGGAGGACGGGACCACCACGTCATCGCGATCCAGAGGGGCACCTGCCGACTGTTCGAGCTCTACCACGCCGAGCGCTCGGGCCACGGCTGGGTGGCGGGCGCCGGGGCCGTCTTCGACCTTCGCTCCAACGGTCTTCGCCCCGACACCTGGACCTCCTGCGACCAGGCAGGCCTGCCCATCTTCCCCGGCCTCGCCCGCTACGACGAGGTGCGCGCCGGCGCCATCCGCCACGCGCTGCGCGTCACCTTCGAGCACACCCAGGACGGCTGGATTCTCCCGGCCACGCACCCCGGCGGCGACGAGGACCGCGACGCGCCCCCGATGGGACTGCGGCTGCGGCTCAAGCGCTCCTACGACATCAGCGGCTACCGCGGCGCGGCCCGGGTGATCCTCGAGGCGCTGCGCACCTACGGGATGTTCAACGCCGACACGGGCGGCAACTGGTACCTCTCCGGCGAGGCCTCGCGCTCCTGGAACGACGCCGACCTCGACCAGCTCAAGGACGTCCCGGGCACGGCCTTCGAGGTCGTCCAGAGCGGCGCCATCCGCCGACGCCCCTGAGCCCCTGATTCGGGCATCCTACGGCGCAGAGCCCACGACCGATGTCCCCCTCGCAGATCTACTCCTCGCCCTGGCACCACCCCGGACTGCTGCTCCCGCTCTCTCTCGCGGGCCTCGCCTACGTGCTCGTCCTGCGCGCGAGGCACCCGCGCGCCGGGTCGCCCTTCCTCCGCGCGTGGCTGCTCGCCTGGGCGATCGAGATCGTCCTCGACGCCTCGCTCACCGGCTTCGCCACGCCGCTCCACGGCCACCCCGGCGCCGAGCGCGTGGCCTCCATCGTCTTCGTGATCCTCGGCGACCTGCGCGCCTACCTGCTGCTGGAGCGCCTCGCGTCGCCCTCCCGCTCCTGGCCCGCCACCTGGGCGCGCTCCCTCGGCTGGAGCCTCCTCGCCTCCGTCGCGGTCGCCGTCGCCACGCGCCTCTCGCCCGCCGTCTTCCCCTCCACCCGCCACGTCTTCCTCTTCTACGAGTCGCTCTCCATCGCGCTCTTCGCGCTCTGGCGCTTCGCGATCGTCCCGCGCCTCGCGCCCTGCCCCGAGGCCTCGCTGGCCCGCGACGTCTCGACCTTCTTCCTGGTGCAATACGCGCTCTGGGCCTCCTCGGACGTGCTCATCCTCTCGGGGATCGACCTCGCGTACCTGCTCCGCATCGTCCCCAACGTCCTCTACTACGGCCTCTTCGTGGCCTTCGTGGCGTGGCGGGCGCCGAGGGAGCTGCGAGCGTGAGCCGACTCGCCGTCGCCTCGCTCGCGCTCCTCGTCGCGTCATGCGGCCACCGCCCGGCGCCCCCCTCGCCCGCGGACTCGGACGCCCGCCCGGCGGCCGAGGAGCCGGGGGCGCGGGTGGAGTTTCGCGTCGACGGTCGCACCGTGCGCTCGATGACCCTGGGAGAGCTCACCGCGAGGGTCGAGCCGGAGACGGTCGAGAACTTCGACGGCTACTACCACCGCACCAAGCGCTTCCGCGCGATGCGCCTCGACCGGGTGCTCGCCGAGGGCTTTCGCGGCGCGGTGACCGGCCCGCTCGCGATGAAGCAGTTCGTGCTGCGGGCGAGGGACGGATACACGGTGCCCATCTCCGGGGAGCGGCTGCTGGAGCCCGGGGCCTACCTCGCCGTGCGCGACCTCGACCGCCCGGGGTGGGAGCCCATCGGGCCGCAGCACGCCAACCCGGGGCCGGCGTACCTGGTGTGGCGGGAGCCCTCGCAGGTCGACCTGGAGACGCACCCTCGCCCGTGGCAGCTCGCGGTCATCGAGGTGGCGCGCTTCGAGACGGCCTTTCCCCACACGGCGCCGGAGGGCGAGCCGGAGGGCTCCCCCGCTCGCCGGGGCTACGCGATCTTTACCGACCAGTGTATCCGCTGCCACGCCATCAACCGCGAGGGCGGCCGCGTGGGTCCGGACCTCAACGTCCCCATGAGCGTCACCGAGTACCGGCCCGAGGCGCAGATCCGAGCGTACATCCGCAACCCGCTGACCTTCCGCTACGGCGCGATGCCCGCGCACCCCAACCTCGGCGAGCAGGACCTCGACGGGCTCCTGGGCTATCTCCGTGCGATGGCCCTCCGCAAGCACGACCCCGACGCTCGCCCCGACGCAGGACCATAGATGACCGACGACGGACTCGACCTCCTGCGGCAGCGCTGCGCCGACGTCCCCTCGGTGCTCCGCGCCACGCTCTCTGCGCCGCTCCCGCCGGTCGGGTCCATCGCCCACCGCGCCCGCTGGGTCATCACCGGCGCAGGCGCCTCGGAGGGCCCCGGTCGCCTCTTCGCCGCGCTCCTCCGTCGGCACCTGCACGCCTGCGCCGCCTTCGTCCCCCTGTCGGCCTTCGCCCCCGGGCGGGCCGCGGACGTCACCGACCCGGCCGCCGTCCTCGTCGTGATCAGCCAGGGCGTCGCCCCCAACGCGCGGCTCGCCCTCGCGAGGGCGCCCTCCTTCGCGGCCTGCGTCGTCGTCACGGCCGTGCCCGAGCACCCCTCGCTGGAGGACGTCCGGGCGCTGGGAGCGCTCGTCATCGCCCATCCCCCGGGCGCGGAGAGCGGACTGCTGCTGCGGGTGCAGGGTCCCGCCGCGGCCACCCTGATGCTGCTGCGCGTGGTCGACGCGCTGGCCCTCGCCCGGGGCGACGCGCCCCCCTTCGAGGGGCACCTCGACGCCATCCCGGAGGGCCTCCCGGACGAGGACATCGAGCTCGACGAGCGGGCGGTCTCATTGGCCTCCGCGGGCCGCGTCGCGATCGTGAGCTGCGATCCGGGCCTGGAGCTCGCCCACGGGCTGCGGTGGAAATGGCTGGAGGGCCCGGCCACCTGCGACCCGGCCTGCTGGGACGCGCTCCAGATGGTGCACGGGCCGCTGCAGCATGTGCTCGAGCGCCCGCGGCTGCTCCTGGCGCTGGAGCCCGCCGGCGACCCCGGCGCCACGGCGCTGCTCGACCGGCTCGCCTCCGTGGTCGGCGACGGGCACCCGCTCCTCCGCCTGCGCGCCCGCACCGCGGGGGTCACCGGCTTCTTCGACTTCGACGCGCGCTGCAACCGCCTCGTGTGCGCCGTGCTGGCCCGCTGCCCGCGCGACCTGGTGCACTGGCCCGGCTTCGGCCACGACGCCGCCCTCTATGACCTCGGCGCTGCGGAGCCGACGCCCTGTTGACGCCTTCGCTCCGAGGGGCTCCCATCCGCACGGTATGAATTCCAGTCTCGGACACCGATGGCTCATCCCGATCCTCGCCGTGCTCCTCGCGGGCTGCGGCGACGACGCGGCGACCACGCCCGCCAGCATCGCCGTCGACGCGGGCGTCGACTCCGGCGCGGCGCGCCCGCGGGTGCGGCTGCTCGTCGACGCCAACCGCGACGGAACCGTCTCCGACACCGGCGACGACGAGGCCTTCCGAGCGAGCTGGGACGCCTCGCACGGGGCGGTCTTCCTGGCCAACGTGGACGACGACGACGACGACGACGCGCTCGACGGCGCGGACGACGTGGTCAACGGCGAGGCCGACGCGCTCGACCTGGCGCGGGTGCGCGTGGCGCCGATGCCGGGCCTCGCGGAGGGCGCGACCGGACGGCTCACGCTCACCGCCCCGACGAGCCCGACGGTGCGGGTGTTTCGCGTCGACGGCGGCGTGTGGCGGCGCGTCGACCTCGCGGCGGAGACCCTGTCCACGGCCGACCTCCGCGCGGGCGTGGAGCTCGGCGTGGAGTCGAGCGACTTCCCCACGGCGACCTGGGCGGGAGAGATCACGCTGGCGCTGTCGGTGACCCTCGGGGCCGAGGCGCTCGGCGAGGACCGCGCGGTGATGCGCGTGGCGCCCTTCGTGGTGAGCACCTCGCTCGACGAGGCGACGCGGGTCTACGCCACCGGCGGCGGCGGGATCTTCTCGCTGGCGCGCTTCATCAACGACCTCGACTCGATCACGACCGAGGACCGCATCGAGTTCGAGACCATCGACGGCCTCGACCCCGACTGGAGCGAGCCCAACCAGGGCCCCGACGTCTGGACCCAGGACTACATGGAGCTCGGCTGGACCGCGATGCCCGGCGGCGAGGCGCCCCGCGGCATGAACGTCGTGCTCCGCACCCCGAGGGTCGACCGCGCCATCGCGGCCTGGACCCGCCGGGACTTCGTCGGCCCCGACCGCGGGTACGTATGGCGCCACGAGGCTCGCTACCCCGCGACGCGAGCGCACGACCCCAGCCTCGACTCCTTCGGCAACCTGGAGGTGATCCCTCCGTACGCGGGCCACCCCCTCGGGCGCATCTTCCACGGCAACGTCGCCGCCCGCAGCAGCGACCCCGAGCTGCGCGCCTTCCTCAACGCCCAGCGGGTGCAGGGCCCGGTGCTGGAGCTGGACACCTCGTGGCTGCACGTGGGCCACGTCGACGAGTTCGCGAGCTTCATCCCGGTGAGCTCGCCGCGCGGCTGGAAGCTCCTGGTGGCCTCGCCCCGCGCGGCCCGGGCGCAGCTGCAGGCGCTGGTCGCCGCGGACCCGGCCAACGGCGAGCGGGTGATGTTCGAGGGCCAGCACTGGTTCTACCCGCAGGGCCACCCCATGGAGGGCCGGGCCTACTCCGCGGCGCGGACCATCAACAGCATCCTCGCGGACACCGAGCTCATGGCCTTCAACCAGCGCGACCAGGCGCACATCGACATGATCCGCGAGACCCTCCAGACCGAGGCCGGGCTCACGGACGCGGAGATCATCGAGATCCCCTTCCTCATGTGGGAGATCGAGAACGGCCAGGGCGCCGCGTACATGCCCGGCACCGTCAACCTGCTGCTCTACGGCCACTCGGTGACCATGGCGAAGCCGCACGCGGTGGTGCTCGACGGCGCGGACTTCATGCAGACCCACCTCAGCGCCCTGATGCGCGCCGAGGGCATCACCGCCCACTTCGCCGAGCAGTGGGACATCCTCCACGCGGCCGAGGGGGAGGTGCACTGCGGCACCAACGCGCTCCGACGAATCCCCGCGCGCGGCGCGTGGTGGGAGGTGACCCGATGAGACGGCTGCTCGCGACCCTGTCGCTCTCGCTCCTCCCCACGCTCGCGGCCGCCTCGCCGCTGCTCGACCCGCGCGCCGTCCCCGACGGCGTGGCCCGACCGCTCGCCGCCTCGGTGCGCGTCGACCGCGCCCGCCACCCGGAGGTCTACCGCCGCGTGGCCGACCTCGAGGGCCTGCGCCCGGAGGTCTACCGCCGCACCCGGGCGGGCCGCCCCTCGGTCGCCATCGAGCTGCGCGCGATGGGCCCCGCGGCGCTGCTCCCGATGCTCGACGCCCTCGCCCTCAGCGGCTACCCCCGCGACCTCTCCCCGGAGGAGCGCTCGGCCCTGCGCCTCGGCCTCCTCGAGACCGTCGGCAACCTGGGCGACGCGCGGGCGCTGCCTTTACTCCGTAGTGTATTCGCGACCGCCACCGAGGCGCCGGAACTGCGCGCCGCCGCCCGCGGCCTCGCCCGCGTCTGCCAGGAGGCCGACCGGCGTGCGCTGATGGACGCCACCGGCGAGCGCCGCGACCCGGCCGCCGCGGCCCTCGGCCTCTGCGCCGACCCGGAGGCCCCCCGGTGGATGGTGTCGCAGCTCGAGTCGACCGCCGACCCCTCGCACGCCGCGGCCCTGGCCCAGGGCCTCGCCGAGTCGGCCTCGACCTGGGTGGGGCCGAGGGCTCGCCCCGGGGTGGACGGCCCCCTCCGGGCGAGGGCCGCGAGGGCCATGGTGCGGCGCTGGCGGGAGCTTCCGGCGCAGCGCGACGCGATCGGCGTGGCGGCGCTCTCCATGGGCGGCGCCGAGATGCTCGCGGCCGTGCGCGAGGCTCGACGCGACGCCCCGTCGGACGCGGCCCTGGGCCTCGCCTCGCTGGAGCGGGCGCTGCTGCGGGACCTCGGCCGCTAGACTCTCCCTCCCCCGTTACTCCCGCCCCGGCACCGCGATCTCGCCTCGGATGATCTGCGCCCGCAGCGCCTCGACCCGCTGGATCACCTCGGGCCGAAGCCCTCTCGCGTGCGGCCCCTCGTGCACCCAGTCGACGCCCCCCTCGGCGAGGCCGAAGGTGCGCAGCCCGTGCGCGCCGCGCTCGTAGCGCCCCTGCGTCGCCTCGCGGATCAGCTCGAAGACCGCCACGTCGACGCGCTTCAGCATGGAGGTGAGCACCACCCCGGGCATCTCGTCGTACTGGTCGGCGTCGACCCCGATGGCTCGGGCGCCGAGGCGCTGCGCGGCCACGAAGACCCCGTGCCCGGTGCTGCCCGAGGCGTGGAAGAGGATGTCCGCGCCGGCGGCGATCTGCGCCGTGGCGAGCTGGGCGCCGCGCTCCGGGTCCTTGAAGGCCGTGGGGGTGCTGCCGGCGTAGGCGGCCAGGACGCGGCACGAGGCGCAGACCGACGCCACCCCCGCGCGGTAGCCCGCCTCGAAGCGCCGGATGAGCGGGATCTCCATGCCCCCCACGAAGCCGACGGCTCGGTGCTCGGTGCTCAGCCCCGCGGCGGCCCCGACCAGGAAGGCCCCCTCCTCCTCGCGAAACTTCAGCCCGACGACGTTGGGCGGCCCGTCGCCCCGCTCCGGGGGCGCGTAGTCCACGCAGGCGAAGCGGGTGCCCGGGTGGTCGAGCGCCACCGCGTCCACGTCCCGGGAGAACACGTAGCCCACGCCGATGACCCGGTCGAAGCCTCGCGCCGCGAAGAGCCGAAGGGCCCCGGCGCGGTCGTCTCCGTCCGCGGGCTCGACGTACTCCACGGTGACGCCCAGCTCTCGGCGCGCTCGCTCCAGGCCCGCCCAGGCGGCGTCGTTGAAGCTCTTGTCCCCGCGGCCTCCCACGTCGAAGACCAGCCCGATGCGAAGGGGGCTCCTCGCCGCGACCGCGGCGTCCCCGGAGCCGCGCGGGGGCAGCAGCACGGTCACCAGCGCGAGCGCGATGAGCAGCCACGGCCCGACCCTCGACCCGATGTCTCGCCTCACCGGCTCCAATGGGTACCACAGCCCCGGGAGCGACGTCGGCCGGGCGCGCGTTCGGCTGTGCAACGGAGGCGGCTTCTGGATTATCGTGCGCGCCGTCCTCCCATTCACCCTGATGGAGCGTGCTCGTTGATCGCAGTCGGTGACCCTCTCGGCAAGCGTTTCACGGTGTCCAGGGCGCCTGAGGAGGAGCGCACTGGCGAGCTGTTCGAGGTGATCGACCGCGACGCCGCGGCGGTGGCTGCGCAGCTCCTCGGGTCGACCCCCAGCGCCACCGAGCACCTGGCGGACCTGCGCCCCGTGCTCGGCGCCGTGCCCTCCAACAGCACCCTCCTGCGGCCGCGGGAGATCACCATGAACCGCGCGTCGCTCCCGATCGCCATCTTCGGCGTCCCGGGCCTCGTGCCCCTGCGGCAGCGGCTCGACGAGGTGGTGGCCGCGCTCGGCAAGCCCGGCGCCGCCGCCGCGCTGCTCACCTGGTTCGCAGCCCTCGCCACGGACCTCGACCGGGTGCACTCCGCGGGCATCTGCCACGGCGCCATCGTCCAGCGGTTCATCGTCTGCCCCGTCGGCGGCCCCGTCGAGCGCTGCTTCCTGGTGGGCTTCGGCGTCGACGCCCTGGCCCGGCGCAGCGCCCCCGACGCGGCCCCCGCGACTCCCCGCAAGGACCTCGTCGACCTCCTCACGGCCCTGCACGAGCTCTTCATCACCCAGGCCCTGAGCCCCGAAGGGGGCGCGGCCGGCAAGTGGACCCTGCTCCGGCACTCGTCGCAGCACGGCGAGCACCCCGCGCTCGCCTCGGGCACCGAGCTCGGCAAGACCCTCACGGAGCTGGCCAAGCTCTCGCTCGAGACCCCGGCGCCGATGGCCTCCATGCGCCCCCCGCGCAACCCGACGCTCACCGCCCCGTCGCGCTCCGAGGGCTCCACCCGCAACCCGACCATCCCTCCGCCCCGGGGCGCCAGCCGCCCTCGCGAGGACGCCTCCGCCTCGCGCTCCGACCGCACCACCCGCCCGCAGCGCAGCAGCACCGCCACCCCTCCGGCGCCCCCCGCACCGCCCGGTCGACGGTGGGTCCGCGGCGTGGTCGTGGGCGTCGTCCTCGCCGGGCTCGCCGGGGCCGCGGGCCTCGCGTACCTCTCGAAGGTGCGCGACGAGCCCATCTCCGTCGGAAGCCTCCGCACGGGCCGCCGGCCCGTCGCCGCCGGTCCCCGCTGCGAGGGCGAGACCCTCGATCCGCCCGCCGGGTACGAGACCAGCGCCACGGACTTCGACCTGGCCTGCGCCCCCGACGGCCGCACCCTCGTGGCGATCGCCCGCGAGGGCACGACCATCCACACGGCCAGCCGCGAAGCGCGACGGGGCCAGGGGTGGCGACACCTCAACTCCTCGGACGCCACCGGCGCGGTCGAGCTCGGCGCCGCGGTCTCCACCGGGGCCGATCTCTGGACCCTCTGGCGCAACGGCGTCGGCGAGCCCATCGGGCTGGCGGAGATCTCCCGCGACCCGCACGCCCACGCGCAGGTGCCGCTCACCGGCTGGGACAACGTCCCGCTCCGCGGCGTGATGCTGCTCCACCGCGACCAGGGCTCCACCTGGATCGTGAGCAACGTCGAGTCCGAGGGCGGCGCGCACCCGGTGCTCTTCCACGTCCAGTCGGGCGACGGGCGCGGGAGGCCGGCGATCCAGACCTGGTACCTCGGCGCCGGCACGGTGGAGTCCGCCATCGCGGGCCCCTCGCCGACGCTGCTCTTCCACCAGCGCGACGGCGAGGGCCACCGGCTGAGCGCCGTCTGGCCGCAGCTCGCGCTCCTCGCGGCGGCCCGCCCGGGGGGCGACGCCACCTCCGTCCGCGGCGCGACGCCCTCGGACAACGCCGTGCGCCGCAGCGCCCCGGTGCTGCTCACCGGCGAGGTGCTCGCGGCCACCACGACCGGCGCCGCCCTCGGCGACGAGGCGGCCTTCGCGGTCACCCTCGGTCCCGCCCGGCCCGCGGAGCAATGCGCCTCCAGGGCCCGCTGCGTCGGCCCCGGCGCGGTGCACCTGCTGCGCTACAACCCCTCGCGCCCGGCCCCGCTGGACGTCACCGTCGCGACCGAGTCCGTCGCGCTCGACGTGCTCGGCGAGGCGCCCGATCGCTGGCTGGTGCTGCACGAGCCCGCAGGCGTCGCGGCCCACCCCGCCCTGCGGCTGAGCACCGTGGCGGGCGCCGCGCCGACGCACGCCACCCTCGCGAACCCGGGCGCCGACCGGGGACGGCTCGTCCGCTGCGGCGGCGCGCTCTGGCTCGGGCAGCAGCTCTCCCGGCCGACGCCTCGCATCGTCGCGCTCCCGACAGAGTGCTTGACCACACGACCGTGAGCGCAACGATGTCGTTGGGAAGGACACTGTGATCCCCGTCGGAGAGAAGCTTGGTGGCCGGTACTTCGTCCTCGCGGTGATCGACCCCGCGAAGGTCGACGAGCTGCACGAGGTGCGAGACGCGCAGGGCACCATCTCGTACGCGCAGTGCCTCCTCGGCACCCCGATGCCCCCAGCGCCCTTCGAGGCGCTGCGCGGCGAGCTCGCCGCCATCCCCGCGAGCCGGCTCTATCGCCGCCCCGACGAGGTCGTGCGCAGCGCCCTCGGGGTGCCCGCCGCGATCTTCCGCCAGGCCCACCCGATCGCCCTCTCGCAGCGCCTCGCCTCGCTCTTCTCGGGCGACGTCGACGAGCGCCGCCGCGCCGCGCTCCGCACCCTGGTCGCGTGGTTCGCGCCGCTCGCCGAGGAGCTCAACAACCTCCACGCGGTCGGCATCATCCACGGCGCCATCACCCTCGACCGGCTGCACGTCATCGAAGACCGCGGCACCGAGCGCCTCGGCCTCTCGGGCTTCGGCATCGAGGCCGCCGCGCGCCTCGCCGCCGCGAAGCCCCGGCCCGCCCCGAGGGTGGACTTCGCGGGCCTCGCGCTCGCGCTCCAGGCGGCGATGGAGCGCACCGGCGCCCGGCCCGACGGCGCGGCGGTGGTGCGCTGGGAGATGCTCCGCAACTGCGCCCGCGCGGGAGACCACCCGGCGCTGCAGTCGGGCCTCGCGCTCGCCAACGCGATCCGCCAGCTCATCGACGAGCCCGCGCGGCGCATCTCCCTGGGCAACCTCACCGCCGTCGGCGGCGCCGCCCTCCCTCCCTCCGCGGGCGACGATCGCGTCGGCTCCGCGACCGCCCCGTCGGGCAGCTACGCCCAGGGCCCCGCGCTCGGGGCCACGAGCGACCCGAGCGCCCTGGTCGCCTCGCCCTTCATCGCCCCGCCGGAGGTGCAGACCCGCGCCGACGCCCGGCGACGCCGAGTGCTCATCGCAGCCGGGGCCGCCGTGGCGGTGGTCGCGACCGCGGCGATCGTCACGCTCACCGGCCGCGGAGCGCCGACGGACGGCGGAGTGCCGGTGCGGGTCCGGGTGTCGGTGCCCACCCGCTGCGGAGACGAGCCCCTCGTGCCGCCCCGCTCCATCCCGGTCGCGTCCGCTCCCTCCGCGCTCGGATCGTTCTGCCTCGGCGACGCCCAGGAGGTCGCGGTCATCGCCCAGGTCGACGACACCCTGGTGCTCGGCCGCCGGCGCAGCACCCGCGGCTCGCGCTTCGACGAGCGGCCCACGGTGGTCGCGGAGGGCGTGGCGCAGGCCGGCACCTCCGTCTCCGGTCCCGTCGGCTGGACCAGCTGGATCTCTCGCACCGGGGCGGTCTTCGGCCTCGCTCGCGTCGACCGCCAGGTGCAGCGCATTCCGATCCGCACGCCGGGCCTCACCGCGGGGTCCTTCCGCGGCGCGATGCTGCTGCGGGCCGACGCCACCGGCGCGTGGATCGGCACGACCTACGTGGTCGACGGGCGCGAGCGCGCGGCGGTGGTCGAGCTCGCGGCGCACCACAACGACGAGCCCCGCGTCGCCACCGTGTACCTCATCAGCGGGGGCGCCGTGGTGGCCGCGATCCCTGGCGACCCGGCGACGCTGCTGCTGCGCCAGGAGGTCGACGGGCACCGCACCTTCACGGCGGCGTCGCTCCCGCTCAACACCCTCGCGGGCCTCTCGACGGCGACCGACGCGGACGCCGGGAGCGCCGACGCCGGGGGCGCCGACGCCGGAACCACGGACACCACCGCCATGCGGGAGCTCTCGGCGCAGGTGCTCGTCCGCTCGGCCTCGTGGACGGCGCCGGCCGGAGCCATCCATTTCGCCAACCTCGGCACCGGGGCCGCGGGCTCGTCGCGGAGGTTCCTGGCGACGGTGGCGGGCGCGGCGGACGGCGGCTGCGAGGGGGCCGACTGCGAGGGCCACGGCGCCGTGCTGGTGCTGGAGTTTCCTCCGAGGGGCGACGCGCTCGTCCGCGAGATCGAGCACCGGGGCCACGGCCAGATGATCTCCCACGGGGTGAACAACACCGTCGTGGCGGCGGTGACGCGCGAGAGCGACGGCGCGCTGGTGCCCCACCTGCTCGACGCCGGCAGCGAGGGCCGAGCGCAGCACTGGGTGCTCGGCGGCCTCGACCACGCCGCCGTGGTGACCTGCGGCGACGAGCCCTGGCTGGCCTTCGCGCAGGGCTCTCCGCAGCTGCAGATCGGGGCCATCCCGCTCGCCTGCGCGCTGCGCTGATCAGGCCCGGCGCTCGAACTCCTCGGAGAACACCCGCACCGTCGGCGCGTCGATGTTGGTGAAGCGCAGCTCGCGCACCACGCTCCCGGGGTGCGCGGCGAACCATGCCTCCGCGCGCTCGAAGAGGATCTCCGCGCAGCGCTCCTTGGGGAAGCCGAAGATCCCCGAGCTGATGGCCGGCATGGCGACGGTGCTGCAGCCCTCGCGCTCGGCGAGGTCGAGGGTGTTGGTCACCGCCGCGCCCAGCTCCGCCTCCTCCGCGCGCCCTCCCCCGTGCCACACCGGACCCACCGCGTGGATCACCATCCTCGCCGGGAGCATGTACCCGCGGGTGAGCGCGACCCCTCCGTTGGGCACCTGCCCGTGGCGGTCGACCCACTCGTCGCTCTCCAGCTGCAGGTCGATGCCCGCCCTGCGCAGGATCGCCCCGGCCACGCCGCCCCCGTGGGCGAGCCAGCCGTTGGCGGGGTTGACGACCGCGTCGACCGCCTCGCGCGTGAGGTCGCCGTGGACGACGGCGATGCGCTGGCCCGACGCGAGCACCCGGCTGGCCTTGATCTCGTTCATACGCTGCGAACAGTCTAGGAAGGGTCGCGCGTCGAAGTCCAAGACGCGACCGAAGCCCTCGCTCAGGGAGCGAGTCGCTCGATCACCCAGCCCCCGCCGACGCGGCGGTAGCGCAGCCGGTCGTGCAGTCGGCTCGGCCGGCCCTGCCAGAACTCCACCGTCGAGGGGATGACCCGGTAGCCGCCCCAGTCCGCGGGCCTCGGCACCGGAGCCCCGGCGTAGCGCGCCTCGGCCTCGGCGAACGATCGCTCGAGCTCCGCACGACAGCCCACGACCCGGCTCTGGGGCGACGCGGTGGCGCCGAGCTGGCTCGCCCTGGGGCGCTGGGCGAAGTACGCGTCGGAGGTCGCGGCGTCGACCCGCTCGACCCGGCCCTCGACCCGCACCGAGCGCTCGAGGGGCAGCCAGAGGAAGACCAGCGCCGCGACCGGGTGCCCGGTGATCTCGCGCCCCTTGGCGCTCTCGTAGTTGGAGAAGAACACGAAGCCGTCGTCGTCGACGTCCTTGAGCAGGACGATGCGCGCCCGGGGCAGACCCTCCGCCGTCACCGTCGCGAGGGTCATCGCGTTGGGCTCATCGACCCCGGCGGCGTGCGCCTCGCTGAACCAGCGTCGAAACTCCATGAGGGGTTCGGGCGCCACCACGGACTCGTCGAGCGAGCTCGCGCGGTACTCCTTGCGCAGGTGCGTCAGCGTGTCTTTCATCTCCCCTCCCACGTAGCGCCCCCGTCGCCCGCTGGGAAGGATCATCCTCGCGCTTGCATTGACACCCGAATGCGGCGAGAAACCGCAGCTCACCCGCGAGGAAACCATGCGCCGCGTCCTTCCCTTCAGCTTCGCCCTCATCGCCGCCTGCTCCAGTGATCCGGCCGTCACGCCGACCAACGACGCGGGCGCCGACACCGGTCTCGCGGTCGACGCGCCCATGGTCGACGCCCCCTCGGTCGACGCGCCCGCGGTCGATGCGCCCGCCGCCGACGTGCCCGTGACCGGAGACAGCGGGACCCCCACGCGCTGCGGCACCGAGCGCCCCACCGTGAGCGCGGTGCGCGGCACCGAGGGGCTCGTCATCGGCGCCGACGGGACGATCTACTACTCGCAGAGCCACGCCGTCGGTCGCATCCGCCCGGGCATGGCCCCGGAGCCGGGCTGGGCGCAGCTCCCCGCCGCCGCCTCGACCGTGTGGGGCATCGCGATCGACGTCCCCAACCACCGCCTGCTCGTGGCCTCGCCCGCGACGCGGATCATCTACTCCGTCGACCTCACCAGCGACACCCCGATGGGCGTCTCGTACCTGGCCAGCGCGGGCCAGGCCAACGGCCTCACCATGGGCCCCGACGGCGCCCTCTACTACAGCGATTTCTCGGGCGGTCACGTGTACCGCGTCACCGGCGTCGACGCGGGCACCCGCACCCGGGTGACCCTGTCCACCATCCCCGGCGCCGACGGGCTCGCGTTCCACCGCGACGGCTCGCTCTACGTCGAGGGCTACAGCAACGGATCGCTGGTCAAGCTTACCCTCACGGGTAACATGGAGTCCGCCCGCGAGACCGTCGCGACGGGCCTCGTCGCCCCCGACGGGCTCGCCTTCGACGCGATGGACCGCATCTACATCGGCGGCGGCGGGACGCTGACCCGCCTTGACGCCGACGGCTCCAACCCCGAGGTGCTCCTGCGAGGCCTCTCGGCGCCGGCCAACGTGGAGTTCGGCGCGGGCGCACTCCCGTGCACGGACATCTACGTCGCCACCGGCGGCGCGATGGCGCGCTACGAGATGGGCGACACCGCGGGCGCTCGCGTCCCCTGGCACTGACCTGACCTCTCCCCCGGTCCTTCGAACGGAGACACACCCCCCCAATGGCAGACCTGAAGAGCATCCTCACGGACCCGGCGCGCCGACAGCAGGTGATCAAAGACGCCGAGCGCCTCCTCGACGACGAGGTGGCGGCCAAGTCGGGGCTCTCGGGCCTCGCCATCAAGGCCGCCTTCAAGGTGGTCAAGGGCATGAAGCCGGGGATGATCCCGGACGTGGTCGACGGGCTTCTCGACGACTTCGCGACGCGGCTCGACCCGATCTACCAGGCCCACGTCGCGAAGGGCGGATCGATCGTCGACAACTTCACCGCGCGCAAGGGTGACGTCGCCGACGCGCTCCTCGGCATCACCGACGACCGCGCCAACCGCACCCGGCACACCACCCTGCGCAGCGCCTACCAGCAGCTCCGCCCGCAGGGGAAGAAGAACGTCGAAGAGGCCGTCCCGGGCATCGCCCGACTCATCGACAAGCACGCGCGCACCGCCTAAGTCTGCGCGGGCCATGCTCGCGATCTTTCCCCCTCCAGACGATCGGTTCTCCCCCGGCTGCGACGCGGTGCCCGACCCTCGCCCCGACGACGCGCGCTGGTGCGTCTTCCGCGGCTCCGAGCTCCTGCTGTTGCAGCGCAACACCTCCGACGCCCCTTCCCTGCTCGACCGTTCGGCGGTCGAGGGCCTCGGCATGCTGCGGGCGCACCACGTCGGTCGGATCGACGGTCACCCCGCCCTCGCCGGGGAGATCGCCCTCGGCGCCGGGCTGCCCGAAGGGCTCGTCGCGAGCAACCTCCGCGCGGCGGCGACGGCGCTCCCGGCGGCGGAGTGGACCGCGGCGGCGCTCGCCTCGCAGGTGCTCCACTGGGACCGCACCAACCGCTTCTGCGGCGACTGCGGCACGCCCATGACCCAGCCCGTCGCCACCGAGCGGGCGAAGCGCTGCGGGCAGTGCGGCCACGTGGTGTACCCCCGGGTCTCGCCGTGCGTGATCGTGCTCATCCACGACGGCCCCCGGATGCTGCTGACGCGGCAGGCCTCGTGGCCCGCAGGGCGCTACGGGCTCGTGGCGGGCTTCGTCGAGGCGGGCGAGTCGCTGGAGTCCTGCGTGCGCCGCGAGGTGGCCGAGGAGACCGGGCTGCTGGTCGACGAGATCACCTACCAGGGCAGCCAGCCGTGGCCCTTTCCCCATCAGCTCATGATGGGCTTCGTCGCGCGCCACGCGGGCGGCGAGGTGGTCCTGCGCGACGGGGAGCTGGAGGAGGCGCGCTGGTTCGAGCCGGGCGCGCTGCCGACGCTGCCGCCGCGGCTGTCCATCGCGCGGTCGCTCATCGAGGACTTCCTCCGCCGCTCCCAGTGAGGTCTTTACAGTGCGCGGCGGGAGGCACTACACCCGCCGCCGCGCGCCCCGCGTCGACTGTGGGCGCCGGAGGAGACAGGCTATGGAACTCAGCACCTTCAAGATCATCGTCACGGGCGGGGCGCAGGGCATGGGCGCGCACTTCGCGAAGCGTCTGGTAGAGGCCGGAGCGCAGGTCGCGGTCGGGGACGTGAAGGAGGACGGCCTCGCGTCGCTCGCGGCCTCGGTGACGGGTCCGGGCAAGCTGCACACGCGCAAGCTCAACGTGGCCGACGAGGCCGAGGTGGTGGACTTCGTCAACTGGGCGCACGGCGCGATGGGCGGGCTCAACGGCCTGATCAACAACGCCGGCATCCTGCGCGACGGGCTGCTGGTGAAGAAGGACCGCGAGACCGGCGCCATCACCAAGATGTCCCGCGACCAGTGGAACGCCGTCATCGACGTCAACCTCACCGGCGCGACCATGATCGCCCGCGAGGTCATCGCGAAGATGATGGAGACCAACACCCGCCCCGGCGTGATCGTGAACATGTCGAGCATCGCCCGCTACGGCAACCGCGGCCAGTCGAACTACAGCGCGGCGAAGGCGGCGCTCGCGGCCAACACGCTGACCTGGGCGCGGGAGTTCGGGGCCTACGGCATCCGCGTGGGCGCCATCGCGCCGGGGATGATCGAGACCCCGATGACCCAGGGCATGAACCAGAAGGCGCGCGACGCGCTGGTGGAGAAGGTCCCGGCGGGGCGCGTGGGCGTGCCGGAGGACATCTGGCTGGGCGTGCGCTTCGTGCTCGAGTGCGACTACTTCACCGGCCGCACCATCGACATCGACGGCGGCCTCTCGATGTAGCCGATCAGTGCCTCGGCCTCCTCAGCGAGATCACGTTCTGGCTGAGGAGGTTGTAGAGCGTGCGGAGCACCTCGAGCTGCGGCATCGTGGAGACGTCGATGATCTCCTCGATGCTGGAGGTGCCGTCCACCAGCGAGAGCACGAAGCCCGCGCGGTGGTCGAGCGCCAGCCAGCGCAGCTCGGCGTGGGGGATCATCATCACCGGCACCTGGTCGAGCGCCCCGAGGCGGCCGACGTAGATCGCGCGGAGCTTGGTGCGCGAGGTGTCCGCGATGCGGCGCGCCTCGGAGTCGGTGCGGTCGATCTCGAGCAGGGTCTCGGCGAGGGAGAGCGCGCCGGTGAAGTCGCCGAGCTCGTAGCGGTCGATCATCTCGCGCCGGGTCGACGGGGGCGTGAGCACGCGCTGCGAGGCCGACGGGCGTGGCGGCGGCGGCGAGCGCTGGGCCTCCGGGGGGATGGGGTGAGGCACCACGGGGGTCTGCTGAGCGCGCGGCACCTCGGTCACGGGCACCACCGGCGTCGAGCGCTGCTGCGTGGACTTCTCCGAGCGGCTCTCCACCCGCGGGAGCGAGCGCCCGGAGGTCGAGACGTCCTCGAACTCCAGGTCGTCGAGGTCGGCCGACGGAAGCTCCGGGTGCGCGGGCACCGGCGGTGGGCGCGACACCGCGGTTCGGCCTGACGCGCCCGGGAGGGGAACGACCTGCGGCGCGGGGCGGGCGACGGGCGCTCTCGGCACCGGCGTACGCTGGCGGTGCGTCCCAGACCGGGGGGGCGTCTCGGAGGGCCGGACGGGAGCGGCGGGCGCCTCGCTGGTCGGAGGGGGAGGAGGCGCGGTGGGGGGCGGCAGCGGGGTGGCGCCGAACATCATGGTCCCCTGGAAGCGCCGGGTGGTCTCGGGCTTCGGAGGCGCGGAGACGCTCACCGCCCCGATGGGAGCGATCGGCAGCGGCCCGCCGAAGTCCGTGAACTCCTCTTCGGACTGGACCTCGATCGGCGGAGGGACCGAGACCGAGGGGGTCTCCATGTCCCAGTCCCAGGAATCGGAGAGGGGATCCGGTGCGGGCGTGAGCTTCCGCGAAACCTCCGGCGGCCCGGGTGCCTTCGGGGCCGGCACCGGAGACTCTTCATCCAGGAGATCGAACCAGTCGTCGATCTCCGATCCGGTCGGTGTCTTTCGGCCCTCACGGGTTGCCATCAACGCAATCCTCTGGTTCCCCTCGTCAACACTCAGGCCTTCGCCACCACGCCCTTGAACATCCGGAAGGTCCTCGACAGCGCCTCGACCTGCTCCTTCAGCGCCGCCGAGTCGTGCCGATCGATCGCCACCTTGGTGCGCTCGATCACCCCTTGAGCCTTGTCGAGCGCGTCGCGGCCGTAGTCGCTGCCGCCCACGACCTTCGAGACCTTGTCGAAGAGCCGCTCGATCTCGTGCATCAGCCCCTCGGCCTCCTGCCGCCGGGCCTCGTACTCCTCGTCGCGCTTGCGCTCGACCGCGAACTCCTTGCCCGCGTCGATCATGGCCTCGATCTCCTCGCGGGTGAGCCCCGAGGTGGCCGTCACCGTGATCGACTGCTCCTTGCCGGTCTCGAGGTCCTTGGCGTGCACGCTCACGATGCCGTCGGCGTTGATCTCGAAGGTCACCTCGATTTCTACCACTCCAGCGGGCGCGCGACGAAGACCGGTGAGGATGAACTCCCCGAGCAGCTCGTTCTGGTCGGCCTGGTCGCTCTCGCCCTGCATCACCAGGATCTTCACCGCCGTCTGGTTGTCCCGCGACGTGGTGAAGGTCTTGCCGCGCGCCGTCGGCACCGTGGTGTCCTTCGGGATCAGCGGCTCCATGAGCCCGCCCGCCACCATCATGCCGAGGGTCTGCGGGGTCACGTCGAGCAGCACCACGCGGTTGGCCGTGGGGCCCTCGTCCTCGAGCAGCGCCGAGCCCTGGATCGCCGCGCCGATGGCCACCACCTCGTCGGGGTGCACCCCCTTGCTCGGCTCGCGCCCGAGGAACTCCGCCACGCTGCGCTCGACCAGCGGCATGCGGGTCATGCCGCCCACGAGGATGACGTCCTCGACGTCCTCGCGGTGCAGCCCGGCGTCGTCGAGTGTCTGCCTCATGATGTCGACGGTCTTCTGCACCAGGTCGGCCGTGAGGTGCTCGAAGTCCGCGCGCGACAGCACCCGCTGCAGGTGCAGCGCCTCGTTGCGGCCCGAGGAGATGATGAACGGGAGGTTGATCTCGACCTCGCGCACCGACGACAGCTCGACCTTGGCCTTCTCCGCGGCGTCCTTCAGGCGCTGCAGGGCCATGCGGTCTTTACGGAGGTCGATGCCGTGCTCGTCGCGGAAGCCCTCGACCAGCCAGTCGATGACCCGGGAGTCGAAGTCCTCGCCGCCCAGGAAGGTGTCGCCCGCGGTCGAGATCACCTTGAACACCCCGGTCGAGCCGATCTCGAGGATCGACACGTCGAAGGTGCCGCCGCCCAGGTCGTACACCGCCACGGTGCGGTCGATGTTGCGCCCGAACCCGTAGGCCAGCGCCGCCGCCGTGGGCTCGTTGATGATCCGGATGACCTCCAGGCCCGCGATGGCCCCCGCGTCCTTGGTCGCCTGGCGCTGGTTGTCGTTGAAGTACGCCGGCACCGTCACGACGGCCTTCTGCACCTCGTGACCCAGGTACTCCTCGGCGATGAGCTTCATCTCCGCCAGCACCATCGCCGAGATCTCGGGCACCGAGTGCGCCTTGTCCCGCAGCGAGATGCGCACGTCCCCGTGCGGGCCCTCGACGATGTTGTAGGAGGCCGTGGAGGCCACCTGCTTCACCTGAGGGCTGTTCCACTTGCGCCCGATGAGGCGCTTCGCCGAGTAGACCGTGTTCTCCGCGTTGGTGATCGCCTGGCGCTTTGCGAGGTGCCCCACCAGCCGCTTTCCTGCTTCGGTCATCGCCACCATCGACGGCGTGGTCTTGTACCCGCCCCGATTTGCGATCACGACCGCGGTGCCGTTTTCAACGACGGCAACACAGGAATTTGTCGTACCCAGATCGATCCCGATGACCTTTTCCATCCGAGAACCCGCTCGTTGAGGACGACCCGTCGTCCACTCTACGGTCGTCCAGTCCGCACCCGTTGGCAACGGGCATGTTCGCCCGCCGCGTCGATTCAGCAGCGTTCAGCCCGTTACCGCATCAAGAACTCCATCAGCGCCTTCTGTGCGTGAAGTCGGTTCTCCGCCTCGTCCCACACCGCGACGTTCTCGCCGTCGAGCAGCGCCGCGTCGATCTCCTCACCGCGGTGCGCCGGGAGGCAGTGCAGCACCATCGCGCCGGGGTTCGCCTCGCTCAACAGCCGGGCGTTGACCTGGTAGCCCGCGAAGGCCGCGCGCCGCGCCTCCGCGTCGCCCTCCTGGCCCATCGACGCCCAGACGTCGGTGATCACGATGTCCGCGCCTCGCGCGGCCTCGCGAGGGTCGAGCACCTGCCACACGTTGGCCGGGAGCTCCCGGGCCTTGAAGCCGTAGCCCTCCGGCGACGCGACGGTGAGCGCGAGCCCCAGCCGCTCGGCCGCCTCGACCCAGCTGCGCGCGACGTTGTTGGCGTCGCCGATCCAGGCGTAGCGGAGGCCCTCCAGCGAGCCGCGGCGCTCGCGCACGGTGAGCAGGTCGGCCAGGATCTGGCACGGGTGGTGGTCGTCCGTCAGCGCGTTGATCACCGGCACCGAGGCGGCCGAGGCGAGGGCCTCGATGCGGTCGTGCCCCGCGGTGCGCAGCACGATCGCGTGCACGTAGCGCGAGAGCGTGCGGGCCGTGTCCTCGATGGACTCGCCGCGCCCGAGCTGCATGTCCCGGGTGTTGAGCACCACCGGGTGCGCCCCGAGCTCGAAGGCCCCGACCTCGAAGGACACCCGGGTGCGCGTGGAGGACTTCTCGAAGATCAGCGCGACGCTGCGCCCCTCGAGGGACCGCCGCTGCCCGCCGTGCCGACGCTGGTTCTTCATCGCCGTCGCGTGGTCGAGCAGCTGCCGCAGCTCGTCGCCGGACAGGTCGGACACGCGGAGGAAATCGCGCTTCACCTTCGGGGTCATGTCGTCTCCCTGGGCATCTCGGAGAGCACTCCGTCGAGCACCGCGAGGCCCTCTTCGAGCTCCGCCTCGGTCACGATCAACGGCGGGGCGAAGCGCAGCACCCGGTCGCCCGCCTGGGCGATGAGCACCCCGCGGTCGCGCATCGCGCCGAGCACCTCGCGGGCCTCGACGTGGTCGGCCAGCACCAGGCCGCAGAGCAGCCCCCGGCCCCGAGCGCCCTTCACCAGCGTGGGGTGCTTCGCCGCGAGCCCCTCCAGCTTCGACAGGAACCACGCGCCCTTCGTCGCCGCGCCCTCGATGAGCCCCTCGCGGTCTAGGACCTCCAGCACCGCGAGCCCCGCCGCGCAGGCCAGGGGGTTGCCGCCGAAGGTGCTCCCGTGCGTCCCCGGAGCGAGCGCCTCGGCGTACTTCTCGCGCACCAGGAAGGCCCCGATGGGCACGCCGCCGCCCATGCCCTTGGCGATCGTGAGCACGTCCGGGAGCACCCCCTCGTGCTGCACCGCCAGGTACTTCCCGCTGCGCCCGACGCCGGTCTGGATCTCGTCGACGATGAGCAGAGCGCCCCTCTCGTCGCAGAGCGCGCGGAGTCCCTGGAGGTATCCCGGCGGGGCGGGCATCACGCCCCCTTCGCCCTGCACCGGCTCGATGATGATGGCCGCGGTGCGGTCGTTGACCCGTCGGCGCATCGCCTCGAGGTCGCCGTACTTCACCTGCGAGACGCCCGGCAGCCGGGGGCCGAAGCCCTCCCAGTACTTGGTCGTCCCGGTCATCGCGACGGAGCCCATGGAGCGGCCGTGGAACGAGCTCCACGTCGCCACGATGTCCACCCGGTCGGGGTCGCCCTGGGTGAAGAACCACCGACGCGACAGCTTGAGCGCCCCCTCGTTGGCCTCGGTGCCGCTGTTGGTGAAGAACACCCGGTCCATCCCGGTGCGGGCGCAGAGCTGCGCGGCGAGCTCGATCTGCCGGTCGTTGTAGTAGAGGTTGGCGATGTGCCCGAGGCGGCCCGCCTGCTCGCTGATCGCCTTCACCAGCGCCGGGTGCGAGTGGCCGAGCACGCACACCGCGATGCCGGCGTAGAGGTCGAGGTAGGAGCGGCCCTCGGTGTCGTAGAGCCGACAGCCCTCTCCGCGGGTGATGACCAGCGGGGGTTGCTTGTAGGTCTTCAACAGGTGGCGCCCCGCGAGCGCCAGCAACGCTTTGGTATCAGCCATATTGTCTACGGCTCTACCACCGATCTCCCGAGGCGCGCCAGCGTGAGCGAGGCCACCCGGCGGAGCGTGACGCTGCACGGATCGCAGCCTCCGTCGCAGCACCGGGGCCACTGCGACACCGGCATCCGGAGCAGCGGCCGCACGCAGGAGCGGTAGTACTCCGGGAGCCCGCCCTCGTCGGCGCTCTCCGCGAGCGCCTGGTCGATCGCCTCGGCGGGGACGCCGTCGAGGGGGTCGCTCATCCGCGCACGATCTCCGTGCCGACGCCGTCGTTGGTGAAGATCTCGAGCAGCACCGCGTGGGCGCAGCGGCCGTCGAGGATGTGCACCTTGCGCACGCCGCCGGAGATCGCGTCGAGGGCGCACTCCACCTTCGGGATCATCCCGCCGTCGATCACCCGGTCGGCGATCCACTGCCGCGCGGTGGCGCTGTTGAGCGAGCTCGCGAAGGCGCCGTCGGCGCCCCGCACGCCCTGCACGTCGGTGAGCAGGATGAGCTTCTCCGCGCGCAGCGCCTCGGCCACCTTGCCCGCGGCGGTGTCGGCGTTGAGGTTGAGCGAGGCCCCGTGCTCGTCGACGCCGATGGGAGCGATCACCGGGATGAAGCCCGCGCGGGTGAGCTCGACCACCACGTCGGGCGTGACGTGGCGCACCTCGCCCACGCGGCCGAGGTCGACGACCTCCCCGTCGCGGGTGGTGTAGGGCGCGACGCGGTCGGCCAGCACGAAGCCGTCGTCCTTGCCGGAGAGCCCCACCGCGCGCCCGCCGTGCCGGCAGATGAGCGACACGATGTCCTGGTTGATGGAGCCCGCGAGCACCATCTCGACGACCTCCATGGAGGCGTCGTCGGTGACGCGCAGCCCGTCGACGAAGCGCGACTGCACCCCGGACTGCTTGAGCATCGTGGAGATCTGCGGGCCGCCGCCGTGCACCACCACCACGTTGATGCCGATGTACTTCAGCAGGCACACGTCCTTGGCGAAGCTCTCCTTGAGCTCCGGCGCGACCATGGCGTGCCCGCCGTACTTGATCACGAACGTCCGACCCTGGAAGCGCCTGATGAACGGCATCGCTTCCAGCAGCACCCTGGCCTTCTCGACAGCGGTTTCCACGCGCGGCTTCTACGGGATTCATAGCCTCCGCACAAGCGCCCGCTCCCCCTCCGCGGGGTCCGCTCGCCCGCGATTGAATCGCGCCGCGGGAACCAACGTTCACCGCCGCGGTCAGACGCGCTTGACCCGCACCGCCGCGATCCCGGAGGATCGTCGGCGGGACACCGCTCAACTCGCCCTTCGCTCCACTCCACGGACGCCGGAGACTCCATGAACCGACCGACCCTCATCGCCCTTCTCCTGTCTGCCGCGCAGGCGCTCCCTTCCCTCGCCGCCGCCCAGGTGGTGCAGCTCAACACCGGCTTCATGCCCGACCCCCGGCGCGCGAGCGGCGTCGCGGGCGGCATGGTGCAGGCGCAGTCGGTCCCCGGGGCGCCGGGCAACTGCCGAGGGTTCATCCCCGGTGCGCCGCAGCAGATCATCCAGTCGCCCACCGGGTTCAACTTCCTCCGCGTCATCGCCCAGCCGCTCGCGGGCACCGACCTCACGCTGATGGTCCGCGGCACCAGCCAGACCTGGTGCGCCGACGACACCTACGGAAACGTCCCCGGCCTCGACCTCCAGGCCCTCCCCCCCGGCCGCTACGACGTCTACGTGGGCACCTACTCGCAGTCCGGCCCGGCTCCCTACCAGCTCCTGATGAGCGAGCTGCAGAGCACCGTGCCCGACAACAACGGCGGGATGCGCCCGCAGCCGCAGTACCCCGTCGCGCAGCCGCAGCCGCAGGCCGAGACCAGCTCCCTCGGCGCCCTCGACTTCACCGGCCGCCCGCTCTTCGGCCGGGTGATGGTCGGCGGCAACTTCATCACCCGCAGCGTGCGAGGCCGCAACGGCGGAGCGCTCGGCGCCCAGGGGATCCACGGCCAGGGCATCTGTCGCGGCTTCTTCCAGGGGCCGCCGAGCCACGTCGTGGCCCTCACGCAGCCGCAGAGCTTCCTGCGGATGTACGTGGTCTCCGCGGCGGACTCGACCCTCGTCATCCGCCGCCCGGACGGCCAGGTGCTCTGCAACGACGACACCTACCAGCTCAACCCCGGCATCGAAGGCAACTTCCCCGCGGGGCTCTACCAGGTCTGGGTCGGCACCTACCGCGAGAACGAGTCGCGCCCCTACGCGCTGACCGTCACCGTCGACCCTTCGCAGCACCCGTAGCCCGGGGCGCCCGCCCTGTGCCATCGTGCGGGACCGTGTGATGTCCCGCTCCCGTCGCGCCTCCGCCCTCCACCTCCTCGCCCTCACCTCGCTCGCTCCCGCGGCCGCCTCGGCCCAACCGCTCGTGCGCTCGGTGCACCCGAGGCTCTTCATGGTGGCCGACGGGCGACGGGGCATCTCGCCCGCGACCATGGTCGCCCGCTGCGAGGCGAGCAGCTCCCCCTACGCCCGCGCCTGCCGCGCGGCCGCGCCCCCGCTGCCGCTGCCGGGCACCGTCCCCTCGCGCACCGTCGAGCACCCGCTCATCGCGCTCGCCACCCGCTACGTGCTCTATCAAGAGCCCGCGACGCTGCAGGCGGTGCGAGAGCAGATCGCCCAGGTGGGGGCCTTCGTCGACCGGGGTGACCCCACGGGGCAGTACCTCACCAACGCCCGCGCGGTGCGCCAGCTCGCGGTCGCCTACGACTGGCTCTACGCCGCGCTCCCCGCGGAGGACCGCGCCACGCTCGAGTCCTTCCTCCGCAGCTACGCCGAGTGGTCGGTCACCCACGAGCCCACGGATGTCTTCTCCGCCGAGGCCTACGCGCACGGCGCCACCGTCGCCCTCGCCGCGCTCGCCCTGAGCGGCGCCAGCACGGTCCCCGAGGCGGACGTGCGGCGCTACCTCGCCTACGCCGACACTCGCTGGAAGACCCAGCTCCTCCCGGCGCTCGCATACACGCGCGGCTGGTGGCACGAGGGTCCCGGCTGGTTCGCGGGCACCGCGCTGCGCAACGCGGCCCTGATGGCCGCCGCCTGGACCACCGCCACCGACGAGGACCTCTTCGCCCACGCCCGCACCCACGGCGACGTCTTCGGTCTCTCCATCCGCTACCTCGCCTACGTGTTGCGACCCGACTTCCGCTTCGCGGCCTTCGGGGACTCCACCGACGCCCAGCTCTCCCCGGCCAACCAGCTCCGCCCGGTGCTCGACCTGCTCGCCTGGGGGACCGGCTCTCCCCTCGCTCAGTCGCTCGCCGCCGAGGCCACGCGCCGCCTGCCCGCCGCGTCCGACTACAACGGCCCGGAGATCTGGCAGCAGCTGGTCTTCTACTCGCCGGAGCGACCGGCGATGCCCGCTCGCGACGCGCTCCCGCTCGCGGCGCACCTCGGCGCCACCTCCGAGGACGTCGTGGTGATGCGGTCGAGCTGGGACGACTCCACCGCCACCTGGGTGAGCCTGTCATGCGGGGACTGGTTCTCCGCGCGGCAACACCTGGAGGCCGGGAGCTTCCAGATCTTCCGCCGCGATCCGCTCGCCATCAGCACCGGGACCTTCGACGGCTTCGAGACGGCGCACTGGCTCAACTGGTCGGCGCAGCGATCGATCCACAGCAACGTCGTCACCATCACCCGGCCCGGGGAGCTCTTCCCCAACAGCCGGATGCTCCCGATGGTCAACGACGGCGGGCAGCGCTCCCTCGCCTACGCCGCCGGGGGTCGGCGCACGCTCGACGAGTATCGCAACAACCTCACCAGCGGAGCGCAGTTCGAGACCGGAGGCATCACGGCCTTCGAGGCGTCGCGCTTCCACGACTACGCGGCCTGCGACAGCACCCGCGCGTACAACAGCGTGGCCTACGCGAGTCAGGGCAACACGGCGAAGGTCCGCGAGGTCACGAGGCAGCTGGTCTTCCTGCGACCGGAGCTGGTGGTGGTCTTCGACCGCGTCGAGTCGACGGACCCGAGCTACGTGAAGCGCTTCGTGCTGCATGGCCCCGCGAGGCCGCTGTTTCCGTCGCTGGACACCTTCTCCATCGACGGCCGCGACGGGCGCCTCCTGGGACGGAGGCTGCTCCCGACCTCGGGCACGCAGGGCCTCGTCGAAGGGTTTCGCGTCGATGGGATGGACTTCGCTCCGCTCGTGATGGGCAACGAAGCGAGGGGCGCGAGGGTCGAGGATCAGTCGTCGGCCCCCGCGGCGAGGGAGTACTTCCTTCACCTGCTGGAGGTCGGTCAGGCGGGGCGCTCGACGCTGCCGATGTCGTCGCTCGTCGAGGAGGGCGACCGCGTGGGGCTGCGGGTGACGGATCCCGACGGGAGCCGCGCGTACACGGTGCTCTTCGCGAGGACGGGGATGACCACCGGGGAGATCCGGGTGGCCGACCGCAACGGAGCGCCGCTCTACCAGGGGACGCTCGGGGCGGGGGGGACCTTCTATGCTCCGGTCACGGACGCGGGCGTCGGTCCGATGCCGACGGACGCGGGCGTGGATGCGGGCGCGGTCGCGATGGACGGCGGCTTCGCGATGGACGGCGGGATGGGCGGCGAGCCCGTGGGGTGCAGCTGCCGGGTGGGGGCGGCCGAGGGAGCGAAGGGGGGAAGCGCGATGTGGCTGCTGGGCGCGGCGGCGATCGCGATGGGGAGGCGGAGAAGGAGGGGGTGAGCGGTCGAGCGGCCCTCAGCCCGGCGGGAGCCCACCGCCGCGCGCGGGCACCACGATGAACACCGGCCGCCGATCGACCTCGCTCCCGGCCCGGCCCCGCACCACCACGCTCGCCTGGAACACCCGCGCCGCGTCGGTGCCCTCCAGGAAGTCGTTATAGAAGCTGACCCGGAAGACCACCCGGGTCGTGGGCAGCACCCCGAAGAAGGTCCGGTCGTCGCGGCGCTCGTAGCCCATCGGCATCTCGGGCTCGGCGCGCACCGGCGTCACCGACTGCACGAAGGCCGCGGTCGTCCGCCCCGTCGGCAGGCGCATCTCCATCGGGTCGGCGAGCACCGTCGTGGTGATGTCCTGCCGCGTCTCGTTGGCCAGCGTGCGCACGGCGTCGACGATGCCGACGGCGGTGCGATCGAGGCCGCCGCTGGAGGCGGGCGCGAACACCACCTCGCGGCGCATCGCGTTGAGCGACCCGGTCGCGCGCGCGAGGTAGACCGAGTTGGCGTAGGTGAAGCCCATGGTCCCGGCGGCGGAGACGTCGACGCCCAGGAAGAGGGCGCCGCGGGAGAGCATCGCCGCGGCCAGCTCGGGGTAGCGGTGGCCGTGGATGCTGCGCGGCGAGGCGGGCTGCGGGCCGTCGTACCAGGCCGCGTCGGAGAACATCACCAGGATGGGCACCCGCCCGCTGCGGAAGCACGCCCAGCCGTAGGCCTCGGCGGTCTCCGGGCAGTCACGCGCCGCGTCCACCGGAGCCACCCAGCCGTTGCCCATCGGATCGAGCGCGTTGGTCACGCTGCGGAGCGATCCGGGCAGCGAGCGGATGGGCATCGGGTCGGCGCCGGAGGTGTTGCCCGAGGTCCCATCGCCCACCAGCGCCTCGAACATCGCCTCGATCTGACACTCCGGCGCGTCGCCTCCGAGGAAGCGGCCGCCGCTGTCCTGCACGATGGTGCGCATGCCGTCGAAGGCCCGCTGCACGTCCATCGTGTTGGTGGTCATGCGCTGGCGAACCCAGAAGGTGTAGTCGCCCGGACGCCCCGCGACGCCGTCGTCGAGGCCGTCGACGGGGGTGGTCCCCTCGGGCGCGTCGGGCATCGAGTCGAAGGAGCCGACCCCGAGGCGAGCGTCGGGGATCGCCCCTCGGATGCCCGGGATGATCACCGTCTGCAGGTTGGTGCGGAGGTTGGCGATGGTCGGGTCCATGCTCGCGGAGTTGTCCACGAGGAAGAACACGTCGGCCTCCCGGATGCGCGTGGCGAAGGTGAACTCCCGCGTCTCGCGCATCCCCGTGGTGCCCGGCGCGTAGTAGGGGAGCGTCACGTAGAGGGAGTTCTCCGGAGGGCGCGAGGCCATGTCCCGGGGGTTGCTTCGCGCTGCCACCTCCGCGAGGTCGGCGAAGCCGTCGCGGTCCGTGTCCTCGGCGCAGGGGTTGGTCATCGCCGTGCGCTCCTCGGCGTCGGTGAGGCCGTCGTTGTCCGAGTCGAGGTCGCGCTGGTTGGCGAGGTTGTCCGGCGGGGCGTCGCAGTTGTTGGGCTGGTTGCCGCAGAACACCGGCACCGCGTCCATCTCGAAGCCGGGGTACCTCCGCGCGGCCTCGTCGGCGTCGGTGAACCCGTCGCCGTCCGAGTCGGTGTCCATGTAGTCCGGCGTCATGTCGCCGTCGGTGTCGAGCGCCGGAGCGCCCTCGTCGCGGTTGGAGATGCCGTCGTGGTCCGTGTCGTCGCAGGCGGGCATCGGGCGGTCGGGCACCGCCGGCGCGTCGGGCGTCGAGGGCGTGTCCGTGGTCGACGGTCCGAGGTCGGTGAGGCCCGAGTCGGGCTTGGTCACCCCGTCGGTGGGAGGGGTGCTGGTACACGCCAGCGAAGCCAGGACAAGGGCCAGGGACCCGCGGAGCGCAGCCGTTCGCATCAGGCCCGAGAGTACATCACACCCGCGCGTCCCCAGTCACTCGTTGCTATCCTCCGCCCCGATGACGGACACATCGAGACCCCTCGTGGGGATCATCATGGGCAGCGCCTCGGACCTCGACACCCTCACGCCCGCGAGGGAGATCCTGACCGCGCTGGAGATCGCCCACGAGGTGATGGTGGTGTCCGCGCACCGCACGCCGGACTGGATGTTCGAGTACGCCTCGACGGCCGAATCGCGGGGCCTGGAGGTGATCATCGCGGGCGCCGGCGGGGCGGCCCACCTCCCGGGGATGGTCGCCGCGAAGACCGTGCTGCCGGTGCTCGGCGTGCCCATCCCGGCGACGCTGCTCAACGGCGTCGACTCGCTGCTGAGCATCGTGCAGATGCCCAAAGGGATCCCCGTCGCGACGCTCGCCATCGGCAAGCCGGGCGCGGCCAACGCGGCGCTGCTCGCGGCGAGCATCCTCGGGGTGCGAGACCGGGCGGTGCGAGAGCGGCTGCGGCGGTGGCGCGATGAGCGCACCGGCGAAGTGATGGCGAAGCGGGTGCTCGGATGAGCGTCATCCTGCCCGGCGCGACCATCGGCATCCTCGGAGGCGGGCAGCTCGGGCGCATGACGGCCATGGCCGCGAGGCCGCTCGGGTACAAGGTCCATGTGCTCGACCCGGACCCGTCGTGCGCGGCGCGCTTCGTGGTGGAGCGCTGCCTCACGGCGGCCTTCGACGACGACTTCGCCGCGGCGGACCTCGCCCGGCACTGCGCGGTGGTCACGCTGGAGATCGAGAAGATCGCCCCCGCGAGCATGGCCGCGGTGCGCCGCTACGCGCCCATCCGCCCCGGGAGCGAGGTGCTCGCGGTGATCCAGGACCGGGGGCGCCAGCGCAAATGGCTGAGCGACCACGGCTTCCCGACGGTGGAGTGGCGCCGGGTGACCAGCGTCGCGGAGCTGAGCAGCGCCGTGGCGGCGCTGGGCCCGCGGAGCTTCGTGAAGTCCTGCACCGGCGGCTACGACGGACGCGGACAGGCGCGGATGAGCGACGCCAACGAGGCCGCCGGGGTGTGGGCCTCGCTGGGCTCGACGCCCTGCGTGGTGGAGCGCGCGGCGACGCTGGAGGCCGAGCTCTCGGTGCTGGTGGCGCGCAGCCCGTCGGGCCATGTGGCGGTGCACCCGGTCGCGCAGAACCACCACGACCACGGGGTGCTGACCTGGTCGGTGATCCCCGCGGGATTACCCGAGAAGGTATTGAAGGAGGCCTCGGAGATCGCGCGCGGCATCGCCGAGGCGATGAAGGTCGAGGGGCTGCTGGTGGTGGAGCTGTTCCTGACGGCGGGGGGCGTGCTGCGGGTGAACGAGCTGGCGCCGCGGCCGCACAACAGCTTCCACGCCTCCGAGGTCGGGTGCGTGACCAGCCAATTCGAGCAGGCGGTGCGCGCGGTGTGCGACCTGCCGCTCGGGTCGACGGCGGTCGTGAAGCCCGCGGCGATCCACAACCTCCTCGGCGACCTCTGGGTGGACGACCAGCCGCCGCGCTTCGAGCGGGCGCTGGAGATCCCCGGCGTGCGGCTTCACCTCTACGGCAAGCGGGTCGCGCGGCCCGGCCGGAAGATGGGGCACCTCTCCGCGCTGGGCGAGACCTCCGCGGAGGCCACCGCGCGCGTCATCGAGGCGTGGCGCCGGGTGCAGGCCTGAGCAGGGCTCGCTAGCGAGGGATGAAGCGGGCCCTCGTGTTGGAGAACACGATGGGCTGCGGGATGGTGAAGGGCACCGAGGAGCGCGAGCCGTCCCAGCTCTCGAGCGCCACGGTCGCGGGCTCGGGCAGGGTCATGGAGCCGTAGTTGAGGTCGATGGTGTCGCTGGTCTCGCTGAGCACGACCTCGAAGTTCAGGTGGCCGAAGATGCTGGTGTAGTAGCGGGCGTCGCTCCACTGGATGACCCACTGCCGCGAGCCGGGGTTGCCCAGCACGGCGAGGCACACGCCCGGAGAGCGGGTGCGCAGGTCGCGCCACTGCGCCGCGATCACCGCGTCGACGCCGTCGAGTCGGTTGGGGACGATCCCGTTGGCGGGCGTCGGAGCGCCAGGCTGGAAGGTGAGGTAGCCGTTGGGGCTCACCAGCACCGCGGCGCCCTCGAGCAGGGGTTCGCCCCAGAAGCGGAAGCGGAAGGGCAGCGCCGCGCGGAAGCTGCCGTCGTCCACGTCGGCGAGGACGGTCTGGTGACCGGGCGTGGCGCACGCGTCGATCCAGCGACCGGCGGGGTCGTCGCGCACCACGCGATAGCCCGTGGGGCCTGGTCCGAAGCCGGTGTCGGCCGGAGCATCGACGCCCGAGTCGACCGCGGCGGGGACATCGACGCCCGCGTCCATCGCGAGCGGCACGTCGTCGGTGAGCTCGGAGGGGACGTCCATCGAGGGCGAGACGTCCGCGAAGGCAGGGACATCGACCGTCGGCCACGGGACGTCCGCGGAGACATCGGGGGCCGCGACCGGGAGATCGACCGCTGGCGCATCGGGCGCGTCGGCGAGCGCGGGAGCGTCGGCGACGTCGGCGGGAGGGACGTCCGCGGGCGCCTCATCGAGCGTACCCTCCGCGCACGCGGACGAGAGGCCGAGCACGAGCAGGAGTGGCATTCGCACGGGCCGGTTAGTGCCAGATGCCCAACGCGAGGTAAAGCAGGTCACCGCGACGAAGGGCCCCCGATTGGCGCTCCGGCGATCCGCCGGAGAACAATCCTGGTCCATCGACGGTTACCCCCCGCCGTGCGCTCCCCCTGGCCTGCCGTCCTCACCTCCATCGTGTTGCACGCCGGCCTCGTGCTGCTCACCTCCAGGGTGAGGGTTCCTCCCGATCGCGCGCTCGTGCGGCCGCGCGCCGCGACCGTCGACCTCGACCTGACCCCACCACCACCGCCGCCACCGCCTCAGCCGACGGTGCCTCCGCCTCCGGTCGTCCAGGCGACCGCGCCGACGCCCGTCGCGCCCGCGGCGCGGGTGGCCCGCCCGGTGGCCGTGGCCACCACCACCTCGACGATCCTCACCTCGGAGGGCGGAACGGACTCGCTGCCCGTCCCCTCGCCGACCCTCGAGCCCTCCCGGCCCGACGCGGGCGTGGCCCCGGTGCCGTCCAACCTCCGCGCCTCGGCGCTGCTCTCCGGCGCGAGGGACCTCTCGCTCCAGATGGCCGCGGCGCAGCCCACCGCGGAGCAGCAGCGCCAGGAGATCCGCGCCATCGCGCTCGCTCCCATGATCGAGGGGCTCCACGCCAACGACCACATCGACGCGCCCGGCACCGCGCGCGCGGGCCGGGTGCTCACCACCCGCGTGGCCGAGGAGATCGCCAGCCGCATCTCGGTGCCGACGCTGACCCCGGAGGTCGATCGCGCCCCCTCCATCGCCCTGCCGCGCTTCAACCCCACCGAGTCATCGGGCGCCCGCTCGGCCTCGAGCGAGCTCGACGCGGTGCACGCCAACTCCTTCACCTCCGTGGGCTTCGGCCCGGGGACGCCCGCGTGCTCGTCCTATCACGCGCTCCTCGTCGACCTCGCCATCACCGACAGCGACGCGGGAGCGCCCGCCATCTCGCTGCTGCGAGGCTCCGGCGTGGCCTCGCTCGACCGCTCGGTGATGGAGGTGGCGCGAGAGATCGCCGTCGAGGCCTCTCCCCCGGGGAGCACCCGCTGGCGCTTCGAGCTCGCCAACGACGCGGGGCGCTGCGCCCGCTACGGTGGATGGCGCCCGCTCGCCGGGGGCGACCTGAGGGTGCGCTTCCGACGCTTACACGGCAGGTAAAGAGCGGAGGGGCGATCTGATACCCTCCGCGGCCGTGCGAGCGATTCGAGCGGGTGCAGTGGTCGCGGCGGTGGCGTGGGCGCTGGCGGCGAGGGCGGCGGGCGCTCAGCCGCTGGAGATCCCCGCGGCGCTGGTCGAGGGGAGCGTCCCCGCGACGCCCGGAACCGGCGCGCAGGCGATGTTCGTCCTCGGGTTCTTCCGCGGCGCTCCGTACAACCTGGCGCACGCTCGGGACATCCTCGCGGGCACCTCCATCACCCCGGCCTTCGACTCGTGGTGCGGCCTGCTGCCGCAGGTCGACTTCACCAACGGCACCACCGTCGACTCGCTCGGCCGCAGCGCGCCCACCGCGATGTGCCTGCCCTTTCAAGACCCGCTCTCCGAGCAGATGCACCCGTGCCGGGTGCTGCCGGGCCTCCCCAGCGGGCGCTACTCCACCAACGGCGGCGCGGTGCTCCGGCTGCGCGGCTGGTTCGCGGTGCGCGCCGCGGGGACGTACACCTTCGCCTGGGGCCACGACGACGGGATGGCCTTCGACGTCGGCCCGGTGCCGGTCTTCGCCTTCGCCGACGGCACCGCGCCGCGCGTCGACCGCCGCGTGCTGCGCTTCACCGCGCCCGGGCTCTACCCCTTCCAGCTCGACTGGTTCGACAGCATCGGCGGCGCGCTCATCGACTGGTACGTCGCCGAGGGCGAGCACCCGGACGGCGAGCTCGCGGCGGCGGGCTTCCGGCTCTTCCCGACCGCCGACCTCTACCCCTCCGGGGCGCTCCCGTGCACCCGCGACTGCCAGCGCTGCGCCCTCCCGACGCCCCGATGCGACTTCGCCTCGTCGCGCTGCGTCGCCTGCCTCGACGACCGCGACTGCGAGCGAGGCACCCGCTGCGACCACGGCGCCTGCAGCGTCCCGGTCGTTCCGGACGCGGGTGTTGCGCGAGATGCCGGCTCGGACCTCGGCGCCGCGGACGCCTCGCTCGACGCGGGCGCGGCGTTCGTGAACCCCGCGTCCGGGTGCGAGTGCGAGGCGGGGCCGGGGGGCACTGCCCCGGGCGCCCCGCTTGCGGCTATGCTCGCGCTGGCGCTGAGCCGTGGCCTTCGACGTAGAGAGAGGACCCGCCGCGATGAACGCCCCTGACCCGAAGGCGATGTCAATCCCGAAGGAGCTGGACCAGGAGTTCCTCGCGTCGATCATCGACCACATCGCCGACCCGATCTTCGTGAAGGACCGCGACTTCCGCTTCGTGCTGCTCAACAGCGCGATGGAGGGGATGCTGGGCATCCCCCGCGCGGAGATGCTGGGCCACACCGACTACGACTTCTTCCCGAAGGAGCAGGCGGACTGGTTTCGCGAGAAGGACGTGGAGATGTTCACCCTCGGGCAGAAGGTGGAGGTCACCGAGGAGCTCATCACCGACAAGCAGGGCCGTCATCACACGCTGTCGACGTCGAAGGTCCCGCTGCGCGACGCGGAGGGCAACATCACCCACCTGGTCGGGATCATCCACGACATCACCCCCCTCAAGCGGGCCGAGGACGCGCTGCGCGAGGTCACCAGCGCGCTCGAGCTCCGGATGCAGGAGCGCACCGACGCCCTCCTCGATGCGCAGACCGAGCTCGTTCGCCGGGAGCGCCTCGCGGTCGTCGGCCTCTTCGCCGGCACCCTCGCGCACCAGATCCGCAACCCGCTCGGGTCGATCAAGAACGCCGCGTACCTCGTGCAGCTCGCCATCCCCTCGATGGACGAAGACCTGCGCCGAGCGCTCGCCATCATCCAGGACGAGGTCGCCCGCGCCAACCAGATCATCACCGACCTGGTCGACTACGCCCGCGTGACCTCGGCGCAGCGCCGGGTGGTGCCGGTCGACCTGCTCATGGAGATCGCCCTGAGCGGCCTCGACCTCCCGCCCAACGTCACGGTGCGGGTCGAGTGCCCGCCGATGCCCAGGGTGTTCGTCGACCCGTCGCAGCTCCAGCGCGCCCTGCAGAAGCTGGTGAAGAACGCGATCCAGTCCATGGGCACCGGCGGCACGCTCACGCTGAGCGCGCGCGCCGAGGCGGGCGCGGTGCTCTTCTCCGTGACCGACACCGGCAAGGGCATCCCCGACGACGTGCGCAGCCGCCTCTTCGAGCCGCTGGTCAGCGGCAACCCCGGCAACCTCGGCCTCGGGCTCATCACCGCCCGCGCCCTCATCGAGAACCAGGGCGGCGCCCTCGCCCTCGAGAAGAGCGACAGCGAGGGCACCCGCGTGGTGCTGCGCCTCCCCATCGCCGAGTAGGGCGCCTCCCCCGCCGCCGGTCAGAACATCCGCGCCACGATGTCGTCCGCGAGCAGCCAGCGCCCCGTGGGGATGGTCCAGCGCGCGCCCTCGTCGACGAGGTTGCCCCGGGCGCACTCCCTCGCCAGCGCCGCCTCGCGACCGGCCCTCGGGTCGACGCCGGTGCGCGCGGTGAGGGCCGAGAGGTCGACCCCCGCCGCGGTGCGCAGCCCCAGCATCAGCCCCTCCTGCACCCTCACCTCCGGCGCGATCGGCTCGGTCTCCCTCGGCGGGAGCTCCCCTCGCTCCAGGTGCTCGCAGTAGGCCCCCGCGTCGGCCTGGTTGCGCCAGCGCTCGCCGGCTCGGCCGTCGGTCGAGGCCGCGGTGCAGCCCACCGCGCCGGCCCCGAGGCCGAGGTACCACTCGCCGCGCCAGTAGGCCTCGTTGTGCCGGCTCGTCGCCCCGGGCCGGGCGTAGTTGGACACCTCGTAGTGAGCGAGCCCCGCGCGCTCGCAGGTGCGCTCGACGGCCTCGTACATCGTCGCGACGCGGTCGTCCTCGAGGCGAGGGAGGCGGCCCTTGCGGGCGAGCTCGCCGAAGCGGGTGCCGGACTCGATGGTGAGCGCGTAGCAGGACAGGTGCTCGACGCCGTCGCCCAGCAGCGAGGCGAGGTCCTCCGTGAGCGCGTCGATGGACTGCTCGGCCATGCCGAACATCACGTCCGCCGAGACCCGGAGTCCCCCGGAGCGCACCGCGGTCCGCACCGCGCGCGCCGCCCCGTCCGCGTCGTGCAGCCGCCCGAGGTAGCGCAGGTGCTCGTCGCGCAGGGACTGCACCCCGATGGACACCCGGTCGACGCCGACGGCCTTCCAGCGCTCGCAGCGGTCGTCGTCGAGGGAGGTGGGATTACACTCCACGGTAACCTCCTCCAGCTCGCCCCGGCGGGCGACGGCGGCGATCACGCGGCCGAGGTCCTCCGGGTGCCACAGGCTCGGGGTGCCGCCGCCGAAGAAGAGGGTGCGGGCGCGGGCCCCGGGAGGGAGCGCGTCGAGCCGCATGGAGAGCTCGCGCACCACGGCGTCGGCGTAGCGAGCGTGCGGGATGCGCGACGGGTTGATCGCCTCCGTCGCGAAGTCGCAGTACGGGCAGCGCTGGAGGCACCAGGGGAAGTGCACGTAGACGGCGAGGTCCATCGGTGGGTCCGCGGGCCTTAGCACGGACGCCGGGCGCGAGACGGCAGACGCCGTGGCGAACAGCGGGTCTGCGACGCGAAGCCTTTGCTAGAGTGCCCGCCGAGGTCGAGACGCGTGCTGCGGTTGTTCATCCGGGAGGCGTTGATCACCCTCGCGTCGCTCCTGATGGTGTCCGCGGTGGCCTTCGCCCTGCTCGACGCCGTGGGCGACCGCGACTGGCAGGGCACCGCCATCTACGCCCACCTCTTCGGCTTCACCCGCGACCACGCCATCGGCGCCGACCTCCCGCTCTTCTGGAACCGCAGCGTCCTCGACGCCGACCGCCGCACCGCCGCCGACCTGCCGCAGCTCGACCAGCCCACGCTCCGCGCCGCGGCCCGGGCGCGCCTCGACCGCCGCGGGTCCGCCGCGCTGCCGACCATCCTCGCCCGCCTCGATCAGCTCACCCCCACGGCGCGGCGCGAGGCGCTGTCGCTCATCGCCTCCTGGTCCGAGTCCCTCACCGGCTCGGAGCGAGCGCCGGACCCGCTCGCGGGCGAGCCCGAGGCCAACGCCCGCGTCTGGTGGGCGCGCTTCCAGGCCTCGCGCGGCCTGGATTTCCGGCTCAGCTACGCGACCCGCCAGGCGCAGCGCGTGGGCGCCCGCGACCGCACCAACGCCTACGGACGGCTGCTCCAGCTCGGCACCTTCGCGCTCCCGGGCATCCAGAACGTGCTCGCCGCCACCTCCGGCCGCGACGAGGAGGCTCGACTCACGGGGCTGCTCGCGGCGCTCACGAGGCTCCCGGTGCGAGCCGACCCGGGCGCGGCGCCGGGCGAGGTGCAGCGCGTGACCGCGGCGTGGCAGGCCTTCTGGTTCGCCGAGCGGCTGGAGTTCGAGACGCTCACCGAGGAGCGCCGCGCGACGGCCCGCTTCTTCGAGACGCGCTACGGCCGCTGGGTCGAGCGGGCGATGCGCGGCCGCTGGGGCTTCAGCCGCCTCACCCGCCGCCCGGTGGCCATCGAGCTGCGATGGCGCCTGCCGGTGAGCACGCTCTCGTCGGGCCTCGGGGGCCTCGTGGGCACCGCCATCGCGATCGCCTTCGGGGGCGGCCCGATGCTCCGCCGGCGTCGGCTGCGGCCCAAGCTGCTCGACCTCGTCGGGGCGCTCGTCCCCGGGCTCGGGGCCTTCGTCACCGGGTGGTTGCTGCTGCTGCGGGCGTGCTCGCCGACGCCGACGCTCCAGGGCGACCTCGCGCTGGTGCTCGGTCACGGTCAGTGGGCGCGGGTGATCGTCTGCGCGGCGGCGATCGCGGCGGGCGTGAGCTGGTTTCTCCAGCGCCCGAAGGCCGCGAGCGCGACGCAGCTGGTGCGGCTGGAGGCCGAGAGCTGGGTGGCCGAGCGGCTCCGTCCGGGGGTGCGCGAGGTGCTCCGCCACGGGGCGCGCATCGGCGTGGCGTCGCTGCTGGCGCCGCTCGGCTTCGCCGGGCCGATCGTGCTGCTGGCCTCGCTGGTGGTAGAGCTCCCGCTGGGCCTCGACGGCATGGGCTCACTCACGGCGCGAGCGCTCTTCGCCGCGGATGCCCCGTGGCTGATGGCCGCGGTGCTGACCATGGTCCCGCTGCTGCTGGGGCGTCGCTGGGCGCGAGGCCTGCTCGTGCAGGTGCTCGACCTCCCCGCATCGCCGCCGGTGCGCCTCACCGCCCCTCCGCTGGACTCCCCGACCTGATCTGGCATACGGCCCCCCGTTCACCGAAAGGACTCATCTTCCAATGATCAAGAACTCCCGCCTGCTCGTGATCGGTCTGCTGCTGGTCGGTTGCAACGACGGACCCACCGCCGTCGGGACGGTCTTCGACGACGCCGGGGTGACGGACCTCGGCGCCCCGGCCGACCGCCCCGTCGCGACCGACACGCCGGTGGCGACCGACACGCCCGCCGTGACCGACACGCCCTCCGTGACCGACACGCCCGCCGTGACCGACAACGGCGTGGTCGACGCAGGCTCCCCCGACACGGGCGCCGTCGACGCAGGCGACCTGGACACCGGTGCGGTCGACGCGGGCTCCCCCGACACGGGCGCCGTCGACGCGGGCACTCCCGACGCGGGCTCCCTCGACGCGGGCACTCCCGACGCGGGCTCCCTCGACGCGGGCTCCCTCGACGCGGGCTCTCCCGACGCGGGCACCCTCGACGCGGGCGTCACTGACGCGGGAGCGGTCGACGCCGCGGCGTGCACCCCGGCCACCGAGACCTGCAACGGCATGGACGACGACTGCGACGGCGTGATCGACGAGTCGGGCTGCGGGACGCACCTGCTCATCACCGAGGTGGTCGTCGGTCCCGACGAGGGCGAGTTCGTGGAGATCCACAACCCGACCGCGACCGCCATCGACCTGTCGAACGTCTACCTCAGCGACCTGCACGACTACGCCTGCTACCTGGGCCGCGCGTGCACCTTCACGGGCGGGCGCACGCTCGCCTCGCTCGGCACGACGGACTTCGTGGCGCGCTTTCCCGCTGGGGCCACGCTCGCCCCGGGCGCCTATGCGACCGTCTCGATGAAGGGCAACCTCACGCTCTTCAGCGCCATCGCAGGCGTGTGCCCGACCTACTACCTCGGAGGCGCCACCGGCGACGCCGGGGTCACCGTCGGAAGCTGCACCGCGGCCCTCCCGATGCGCCCGACGGCGCACGCGACCAACACCATCGGAACGACCGCGGGCCTCACCAACGGCGGCGAGCCGGTGGTGCTCTTCCAGTGGGACGGCAGCGCCGCGCTCCCGGTCGACCTCGACTACGCGTTCTGGGGCACGGCGAGCGCGACCAACGCCCAGGTCGACAAGACCACCACCTCGATCACCCTCGCGGCCGGCGGCTCGGCGACCTTCCTCGCCGACACGGCGGCCGCGTCGCAGCAGCGCGTCGCCGCCCCCGCCAACGGCGCCGCCGCGGTGCGCTGCAACTACGCCGAAGGGGCCGAGCGCCGCACCGGCGGCAATGGCCTCGGCGGCCACGACGAGACCAGCGAGCCCCTGATGACCACGTGGCGCGTCACCAGCGCGCCCGCCCAGGTCGACGGCAGCATCGCCGCCCTCAACGCCACCCCCGGCGCCGTCAACAACTGCCGCTGAGCGCCCCCGCCGCGCCGCTGGCGCGGGCCTCCTCCCAGGCGGTAGCGTCCGCGCCGCCATGACCCCTCCGCGCTGGATCCTCCTCGCGCTCTGCGCCGTGCTCCCCGCCCTCGCGTGGCGCCTCGGCGGAGCGTCCCTCTGGTACGCCCTGGTCCTCGGCTACGGCGCGGCCGCGTCGCTGGCCGCCTGGGAGCTCGCTCAGGACGACCAGCTCAAGGCCGCGCTCGTGCCCCGCGCCGGAGACGCCACCCTCGGGCTGCTGCCCGCGCTGGTGCTCTTCACCCTGGTGTCGCTGCTGGTCACCCGGGTGCTCGCGCCGCTCCCCGAGCTCCGCTACTTCACCCCCGACGGGGCGTGGGTCGGGCGCGCCGACGCGCACGGCTTCCAGGCCGCCACCGAGTGGCTGCGTGAGCGGGCCTGCGCCGCGATGGGCCGCGCGTCGGCCATCCAGGGCAGCGCTCGGGTCGCCTTCGTCCTCGCCATCGCCGCCCTGGAGGAGCTCGCCTGGCGAGGCGGCGTGCAGCAGGGCCTCTCCGAGCGCTTCGGTTCCACCCGCGGCTGGCTCCTCGCCTCCGGCCTCTACGCCCTCGCTCAGCTCGGCACCTTCAACGCCGCGCCCGCCCTGCTCGCGCTCCCCTGCGGCCTCCTCTGGGGCGCCATGTACCGCTTCCGCGGCCGCCTCGCGCCGTCGATCCTCTCGCACGCCATCTTCAGCTGGGCGCTCTTCGCCCACAACAGCAGCCCCTTCATCGCCCGCTGAGCTCTCGGCCGCTATCATCGCCCGATGGTGCGTGCCCGACCGCCTCGCGGTGTGGTCCTGCTGGCGGCGATGACCCTCGCCTGCTCGGGCGGCGCTCGACCTCCGGCCCTGGGTGACTTCACCTTCGACGGCGGGGTCGACGAGTCGCTGGTGAGCGTGGTGCGAGACGCCATTCCGCTGCGAGAGATGCCCTCGTGCGGAGGCACCGCGATGTCCCTCACCCGCCGCCGGGCCAGCGCCATCCTGGTCATCGACCGCTCCGGCAGCATGGTCGAGAACACCCTCGACGGCGTCCGCAAATGGACCGCCCTGCTCGCCGCCCTCGACCGCGCCCTGCCCCGCATCGAGCAGAACGTCTCCCTCGGGCTCGTGACCTTCCCGCAGGCCCTCGCGCCCGGCGCGGCCCGCACGCCCGCGACCGTGTGCGCGCTGCGCAGCACCCTCGACCTGGAGCCCCGCTTCGGCGCCGCGAGCGCCATCATGGGGCGGCTGCGGGCGACCCTTCCGGAAGGTCCCACGCCGACCGCGGGCGCCGAGGAGGTCGCGGGGCGATGGTTCATCAACGAGCCCGACCGCGACGGAGGGCGCTACCTGATCCTGGCGACGGACGGCGCGCCCAACTGCAACACGGCGCTCGACCCGGCCAGCTGCCGCTGCTCAGGGGGAGCGGCGATGTGCGACCCGTCGATGAACTCCTTCGCGCCCATCAACTGCCTCGACGACGCGCGCACCGCCGCGGCGATCCGGCTGTTTCGCCAGCAGGACATCTTCACCTACGTGCTCGGCCTCAACGGCGCCGAGGCCTACTCCGCCGTGCTCGACGCCATGGCCGACGAGGGCGGCCGGGCCCGCTCCGCGTCGCCGCGCTACTACCCCGCCAACACCGCCGACGACCTCGTGCGCGAGCTCACCGCGATCACCTCGGGCATCGCCGACTGCCGCTTCGCCCTCGACGCCGCGCCCCCCGACCCGACCCTGGTGGACCTGCGCCTCGACGGCGAGAGCCTCGTCCACGACGAGGGCCGCCGCGACGGCTGGGACTGGTCCGACGCGACGCGCCGGGAGATCCGCTTCTTCGGGGCGACCTGCGACCGGGTGACCTCGGCCACCGGCGGCTCGCGCCTCGTCGCGGCCTTCGGCTGCCCCGCGCGGGTCCCCCCGTAGCTCAGGGCTTCTTCGTCGGCAGCCTCACCTCGAAGCGGGCGCCGCTCCCCACCTCGCTCTGCACCGTGACCGATCCGCCGTGCGCCTCGGCGATGCCCTTGACGATCGCGAGCCCGAGCCCCGCGTCGGCCCGGCGCGCGTGCGCCCCCTGCCAGAAGCGGTCGAAGAGGCGCGGCAGGTCCTCCGGGCGGATTCCCCTGCCGGTGTCGGACACCGAGAGCACCACCTCCGCCCCGTCGGAGAGCGCGTCGAGCGAGACCGAGCCGCCCGCGGGGGTGAACTTGAGCGCGTTGCTGACGAGGTTGCCCAGCATCCGCACGACGCGGTGCCGGTCGACGAAGAGGTCGGGCACCCCGTCGGCGCGGGACGCCTCGAGCCGGACGGACGCCGCCTCCGCCTGGGGCGAGTGAAGCGCGAGCACCTCCTCGAAGAGCGCGCCGACGCGCTCGAGGTGGCGATCGAGCGTGAGGTGCCCCTCCTCCACGCGCGAGGCCACCAGCAGGTCTTCGATGAGCTGGTTGGCGTGGCGGATGACCCGGGTGATCCGCTCGATGGCGGGCTTCTCCTGCCGGCACCGGCGACCCACCATCACGGCGGTGAGCTCGATCGCGTTGAGGGGGCTCCGCAGGTCGTGCGAGACGATGCCGAGCACGTCGTCGCGCAGCTGCCTCGCCTCGACCGCCGCGCGGAAGTGCCGCGCGTTCTCGATCGCGAGCGCGGCGGTGTCCGCCAGCCGGCGCGCGACCGACAGGTCGAAGGCGTCGTACGCGCGGCCCTCCCCGACCATCACCATCGAGAGCACCCCGATGCAGTGGTCGCCCACCTTCATCGGCACCAGGATCGCGGTTCGAGGATCGAGCGCCCGTGCGGCCTCGCCCAGGGCGCCCGACTGATCGGTCTCGCTCAGCTCGGCCTCGTCGATCGTCGCCATCAGCTCGGGCTCGCCGGTGCGCAGCACCTTCAACACCCTCGGATGGGTCTGACCTTCGAGCTCCGCCGAACGCAGCCTCGCAAGCAGGGCAGCGACCTCGGGCGAGCGGTGCGCCACCGCGGCCCGCCGCACCCGGTCTCCCTCGACGAGGTCGACCGCGCAGAGGTCGGCTCGCGACGGCACCACGAGGCTCGTGAGCGCGTGGAGGGTCGCCTCGAAGTCCAGCGACGCGCCGAGCGCCGCCCCCGCCTCGGCGAGGAACGCGAGCGCCCGCTCGCCGCGCTCACGCTCGGTGAGGTCGATGAAGGAGATGCTCGTGAGGAGCTCGCCCGCGGCCCCCGCGAAGATGGCCGAGGAGACCAGCGCGGGGAAGACCGAGCCGTCCTTGCGACGAAGCGTGAGCTCGGCGCGAGCTCTCCCCGTGCGAGAGCGCTCGGCCAGGAACTCCGGCAGCCTCGGGTCGCTGAGCACGACCACGCCCTGCCGGCCGGCGGCGCAGACCTCCGCCTCGGTGCGGCCGAGCTTGCGACAGGCGGCGGGGTTCGCAGCGAGCACCTCCCCGGACTCGGTCGCGAGGAGCATGCCCGCGAGGGTGTTCTCGAAGATCGAGCGGTACTGCTGCTCGCTCGCTCGAAGCGCCGCCACGGCCTCGCGCTCGGCGGTCACGTCGCGGTAGTAGCAGACCAGGCCAGCCTCCGAGGGGTGAGCGCGGATCATCACGGTGCGTCGCGTGACGGGGCCGACGAGCTCGAACTCCGAGGGCCCGTCGCTCGCCGCCGCGCGCCGGTACTGGGTCTCCAGCTCCGTTCCGACGGCCCCCGGGAAGGCCTCCCAGAGCACCTTCCCCAGCAGCGCCTCGCGCGGCAGGCCGATGTACTTCTCGGCGCTGCGGTTGATGAACACGTAGCGCCAGTCGCGGTCGAAGGAGATGACGGCGTCGTAGAGCCGGTCGAGCACCACGTGCAGCGGCTCCTCGACGACGGCCCCTGGACGGCTCAGCGCCGTGAGGTAGACCAGCGCCGAGCGCCCCGGCTCCCCCGCGAGCCGCGAGCCCGTGAGGCGCACGGGCACATCGAAGCCCCCGGGCAGCGCGAGGCGGCACTCGATGGGCTCGCGGTCTTCCCCCGCGAGCAGCGCGTCGCACCACCGCGTGAGGTCCTCCTGGCCGTCGGTCACGAGGCCCGCGAAGGGCGCGCCCAGCAGGTCGGCGGCGCCCGGTCGCGCGAGCAGCCGCGCGAGCTCGGCGCTGGCGTCGCGCACCCGCCCCCGCTCGTCGATCAGCGCGACCGCGCAGGGGTCGCGAACCAGAGACCCGCTCCTGTGTTCTCCCCGCACGCCGCGAACAGAACCACCGCCCCACGCGAGGTCAACGAGGCGCCGCGAGAATTCTCCCGCCGCCCGCCCGAGCGCCGGTCAGTTGATGGCGATGGCGAAGTTGCGGCTCTCGGGCACGCAGTTCTCCGCCGAGCAGACCGCGAAGCGCAGCCGGCCGAGCACCACCGTGCGGGCTCCGGAGCGCTGCACCGGGACCGCGAAGCGGGCGAGGGCCTGGGTGTACTCCGCCGCGTCGGCGCGGCGCAGCGAGGCCTTCTCGGTGGAGCCGTCGCGCACGTCGAGCTCGAGGTTGACCGGGTACTGCTCGTTGACGTGGAAGTGCCCGTTGCCGCGCAGCTCGACGGTGAGCCCCGCCGCGGCCGCCGGGGTCGCGCCCGGGGTGAGGGCGGCGGTGAGGACGAAGCTGGGCTCGGTGATCTCCGCCCGGGGGCCGCTGGCCTCGGCGGAGGGCGCCGGAGCGACCGCGGGAGCAGGCGTCGCCGGGGGCGCCGGGACGAGCACCGCGGGGGGCTCCGGCGCGACCGGCGTGGGCGCGCTGCGATTGCACCCGAGCCACATCACCAGGGCGACTGAACCAGCGACACGATCGATCCGCATGATGGGCTTCCAACCTCCGGCGCAGGGGCTCTGCAGGGTGCGAGGCGGTCCTAGCACGCAGCGCAGGCGGCCTCCAACGGTCCTCCCGCGACGCCGGCGAGCGCTTCGTGGGCGGCGCGGTCGTTCTCCCTTCCACCCGGCGAAGTCCCCGCGGTAACCGTCTCCCGCGATGGCCCACCGGTCGAGCGTCCCCCCTGCGCTGGTCCTGCTCGCCGCGACCTGCGCGGCCTGCGCCGCCGCGCCTCGATGCGCGACCGCCCCCGCGGGCGCCCTGGTGCGCTGGGCCGACGTGGCGCTGGACCCCGCGGCGCGCCTCACGGTCGTCCCGGTGACCTCGCAGTCTCCGCCGCGCTTCGACGCCTCCGAGGGCCCGGTGTTCGTGCGCTTCGAGGCGACGGCCCTCGGCGACGCCCCGGTGATCGACCGCGCCGCGCTCGTGCTCGTCCCCTCCCCCGCCGCTCGCCGAGACCGCTGCGCCCTGCTCCGGGTGCGCGCCGTCGACGAGCCATGGACCGTCTCCGCCGTCGAGCGCGGCGAGCGCCCCGGCCTCGGCCCCGAGGCGGCGTCCGAGGTCACCCTGCCCCCGCAGCGGGCGCCGGTGCGGGTCGACGTGACGGCGCTGGTGCGAGCGCTCGGCCCCGATGGGCTGCGGCGCCGCGGCCTCGCCGTGACCGCGACTGGAGGAGGGGTCATCTTCCAGGGATCGGGTACGCTCTCTCCCGAGGAGCGTCCCCGCCTCGAGGTGTTGCTGCGATGAAGCGTTCGATCCCCATCGGCCGCTACCACCTGCTCGACCGTGTCTCGAGCGGAGGGATGGCGGACGTGTTCCGCGCCAAGGTCGTCGACGCCGACGGCACCGAGCGCCTCGTCGCGATGAAGCGCATCCTCGAGCAGTACGCCGAGGACCCGTCCTTCGTGCGCATGCTGGTGGCCGAGTACCGGCTCTCGCTGCTGCTGGTGCACCCCAACATCGCGCGCATCTACGAGCTGCTGCAGACCACCGAGGGGTACTTCATCTCCATGGAGTACGTGGACGGCAAGGACCTCCGCGCGACCATGTACCGCGCCTCCGACCGGCGGCGCCCCATCGACCCCACCGACGCGGCCTACCTCATGGCCCGGGCGGTCGACGGCCTCGAGCACGCGCACGTCGCGACCACCCACGACGGTCAGCCGCTGCGCCTCGTGCACCGGGACTTCTCCCCGTCGAACATCCTCGTCAGCTACGACGGCTCCGTGAAGATCATCGACTTCGGCATCGCCAAGGCCGACGTCGACCGCGAGCGCACCGCCCAGGGGATCATCAAGGGCAAGGTCCGCTACATGTCCCCCGAGCAGGCCCAGGGCGACCCCCGGCTCACCGGCCAGTCGGACGTCTTCTCCGCCGGCAGCGTGCTCTACGAGCTGCTCACCGGCACCCCCGCGTTCTCCGCCCCCTCGGAGGTCGAGCTCATCTACGCCGTGCGCCGCGCCGAGCCGGTGCCCCTGAGAGAGCTCGCCCCGCACGTGCCCGAAGGGCTCGCCGAGGTCGTCGAGAAGGCCATGGCCCGCAGCCGCCGCGACCGCTACCAGACGGCGGGAGAATTTCGCGACGGGCTGGTCAACTTCCTCCGCGGCTACGCCCCCAACTACCGGCGCACCCGCCTCGCCAACTACATGCGAACGCTCTGGGCGAGGGAGATCGACATCGAGATCCGCACCCTGCTCGAGTACGCGCTCTCCGAGGAGCCCGCCGCGGCCTCCGTCGACCTGCTCGCCAGCGCCTCGCTGGAGGAGTCCGTGCTGGAGGTCTCGCGCGCCCTCGACGTCGGCTCCATCCCCGACTACGCCAACGCCCCGCCGGTGCCGTCGCTCCCCTCGGGCACGCCCATCGCGGTGCGCCCCGACGACCTCTTCGCCTCCGAGCTCAACGCCCCGTCGCTCCCCCCCACCACCCACCGCTCGTGAGGCCCCTCGCCCTCGGACTGCTCGGCCTCCTGGGCTGCGCCTCTCGTACCCCGCAGCCCCGCGTCGCCCGCCCCATCGTCGACGCCGCGACCGCGCCCACGGCCTCGACCGCGACCGACGCGTGCGGCGCGCTCCGCCCCGGGACGGCCTGCCTCCCGGCGGGCCTGTCCCTCCTCGGCGCCGCCTCCGGGGAGGAGCACTTCGAGCAGCGCCCCGCCCGCGCCGCCCGCCTCCGCGCCTTCGCCCTCGACCGCGAGGAGGCCTCCGCCGCCCGCTACCGCGAGTGCGTCGCCGCGGGCCGCTGCGGGCCCATGCGCTGCGACGCCGACGTGCCCGACGCGGCGCCCGCCCGCTGCCTCTCCTGGCCCGACGCGAGGGCCTACTGCGCGGCCCGCGGAGGGCGCCTGCCCACCGAAGCCGAGTGGCAGCGCGCGGCGGCCGGTCCGCTGGAGGTGAGCCGACCGTATCCCTACGGCGCCGTCGCGGCGGCGGCGGACGCGGGCGTCGACGATCTTACCCCCGAGGGTATTCGCGACCTCGCCGGATCGCTCGCCGAGTGGGTCGACGACCCGGGGGATTTCTACCCTGCGCTCCCGGTGATCCCTCCGCTCGACGCCGCGGTCGACGCCGCCGTCGAGGACGTCTCCGTCGACGCCTCGCTGGCCGAGCTCCCGCCTCGCACCGACGGCGGGCTCTTCGTCTACGACGACCCTCGCGGGGTCTCCCGCGGACCGTGGCGCGTGGTGCGCGGCGGCGACGCCCGCCTCCCGTGGGGGCAGTGCACCAGCGCGCTGCGGCGGCTGCGGCTGCCCACCGAGGCGCTGCCCTGGGTGGGCGTCCGCTGCGCCTACGACCCCTGAGCTAGCTCCCGGACTCGCCCTCGCCGACGGGGCCCACTCGTCCGTACTCGTGGAGCTTGTACTGGATCTTCCTCGCGGAGACCCCGAGGATCTTCGCCGCCTTCGAGGTGCTCCCCCCGGTGGCGCGCAGCGTCTCCAGGATGGCGTAGCGCTCCAGCTCCGCGATGCTCGACCCGGGGATCACCGGCCGCCCGTCGCCCTCCTTCGCCCGCGCCGCCCCGACGGTCATCGGCCCGGGGAGCTGCTCGACCTCGATGCGCTCGGAGCGGCAGAGCACCACCGCGCGCTCCACGGCGTGCTCGAGCTCGCGCACGTTGCCCGGCCAGGGCCACGCCATGAGCCGCTGCATCGCCTCGTCGCTGAACCCGCCGATGCGCTTGCCGTTCTCCTGCGCGTAGCGACGAAGGAAGAAGCCCGCGAGCAGCGGCACGTCCGTCCGTCGCTCGCGCAGCGGCGGCAGGTCGATGCGGATCACGTTGAGCCGGTAGAAGAGGTCCTCGCGAAACTGCCCTCGGCGCACCCGGTCCTCCAGGTCGACGTTGGTCGCGGCCACCACGCGCACGTCGACCTTGAGGGTCTCGTTGCCGCCCACTCGCTCGAACTCTCGCTCCTGCAGGAAGCGCAGGAGCTTCACCTGCGTCGCCGCGGGGATCTCCCCCACCTCGTCGAGGAAGAGGGTCCCTCCGTCGGCCTGCTTGAAGCGCCCCTCGCGCCGGCCGACCGCGCCGGTGAAGGCCCCGCGCTCGTGGCCGAAGAGCTCGCTCTCCAGCAGCGACTCGGAGAGCGCCGCGCAGTTGAGCCGCACCAGGGGCTGCTGCGCTCGCGTCGAGGCGCGGTGCAGCGCGGCGGCGACCAGCTCCTTGCCGGTGCCGCTCTCGCCGACGATGAGCACGCTCGATCGCGACGGCGCCACCTGCGCGACGGTCTCCAGCATCGCCTTCATGCTCGGGTGCTCGCCGACGATGTGACCGAAGGCGTTGCGCTCCCGGAGGCGCTCTCGCAGCACCGCGGCCTCGGCCATGAGCCGCGCCTTCTCCATGGCCCGCTCGACCACCGCGATGAGGCTGCCGGGCTCGAGCGGCTTGGTGAGGTAGTTCTCCGCGCCGAGCTTGATGGCCTCCACCGCGGAGTCGATGGTGCCGAAGGCGGTCATCACCACCAGCACCGTCGACGGCGACGCCGCGCGCGCCTCCTTCAGGAGCCCGAGGCCGTCGAGGCCCGGCATCTTCAGGTCCGTCAGGATCAGGTCCGGCGAGAAGGACCCGAGCTTCCCCAGGGCCTTGAAGCCGTCCGCCGCGGTCTCCGTCTCGTAGCCCTCCTCGCGCAGGATCTCCGAGAGCGCCGCGCGCGCGTTGGCCTCGTCGTCCACGATCAGGATTCGCCCTCTGCTCTCGTCCATCACGCGGCGCACTCTACCCCCGCGAGCCGCTCGGTCTATCCTGTACGCCTATGCGCGCCGCCACACGGCGAGAGTTGGTCCTGCCCGCGGCGGCGGTGGTGTTCGTCGCAGGCCACGTGACGGCCATGGCGCTGGCGGGCTTCACCCGGGGCGCCGGCTTCGTCGCCTACGCCGCCACCGCGACGGGCCTGCTCGGGGCCGCGCTCTGCGCCTTCGAGTTCGTGCGCCGCGTCGACCCGTGGATCGAGCGCGCGCTGCGGCGGCCGGTGCTGCGGGCTGCGGCGCGCATCGGGGCGGGAGCGGCCCTGGTGGCGGTCATCCCGGCGGCCTACGGTGTCCTCTCGGGCCTCGCGCTGCCGCGCCTGCAGCGGGCGCTGGAGCTCGTGAGCGTGGCGCTCTCCATCGCCGTGCTCACGGGCCTCGGGATGTTCTCCCTCGGCGTCGCGGACGCGCTCTACCTGACGACGGCGAGGTTCCGTCGGCTGTCGACGCGGCTGATGGTGCTCCTCCTGGTCGCCGCGCTCGGGACCTTCCTCTGGCTCTCGCTCCTCGGCATGCAGGCGCAGGCGCTGCTCGAGCGGACGATCCGCGCCGGCCACCTGGAGGCCTACGTCCAGCTCTTCGGGTGGCTGTCCCGCTCCGCCGCGGTGGTGCTCGGAGGCCTCGCGGGCGCCATCGGCTTCCAGCTCCCCTTCGTGCTGCTGATGGCCTGGCGCTTCGGGCGCCGCGCCACGCAAGGGGTCGCCGTGCTCCGAGCGGGCTTCGACCGGGTCGCCCGCGGCGACTACGAGCACCAGGTCCCGGTGCAGGGCAACGACGAGTTCGCGGTGATGCAGCGCGGCTTCAACGCGATGCTCGCCTCGGCGCGAGAGCGGCAGTTCCTCGAGCGCGCCTTCGGGCGCTACGTCTCGCCGGTGGTGCTCGACCGGCTGCGCCACGTCGGGGCGGGGACCATGCTCGCGGGCGAGCGCCGCGTCGCCACCGTGATGTTCTCGGACATCCGGGGCTTCACCGCGATGTCCGCCGCGCTCGCGCCCGAGCAGGTGATCGCCGTGCTCAACGCGTACGTGTCCCTGATGATCGAGACCATCGCGCGCTACGACGGGTACATCAACAAGTTCGTCGGCGACGCGATCCTGGTGGTGTTCAACGTGCCGCTCGACCAGCCGGACCACGCGCTGCGGGCGGTGCTCTGCGCCCGGGCGATGCAGCGCGAGCTCGCCGACGCCAACGGGCGCGGGCTCTTCGGCGAGGTCATCGAGATGGGCATCGGGATCAACACGGGCTCGCTCGTGGCCGGCAACCTCGGCAACGAGCGGCAGGTGGAGTTCACCGTGCTCGGCGACACGGTCAACGTGGCGAGCCGCGCGTGCAGCAAGGCGGGAGCGGGCGAGGTGTACCTCACGGCCGCGGTGCGCGACGCCGCGCGAGAGGCCGCCGCCCGACGCGGCGAGGAGGCCCCGCCGGTGCGCAGCCTCGGGGGGGTCGAGCTCAAGGGCAAGGGCGAGGTCGAGCTGTTCGCGCTGGAGGACGCGCCCCCGAAGCCCCGCGGCTGAGGGGCTCGACCGCCCCCGATCCGCCGGTGGTCAGCGGGGCCCCAGTTGCGTTCGCGGGCGATGCGGGTTCACTCGTCGCATGCACCTCCGATCGCTGCCGTGGCTCGCGCTGGGTCTGCTCGGGTCGGTCGTCGCCTGCTCGGCTGGAGAGGCCTCGGAGGTCGTCGAGCCCTCCGAGGATCTCGGCGCTCCGCTCGACCGGGGCCTCGCCGACGCCGGGCTCCGCGACGTGGTCCGACTCGACCTCGGCGGCGCCGACCGGACGTCGCCCGACGCCCCGAGCGTCGACCGCGCGATGGACGCTCCGCCGTCGGGCGACGCGCCGCGGGGCTGCGGGCCGCGGGAGTTCTGCGGCAACCGCCTCGACGACGACTGCAACGGCCTCGTCGACGACGGCTGCGTGTGCTCGCCGGGCGCCTCGCAGCGCTGCTACTCGGGCGAACCCACGCAGCCGGGCCACGGCGCCTGCGCCTGGGGCACGCAGACCTGCACGGGCACCGGGGAGTTCGGAACCTGGAGCGCCTGCGCGGGCGAGACGCTCCCCGGGCCGGAGGCCTGCGACGGGGTGGACAACAACTGCGACGGCGTCGTCGACGAGGGGTGTCGCGCGTGCATCGAGGGCACCGCCACCGGGGCGCCCTGGCAGATCAACCGCTCGATGGGCCCGGTGTGCTTCGGGCGCAGCTTCACGACGCACGGCGACCCGGCGGAGTTCGAGCTCGCCGCCATCCCCGCCGAGGCCGCCGCGGGCTGGTCCGCCATCGCCGCGACCACCATCGACTTCTCCCAGGACTCGGCCCTCTGCGGGCGCTCTTGCGAGTGCCTCAACGGCGGCGAGTTCACCTACTTCCAGACCTTCTTCGAGGTGTCGGCCAGCTACGTGGTGCGCTCCCTCACCGTGTCCATGGGCGCCGTGGACGACGGAGCGCGGGTGACGGTGTTCAACGACCGCTACCCCGCCGGCATCTCCGACCCCGGGGCCTACGTGCAGATCGGAGGCACCGGCACCACCACGGACCTCGCTCGCTACATCGCCCCGGGGCGCAACCGCGTGGTCATCACCCACCTCGACGACTGCTGCAGCCACCGGGAGCTCGGCGGCGTGCGCGTGGTGCTCAACGGCGGCCCGCTGGAGCGCTGCCCCTGAGCGCCATGACCCCTCCTCGCGCGTGGCCACGCCTGTGGGCGATCGTCTTCCTGACCCTCGCGGCGGGGTGCACCGCCGGGCTCGTGGCCGACGGCCCCGCCTCCGACGCCGCGGTCGAGGACCTCAACAAGAAGCCCTTCGACGACCGCGAGCCGCTGCCCGACGACACCGGCATCGGCCTGACCCCCTCGTGCGGCGACGGCCGCACGGACCCTGACGAGGCCTGCGACCCGAGCGACCCGGCCACCGAGCTGCCCGCGTGCTCGGCGCTCGACCCGACCTTCCGCGGCGGCAGCGTGGGCTGCCTGCCGTCGTGCGTGTTCGACGTCTCGACCTGCGAGCACGGCCCGCCGGACCCCGCGCGCTGCGGCGACGGCCGGGTCGACGCGACGGAGGAGTGCGACCCGATGGGTGCGCCGGTGCGCTGCGAGGCGCCGGCGTGGCGGGACGCGCCCGCCCGCTGCACCCCCGACTGCCGCGTCGACCGGACGGCGTGCGTGCGCGCCGCGCAGTGCGGCAACGGGATGACCGAGCCCGGCGAGAGCTGCGACGACGGCAACACCACGCGGTGCGACGGCTGCTCCGAGGTCTGCCTCGCGGAGCCTCCCGGGCTCTGCGGCCCGCCGCCCGACCCGCCGCCCCGCCCTCCGGTTGTCGGCGATCCGGCCACAGGGGACATCCTCGACGCCCGCGCGCGCTGCCGTGACCCCGCGGCGCTCGCGGCCGCGCAGGGGGGACCGGAGCTCACGATCCCCTACGCGCTCCACATCTGCCAGCGCCGCGGCGCCCTGGTCCGCCGCGTGGAAGAGGTGCAGTCCGTGATGGACCGCGCGCGCGCCATCTTCCGCGTCTCCTCGCGGCTCGCCCTCGTCGAGACGGACGTGCGCTACTTCGAACACCCGTCGTGCCAGTTCTCGTCGAGCAACGAGGCGATCCGCGCGCAGATCGTCGCAGCCACCACGCCGGGCGTCGTGCCCATCGCGATCGTCGACCGGCTCACGGACGACGCCGCCGCGCGCAGCCTCGCGGGCTACGCCATCGCCGGGCGCGTGGTGTTCGCCTCGGAGATCTCGCGCCCCACGGGCGTCTCCGGGACGCCGACGGCCCTCGACGAGCAGAGCCTCGTGCACGAGCTCGGGCACTTCTTCGGCCTCGCGCACACCTTCGAGTGCCGCGCGGGCCGCGCCGACCCCGCGCGCTGCGGCGACACGGGCGACATGGTCTGCGACACGCCCGGCGACCGCGGGCCGGCGGGCCAGCTCGGCATCGCGTCGTGCTCGGACGGGTCACGCCTCGACGGCAGCTGCGCCCCGTGCAGCGGCGACGGCACGGCGACGCGGCGCTGCGCGGCGGCCTGCGTCGGCGCGGCCTGCGGGTCGGGCGACCCCACGGTGCCCGACCGCCGGAACTTCATGAGCTACTACTCCTGCACGCCGGGGCGCTTCACCGCGGGCCAGGGGTCGTACATGCGCTGTGTCGTACAGAACGAGCTGCGCGCCTTCAACCACGGCAACTCCTGCGGGGACCACCAGTGCGACTGGTACGAGGACGACCTCTCGTGCCCGCTGGACTGCGGCGGGGGATGCCTCCAGTTCGAGCGCGACGAGTCGCCCGGCGGGCCCACCTGCGGCGACCTCGCGCTCGCGTACACCGCCGCGGGGGTGAACGTGGCCTACTACCCCTTCACCGTGACCCGCCCGGTGCGCCTCTTCTCGGGAGGACCGGGCTGCGTCGACGGCGGCCGCCCGGGCCAGGTGCTCGACCAGCTCGCGCCGGGGCAGACCTTCATGGTGCAGTCCACGCGCAACCGTCGGTGCAGCAACCGCCCCGCGCTCCGGGGAACGGTGCTGGCGGGCTCGGTGCGCTACCGCTTCGGCTACCTCGTCAACGCGATCAACCCCACGCGCGCCTACGGCTGGGTCGACGCCTCGGCGCTCATGGACGCGCCGCCCGCCACGGGCCTGTGCAACGCGGGGCTCTTCAACGAGGGCTTCCAGGCCCCGTACAACCCACGCACCTGCCAGCGCAGCGGGTGCAGCGGCCGCAACGCCTGCGCCTCGGCCAACCCGGCGGGCCAGGGCGACCACGACTGCGGCGGCATGCGCGACGAGCAGCACACCGTGCGCGTGGTGAACGCGACGGTGCTGCCGGTGTTCCTGGCGCCGGACAACGCGCCCAAGCGCTTCCTGCACCGGGGCGACCGGGTGATGATCCTGTACCGCGGCAACGGCGACTGGATCTTCGTGACCACCGACCCGGAGCACCCGCCGGCCTGCGGCGCCTTCTCGTCGGGCCAGGGGTGGGTGGACGTGACGAGCCTCCGCGCACCCGAGCCATGAACTTCGACGGCGGTCCCGGTGACGTCCGCGCGGCTCGGCCGTAGCGTTGGCTCTCATGGGATGTCGAAGGGTCTCCGCCGGGTCATGGCTCGCGCTCCTGGCGCTCGCCGTCGGATGCAGTGACGGCAGCGCCACGAGCGTGGCCGTCGCCCCCACGGACGACGTCGCGCACACCGCGGCGATGGACGGCGGCGTCGCTCGCCTGCCCGACGGCGGAGGCTTCGACTCGCCCGCCCCCGACGACGACGTCTCGTCCGCGAGCGCCGACGCCGAAGCCGACGACGCGCCGCTCTTCTCCTGGCCCGACCTCCCTGCGCCCTCGACGGGCGACGGCGGTGGGGCGGGCGGCGACGACCCGGTGCCTGCGCCGCCGACCCCGAGGGCCCAGCCCGACCCCTGCCTCGACGAGAGCGAGACCAACCACTCGATGCACGGGACGCCCGGCAACGACGTGATCCACGGGAGCCCCGGGCGCGACGTGATCTTCGGCGGCGACGGCGACGACGTGATCGACGGCGGCGGCGGCGACGACGTGATCTGCGGCGGCAACGGGGAGGACCACATCGTCGGCGGCGACGGAGCGGACTACATCGACGGCGGATACGGCAACGACACCCTCGAGGGCGGCGACGGCGACGACGTGATCCACGGGCGCGCTGGGAGCGACGTGATCCGCGGCGGCCGCCAGGACGACCATCTCTACGGCGACCTGCTCGACGACGACCTCTACGGCGAGGACGGCAACGACGTGCTCATCGGCGGTCACGGCAATGACTTCATGCACGGCGGCGACGGCAACGACTGGATGCGCGGCGACACCGGGCACGACACCTTCATCGGCGGCCGCGGCTTCGACGCGGCGAGCTTCTCGACGGCGATGCCGCCGGGGCAGGCGCTGGCCGCGGCCTCGGGTCCGGCGCCGGAGGGCGTGCTCGTGGACTTCAACCGGCACCCCAACCCCGACGACGACGAGCGCCTCTGGAACGACCTGCGCGAGCGCGGCTTCGAGGCGGCGGAGATCGTGCGCTCGGGCCTGGCGAGCGGCGACGGCGCGCGCGAGGCGCTCATGGGCATCGAGGCGGTGATCGGCTCGCACTTCAACGACACGCTCATCGCGACCTCCGCGGCGCAGCGCCTCTACGGGCTCTACGGCGACGACGCGCTCCGCGGCCCGGCGGGCACGACCATGGACGGCGGACCGGGCGCGGACACCTGCAACGACGCGCGCTGCGACCCGGCGGGAGAGGCCCCCGGGCGCCCCGCGGGCCCGATCGCCTTCGTCGACGGCAACACCCACGACACCGGCATCGGCGTGCTGGGCAGCGCGGGCGACGGCTCCGACCAGCTCAGCGTGGTGCTCGACGACCACACGGTCGCGGTGTCGATGCCGACCGGGACGCTCACCCCCGGCACGGGCTGCGTGTGGCGTGACCGGATGCAGCCCAACGTGGTGCTCTGCCGGCTGCCCTCGGCCCCGCGCTACCTCATGGCCTACGGCGGCGACGGCGACGACCAGATCACCGTCGTGGGGAGCCTCCCTCGCGACCTCTCGGCGCACCTCGGCGGCGGCCGCGGCGACGACACGCTCATCGGCAGCGCCGGGGACGACGTGCTCTTCTCCGGCCCCGACGGGCGCGACACGCTCGTCGGCAACGGCGGCGACGACGCCCTGCTCAGCGAGAGCCCGGCGATGGACCCGATGACCCGGGGCCCCGAGTACGCGGGCGGCGTGGACCACCTGGACGGCGGCCCCGGCAACGACCAGCTGGTGTCCGACTATCCCTGCGGTGGGCACTTCTTCGTGGGCGGTCCGGGCATCGACATCGCGGGCTTCCGCCGCAGCACCGGGACGCAGCGGCCCTTCTTCGGCATCAGCGCCCAGCTCGGCGGACGGTCCGCGGTGCGACAGCCCTTCTACGGCCGCGCGTTCAACCCCGACCGCTGCTCGCTCGACCCCTGGGGCACGCACATCGGCGGCGACCTGGAGATCCTGGAGGGCGCCGACGGCGACGACCGCCTCTACGGCAACGACGAGAACAACACCATCTGGGGCTGGGGCGGCGACGACACGATGGTCGGCTACGACGGCAACGACGAGCTCTCGGCGCACGACGGCAACGACGAGCTCTTCGGCGGCGACGGGCGCGACACCCTCCTCGGCGGCGCGGGCTTCGACCGCATCCACGCCCGCGACGGCGCGCCCGACGCCCGCCTCGACTGCGGACCCAACGAGGGCCACCTCGACGACTCGGATCCCTCCGACCCCACGGCGACCCGCTGCCGCTGAGCGCTTGACCGCGCGGGCCATTGCCCTATTCCCCTTAGGCGCCATGGCCGACCCCTCGGAGCCCAGCGACATTCCCCCGGCGACCTCCACCGGAGCCGTCGACGAGTCCACCCTCCTCCCGGTCGAGCGCGACCGTCGCTTCCTCGTCCGACTGGTGCTGCTCCTGCTGGTGGGCCTCATCGGCGGCGCCTTCGTGGCGATGAAGCTGCGCGGCGCGGCCGGCTCCTGCGGCGCGAAGCTCATCCGCCCGGGCAGCACGGTCATCCCGCCGGGGGCGCGATGATCCCCTCTGCCGTCGAGCGCCGCCGCGTCCGCGAGCACCTCACGCGCGCCCTTCGCTCGGTGCGCTCCGCCCCCACCGACGCGCTCACCGCCCCCGAGCGCGCCCGCCGCCGCGCAGCGCTGAGCGCCCTCGCCGGCTACATCGCCGCGGGCCGCTTTCCCCTCAACCGCGTCTCTGCGTCGCCGACGCCCGTCTTCGTCGACGAGGTCGGGGCCCGCTGCGCCATGGCCGCGCTCATCGAGTCCACCGGCGACGCCGCGCTGGTCCGGCGCGTCGCCCGCGACCACAACCTCGCGTACATCGAGCAGCTCCGCGACGACCCCTCGCTCGGCGCCTGGCTCGCCCGCAACGGGATCACCCTCGCCGAGGCCGCGCGCATCCAGCCCGCCTACCACGCCTACACCGAGGCCCGGTGGCAGCCCACGGTGAGCGTCCTCGCCAGCGCCACGGCCGGGGCCTCGACGGACACCGGGGCGCAGGTCGCGCTCGCTCCCGCGCTGCGCGTGGGCGTGCGACGGGTCATCCGCGGGAGCACCGACAACGGAGCATCGGTCTACGGCAGCCTCGCGCTCACGCTCGAGTACGGCCGGAGCTTCGTGCTCGGCGTCGGCGCGGCGCACCACGCGGGCGTGACGCTCCACTGGGAGCCCGACGGCAACAGCAGCGACGTCCAGTGGTTCCTGCTGGGCGGCCCCATCGCGTCGCTGGACGACGACGCCACGCCCGGCACGGCGTGGGGCGGGCAGCTCGGGGCGGGGTTCAGCTTCCGGAAGCGTTCGGTGCCGTGGCTCTTCGAGGCGATCGTGCAGGGTCTGGGTCAGTCGACGGGCGCCACGCTGCGCGCGGGGGTCAACGTCGGCGTGGTGTGGTGAGGGCCTACGGCTCCCAGCGCACGCCGTACTGCGACGCGGGCGCGTCGGTCACTGTCGGCGCCGCGCTCGGGGCCGATGCCGTCGTCACCGTGGCAGCGCCCGCCGGTCGGGGGTAGCGGGGCTCCGCGGGCCAGGCGGTGAAGCGGGGCGCCTCGGGCGAGGCCGAGCCCACGTCGTAGCGCTGCATCAGGGGCGACGGGGCGTCGGGGCCGTTGCGCGAACGGAGCCGGGCGCACTCCTCGGTCGAGAGGCGCTTGGGGCCCGCGACGGTGCCGAGGCTGGCGTCGGCGTCCATGAGCAGCCACGGTCGGTCGGGGCCCATGTTGTCCGGGTGCCACGGCTGGTCGAGCAGGATGTGCCCGGCCTCGTGCGACTGCGTCCACGCCTCGCGCTCCGCCGCGATGCCCGCGCGGTCGATGAGAAACCCATTGCCGATGGACCCGCCGTCCCCGCGCACGAAGGCCTCGCCGATGCGGGTCCCTCGCGAGAAGCGGTTGATCACGATCATCTCCATGGTCGTCGCGTCGTCGTCGATGAGCGGCTTGATGAGCGCTCGCTCCTCCAGCGTCCCCGACGTGCTGTTCTGGTTGTTGAACTCGTCGATGCCATCGCTGAAGTCCACCACCGCGAGCGCCGCGCCCTGCCTCAGGTCGGTGCTGAGCGGTGAGCCCGCGACCGGCGACAGGTTGGTCCATCGGCCCGCGCGATCGAGCACCAGCACGTCGGCGCTCGGCTCGGCGCCGTAGGTCGTGCGCGGGTTGCTCGTGACCCTCGCCGTGTAGCCCCTCGCTCGCAGCATCGCCCCCATGGCCATCGCCGTGTCGATCGGTCGCCAGCCCACGCGCGTCGCGAGCGGAGGCATCGCGACCCCGTTGACCCGCAGCCGCACCACGCCCCCCGAGGCGAGCGCCCCGTGGTCATCTCCGAAGGCGATCATGGTCGTCGTGGGCGGATCGACCACCCTCGCCACGTCGCCGGCCGGGTCGCCCCAGGTCACGCCGCACTGCCCGTACACCTCGTTGGCGATCGCCACCTGGCGGCGGCCGATGTCCAGCGCCGCGGCCTCGCTCCCGCCCACCAGCGGCAGGCCCCCGCTCGACTGGGCCCGGTTGCGCAGCACCAGCACCCGCGCCCGCACCATCCTCGCCGCCATCGGACCGTCCTCGCGCCCGGGCCTCCCCACGCGCACGTCCGTCGTCGCCTCGCCCGCCACGCCCGCTCGCCGGTAGCGCACGGTCACCCGGTCGCGCAGGGCCACCCGCAGCGTCTGCGCCTCGACGCCGGGCGCCCGCTGATCGACCTCGTCGCCCACGAGCCTCACGTAGCCCGAGCGCCACGGCGCCCCCGCGTCGGGCCGCCCCATCGCCACCTCCGCGAGCCGCGCCCGTAGCGCCGTCGCATCGCGCACGAAGGAGGCCGGCGTCCCACGGCTCTCCCAGCGGACCGTCGGCTCGGCGCCGGGCGTCGGGTCCCACACCTCCGCGCGGACGTTCTCCACGTCGGGCGATCGCTCTCCCCACGCGGCGCGGCGAGGCAGCGTCTCGTCGTTGGTCACCTCCCTGGAGATCATCACGGCGTCGCGGTGCGCGTACACGGGCGCGTTGTCCCCGCGGAGCACGGTGACGGCCACCACGGTCACCGCCACGCGCCAGCGCTGGGAGCCCGCGACGAGCTCGACCGAGGCGTCGTCGGGTCGAGCACTCGCGGCCACGCCCACGAGCTCGATGGTGGCGGCGCCGCGGCGGACCGCGACGTTGGCGCGCTCGACCAGCGCCCCGGAGGCGTCGCGCACTCGGAGGCCGCCGGTGGTGGTGACGGCCACGGCGCCGGTGGGGAGGCCCTCGACGGTGAGCGCCACGCGGTCGTCGTCGGCCGAGGGCGCGGGGCTCTGCTGCGAGTCGGGGACGCCGTCGTCGTCGTCGTCGTCGTCGTCGAGGCCCACGAGGGCTCGCGTGGGGTTGGTTTCGCCGGTGCTCCAGCGGAGCGTCGGGGAAGCGTGCGTGGCGGCGGGCTGGGCGGCCGCGGGCGCGAGGCGGGCGAGACCGGCGAGCAGCACCGCGAGGCAGGGGGCGAGACGCATCGGCGGCGAGGATAGCGCGAGCGTCGGGCGAGCGAGCGCCTCCGGACGTCGGGAGGTGGGGCTCCGGACGTCGGAAGGTGAGGAGGGTGGGGGTCAGGGCCGGGCGCGGGACTGGAGCTGCCAGAGGCCGTGCTGGACGCCGCCGAGGAAGTAGATGGCGAAGGTTCCGTGGCCGGGGATCTCCATCGGCGAATGGGCGAGCTCGGCGCCGGACTGGAGGGCCGCGGCGAGGGAGGCCTCGATGTCGTCGACGAGCCAGTAGGGTCGCACCACGGGGGTCTCGGTCGGGCTCAGCGGCGCCCGGACACCGAGGAGGGCGCCATCGGGGAGCGGGGCGGTGCGGGCCTGGCCGAGGCCGTCATCGGGTGGGCCGAAGCGCAGGCCGTTGGCGGCGGCGTAGGCGGCGCACACCGCGTCGACGTCGGGGGTCACGATTTCGAGATAGTGAATCGGCATGGGGCTCGAGCTCGGGTTCGGGTGGATGGGGAGCGGTCGGTGCCATCGGTCGCTCAGGCACTCCCCGCGACGTGGATCATCGTGGCCTGCATGAGGGCGATGCACTCGCGAAGCGAGCCCCTCTCACCGATCACCTCGCCCTGGCAGACCGTGAGGGTCCTTCCGACCTTGGTCACCTTGCCGATGGCCACGAAGCGATCGGCGACCGCTGGGCGCATGAAGTTCACCTTGAACTCGACGGTAAGGACCTCGCTCCCCGGCGGCGCGGCCGTCAGCGCCGCATAGCCGCAGGCGCTGTCGACCACGCTGGTGAGCGCCCCCGCGTGGACGTAGCCGTGCTGCTGGGAGATCTCGGGACGCGGGCGCAGCGCGATGTGCACCTCGCCATGGGCGACGTAGAGGAGCTCGGCGCCGAGGGTGGCCATCAGCCCCTGGGAGGAGAAGCTCTCGAAGATCCGCTTCTCGATTTCAGACACCGGATGCTCCATGCGTTGTGTCGGAGAGGGAGTCGGAGACCTCGCCGAAGGGCCGCCGGATGATCGTCTCGCCTTCGATCAGTGTCACGCCTCTTTCCCCTCCGCCTCAGCGGGAAATGGGTCGGGCACGCACGTGGCGCCGACGACCTGCCCACCGTGCGAATCACCTGGAGGAGAGCGCGACGCGACGGAGCAGGCCGTATCCGTTGCGATGCTGGGCGCTGTAGTACTCGTAGCCGCCCTCGTCGTCCGTCCACCCGATGCAGGAGGGCCACGAGACCATGTCGACGATCTCGTGTGCCCTGGCATCGCTGGGCTTCCAGAACCCTCTGCCCCTGAGCACCTCATCGCGCAGCGCCTCGAAGGCCTGAATCCAGTTGTCTTCGAGGTCCCTCCAGATTCGCTGTTGGACTCCCATATCGATCCATCCGTAGTCCGTGTCACCCGCGGCCATGGCGCCCTCTCCTTCTCTTCAAATGTCGTCCACCCAACCGCCAGCCGGGGTGCCCTCGTCACGCATCGATCCGCCCCCGCACTACCCGGATCAGTTCGGCCAGATCCTCGACCAGCGGCACCTTGTACCGACGGCAGACCACCTGGATATTGCCTCGCCGCCAGAAGCCTGGCGGGCAGCACACCACCAGCCTGCCCGTCTGGGCGAACAGCCCCAACTCCAGCAGCGTGATCGGGGCCTGGGTGCCAGGGACGAAGTACATGGCGATCACCGACGCCCGCTCCTGCGCGTCCAGCTCCCATTCGACCTGCTCACGGAACCGCGGGTTGTCGATCGACTGCTCCCATGAGGCGTCCCACTCGTCCCGTCGGGGATTGAGGATGGCGACCGGGAGGTCGGCGAGCTCTCCCTCGACCTCCGCCTGCCATGGCCCGGCTCGTCCCATGTCGATCGATCCAGCCAGGAACACCGAGCGTTCGCCGTCGGCGAGTTCGAACGGAGCCGGCGGTTTCAGGACACGAGCCATGGGGTCATCCTACTCTGCCCAACGGCTGGCCGATATGCCGCCGTAGCGGGTGCGGCGGGTTGATGGCGGGTGAAGCGTGGGCGGTCGGCACCATCGGCTTGCTCGGCGCGCCCAACGTTTTAGTGAGCGCGGACCTCGCCAGGACGGACGAACACATCAGCGTCGGTCTTCCGTTGCTCGTCGTCTCGTTCGTGGGTACGTCCGCTTTCACCAGAGAGTCTCCGCTGTTCGTTGCTCACTGTTCGTTGCCGGCGCTCGCGTCCGTCTATCCGTTGTTCGTTGAAGCGGTAGCGTTTGGCGAGGCATTCGCTTCCACCAGCGCAACGACCCTTGCACGTTCTGGGTCGCAAGCCGCCTCTCGTACCGCCCGCTGCACGCTAGCGAACCCATACGCATGAGCATAACCAAGTTCCGGACGGGACAGAAGGTACTTGTGCCAGGCGGCGAGGTCATACCCGAAGTCCTGCCCCGTCCCCTCCATCAGCGCCGCCCGCCCGGCTCTCATGTTCGCCCCCCGCTCCTCGTCGGGAATGTCCAGCCCAACATGCACGGGGGTCAGGCGGTACCCAATCAGTCGCAGGATGTCGCACTGGATGGGAACGACTCTCCCGAATCTGGGTAGGGTCATGTCTGCATTCCTACGCGGCCGAACGGATGGCCGATGTGCCGCCGCACCGGGGGAAAGAGGTTGGCAGCGGGTGAACTGGGAGCGGTCGGCACCATCGGCTTGTTCGGCAAGCCCGACGCTGCAACGAGCGAGACCGTCGTAGTCACCGGTAAACCCTCGGAGTTCGACACGTCATGGCTCGTCGCGCTTCTCTTCGGCCAGCATCTTGTCGCGACGTTTCCTGCCTCGGTCGACAATGTTCGTTCACAGCTCACTTTGTCTTTAATCCACGCTCTTCGTTCGCGGTTTGTTCACGCGCAGAGTCTGGATCCGCTTCCGCCCCCGGCAGCCCGATGTACTTGCCCTGGAAGGTGACATGCAGCCCGCTCGCAGGGTAGTCGGTGAGGATGACCTCGGCAGTCTCTGACAACTGCGAGTAGGTGAGCGACCGGTAGCCCCGCCGAGTGGGAGCTGCCCCCTCGCGCTCTGGTTGCTGGACGGTGAGCCCGTGTGGGTCGTCGTGGTCGGCCCTCCCGAGAACGCGGAACGCATCCTCCACCGACTTGATCCCCACCAGCAGTTGGTTGAGCCGCTGCTGCTCCTCCGGGGAAATTACGGCGAAGACCAGAGCTCGCTTGGACGGAGGTGCCGCGCCTCCGCAGAACGGGCAGTGGTAGATCCGCAAGGACGCGTTGCCGACTTCATCGCTGCAAAGGCTGGGGTACTCGAAGTTGTACTCATTCAGTTTGGGGTCGAACACGATCGGGGACCGCGGATCGTCGGCAGCGTGCGCTAGATAATGGCAGGTGCACGACTGTTCGGTCACGGAAGCAAAGGTCGGCTTCGTCATCGGATCACCATCATCTGTGCGACCGAGCCGCTGAGACACACCTCACCGACTGGTTCGCGCCACGGCCCAATCGCGGTCTTCTTGCTGCCGAACGGCCTGCCCATGTGCCGCCGCACCGGGTCAATCGGGTGTTCATTGAAGCAGG